>JAQGHG010000004.1 GCA_028288925.1 Patescibacteria group bacterium | reverse complement strand
TCGCCGGGCAGGTCGCGGCCGCCCAGCTTGAGGTACCCGAGCTTGAAGGTGAGCAGGCCTTTGTCGCTGAGCGAGGGGTCGTCGATAATGGTGCCGGTCACGGTCACATTCTGGCCGATGAGGCTGGTGAGCTGCGCTCGGTCGGCTGTCCAGGCGCCGGTGCGCCAGAGCCCCAACACTAACGCCAGCGCCAGGAGGCCGCCCAGCGCCAAACGCGTGCGACCAAGCAATAGCGCGGCGCAGGCCGCGACGACTACAGGCAGCAAGCTGACACCGAACGTGAACCCAAACCGCCCCAACATTACGCCGGCTAAAAGCGCTCCGAAGATGAGGCTGATTTTGGTATTTCGGCGCACGGCGAAGGGCTTCCTCACCCTCCGTCAATTTCCTGGATTATTGTAGCGGTATAGTGGTCAATTTGCCACTAACTAGTAATACCAGGCTAGCGATGTTATGGCTTCTCGTGAGTTATGTGCGCCTGGTGCTTCGCCTTAAATCTCAAGCCCGGAAACAGCACGAGACCGGCTATGAGGGAGTCAGTAAGCAATACATAGACGCCGAAGGCTGAGTTTGACACGGTCCAGACATTGATCGTAAGCAGCGTAATGATACCCGCGACCGCACCCACCAGGAACGGGAAACCGCTTTCTGATTCGGGGTCCTGGTAGGATTTTTTAATAGTGGGAATGGCGGCGAATAAGTCGGCGGCGATGCTTAACACGATCGCGACCAGCCCTTTGCCGGTAAGTACCCAAAGTGCGAGTGCCACGAGCGAAATTGAGCCGCACAAGAGGTCGAATTTTGTGAGTCTCCAATACGCTTTGCGGTTGGCGAAGGAGGCGGCGAGGACCAACAGCGGCCCAAAGCCCATCGAGAACGTGAGGATGCTTTGCAAACCCACCCCTTGGCTAAGCTGCGCGAAAAATCCGATCATGGGCGCTAGCGCCCACATCGCCCAGGTGACGCGGTTGGGTTGATTGCGGCCCTTAAGTGTCTCGTAAGCGTAACCGGCCGCGCCGGCCACGGTGAGAACACCTGAGAGAATTACGAATTTATCATTTAGCATACGGGGTAATGATACCAAAAAAGACCCTTGGAGGGTCTTTTTTAACAATAATTGCTGGAGGGCCCACTGGGACTCGAACCCAGGACACGCTGCTTAAAAGGCAGCTGCTCTAACCAACTGAGCTATGGGCCCCCATCTGGTTTTTAACTGGTCTATAATACCGTAATTGTGCAAATATGGCAACGCTTAAGCTGCTGATCGGCGGCCGCCTTAACGATAACGGCCATCCGAGGGACGGTCGTTATCGTTCCTCGGATGGCCTCTCAGTCGGTAGCGGGCGCGAACATTTCGGGGTGGAGGTTGAGCAAGCTCAGGAGATCCATGAGGAGCTCACCGAGCAGGGGGATGTCAGGCAGTTCTCCTATCTTTTCCAGCAGTGTGTCCATGATGAACTTCTGCGTCTGCCCGTGCTCGCGCCAGCTCCTTCCTCCAGATAGGTAAATGACGATGGTGGCGGCGATTTTGTCGAGGCCCTTCACCAGGACGCTTTCCTGGTCTTCTAGCTTCTCGTACGCTCTGATCCATCTGCCCAGCTCGGGGAATTCGGGGAACTCTTCCTCGATCTGCAAAAGGGCGCTGTGTTCGGCTTCGCTTTTATTGTGGGTCGGGTCCCCCCATACCACATCGCCGGCGTACACCTCGACCAAGTCGTGAAAGAGCGCGTAAACGACGACCTTCAGAAGATCGATATCTTCGAACTTATCGGCTCCCAGTACGGCCAAGTAGACTGCGGCCGTACTCAAGATGAAGCTGTGCTCACCGTCATTTTCGTAATGATCGCGGCCGGGCACGGAGGCCCGGCGAACAATGCGTTGGAGCCGCAGGTTCAAATCGATAAAGCGAGCCATCCCCGCGAAGGCCGGCCGCACCAGCATTCCACCGGGGTAAGCCTCGAGCAAACTTTCGTCCATCTCAGCCCATTTCGTTCGATAGCCGGATTTCTATTGTGCCCTGTTTCAACTTTTTGTCAACTAATGATGCTTCTCGCCCTTCATAAAGCCGAGCAAGAGCGCCACGATGGGCAGGCCGCCGAGGATCCAGAGATGATACTGCTGGAGGCTCATGGCGATAAAGGATTCGCTGTCGATGGCGGCCATCTGGCTGGTGGGCAGCAGGTGGAGAGCGCTGGAGATGATGAGCCCGCCGGTGAGGAAGCCGACGATGATGTTGGCGACGGTGGCTCCCCGGTCGTGATTTTTGCCGTGCACCACGCCGATGAAGCCGAATATTAGGATTGGTACTGCTAGGAGCACCCAGCTGACTTGCTCGGGGCTGATCATATGCAAGATTGGGCGCACCAGGTCGCTGAGCTGTTCGGCCAGCACGATGCCTACGTAGACGCTCAGGATGAGGATGCGCAGCCGCTGTTTGCCGGCCAGCAGACCATAGATCCCCATCGCCACCAAGATGAGGATGACGATAATATTAGCGTTGAGGATGGGGATGGACGGCATGGTCATAGGGGTTGACGCTTATGGTTAGCATCAGTATACCACCCTACTGATGGCAGGTGCGCAAGGCGATACCGAAGACCTGCGACCAACTGCATTGGTGGACGAAGAACCACACGAGGTTGAGGATAATGAGCAAGTTGAGAGCTCCCAGCAAGACGACGCGTTCTTGCTCGCGAATGTGCTTGCGGGCGACATAGATAATTGAGCTGCTGACGATGAGACTGGTGGGTATGGTGAAGACGCCCACCACCAGGAAGAAAAAGGCTATCGTACCTTCGTGTCCGGTGGTGTTGAGATCGCGGATGGCGAGGAATTGACCGAGCTGGGGCACGATAAGCATGCCTGTGGCGATAAGCATGACGCGTAGGCGTTTATCGAGAGCTCGAAGGCGGTTGAGGAACGTCATGGGGTTAGTATACTATGAGGCTATAAGAAATGTAGGTGTATGAAGCCCAATTATCAGATGTCCGCCGGTGTGACGAAACGTATTATTATTGCCGTGATGGCGGTGGCCCTGCTGCTCTGGCTGGTGACGACCGTGGTCGTAACGGTGGGGACGGGTAAGGTCGGGGTCGTGACGCAGTTTGGCCAAGTCACGGGCCGGGAGATGGGCGAGGGTTTGGCGTTTAAGGTGCCGTGGCAGCAAGTGACGGTCTATGATGTGCGGGTGCAAAAGGAAGAATCGCGGGCCCAGGCGGCCACCAATGACCTCCAGGATGTGAGCTCGGTGCTGGCGCTCAACTACCACCTGGACCGGGGACGAATCTCGGATATTCACCGCCGGCTCGGACCGGATTACAAGGTGCGGATCGTGGATCCGGCGGTGCAGGAGGTCTTCAAGTCGGCCAGCGCCAAATTTACGGCGGCGCAGCTCATCACCAACCGGGCCGAGGTCAAGAACGACGTGGTAACGAGCCTCAAGAGCCGGCTGGAATCGCGCGGCATCGTGGTGGACGATTTGTCGATCGTGGACTTTCAGTTTAGCCCCGATTTCGCTAAGGCGATTGAACAGAAGCAGGTAGCCCAGCAGAATGCCGAGCGGGCACAGTTTACCCTACAGCAAGCCCAAAAAGACGCTGAGGCCCAGGCCGCTCAGAAGGCCAGCTTGACGCCGGAGATTCTGCAAAAGCAGGCGATTGAGAAATGGGACGGGCACCTGCCGACTTACCTGGGGCAGAATTCGGTGTTTGGGATTCCAAACCGGTAGCACGAGCCCAAATTAGCGCTTCCAGAAGCCTTTTTTGCCCGAATCGACAGCGAGTTCCTCGAGGAGTTCGCGCTGCTTGGCGGAGAGTTTGGTGGGGGTTTCGACGGTGATGGTAGCGAGGTGATCGCCGCGGGGCCGGCCGTTGAGGCTCGGCACGCCATGGCCGGAGAGCTTGAAGACTTTGCCGGATTGGGTTCCGGCCGGTATCTTGAGGGTGATGGGGCCGTCGACGGTTTCGACACTGACCTCGGTGCCGAGCGCGGCGTGAACCATGGGCACGGCGACTTCGGACAGGATGTCGCGGCCGTCGCGCTCGAAGCGGCGGTCGGGGCGCACGCGGATGACCACGTAGAGGTCGCCTTTTTGGCCGCCGCCCTTGGGGGCCGCGCCCTGGCCGGTGAGGCGGATGGTGGCGCCGTTGTCGACGCCACCGGGGATGCGCACCTGGAGTTTGCGGGCGCGGCGCTGGATACCGTTGCCATGGCAGATGGTACAGGGCTTCTCGGGGATCTTGCCGCGGCCTTGGCACTTGGGGCAGATGCTGGCCTGCTGGATGGCGCCGAGAATGGTTTGCTGCACGTGTACGACTTGCCCCTGGCCGTGGCAGGTGTCGCAGGTTTTGAGCTTGGTGCCGGGCTCGGCGCCGTCACCGCCGCAGTGTTCGCAGCTGTCGTCGGAGGTGAGGTTGAGGTCTTTTTCGACGCCGAAGACGGCCTCGGCAAAGTCGATGGTAACGGCTACCTCCAGATCGCGGCCGCGGGCTGGGCCCCGGCTACGCTGGCCGCCGGCGCCACCCATGAACTGGTTGAGAATGTCGCCAAAGTCAAAGCCTTCGGCGCCGCCGAAACCACCGAAGCCGGCTCCCCCACCCGGCTGACCGCCACCGCCAAAGGGGTTACCCTGGGCGCCGGCGTGGCCGTATTGGTCGTAGCCGGCCCGTTTTTGCGGATCCTTGAGCGTCTCGTAGGCCTCGCCGAGTTCTTTGAATTGGGCATCGTCGCCGCCGTGTTTGTCGGGGTGGTGCTGCATGGCGAGCTTGCGGTAGGCGCGTTTAATCTCGTCGGCGGTGGCCGATTTGCTGATGCCTAGAATTTCGTAATAATCGCGTTTAGTCGGCATGGGGTTTCTCAATCATGTTATCAGCCAGTTTAATGAGCTGCTTGTCGCTGTAGGTCTGCCACTCGCCGCACTGCCGGGCCAGTGCCCAATTGAGCGCGTCTTTGTGGGCGAGGTTTTTGATACGCGCGCCCCGGCTCTTGGCGGCCTGGACGGCCGGCAGCAGGTCGGCGTCGGAGCTCCAGATGACCTGCATTTTATCGGTCTCGGCGTCCACTAGCAGGTCGACGGCCAGGCGCACGTCGACGCCTTTTTCCTGGAATACTGGCTCGCGGTGGCCACAATTGCGACAGATGACGCCGTCGCGGGCCATGAGCTTGCCGGCCGTGATCACCTGGATATCTTGTTTGGCCAGATGGTTATCCCAGCGGCGCATCCACGACACCATATCTTGGCTACGCTGTTCGAGCTCGGGGGTGGTTTTGACCACTTTGAGGCTGGTGTTGTAGTACTTGATGGTAATATCGCGCTTGCCCACTAGTTGATGCACGAGCTCGGCGACATCGAAGCCCAATAATTGTTCGCGCGTATCAAGTCGCCGCATCCGCCGCAGCGCGTCGACGAGCTGGTGAACGGCGTTTTCGCCATCGATGTAGACGATCATAGGACTTCCTCCAAACAAAAGCCCCGCAGGGCAGGAGACCAAACGGGGTGACTTGCCTTTACATTAACGAACTTATGGATGGTTGTCAATCTGGAACGCTTGGTCATTTTGGATTGCTCATGGTGCTAGTTTATCTTCTTTCTGGATGCGGCGCTCGATCTTCTGGATATCTTCAGCGGCGGGTAGTCGTTCAGGCTGAATTCCGCGCTCACCGAGCGCCTGGCGAACCGCCTGATTGTTGTCTATATGCTCCGTTTTGATGGGGTCTTTGCCTTGAAGATCTTTCTCCAGAGTGTTTACTGTGGTCATTTCGGCGGCTAGATCTTTGGCTTTGAGCGTGACGGTGGGCAGGTGATCGGCCAGGGGCTTGGCAGGTTTGACGCCCAACCGGCGCTTCATGGAAGCGGTGTTGTGGCCACCGAATAGGGTTTGATCGCCGGCGCCGCGGATTTCTGCGATACCCTTCTGATCGACGCCGTGCTCGACGATTACGCCAGAGAAACGCTTCTCGGTTTCGCGTAATTTGTGGCGGGCGTCGAGACGTTCGAGTTCTTTTTGGCGTTGCCCGGTGAGCTCTTGCTTGCGCGTCTGGGTAGCGAAGTAGGTTTGAGCCAGCGCGATGGCCTTTTTACGCGGGTCGCCGTTTTGGGCGATGAGATAGCAGGCGTAGCGGGTGAGGGCGATATCATCGACTTCGAATTGAGCTCCTTTACCTCGCTCGATCATCTTCCTGACGCCGGGAAATTGATCCTCGATATTTTGGCCGGATTCAGCGCAAGCAATCTTGGCTTTTTCGATGGTTTTTAGGAAGTTTTCCCATTTAGTGTACTCGAGCAACGGCATGAGTTCGCGGGCCCACCAGAATTCAATACCATTTTTGTTGCGTTTGATATTTTCAAAACCATCTTGTGCTTGCATAATCTGCTTGTCCATGTCTGATTTCTCCCCTTTGCTATGCTCTTAGTTTAGCATGATTCGAGGCTGAAAGCGAACAAAAACCGATCAATTTCCCCCATAAACTACGAGATCGGCGTATTTATCAGGCTTATTCCGAGCAAGGTGGTTCGCGTCCCATTTTGCCCACTCTCGCCACTGTTCGATCCCGTGCTGCCCTCGAGCAAGAGCCCGGTCAATTCGTACGGCTTCAGGAGTCTCGATCCATATACCATAGCTTAGATAGGGCCTAAATTCGGGCCGCAGTGAGGAAACGCCCTCGAGAATGACCGTTCCACCCGGAGCTATGTCGTGCCATTCGGCAAGTTGATTGGCGTCCCAATCAAAGCGTTGGTAATGAGCGGTTTGATTTTGACCCAGCGGCTTGAGAACATCGTCGCATAGGCGCTGCCACCAGACATCGGGCGCTTGGGCGCCACTGATAAAATCGTCGATATGAACGATCGGCATGCCGCCAAGCTGAGCTGAGAGACCGGAGGCAAGGGTAGTCTTGCCGGCTCCCCCGCCGCCGTCAATCGCAATGACTTTAGTAGCGATATCCGGCGGCGGAGTGCTTGCGCTGATCTTGCTTAGCTGCGTAGGTGAGAGCATATTTGTTACTTCTTGTCCGGGCCGCCCTCATCCACGACTTCGCCTTCGACCGGGGCATCATCGGCCTTTTTGGCGTCGGTTTTGCCGTCGGTCTCGTGAGCGCCGACTTCTTCGGGGGCGCCTTCGGTGCCGGGAGCGGCCGGGCCTTCGGGGCCGCCGGCGGCGTACATGGCCGCGCCGACTTTTTGCATCTTTTCGCTGAGGTCATTGGCGAGCTTCTCGAGCTTGGCTTTGTCGTCGGACTCGAGCTCGGCCTTGGCGGCTGTGATGGCCTCTTCGACGGCCGTCTTGTCCTCGGCCGGGGCCTTATCGCCGACGTCTTTGAGGGTCTTTTCGGCGGTGTAGACGAGGCTGTCGAGGTGGTTGCGGGCTTCGATGAGGTCTTTGCGAGCCTTGTCGCCTTCGGCGTTGGCTTCGGCCTCCTGCTGCATGCGCTTCACTTCATCCTCGCTGAGGTTGCCGGAGTTTTGAATGGTGACGTGCTGCTCTTTGCCGGAGCCTTTGTCGGTGGCTTTGACGTTGACGATGCCGTTGGCGTCGATGTTGAAGGTGACCTCGATTTGCGGGACGCCACGGGGCGCGGGCGGGATGCCGTCGAGCACGAAGCGGCCGAGGGATTTGTTGTCTTGAGCAAACTCGCGTTCGCCTTGCAGCACGTTGATCTCGACCTGGGTCTGCGAATCGGCGGCGGTGGAGTAGACCTGGCTCTTGCTGGTCGGGATAGTGGTGTTGCGCTCGATCATGCGGGTGGCGACGCCGCCCATGGTTTCGATGGAGAGCGAGAGCGGGGTCACGTCGAGCAGCAGGACGTCCTTGACGTCGCCGGCCAGCACGCCGCCCTGGACCGCGGCGCCCACGGCTACGACTTCGTCGGGATTCACGCCCTGGAGGGGCTTCTTGCCGAAGAGGGCTTCGACCTTGGCCTGGACGGCCGGCATGCGGGTCATACCGCCGACGAGGATGATCTCGTTGATGTCGGATTTGTTGAGGCCCGCGTCCTTGATAGCGGCTTCGCAGGGGCCGGCGGTGCGGTCGATGAGCTCGCCGACGAGCTGCTCGAGCTTGGCGCGCGTGAGCATAAGGGTGAAGTGCTTGGGGCCGTTGGCATCGGCCGTGATGAACGGCAGGTTGATTTCGCTCTCGGTGGTGGTGGAGAGCTCGATCTTGGCCTTTTCGGCGGCTTCCTTGAGGCGCTGGACGGCGGCCTTATCGGCGCCGAGGTCGACACCTTCTTGCTTTTTGAACTCCTCGATGAGGTGGGCCATGATGGTCTGGTCGAAGTCGGCGCCGCCGAGGTGGGTGTCGCCGTTGGTGGATTTGACCTCAAATACGCCGTCGCCGAGCTCGAGCACCGAGACGTCGAAGGTACCGCCACCGAGGTCGTAGACGATGATTTTCTCTTCTTTCTTCTTGTCGAGACCGTAGGCGAGAGCGGCGGCGGTGGGCTCGTTAATGATGCGCTTGACCTCGAGGCCGGCGATCTTGCCGGCGTCCTTGGTGGCTTGGCGCTGGGCGTCGTTGAAGTACGCCGGCACGGTGATGACGGCCTCGGTGACGGGCTGCCCCAAGAAGGCTTCGGCGTCGGCCTTGAGCTTGCCGAGGATCATGGCCGAGACTTCTTCGGGGGTATAGTCTTTGTCGCCCATTTTGACCTTGATGCCGCCGTTGCCTTTGACGATCTTGTACGGCATGTGCTTTTCGTCGCGCTGGACTTCGGCGTCCTCGAAGTTGCGGCCGATCAGGCGTTTGACCTCGAAGATGGTGTTGTCGGGGTTGATGACGGACTGGCGCTTGGCTACCTGGCCGACCAGCCGCTCGCCGGTCTTGCTGACGGCGACGATGCTCGGCGTGGTACGGTTGCCTTCGGCGTTCGCGATGATGGTTGGCTGGCCGCCTTCCATGACGGCCATGGCCGAGTTGGTGGTTCCGAGGTCAATTCCAATGATTTTACCCATGTGTGGTGGTTCTCCTAATAAGTAACGGTTGGTGGAAGAATTTCGTAACTATTTTAGCACTCGTTCGAGACGATTGCTTATACTTCGTTATTTTAGGAAATTAGCACTCGGACGTCAAGAGTGCTAATCGAGCTCCGACTCTCATTGCCGAGCATCGGCAGGTATCTCTATAAGATGTTCGATCACAGGGGCGCCGACATTCCCACGTCCGTCCAATGTCTCCCAGCTACCTCCTCGAGTGGTGGCAGGCACAAGTAGGTTTGGGCGAGGATTCTGGGTGCTCATTCGGCGCTGCGCTTCATCCACTGCAAGCTCAATATAAGCCGTGCCGCCAAAGACACCGTCGATATACGGCTCAATACTATCAATCACGTGAGCTTCGATCCATGCTTCGTCATAATGCCCGGCTCGGCGGAGGGCATCTTTTATCGGCTCGGCGTAAGGTTTGATAATCCTGTCCCCATTTTTATCCTCCTCAAATGGCACTTGGTCGCGGGAATATAACGGGACGATATAGCCGTATTCGAGAGGGTATTCGTGATCTAAGCCGCCGTCGGTATCACGAAATGTTGCGTCCGAGGCCGCATGGGCGCCGGTCGGTGAGAGTATCTTTCTTTCGTTGCGCAGAGGCGAGACAGCGGCAATACGTTCCAGGGGATACACAACGGCTATCCCCATTGGGTCTCGTGGAGGCCGTGCAAGATTCTCCAAGGTTGTAGCTCGGGAATACTTTGCATATACGGCTACGGCATCTTCGTAACCAGCACCGAATTTTGCCCAATGTACCCCCCGGGAATGAGCCCCGGTAGTATTAATGACCGACTCATGCGCACCGGGACGAAGGGCTTGGGACTCGAATATTGCATTGGCCTGAGGGGTAAAGTGGATATAGGGAGTATTGCCCTCGTCAATGTATTCAGGTAGCTTGGATTGATTGATGAAGTGTGCTTTGCTCACCCGATCCGCTATATCTGAGCCAACGGGCCGACCGGTGGCTTCTGCGATTCTACGAAGCTGGTCATCAATGGAATGTGCCGCCTGAATATCTTGTGGCTCTAGTATGATGCCTCTGAGCGAAGGATCTTCAAACAAGTTTAATGTGGCCCGCCGAACTTCCATAGCAGTACGGATCACAGTGGCCGCCATATCATGCGGTCGCGTATAATGCTTTCTCAGGCCTTGAAGTAGTTCTTCCTTCGTCACATAACCCCGGGCCAACCCTGTGAGGATGGGTGCTAATTTGTCTAGCTCGGTATCTTCGAAGAGAGCGCTTAGACTTTCGACGCCATCTGACAGTGCCTTTTCGTATGCCTTAATATGCTCGACTAGCTGAGACGGGTTATCCGTCTCAGCTGCTTGAGCTACATCCTTTAATTTACTGAGGGGGATTTGGGCTGCATTGGCCAGGGGCTCAGCGAATCGATCGACAGCCAAGGAGGCTTCTGCCTTTACGGCCTGTTTATCATCGCTGTCGGTGATACTTCTGATCTGATAACGGATAACGGAATCCAGCCGTAGTTCTTGGGTTTGGGCATGTTTGCTCTGCACGCGCGCCCTGATGCCTCCCAGCGGCACATCTAATTCTTTGGCGATTTCTTCTCGACGGCCAGTGGGTAGGGAATCTGGATCGTCCAGGGCGCGCCGAAATTCAACAAGCTTGCGATCCGAAGCGCCCATGGGCGAGCGAAGATACTCTTCTACGCGGCTATCAAGGGTGATAGAGAGGTCAGCGCTTGCCCTATCAATTATCGAAACCGGGTCGACAACTAGACGGTTATGATCCGTTTTATATGGCGATACCATTTCTGATAGTTCGGCGAGCGCACGAGTTTCCTCGGCTATTCGGTCCCTTCTCTCGCCTACTTCCTTATCTACTACGTGTTTCTGGCTTTCGGAAAGGCTAAAATGATATTCGCCAATGGTAATCTCTGATTCTTCTGGCGGCACTGGAGATTCGATTCTAGGCTCTTGCGGGGAGCTGTCTTGTCCTAGTTGGGCATACTTACTATATTCGGGGCGCCATTCCTTAGCTGCCTCTGGTTTTTCATTTTGAAATTCCATACTAGCTTTAACTATACCTCATGGGTAAGAGGCTCAAAACGGGAGTAGGCGTCTTGGATGCCCCCGCGAAAAATGTTAGCCTTTGTCGTTGAGACCAGTCTGGATCTTAGCCTCAAGTTCGTCGGTGGTTTTAATGTAGGCTGATCCTAGGTCGACTCCGTAAGCTTCGGCCACGAAGCCCTGAGCGTAATCGCGCGGAGTCTAGGCGGCTTGTCCGCGGGTTTCGTTGAGCTGCCGGTAGAGATCGCGGATTTGGAGGGCTCGGGATTGCAACTCTGGGAGAGTGCGCAGGGCGGATTCGGCCATTATTTGACCTCGCCGCCGGCCTCGGTTTCGGCCGGAGCTTCGGGGGCGACTTCGGGCTCAACGGGCGCAGCGGGCTCCTCAGGCTGTAGGGATACGGCCGGCGGCTCGGTGGTTTTGCCGACCTTTACGATGGCGTGGCGCAATACGTTGTCGCCCAGCTTGTAGCCGGCCTGGAGCTCTTCGAGCACGACTTCGTGGTCCCCCGCTCCGTCTTCCATGGCGACGGCTTCGTGGAAGTGCGGGTCGAAGGGCCGGCCTTTGGAGGCGAATTGTTCGACACCCAGGCCTTTTAGTACTTGGTCAAATTGATTGCGGATGGCGTCGATGGAGGTGGCCCAGGCCGGATCGACGGTGGCGGGGCGGTTGGCTTGTTCGCGGTCGAAGTTGTCGCGGACGGCCAGGAATTCGCGCACGACGCGGGTCTTGGCAAGGGCCAGGAGATCGGCGCGGTCGGCCTCGGCGCGGCGCTTGTAGTTGAGGAATTCGGCCTGGAGGCGCTGAAGGTCGGCAGTGAGCTCGTCGATGCGGCCTTGCTGGTCGCCGTCTACCGAGCCGGAGCTTACATGGGATTCGGTGTGGGTTTCGACGTGGACCTCGTTTTGAGATTCGTCATTTTGGGCTTGATCGTCTTTTTTGAACATAGCGTTCTCCGGGTTAATTCAGGGCGTCTTCTAGAAGTTTTCCAGTGTACTCTACCAGGCCGATGACGGAACCGTAGTTTTGGCGGGTGGGGCCGAGTACGCCGATGTAGCTGCGTGAGCTGTAGGGTGATTCGAAGCGGCTAATGATGAGCGTGGCGCCGCTGGAGCGGCCGATGGGATTTTCGCGGCCGATGTAGACCGACACCGAATCGCCGGGCGCGGCTTCCTCGAGCCATTCGTCGAGGCTGTCGAGCAGCCGGGCGACTTCGTAGGCGCTCTGGCTGGTCTGGAATTCGGGGTGCTGGAAGAGGCCGGCCATACCCGCGAGGTAGAGATTGCCGGCGATGGTGCCAAGGCCGAGGTTGGAGGTAACGTGCGCGAGGCTTTCGACGGCGTTTTTGATGGCGCGCTCGACTTCGCCGGAGCCTTGTACGCGGCGGGCCATGGCTTGCTCGTGCCGGCGGTCGTGGACGGGCTCGCCGAGCGAGTTTACGTAGGCGCGGTAGCCTTTGTCGGTAGGTACACGACCAGCTGAGATGTGGGGCTGCATGATGTAGCCTTGGCGCTCGAGGGCGGCCATTTCGGCGCGGATGGTGGCGCTGGAGGTGTCAAACTGCTGGCACAGCGCCATAGAGCCAATCGGCTCGGCGGTCTTGGCGTAGGTTTGCACGATGGCGTGGAGGATTTGCTCTTGGCGGGGGGTCATAAGGTTATTTTAGGTGGTTTGGCACTCTGGCGTCAAGAGTGCTAGAGGACGACACGTTCCTAACCACACGGATCCTGTCAGGAGTAAAATATATCTCTTCACGCGTCCGAACGCGATCCGTCCGCTTGTTCAGAGATATATTTACCCCTGCCACCCGTAGGCTTACGGCTGCTTGGTCGTTTCTCTAACACTTAGTATATTGCTGATAATTCTTGTGTAAGATTGCACAATGAAATAAGGCTCTGCACAGCGCAAAATCGCTCGAGTAATGAGGAGATTGTAATGCTTTATACAATAATTGGAGTTCTACTGGTCCTGTGGCTCATCGGCCTTATCGGCAAGATCGGTGGCGGGCTGGTGCATATTTTGCTGGTAATCGCGCTGATAATGTTTATCTACAATATGATCACCGGACGGCGCAACAAAGTCTAGAGCCGGCTACTTGAGATTCTTAAGAGCCGTAATGATGCTCTGGGCATCATCCCGGGCGGTTTTGAGGCCGGCCTGGGAGCCCTTGAGGGCGTCGCGGTAGGCTATGAGCGAGGCGTGGTTGGCGTTGTAGTCACTAGGAGAAAGTGCGAGCAGTTTATCGGCCAAACCGGTGGTCTTGGACTGCGCCGAGGCGATCTTGGCCTTCATGTCATCGAGACTGGTCTGGAGAGCAGTGACGTCCTTGCCTTTGGCCTTGCGGGCCGTGATAGCGGCTTGGAGCTTGGTAGCAAGGGTGTTCAGACGGTCTTCGGCCACGCCGAAGCGGTCGTCAGTGGCTACCAGGCGGGCTTTGGGCAGCATCAGCACGTATACACGGTAATCGGTGACGATGCTGGCGACGTCGGCGCGAGCGGTGGCCAGGGTGGTGTCGGCGGCCAGTTTGGCCTTGAGGCCGGCCAGCCCGGTGAGCTCATCCTGGATTTGCTTGGCAAGAGCGGCTTTGTTGGCCGCGCTGAGCTTGGTGCCGGCGGAGAGTTTCGCCAGGGCGGCGTTGAGGTTGGCGACGCGCCGGTCGATCTCGGCCGAACCCTTGGTCTGTAGGTTGACGATGCGCTGAGTCTGCGCCGTAGCAACAGCCGGCACGGGTGTGGCGGTCATGGAGCTGGCTGTAGCCAGGGGAATTGCCGCGAAGAGTGCGGCCGCTGTAGCGTGGCGGATGAGAGTCCTTATATTCATTCGCTGAGATCTCCCTGCTTGTCGTCGAGGCCGGCGTCGACATTGCTTAAATTGGTGTTGACGTCGCCAAGGCTGGTGTCGACTTCTTGTAGAGGCTGCTCAAGGCCGTCGGCAGGCGCCGGTGTAACCGGGGTGGAAGGGGTTTGGGCGACCGGTTTTTGGCCGTACCACCAGTAAGCCGCGCCGCCGGAGCCGGCCAACACCACAAAGATGAGCACTGCCAGCAGCAGCTTGCCTTTGCCGCTGCGGCGGGGCGCCGACGGTGGCGTGGGCGGGCCGCCGGCCGATTCAAAAGGCCGGACGGTGGCCGAAGGCGGGATTGAGGGAGGAGTGGGAGTTTCAAAAGAAGGGTCGGGCATGAATGTACCTTTGCTTAGGGGTTCATATTATTTATACCACTTATGCTCCCGGTTCGTCTTGAACGGGGCATACCTTATACTGAGGCTAATAGGAGATCGTGACCGTATGAACAAAGCACCAGCATTTTCCCTCCCCGACCAGAACGGCGCCACGCGGTCGTTAGCAGAGTTTGCCGGTACATGGTTGATCGTGTACTTCTATCCCAAAGACGATACCCCGGGCTGCACCACTGAAGCCTGTAGTTTTCGCGATGAGTATCGCTATTTGCAGGAGAAGGGGTTAAACGTCGTAGGTATTTCGAAAGATTCAGTAGCGAGCCACGCCAAATTTGCCGCTAAGTATGGCCTGAACTTCCCCTTGCTATCGGACGAATCGGCCGGGATCATTAAAGCTTACGGCGCGTGGGGGCTTGGAACCAAGCGGACGACCTTTTTGATTAACCCAGAGGGCGGAATTGCCAAGGAGTACCCCAAGGTCACGCCCAAGGACCACGCCGTAGAGATCTTGCGGGATTTCGAAGCTCTCAGCTAACGTTTGAGGCGGGACGCCGCTGTAGTACAATCAGGGATATGAATGAAACAGCAGCCAAGAATTCCGTTGTCCTACACCCCGAGGGTTACATTGAAGTAATACTTGTGGGCGACCAGAATTACCAGACGATCGAAGAGAGCGGCAACCAGTGCAAGGAACTGATCGGGCGGCTGAAGTACGAGCAGAAACCGCTTCTGGGCCTCATCAATCTGAGCCGTGAAAAGAACTTTAGTACGGGAGCCAATAAGTCGGCCCTGGAAATAATGGACGACATTATCTATGACCGGGTCGCGATGTTTGGCGGCAATCAGGTGCTGGATGAAGTAGCCAAGCTGATCATCAAAGCGCTGGGCAAGGATGACCAGACAATGGTATTTGAGACGCGGGAAGAGGCCGTGGCCTGGCTGCTGATGAAGGACCCGATGCGGGGCTAAGACGACTTACGTTTGATTGAGCACTCCAGGTAGTTGCTCGAGATTCGTGATACGGCCGGTAATATCCGGATACCGGCCGTGACGATCGACGAGGATGGCGGTGAGGCCGAGCGCCCGAGCCGGTTTGATATCGTCGGATAGCGAATCGCCCACCATGGCGGCTTCGTGAGGCTGGACGCCGGCCCGTTCCAGTGCGGCCTGAAAGATGGCCGGATCGGGCTTGATGTGGCCGGTCTCGTATGACGTGATGATGTGGGTGAAGTAATCGCCGAGGTTGAATTGGCCTTGAAGGTGCTCAAAGCCGGCGGAGAACGAGTTGGTGATAAGGCCGAGCGTGTGGGTTTGGCGAAGCTCGGCCAGCATGGCGAGCGTCTCGGGGTAGGCTCGCTGACGTTGGAGGCCGGTGAGGAGGATGCGCTCTAGCGTGGCTAGCAGCCGAGGACGGGGTTCTTGGTGGTAATGCGCCGCCAGTAGGCCCAGGGGCTCCTTGAGGTCGGCATAGGGCCGGCGCATGAGCTGGTTCTCGAAGGTTTTGACGAACTCGCGGTCGAACTCCTGGCCGAGTCGGGTGGCGATGGCCTTGAGGTCGGCCGCCAGATCGCTGGTGAAGAGCGTGTACCAGCAATCGAAGAAGATGACTTTGGGTGGCTGAACAGGGTGGTTTTGGTTCATAGGGCAAACATCTCAGTGAGGCGGTCGAGGACGTTAAGTGTGAGGGCGGGCGGTGCGGCGGCGAGCCATTTGACGATGCGGTCCTTACTAATGGCGCGTACTTGGTCCAACATAACTTGGCCGGGTTTATCATCTAGGTCGCAATCGACGCGCCAAGGATAGGGCCTGTGGCCGGTAGTAAGGGGCGCAATGATAACTGTAGGGGCGTGGCGGTTCATCTCGGGCGGCGAAATGACAAGGCAGGGGCGAGTTTTACCAACTTCGTGGCCCACGATGGGATCGAGAGGCGCTAATACGATATCTCCTCGGTGGATCACCATATGTGTTATTCGTCGTCCTTAAGTGGGCCGGTGAGATCGGCGTTGAGCCATTCGTGATCTTCCTCGGTGAGCTCCAATTCGCCACGCTGATAGGCGGCCTCCATAGCCTCGGCCCAGCCTTCGCGGGGTTTGCGGATATTGGCGATGAGGATCTCGCCGTCGCGAGCGATGAGCTCGACCTCGTCCTTGAGCCCAGATTGTTCGATTAAGGCTTTGGGCAGCCTAATGCCGCGAGAATTGCCGATCTTAGTGAGTTTGGCGGTGGTCTTGGTGCGCATAATTACATTGTAATTACGGGGGCCGAATCGTCAACTTCCGCCGGGGTGATGAGCGGTGATATGATCATTGGCATGGAATGGTGGCAACTGGGAATATACGCGGTAATGGCGACGGGGATGTCGGTGTTTAGCGGGATCGCTGGGGGCGGAGGCGGCTTCGTGATGACTCCGCTGTTGATCTTTTTGGGGTTGTCGCCGGCCCAGGCGGTATCCACGGGTAAAATCGGCGGGTTGGCGGTGACGATTGGGTCGCTCGGCGGTATGCGCGCGGAGCATGGGCGGCTGTCCCGGCGGCGCGTGGTGCCCGTGATGATTCTGGCGCTCGTGGTAGGTTTGCTGGTGCCGTTCGTTATTCGGAGCTTGGAAAGCGAAGCGTACCGAGTGTTACTGGGCATCATTTTATTGCTCATGATCCCGGTTCTCATCGTAAAAAAGGTGGGGATTGAGCCCCATCAGCCTAAACTTTGGCAGCGCTACGCCGGCGGCGCGCTGTTGACGCTAGCATTATTTTTGCAGGGAGTGTTTAGCGGCGGCTTGGGCACACTCGTAAACGTGGTGCTGATGGGCATGCTGGGTATGACGGCAACTGAGGCTAATATGACGAAGCGCTGGTCGCAGCTGATCCTGAATATAACCGTGGTTCTGGGCGTCCTGTTGTCGCATTTGATCGTCTGGCCGATCGTGGCCGTGGGCGTGCCGGCGAATCTGGTGGGTGGCTACCTGGGCGGCAAATTGGCGATCAAGCGAGGTAACCGGTTTGTGATGAACGTGATGATTATTTTGATGGTGACATCGGCGCTGGCGTTGATATTTGGGATGCAGGGCTAGCTGTCTTTGCTGACGAGTACCATGAAGGCCTCGGCGGGGATGTCGACTTTGCCGATGCGCTTCATGCGCTTTTTGCCGCGTTTTTGCTTGTCGAGGAGCTTGTTTTTGCGGGTGACGTCGCCGCCGTAGAGCTTGGCTGTGACGTCTTTGCGGAGGGCCTTCACATCTTCGCGGGCGATGATTTTGCCGCCGATGGCCGCCTGGAGTGAGACTTCGAAGGATTGCTTAGGGATGATGGTTTTGAGCTTTTCGACGATTTCTTTGCCAATGCGGTAGGCTTCGTCTTTGTGGGTGATGGCGCTGAGGCTGTCGATGAGCTCGCCGCCGACGATGATGTCGAGGCGGACGAGGCTTTCGCGGCGGTAATCGCCGAGCTCGTAGTTGAAGCTGCCATAGCCGGAGGTGATGGATTTGAGGGCGTCGTAGAAATCGGTGAGGACGTTGGCCAGCGGCGCTTCGAAGTCGATGAGGGCGAGGGTTTCGTCGAGGTAGCTGAGAGACTTTTGGATGCCGCGAATGCGATTGACGAGCTGGATGACGCCGCCAACGTAATCCTTGGGCACCACGACTTCGCCCTTGATCCAAGGCTCGCGAATGTGGTCGATGCGGCTGGCGTCGGGCAGGCCGGCGGCCGAGCGGATGGTGCTCTCGGTGCCGTCGGATTCGGCCACGATGTAGTCGGTGCTGGGGCTGGTGACAACCATGTCGAGGCCGTATTCGCGCTCGAGGCGCTCCTTGATGATCTCCAGGTGGAGCAGGCCGAGGAAGCCGACGCGGTAGCCGAAGCCGAGCACCTGGGAGGTTTCGGGCTCGTACTGGAGGGCGGCGTCGTTGAGCTTGAGCTTTTCGAGGGCGTCCTTGAGGTCGGGGTATTGCTCGCCGGAGCTGGGGAAGAAGCCGGCGAAGACGAAGGGCTTGATCTTGCGGTAGCCGGCGAGGGCCTCGGTGGCCGGGTTGGCAGTGAGGGTGACGGTGTCGCCGACCTGGGCTTCGGCGAGAGATTTGAGGTTGGTGACGACGTAGCCGATCTGGCCGGTCTGGATGGAGGGGCCGGGGGTTTGCTTGGGCGCGAAGGTGCCGACCTCGACGGCCAGGCCGGTGGCGCGGGCGGCCATGAGCGTGAGCTGGTCGTGGCGGCGCAGCACACCGTCGATGACACGTACGAAGAGGATGACGCCGCGATAATCGTCGAAGACACTGTCGAAGATGAGCGCGCGCAGGGGCGCCTCGGGTTGGCCGGCGGGCGGCGGGATTTGGGCTACGATGTTATCGAGCAGCTCGGGGACGCCGGCGCCGGTCTTGCCGGAGACGCGCAGGATGCTCTCGGGCGTGCAGCCGAGCAGGGCGGAGACTTCGGCGGACACACGCTCGGGGTCGGCGGCCGGGAGGTCGATTTTGTTGAGCACGGGGATGATTTCGAGACCGGCTTCGATGGCGAGGTAGACGTTGGCGAGGGTTTGGGCTTGGATGCCTTGGCTGCAGTCGACCACCAGAACGGCGCCTTCGCAGGCGGCCAAGGAGCGCGACACTTCGTAGGAGAAGTCGACGTGGCCGGGGGTGTCGATGAGGTTTAAAGTATACTGCTCCGCAGCAGTCTCTTCCTCGCGCTGACGAACGTGGGCCTTCTCTTCGGGGTACGCGGTATCAGTAATCACGCCAGCTTGCTCGGAAGGATTGCTGCTGCGCTCTACCCCTTTGCTGGCTTCGCCGCCGACGCCACCCGCGCCGAGACCCTTGCTGCTTACAGCGTTCCCCTGCCCCGGCGTCCAGTGCATGCGCACCGGCTGGAGCTTGATGGTGATGCCTTTTTCGCGCTCGAGGTCCATGGAATCCAGAAGCTGCGCCTGCATGTTGCGGCGCTCCACCGTGCCGGTGAGCTCGAGCATACGATCGGCCAGCGTGCTTTTGCCGTGGTCGATGTGGGCGATGATGCAGAAATTTCGGGTATGAGATTGATTCACGATACTTGATTATACCCTAAAAATGCCCAGATATAATCTTTTTGGGTTTAAAGTTGAGGCTTGATCTCATACACGTAATAAGCAAACCCGGACTTTTCGCTAGCGATGTGGCCGGCTTGGCGGAGCGTGAAGTGGTGCGTGGCTGCTAGCCCGGGCAAGAGATCGGGATTCGCAAAACTGGCCCAGCTCATGTAAGCCCGGCCGGTGGGCTTGAGGTAGGTCGCCAAATTGGCGAAGAAGGTTTTGACCACCTGGTTGTCCTTGTCCCAGAAGCATTTGGCGGTGAGATCGGGAGCTTCGGTGTCGGTGTAGGGCGGGTTTATAGTGATGACATCAAAGGTCGGTCCGGCCGGCGGGAAGACGTCCGCTACGATAAATTTGGCGTTTTTGATGCCAAATTTGGCCTGATTTTGCTCGGCGTTGCGGACGCAGTCGGCGCTGATGTCGGTGCCCCAGACTTCGGCGGCGCCAAGCAAGGCGGACTTAATGGCGACCGCGCCGGTGCCGGTGCAGAGGTCGAGAGTGATCTCGCCTTTATTGATGCGAATAGTGTCGCAGAGCAAGCCGGTATCGGTCCCGCCGGGGAAGACGTGCGGCAGGACGATGAGATCCATGCCCGAGAGATGTTTGGTAGTGGGCCGCGTACTGGTGCGGTATTGTTCGATCTTGGTGGCTTGGATGTCGAGAGAATTATTGGGTGTCATGATTTACGTTAAGTTTAATGATTTGACCATAATCTCGCGGAGCCGGGTAAGGATGACTTTAGCTTCGGGAAGCTGCATAACGATGCATGGCAGCAGGTAGGCGGCGGCGCCGGCGAGGGTGATGAGGACGAATTTGGGCATAAGGGTCCAGAAGCCATGATCCACCGCGTAGAGCGGGAAGGTGTAGGTGATGAGCAGATAGACCACCAGGGCCATAATAGCGCCGCCGAAGGCCATCGAGATGCCCCCTGTGAGAATGTGCCCTTCGCCGAAGTTGCCTTGGCGCCGGCGGAGGATTATGCCCAGGGTGACGGTCTCGAGCACCGCTACGATGGAGGCGCTCATGGCCAGGCCGACCACGCCATACCAACGGGCAAAGATGATGCTGAGGGCGATGTTGAGCGGAATGCTCGCCAGGCTGAGGTAGAGCGGGGTTTTGGTGTCTTGCATGGCGTAGTAGACGCGCGATATGAGCATGAAGAGGCTCGTAAAGACGATGGTGCCGGCGAACCAGCCGAGGGTGTTGGCGGTGGCGGAATCGCCGAAGCCGTAGAGCAGCCGCACGATGTAGCCGCGGGCCACCAGCGCGAAGAGCGCCGCCGGGATGGCTAGGAAGAGAATGAGGCGAGCGGTTTTGACATAGCCTTCGATGAGCTCAGCGCGCTCGCCGCTGGCAGCTCGAGCAGCCAAGCGCGGGAAAACGGCCGTCGTGATGGACGAGCCAATAAGCACGAGCGGGACGTTCTTGAGATTGTTGGCGAGGGCAAATTGGGCGATGGCGTTGGCGCTGATGGTGGAGCCGATGATGGTCTCGACGGAGTAATTGATCTGGTCGATGCCCTGGTCGATGCTGCGCGGTACCATGAGTTTGAGGGTTTGACGCACGCCGGCGAGTTTGAGACTGAGGGTGAGGCGGTATTTGAAGCCGAGCCCATAGAGCCCAAGCCATTGAAACAACGCTTGCAGGATCACGCCCAGCACAACGCCCCAAGCCACCCCGTAGATCCCGAGGTGCTTGGCGAAGGTTACGATGCCCAAAATAATACCAAGATTGTAGAAGACGCCGGCTAGCGCGAAGATCATGAACCTATTGAAGGCTTGCTGGACGCTGCCGAGCACGCTGGAGATGGCAAACACCACCGGTGTGACGGCCATAATCTGGGTGAGCCGAACGGTGAGGTCATGAGTGGCGCGGTCGAAACCGGGCGTAATGAGCGTGGTGAGCGGACCGGCAAACACGATGATGAGAGCGCCACCGGCGATGGTGCCCAGTACGAGCAGGTTGAGCAAACTCGAGGTGATGCTCCAAGCTTGATCCTGTTCGTCTTTGTGCAGGTGCTCGGTGAGGACGGGGATAAAGGCTACGGCGAAAGCGCCGGATACCAGGAGTGTGAAGAGCATTTCGGGCAAGCGAAAGGCGGCGTTGTAGGCGCTGAGTTCCGGCCCGACGCCGAAGTGGGCTACTAGCAAGCGGTCGCGGAACAGGCCCAGCAACCGGCTAAGCAGATAGGCTCCCGAAATGATAATGGCAGCGCCGCCAACAGTCTGCTTGGCATTGGCGCGGTCGAGGAGGCGCTTGGCTTGGTCTACCATGGTTTTGGCTTGAGGTTCATGCTGGGGTCAATTATACCTGGTTTTTGGGCGGGCGGCATGGCCTCCCTGTCTATTCCACAATGTACCCGCTGGGCTTCGCTCCGGAGATATTATCTCTGTTTGCCGACGAACGCTGTCCTTCTCTTCGGTGCGACCGATATCTGAACCTACGCCGGCTAGCACAGAGATAACATCTCCTGCGCCTACCCTTTTGCTAGGTTGGCGATTTGCTGTCCTTGCTGGCCTCCTCGGGATTTAGGCCGCGGTGGGCTTGCCGGAGATGTCGGGGGCGATGTCCTGGTCTTCGGTGCCGGGCTTGCGCGGGTCGTCCTTCTTGGGTTCGTGAGGGCGTGGGCCGATGAGCTCGGTGAACTCGTCGCGGTCGATGACTTCGTCTTTGACGAGCTTGGCGGCGATTTTGTCGACCTTGGCGCGGTTCTTCTCGATGACTTCGCCGGCGCGTTTGGCAGCTTCGTCGATGAGATCGGCGACTTCTTCGTCGATGATCTTGGCGACTTCTTCGGAGTAGTTCTTGTCGGAACCGAGGTCGCGGCCCAGGAAGACGGCGTCGCTCTGGGACCCGAAGACGCGGTTGGAGAGCTTGGTGCTCATGCCGTTGTCCATGATCATGTGGCGGGCCATCTGGCTGGCCTTCTGGAGGTCGTTGCTGGCGCCGTTGGTGATGTCGCCGAAGACGATCTTTTCGGCCATGCGGCCACCGAGCATTACGGCCAGGTCGTCTTTGTAATCGGCGACCGAAGTGAGGTGGCGGTCTTCGGCGGGCAACTGCCAGGTGAAGCCACCGGCGCGGCCGCGCGAGATGATCGAGACTTTGTTGACCGGGTGCGCGGCCGGCAGCATGTGCGCCACGATCGAGTGGCCAGCCTCGTGGTAGGCGGTGATCTCTTTTTCTTTGACGTTCATGACGTGCGTCTTGCGCTCAGGCCCCATGAGGACTTTCTCGACGCTGGAGTTGAGGTCTTTGCGGGTGATTGTCTTTTGATCGAGGCGAGCGGCCAGAATGGCGGCTTCGTTGAGGAGGTTTTCGAGGTCGGCTCCGGAGAAGCCAGGAGTCTTCTTGGCGATCTCTTCCAGGTCGGCGTCTCCGGCCAGCGGCTTGCCCTGCGAGTGAACTTCCAAGATGGCTACGCGGCTCTTGAGGTCGGGTGAATCCAGCGTGACGCGGCGATCGAAGCGGCCGGGGCGTAGCAATGCCGGGTCGAGCACGTCGGGGCGGTTGGTAGCGGCGATGACGATGACGTTGGTGCCTTGCTCGAAGCCGTCCATCTCGACCAGAATCTGGTTGAGGGTCTGCTCGCGCTCGTCGTGACCGCCGCCCATGCCGGTGCCGCGCTGGCGGCCGACGGCGTCGATTTCATCGATGAAGATGATGCAGGGCGCGTTCTTTTTGGCTTTCATGAAGAGGTCGCGTACGCGGCTGGCGCCGACACCCACGAACATTTCGACGAAGTCCGAACCGGCGATGCTGAAGAACGGCACGCCGGCCTCCCCCGCCACGGCCCGCGCCAGGAGGGTTTTACCGGTTCCGGGAGGGCCGAAGAGCAGTACGCCCTTGGGAATTTTGGCGCCTAGAGCTTCGAATTTGCTGGGGAACTTGAGGAATTCGACGATCTCGGTGAGTTCTTGCTTGGCCTCGTCGGCGCCGGCGACTTCTTTGAAGGTAACTTTCTTTTTATCAGAGCCATAGAGGCGGGCGCGGCTCTTGCCGAAGTTCATGGCTTGATTCCCCTGCCCTTGAGCCTGGCGCATCATGAAGTAGAAGAACCCAATGATGAGCAGAATGGGCAGTAGGGTAAGAGCGACGTCGAAAATACGGCTGTTACCATTGTCGGGGTTCTTGGTGTCGACGGTAACTTTGCTGTAGTCGATACCATAGTTGGAGAGATTAGCAGTCTTTTCTTTGTATGCGACCTGCTTGGGTTCGGAGGTATCTTTGAGTGAAGCCGTGAGCTTGTCGCCATCGACTTCGATGCGTTCGATCTTACCGCTCTTGGCCTCGTCGATTACTTTGGAGAGGGCAACGTTCTCAACTTTTTGCTGCGGAAGTGATATCACGAGCAACACCGCGGCCACCAGGATGGCGGTTACGAGAAAGAGAAAGCCCCGCATATTTTTCTTAAGTTTCATTTTCTAACCTACTTTCTGAAATACCCA
The DNA here is from genome assembly GCA_028288925.1 of Patescibacteria group bacterium. GTDB lineage: Bacteria > Patescibacteriota > Saccharimonadia > UBA4664 > UBA4664 > RYN-427. The sequence goes on along the minus strand of JAQGHG010000004.1, from coordinate 4,589 downwards.
TATAGTATACGTGAACACCCTCGGTTTGTACTATAACATTTAACCCCTTCCGTAAGGGACGTTGCCGAAGATTCTGGGCGGTCCTGGCAAAGAGGGCGATTTCTTGGATTAATCGTTGATCAAGTTCGACGTCCGGCCATAGGCTTTGGGCGGCGGCCACGATGAGCTCCTGGAGCTCAGCGAGGCTCAGATCTTGGACAAACGGGTGAGGGAAGATAAATGAGGTAGGTGTGGCCCGGTGAGCGTCCAGGAGTTTTTGCAGAGTGTGACCGATCGTGGTGTTGAGTACGGCGAGGCGGTTTAGGCGGGCGAGGTAATCGCGACGCCAGGTGGCGCCGGCGGCCGCCAGGAGCTGGTGGCGGAGATAATTGCGCGGGTTGGTGAGGTCATTATTAGTGGAATCTTCGCGCCAGGTGATGTGGCGCGCGGCCGCGTAATCCCGGAGCCGCGCCCGGGTAACGCCGAGCAGCGGCCGCAGAATGGCGTTACCCTGCATGGGCGCGAGGCCGCGGCGGCCACTGCCGCGGGCGAGGTTTAATAGGCTGGTCTCGATCAGATCATCCTGATGGTGGGCCGTAATGACGCCGGCGGCCTGGTGATGATGGCGGATCTGCTCCAGCCAGGCGTACCGGGTGGCGCGGGCGGTGGCCTCACTGGCGCGGCCCAGCCCGGCCTCGGCGTATTCGAAAGGCAGGCCGTAGCTGGCGGTGGCGGCCTGCACGAAGCGGCGATCGGCGGCGGATTCGGTGCGCAGGCCGTGATCTAGATGGGCCACGGTGAGCTCGTAGCCGCGCTCCTTGGCGGCGCCGGTCATCAGGTCTAGCAGCACCATGGAGTCGGCGCCGCCGGAGACGGCCAGGATGTAGCGGCCGGCGGACGGCCATTGGAGGTTGGGCTTCATGGTTTGTCAGTTTAGCAGAGTCATCTGTATTTGTGAGGCTCCTCTAGCCGCCGCAACTAGATTCGGGCAGCGGGACGAGATGGTTGAAGCGGTCTTGGATCTGCGCGGCGGTGGGACGGTCTTTTTGGGCGAAGATGACGACGCTGCCGAGCACATCATTGAGCTGGGTGAGTTTTTCGTCATCGCCGTGGGCTGAGGCGGCAGGGATGAGCCACTCCAAGGGAGCCAGACTGGTTTTTTTGGCGGCGAAGAAATCGCGGAGGTCTTGTGTGATGAAGTCGTTCCATTTGCGCTCCTGGTAGCCGTCGCGACTGCCGGTGTAGACGTAATAGCGGGCGTTGGACGGTACCTTGGGCAGAGCCGCGCCGTGAGCCGGGATGCGCGTGAGGTGCGGCAGCTGGTCGAAGCGGTAGCCCAGGGTGTCATTGGGGCCGCCGATGAAGTTCCATCCGTAGTTTTTGAGCAGCAGGCCGCCGGTAATACGAGCCCAATGGACGTGGACGAACTGGTCCAGATGATCATGGAAATGAATGGGTTCCTTGGTGAGGGCAGCGGTGCAAATATCCTTATCGAATGGCGTCTGGTATTTGGTATCGGCAAAGTTAACGGAGGTGCCGTTGTCGATTATTTGCAGCCGGAAGTGGTAATGCGCGCTAGCAGGCTGGCGGATAGCCCGGGGCGAGAAGGCATAGGCGTAGCCCAGCCAACCTCCGGCAATGAGGACCACGCCGAGCGCCGCAGCCACCAGGCCGCGCAGCATGAGCGTAGCGGCGCCGGGACCAGAAGGAGTTGAGGGGGTAGGTTCGTTCATTGATCCCTATGGTACACCTAGTGGTGGTATTCGTGCATCACGGCGTGGCCCAGGCCGCGCGCGATGAGCCAACGGTTGACCGGCACCGTCACGATAAACGCGATGAGGAGCGAAGTGATGAGGCTAATCCAAAAGAGGGCGCTGGTGAGGCCGGCCGTAATGGCGCCGGGCACGGCTAGCACGAAGGCGTTGTCGACAAGCTCCATACTGGTAATTGAGACGGTGTCGGCGGCCAAAGCCACGACCAGCGCGTGGCGGAAGGTGAGGCCGGCCCGCAGCACCGGGATAAGCGTGAGCGAATAACCGAAAACGAAGGCCAACGCGACCGAAATAATTACCGAAATAAGTGAGCTCAAACCGAGAGCTGAGCTTATTACCATACCCAGCACCTCCCCGATCGCACAGCCGGTGAGGCAGTGGCGGGTGGCGGCGATGGCTTGGCGGGTAAGTGGCGAGATCATGTGGTTCCTTAATTCTATTGTAGGGAAGGCGTCAAATGTTTGCCTTTATACTGATACTAAGGGAGACACGTTATGAGCAATTACGCAGTCGTGAAATTAGCCGAAGTTGACGATATTCTAGGAGATTACCCCGGTGATATGAAACCGATGAAGGGCCCGCTAGGTACAACCCAAGTGGCACTCACCTACCGGCGGCTACCGGCACGGACCGGCGCCAAGGGGAGTTATGGGCACCGGCACGAGGCGCAGGAGGAGATTATTTTCGTGATCTCGGGCCAAGTACAAGTGAAGGTAGACGATGTAGTGGTGGAGCTGAGCGCCAAGAGCGCCATCCGGATCGCGCCGGGAGCGGTGCAGGGCACGTGGAACGAAGGCCCGGCCGACGCCGAGATTTTGATTATTTCGAACCGTATGGAGCCGGACGATAAGGTGGACAAGGTAGCGGATTTCTGGGCCGAGTGACGGCTGTGGCGCGTCAAAAAACCACCGGCTATTTGGGCCGGTGGTTTTTTGATTGATGATTCCTGGTGGAGCTGAGTTGGTCGAAATGGAACTTAGTAAAGCGCGAGCTAATGGAATGGTATCAGGTGCTACGTGACTTCGCGCCCCGCCAGCTAGCCGGTACTACGGTCGTAGGTTAGAACCAGTACCACACCCTACCCCTTGAATATCAGTACAACCGTAGCAACTACGAGGATTATAGTTAGAGCCACTAATGCTTTTGTTAGTTTTATAAGGGTTACGTTGTAACGATCGCTGGATATGGTATTAGCCTTGGTGGTGGCTATGAGATCACGCAACTGCACATCAAGCCTACCATTGGACGCAATAATCTTAGATGCCGAGCCTGCACTGTAGCGATCCCCGGAGTGATTGGCTTCCGCCTTCTGCGCCAGCTCCTCGGCTTGCTTAATGAGGTCTGAGTGAGGATTATCCTGATCCATAGTGGCGGTAGTATAGCAGATATGCCAATCGGCCGCACCAGTCTTATCGGTCGGGGCGCCGGACAGGTATACTTGCACTATGATAAGGCTAAAGCAATGAAGATAACTACCGAAAGCCAACATCACACCCTAGCGTTCATCGACGCTTGTAATCGTTCAGGCTATACCCCTCACCGAGCCGAGGTCGTCAAGTGGTTAAAAGACCCGCAGCCGAAGATAGCAGGTGATATTGCGGGTCTGTTTGGTAGGACTATCCAAGAAATGCTTGGTAACGCCGTACTCGGAGTTCCCGGCGAGGACGCCGTAGAGCATTTACTACGACTTGGTTGGTTGAGCGGAGATGAAACGGGGCTCAGCTTATCTCCGGTTGGGCAGGCATTGCTTGGGGCGGCTGAGCGAAGTGACCTTCAGATCGGAGAAGGGAGCGTAGTAGTATTAAGTGGAGAAGATCCTTTTGCCTACGCACGGCTAATCGGATTTATAGCTAAGCTTGGGCCTGTCTTACTAGTTGACCCCTATTTTAGGCTTGACCAGTTCATTCAAGTGGTGACGAACACTGCCGTCGATCGCGTTCTAATCTCAAAACAGCACAAAGGCAGCAAGGAAGATATAGCCGCTCTTCGCGTAGGGCTGGATAGTAAATCCTTACCCCGGAGCATAGAACTGCGAGCTTCAACGGACTCGGCTCTGCACGACCGTATGATTGTCACGAAAACCGGTGACGTATATACGCTAGGGTCTTCACTAAGCTCTATCGGCTCCCATACCACTGTACTGACCCCCGTACCCAGCCTAGGAGCCCAGGCGCTACAAGCAACCGCCGAAAAATGGTGGAAAGACGCCGAGATAATTGATCCAGCCAAAGAGCGAGAAAACATTACGGTCGTCGCGCCGTCAGGCGGACAGCTGGGCGAGGCCAAGCCTGCTGATGGTAAGCAAAAGCCCCCAACGAGTGCCTCGTGAGCGACATTTACGATCTGTATAAGCCCTTACGCAATTACTTGCGAAAAGTCGATCTGAGCGTAAGCCTAGGGCCACTTCGCTGGTATATCAATTATAGCCAGTTGGCTAGCCCGACGGCTAAACCTGATGACATCGAAGTACACCGTGATTTTTGGTCAAGCCCGTTACTATTCGCTCCGCCGTGGCAGCTTGCGGTCGTTGTTAGGGAGCTGATTATTGAAGCACGACCGGGCGGCGAGAGGGATCTCAGAAAATGGAATGACTACGCGAAGATAATCGACAAGGTCAGAACGCTTGATAATGAGATTAGTAAACGAATTCTAAGCGAAGGTAACGCCTACCATTATCTATCGAAGGTGCTCCCCCATTTGCAGTTCGTATGGCAGGAAAACAGGCCGAACCAACAAGCCAGCACACGCTATTTTTGCCTATTCAAAGACGAGCCGATAAGAAGTACTTTCGAGGAGCACTTTGGTCTTAGTATCGAGAAATACTTTTTAATTAGCACG
>JAQGHG010000021.1 GCA_028288925.1 Patescibacteria group bacterium | reverse complement strand
CAGATCGGCTTCGGCACCTGGCAGCTTACCGATCCGGCCATCTGTGAAACAGCCGTGAAAACGGCTCTCGACACCGGCTACCGCCATATCGACACCGCCCAAGTTTACGGCAACGAAGCCTTCGTCGGCCGGGCCATCACCGAGAGTGGCATATCCCGCGAAGATATCTTCCTGACCACCAAAATTGGCACCGGCAATTTTGACTGGGACGAACTACCCGCCAGCTTCGACGAATCCCTCAAGAAGCTCCAAACCGATTACGTCGACCTACTATTACTACATTTCCCGGTCACCCAGTTGCGCCGCCCCGCCTGGCGTCAGATGGAGACGATCAATAAATCCGGCCGCGCCAAAGCTATTGGCGTCAGCAACTATACCGTCGCCCATCTCGAAGAACTGCTGCGCGAAGGCTCCATCAAACCCGCCGTCAACCAGGTAGAGCTTCATGTCTTCCTGCAGCAGCCCGAACTCGTCAAATACTGTCAAGATCATGGCATCGTAGTAGAAGCCTACTCGCCGCTGGCCCACGGCGAAGGCTTGAGCAACCCGGTGCTGGCCGAAATCGCCGCCAAGCACCACAAAACCCCTGTTCAAATCATGCTCCGCTGGTGTCTCGAGATCGGCACCGTGCCGCTGCCCAAATCCGCCCACCGCGAGCGTATCCAGGCCAACTTCGAAGTCTTCGACTTCAAGCTCGACGCTGGCGATATGGCCCAGATCAAAACCCTTGAAAGCGACTTGCGTACCTGTTGGGACCCGACGCACGTAACGTAGGTCTCTAATTGCACGTTCGCATTTAGTTCGGTATAATCTCATCATCAGGTTAAGATATACTGGCATTGAATAGGGGAAGGTGATGGCACTCACGACTAACGATCTTGAGCAAATCAAGAAGATTGTAACCGATGCTAGCTCGGCCATAAGAGCGGATATGACAACAAAGACCGACCTGAATCAGATGGAAGGCCGGCTCGTTACTGCAATGAATCTGATCGAACGCGATGTCTTCGCGCGGCTGGACGGGCATGAGCGCCGAATCATTAAACTCGAACAAAAAGGGGCCTCGGCCTAATGAACCTATGATTGAGCGCATCGTAAATCCCCAAACCACCGACGTATCCGAATCCGACGCCGTCGAAGAGCAGGTGCTCGAAGGGCTGCGGCCCAAAACCTTCGCGTCCTACACCGGCCAGCGGCTGCTCAAGCAAAACATGATCATGGCCATCGAGGCCGCCAAAGTCCGCCAGGAGCCGGTCGACCACGTGCTGCTGTACGGCCCGCCCGGCCTGGGCAAGACCACCATGGCCGGCGTCATCGCCGCCGAGCTCGGCGCCAATATCCGCATCACGAGCGGGCCGGCCATCGAGCGGGCGGGGGACTTAGCCAGCCTGCTCACCAACCTGGCCGACGGCGACGTGCTGTTCATCGACGAAATCCACCGCCTCCCCAAGACCGTCGAGGAAGTGCTCTACCCGGCCATGGAAGACTTCGGCCTCGATGTGATGCTTGGCAAAGGCCCGTCGGCCAAATCCATCCGCCTCGACCTGCCCAAATTCACCATCATCGGCGCCACCACCCGGGCCGGGGCCCTCAGCGCGCCGCTGCGCGACCGTTTCGGCCACGTCCACCGGCTAGAATTCTACTCGCCCGACGAAATGATCCAGATCATCCAGCGCGCCGCCGGCATCCTGGGCGTCACGCTCGACCGCGAAGCCGCCGAAGAAATCTCCACCCGCGCCCGCCTCACCCCGCGCATCGCCAACCGCCTGCTCAAGCGCGTACGCGACTACGCCCAGGTCAACCAGGTCGACACCATCACGCGCAAAACCGCCCGCGAAGCCCTCCACCTCCTGGAGATCGACGACCTCGGCCTCGACACCTCCGACCGCCAGCTCCTGGCCGCCATCATCGAACACTACCAAGGCGGGCCGGTCGGCCTCACCACGCTCGCCGCGCTCTGCGCCGAAGAAACCACCACCATCGAGGACGTCTATGAGCCTTACCTCATGCAAATCGGTCTCCTCCAGCGCACCCCCCGCGGCCGCCAGGTAACTCCCAAGGCATACACTCACCTTGGTCTCATCCCGCCGTCGCTATAGCATGTCAAAGCCCACCGTCACTATCCCCAAGTCCGATCTACGCCGGCGGCTCGACGAAGCCGCCGCCATCAAGCGCGACATGACCCGGCTCCTCCAGGAGCTCGAAAAGCCCGCTACCGGCGAGCCCGTCAAAGAACCGGGCGCTTGGCGCCATCACCCGTCAGACCCTACTTAAACGGGTCGTCCTTGCCCAGATCCCCAGTCGGCACATTACCCTGAACCACTTGCAAGTTCTTCACCGTTTCGATCGTCTTCTTGTCGAAGGTAATCTTCTCTGCCAGCTTAGCGGGAGTGAGCGCCGAATTGGCCGCCGGCTTCACATTAAGCGCGCCGTTCACCACCAAGGCCGTATACCCAAATATCGCAATCAAGGCCGCGCCAAAGACATAGGGCTCCAACTGCCGCAGCATGGGTAATATCTTCTTCAGGTTGAGATCGAGTTTCAAATTCATAATTATGGCTTTATATAAGCATTAAGGCTGATCGAATAGACAATTGGCTTACTCTTGTCCGGCCGGCTGATCGCTAGGTTGGTAATGTTAGTGAACCGGTTCAGGCTCTCGATCCGCGCGGTAAACAATTGCAGCTGGTCGTAGCTGCCCGAGAGCTGGAAACTAATCGGCAGCGCCAACACATTGCCAGCCTTCACCGTCTGCGAGACCGAGGTGGGCAGTCCGAGCGGGCTGGGCATGCTCACGGTGGAAATCTGCAGCCCCACTCCCGAGGCGATCGTCTGTAGCTGGGCCAAGATCTCTGTCTGCTTCTTGTCGCGCGGCAGCGCGTCGTCCATGAGGGGCAGAATCGGGACAATGTCACGGTCATATTGCCGCTTAAGCTTGCTTAGACTTTCAATCTGGTCGCCCGCCGACACTTGCTCAGACAGAGCGCTCGCCAAATTCGCCGACCGTTCGTTCATCTTCTGAAGTACCAAGTAGTAACCGCCCGCGCCGGCCGCCACCACAACCGCGATTATGCCCAATACCACAAAGAAAAACTGCTTCGGCTTCATTTGGCTTGCCCCGGCTTAAACGCCACAACGATGCTTGTCTGGTACGCTCCACTTCCGTTGGAAGTAATCGTTTCCAAATCGGCGCCGGCTACCCGGGGCGAGGTGATAAGGGCGTTGCGCAGGGACAAAGCCCCTTCGTAGCTCAGCGCTGTCACGGCGATCTTCACCGGTACTTTGTCATTGCCTGTCAGCGTCAGGCTGTCGATCGATACGCCTCTAGGCACGACTTTCGCGATATCGGCGACCAACGCCGAGAAGTGGGTTTGGCTACTCTGTACGTATGTAATGGCGTTCAGCCGGTCGCTCACTTCTTTGGCCTTGGGGGTAAATGTCTTGTTCAGACTAGCGATCGTCTGCTGCTTCTCGGCCACATCGGCCACCACTGCCACCGTTTGCTGTTCCTGCAAATAAAACGTCCCGGCAAATACCCCGGCCAGTACGACCACCACCAATATCACCACGCGCAAATACCGCAGCACCAGCCGGTTGAGCTTAGCATAGCGGATCTGCTCCTTCATTGGCGGGGGCAACAAGTTAATCACAACTTGCCCTCCAGCCGCGCGAGCCCGATTGCGGTGGTGTACATCGGCGCGTCGTATTTGGAGACGTGCTGAATGTGCTTAGACTCCAGCCCGGCCCATGGATCCGCGACCGTCACCGGAATATTAATCTGCGCCGCCATATACTCCAAAAAGCCCGGCATGCTGGCGCTTCCACCACTCACGATAATCGCTTCGATCTTGCGCTTCTGGGTACCCCGGTCCTGGTAATACTTAATTACCCGCCGCATCTCGTCGCACATCTTCTTGAGCGGCGCGCCGAGGCTGGCCATCACTTTGGGCTGAAGCCCGGATGGGCCGGTGCCAAATTTGTACTTGATCTCGCTCGCCTGCTCCCGCCCGATGCCCAAGTCTTTCATCAGCTGCTGGGTCAGGTTATCGCCGCCCATCGCGATCGTGTCGGTCAGGCGGATCACCTTGTCGTGCACCGTCAGGTCGATCGAGGTCGAGCCAATGTCGGCCACCAGTGTCGGCTTGTCCAGTGGCGTCGAAGCTACGATCGCCCGGGTGGCCGCCGCCATGCTCGAATCCACCAGCGCTACCTCCAGGCCCATCAAGTCAAACAACTTGATGTAGCTGTCCACGATCGCCCGCGGCGCCGCCACCATCAGCACTTCACTATGATCAGCCCCCGTCTCAATCGTCTCGTAGTCGATGTACAGGTCCGGCAGCGGCACGGGGATGTACTGCTCCGCCTCCAACCGCACCGCCTGCCCCAGATCGGCCGGATTCATGGGCGGCAGCTCAAGCACGCGCGTAAACACCTTGGCCACCGGCAGCGCCGCCGCTACCCGCGTAGCTGTGATCTTGCCGAAGCTCATCTGCTTCATCAGCGGCGCCAGAGCCTGCGCGATCTCCTGAGGGTCCACGATGATCCCCTCGGTGATCGCTTCGCCCGGGAACGTCGCGTAGCCGTAGCCCATCACCTGCATATGCTTGCCGCCCGGCTTGAGCTGGATCATCTTGGCGGTACGCGTACCCAAATCAAACCCAAAAATCGGCCGCTCACGATAAACCAGAGGAATACGCATTACTTAAATATAACCATAGCCATTATAAAAATTGTACCATGCAACCCAGGGTTTTTGACAACTGGGCTAAGGATTATACAGCTGCTCCCGCCAATTTAGCACCGAGTAATTCCCCGTAGTTGGATATTGCGGCGGGGGAGCATAAATCAAGTTTGAGTCAAAACTCGTCACCGTTATCGGGTATCCCGCCGTCGTGGCGCCTGAACCGTTCACCCAGGTCCATGTCCAGTAGTCATAGCTCGCGATTGCTCCATACGTGGTAATTGTCCCTGTTTTCACCGGCGCGTTGCTGTCTACCCAGACGTGGCCCTTCTCGGCCAACATCGCCGCGTCAATCTCTAGGGTATTCGGGGCGTAGTCAGCCACATGTATATCTTTTTGCGCGATCAGCCCCAATGCGTTAGAGCCATCTTTAGCATGGTAAGTAATATTGCCCGTAATATTAATACTCGTATTCGTCGAAGAATTGGTGGGGAAGCGGGCCGTTGCGATTGTCATCCGGCCCGGCCAGTTCGTTCCTTCCACCCATACATTATCTGCTACATAGAACACACCGTTACCGGGTGCCGCTTTGTTGTACAAGAATGATTTTGTAAGGCCGGCGCTTGTCTCGTTTGTTACTTTGTATACGTCCACTGTGCCGTCGGTCTTGAGTAGCAAATAATAACCCTGACCGTTCGAGTTGGGCAGCGACACCCCGCCCGCGGCCGCCAGTGTGGCCATAGCTTGCAAGTCGGTCGTCACCTGAGAGAAATCGATGCTAGGCACCGGATATTGCCATTGACTACTGGGGCCGCCGCTACCCCACACGCCGTTGTGTATGCTCCCGTCTCCACCGAACGATGGAGTTGGTTTATAAGTAGACTGCGCGGAGTACACCGGCCCCTTATTAACACCATCAAAATGCACTCCCACATTCGAGAATACCGGCCCTATCGTGGTCTCATTAGCGCCAAACCATACCTCTGTACCGGTCAAAAATGAATAGCTGGCAAACGACGGCTGCCCCACTTGGGCCAAGATTGTGCGTGTTCCCGAAAAATGGGGGACCTGCCCAATCGACTTCACCGTCACGACCGTCGACCCGCTCGAGGGCGGAGTAATATAGAGGGTGTAAGTGCCCAATAAATTGCCGTCCGTATCGTAGTAGTTGTGTACGTAGGGTCCGTACGGCGCGGTGTTTGGCGTGCTGCCGCCATCTTTGTAGTCGGCCGAATTGTGAGCTAAGTGCCAAAGGTAGTAATTCACACCGGCTTCCGCCACATTCAACGCCTGTACGCTGCGTGCTTCGTATTGGTTGAAGCGGGCGTTACTTATGAGTAACTGCGCGCCAATCATGCCCAAGGATGACAGCAAAACCGCCATGATCAAAACCGTCAGCATAATGAAGCCTGCGGGGTGTGAGGTAATAGTCTTCTGACTCATAGGTTTGTCTTAAAATTACGCAATGTTATCCGGGTGGTCAACGAGAGCGGCACCGAAAGTTGCTTCACTCGCGGATTAGCTGCCACATAAAGTCCAATTTCTTTAATCTGACTGACGGCAAAACCATTAGGTAGCTGGGTCCCGCTATCATCATAATAGGTAAACATTGGCGTCGAGCCCATGGCCAAGTCGACCCGCGTGGTAGTGACCACCTCGTCAGCCGCGGGGTAAGTGTAGTTTGGAGCGGTCCCTGTTGGGGGAGTCACGCCAATATTTAGGTTGGTGCCGGAAATAAAATATCGGATCTTCTTCACCGTCGTATCTTGCGGTGAAAAATAGCCGTAAATTGTAAGCGTATTGGCCTGGGCGTCTAATACGGTCGTCGCTCCTCGGATTACCTTACCCATCCGCTGCGACAGCGTACTCAATTCGGTCGAAGTGTTGGACTGAGCCTGCAAAAACTCGTATGAAGTCAGACCCTTATAGCTGAAGATCACGAGCGGGACGGCAATAACCATGGTGAGTGTTATTACTACCAATAGTTCCACGAGGCTGTAGCCGCCTTGATTCGCATACTTACGGTGTGACATTAAAGCCTCCCGTCTGAGTAGTCGTACCGGTCGCATTTGTTACGGCGATATCCCACACGCCCGTCGCGGCCCCGCTGAGATTGAAAGTACAAGTATGCGTTTGAGTGGGGTTCGAGCCAGTACTCGTACAGCTGGTGCCGGTAACGTCGCTTTGGCCGGACTTCTTGAGTTTTACCGCGGCGCTCGACGGCATATTACTGCCCGTAAGCTTAATGGTGAATGAGTTTGTGCCTGTTTGCTGGCTAAGCGGCGTAGCGGCCGTAATTATTGGCCACGCCGAGCTTGTAGACACCACCAAATTTACCGTAGCCGATGAATTAGCGCTAAGGGCCGCCGGCGCGTATGGCGAGCTAGACACCAAATAATATCCGCTTGGCACCGTAAAGCTGTAGGAATCCCATTCCATGGCCGGTAGAGTAATATCTCCTGTGGCGTTCGTAGAAGAGGCCTGCGAATACTTATAAACCACTGGGTTCTGTTTTATCTGCTTAGTCCCGAAGGTCGTAATGTTTAAACTATTTATCGGACTACCGCTCGTATCGGTCACGTGCACGTACAACGTGGATAGCCGGTCGATCGCCAACGTTATCGAATTCACCTGTTGGACTAAGACATTCATATTCTGCTTTACGGCTGTTTGCGCGCCTGCCGGATCCGGGATGGTGCCTTCGGTAGAATAACCCGGCAGACTCGCCGTCACTTGGTACCCATTGGTCGAGTCCGCCGGCAGTTTCGGGATCATCACAATCCCCAGATTATCCGTCGTAGTCGTGATATTTACGTTCGGGGTGGGATTTGTGTTTACGATCGTCACGTTGGCGTTAATCACGGGCTGGCCGTTGGAATCCGTCACTTTTACTTGCAAAATCCCCGTATTCGACGACGTCTCCGCCGCTTTGCCGGCGATGTCGGTCGTAGCGCTGGCTACTACCGCTCCGCTAGACACCAGCCTCACGGTAATCTGGGCCTTCTTATAGTCATAAGGATACAAATCTTTCGGTTTGCCGTTCGCCGGCCCGCCGGTGCAAGGGCAGCTGATGTAGCCGTCATAGGGATCGTCTACATAGTTGATGTCCGTATGAACCTTAAACTTAAAGTTATCCTTTACCACTATCTCGTCATCAAGGACGTTACCGGGGGGATAGATTGTACCGCCCTGCGTAGCTACCGAGTCGTAAGGCAAGTCGCGCAAGCTCTCCATCTTCTCGTTTACCAACGCCACACCGATCGCCCGGGACTTGCCCAGGACGACCGTATTGATATTCGAAAGGTAGAGTTGGCCGATCGACGCGACCATCAGCGCCATGATCACCGCTCCGAACACCAACTCCACAAGGGTGAACCCACCCTCGTCTCGATTATTATCAGTCATAGTTGCATTATACCGCTTACGGTTGACCGCTCAAACCTAAAACGGAGCCCGGGGGCTCCGTCGGTAGGTATCGGGCGGAATCTAGTTACCGTTGACCAATTGGAAGACCTTGGCGGGGCAACTGGTGTTGTTGCTGCCCGAGGCCGCGATCACACTATCTCCGTTGTCCTGGTCGTTCTCCAGGCAGGCCGATAGGGTGTACGTCGTGTTTGAACTAGCCGGAGTGTAGGTATACACGTACGGAGCGGCGCCCTTCGGATCGGCCGGAATGGCCTTAATAATCGGCGCCGTGCCGGCCTGCAAATCGGTCAGGGCGGCCGGATATACATTATTGTTCACAAAGTACTCTTCCAAGCCCTTACGGACCGTCGTGATGTCGGTCTTGCGCTTGGTGTCGCGGGCCTTCTTGGGCGCGCTGGTGATGTTCGGAATAATCAACAGGGCCAAGATGCCAATAATCACGATCACGATCAGCAGCTCGAGCAATGTAAAGCCGCCTTGTTTCCTTAATATTGCCTTAGACATGAGTGCTCACCATTTGTTTAATTAGCATAACTATAACGCTAATGCTTCTTTTTGCAAATACTTAAAAAACGGCCCGTGAGGGCCGTTTTTTGAAAAGAAGGCGAGCGGACTAGTTGCCGTTGACTACTTCGAACTTCTTCGCGGTCGCGCTGCCACAAGTGCTGTCGGTAGCTGTGTTCGCGCCGCTGTCCTGGTCGTTCTCCAGACACGCCTTGAGAGTGTAGGTGGAGTTCGCGCTAGCGGGGGTGTAGGTGTAGACGTACACGCCGGTGTTCTTCGGGTCGGCCGGCAAAACCTTAATAATCGGCGCCGTGCCGGTCTGCAAGTCGGTCAGAGCGGCTGGGTAAACGTTATTGTTTACGAAGTACTCTTCCAGACCCTTGCGAACCGTCGTGATGTCGGTCTTGCGCTTGGTGTCACGGGCCTTCTTGGGCGCGGACGTAATGTTCGGGATGATCAAGAGCGCCAAAATACCAATAATGACGATCACGATCAGGAGCTCCAGCAGCGTAAATCCGCCTTGCTTCCTAAGTGTTTTAATGGACACGAGTGCTCACCTCCTTAAAATTTGATAGATAAAGCGTTGGAGCTCTACTTAGCTCAAATCATAAAGTGCTTACGGTTAGGTGTCAATCATTCCGCCCCAAAACAGCAGCATTTATCTCTAAACCGAGTTGCCGATACTCGAGATTGGGCCAAACACCGAGATCACGATAAACCCGACCATGCCACCGAGCACAATAATCAAAATCGGCTCAATGATGGAGGTGATGCCCGCTACCACCGTATCGACCTCTTTTTCGTAAAACTCGGCCAGTTTCAGCAAAATCGCGTCCATCTGGCCGGTCTCTTCGCCCACCGCCAGCATTTGGCCCACGATGGCCGGGAAATTCTTGGATTGGCGCAAATGCTCGCTCATCGGATGGCCGTTCTTGACCTTCTGCGCCACCTCCGCCAGCTCGTCGCGGTACACCGAGTTGCCCAGTGCTGTTCTTGTAGAATTAATCGCGTCCAGCACCGAGATCCCCGAAGCCATCAGCGAGCCAAAAGTACGGGCAAAGCGCGCGATATTCACCTTTACCAAGATCGGCCCAAAGACCGGCGCCTTCAGCATGGCCCGGTCCATCGTGCGGCGCCCCTTCTCGGTCTTGTGCCACTGAACAAACCCAACCACGAGCGCCACCGTCCCGCCGATCACAAAGAACCAATCGTGTACCAAGAAGTGCGAGATAGCCAACATAATCTTGGTATAAATCGGTAGCGTGGCGCCGGCGTCCTCAAAAATACTCGAAAGCTTTGGCACGATCACGGTCATCAGGAAAAAGAAGGCGCCCACCGTGGCGGTGGTAATGACGCCCGGATAAATCATGGCGCTGCGCACCTTCGAAATAATCTCGGCGTCTTTCTCTTGCTGCGTCGCCAACCGGTCGAGTACTTGGTCCAAAATACCGCCGACTTCCCCGGCCTTCACCATGTTTACATAAATCGCGTTAAACACCTCGGGGTGCGAAGCCAGCGCGTTGGCGAGGGTGGAGCCGCCTTCGACCTGCTTGGATACATCCGACACTACCATTTTGAGCTTCTTCGACTCTGATTGCTCGCGCAAAATGTTAAGCGATTGCACAATCGGCACGCCGGCATTGATCATGGTGGCAAACTGGCGGCTGAAGATTACCTTGTCCTGCAAGCTCACTCGCCCGTTGCCCATGAGCTTGTCTATGGTACTGATGCCGCCCTTGGCGCTTCCAGCCGCTTCCTTCACCAAGATAGGAGTCAGCCCCTTCTCGGTCAGGCTGGCCGAAGCCGCCGCCCGGTCGCCGGCAAACAAATTGCCTTTCTGGATCTTGCCGGACTTGTCGCGCGCACTATAGCTAAACTGGCCCATACTATTCTCTCGTTACCCTTAAAATTTCTTCAATCGTTGTTTTGCCCATCAAGGCTTTTACAAAGCCGTCCTGCTGCATCGTAAGCATGCCGCTTCGGACCGCCGCCATCTGGATATCATCGGCCGTGGCATGGCCCACAATCATTTTCTGGACCGGGTCGTCGACCTCAAGCACCTCATAGATGCCCATGCGACCCTGGTAGCCCACGCCGCCGCAGTTGTCGCAGCCCGGCCCTGCTTTGTAGAGAATAAACTGGCCGGTCTTCAAGCTCTTCGGATCAGGCGCCGGCTGAGGAGGGGTGGGCGAGGGCGCCGACGAGGGGGCCGCGGGCGCCACCGACGCCACTACCGCCGGAGCTCCAGCCGCGGGCTTCTTGCCGGCATCGGCCGCGCTGCGGTTGATGATGTTGGGGTCGGCCGCGATCTTATCCAGAATACTCTTGGCGCTCTCTATGTCATGGTCGGGATTAATAATCCGCCCTTTCTTGTGCTCGGTTGGCACGATCAACTCCACCGGCGGGGGTGGCGGAGCCGCGGCCGGCGCCGGCGCGAGCTTGGGTAGCTCGGCCTGGGGCGAATCCTTGAGCGCGTTAAACCGCTTGAGCGCCGCGTCGAGCTGGAAGTCGCGCTTCACATTGGTGAGCTCCACGCCCTCCGGAACGTAGCTCAGGCGGCAGGTCGGACATAGTCGCCGCACCAGGCGCTGGCCGATCACGGTGTTCACGGTGCTGGCGATCAAAAATGGCTCGATGCCCATGTCGAGCAGACGGGGGAGTGTGGTCGCGGCATTATTGGTGTGCAAGGTCGAAAGCACCACGTGCCCGGTCAGCGCGGCCTGCACCGCCAGGTCGGCCGTCTCGCCGTCGCGGACCTCTCCTACCATGATGATGTTGGGGTCCTGCCGCAGCAGCGCGCGCAAACCACTGGCAAACGTCATGCCGGCCTTGGGGTTTACTTGCGTCTGGTTCACGCCTGTCACGCGGTATTCTACCGGGTCCTCGACCGTCGAGATGTTTACGCCGGCCGTATTGAGCATGCTTAATACCGAGTACAGCGTAGTGGATTTACCCGAGCCGGTCGGTCCCGTCACGAGCGTCATGCCGTGCGGTTTGTGCAAGTTGCGCACGATCGTCTCTAGCGCGTGACCGGTAAAGCCCAGCTCGTCCAGAGTGAGCGCCCGGGTGGACTCGTCCAAGATGCGCATTACCACCTTCTCGCCGTCCATAATCGGCAAGGTCGAGACGCGCAACGCCACCTGCTTCGAGCCCAGACTAAACTTAAACCGCCCGTCCTGCGGCACCCGGTGCTCATCAATCTTCAGGTTCGACAAAATCTTAATACGGCTCACCACGGCGGCCAAGATTGGCTTAGGCAGGGTCATAGTCTCGCGCAGCACGCCATCCACCCGGTAGCGCACCTGCACGATGTTTTCGCGCGGCTCGATGTGAATGTCGGAGGCCCGCGATTTCACGGCGTATTCCAGGATTACATTCACCGTCTTGGCGATCGGCGCGTCTTCGGCCAGATCCTTAGCCGACACTTTCTCCTCGGTCGCCGCGTCCTCGCTGCTGTCCTTGATGGCCTTGGTAATCTCGCTGGAAATATTGCCTTTATATTGGTCGATCGCCGCCAAAATGTCGGTTGCCGTCGCGATATAAATCCGCAGCTTTCCGCCCACCTGTTTAGTGATGAAGTCCGCGGCCTGGAAATCCTCCGGATCGGCCATCGCCAGCTGCAGCTGGTCTTCCGCGATCCCAAATAACACCACCTGGTACTTGCGCGCGATCCGCTCCGGAATCTTCAGCAAAATCTCGCGCGGAATCTTGATATCGCCCAGCTCCGCGAACGGCACATCGATGCTCTTGGCGTACAGCTTCACCAGATCTTTGTCCGATATGAGCTTCTTCTTGAGCACAATCGTCTGCAGCGGTTCTTTCACCCCCTCTTTGGGCACTGCTTCATTGAGGGCATCTTCTTTGACCGACCCCGAATCAAGCAACAGCTTCTTGAGCTCACCATCAGATATGCGCATAGTTACTAACATTGTAGCATAACCGTGATAGTCCATTGTGATAAAGCTCCTGCTTAAGCTACTCTAATAAGCACAACAGGAAACATTTCACCATCGACGCTCAAGCGCTCAAAACCCGCGCCGCCGCCGTCCTTGCCGGCAATGATCTTGGCGGCTGGACCCGCCCGGCTCCCCACCTCTACCCGCACCAGTGGCTCTGGGATTCTTGCTTTATCGCCATCGGCCTGGCCTATACCGATCCCCGCCGCGCCGCCAAAGAGCTCACCAGTCTGGCTCGCGGCCAGTGGAAAAACGGCATGCTGCCGCACATGATCTACAACTCCCGCTGGCCATACCGGCTAGAGGCCATACCTTGGGGTGCCGGCCGGCAGGCCCCGCCCGGCACTCGCACGTCGGGCATCACCCAGCCGCCCATGCTCGCCATCGCGGTCGAGAAAGTGGCGCACGCCCTGGAGCCCAAGGAGCGGCAAATCTTCATCCGGCGCATGCTGCCGGTCATCCTTCACTTCCACGAGTGGGTCTACCGCGAGCGCGATCCCCGGCAGACCGGGCTGCCCGTCAGCCTGCACTCCTGGGAATCAGGCATGGACGACACGCCCTACTGGACCGAGGCCATGAACCAACTGTCCAAGCCACCACTCAAATGGCGCTGGCTGCGGGAGTACCGGCGCGTGCACTCCGAGGAACGTGCCACCTCCCGGGATCTCCAGCACATGCTCACCTTGGCGTATACCATGAAGGCGCACCAATACGACAGCCGGGCCATCATGGAGCACGCCGCCGTGATAGTGCAGGATCTGGTCTTCTGCAGCGTGTTGGCCGCCGCCAACGAATCGCTCGACCGCCTGGCCGAAGCGGCCGGCAGCGAAGTCCCCCCGGATCTTCGCCGGCACTTTGCCCCCACGCGCCGGGCTCTGGAGCAGCTGTGGGACCCTCAAACCCAGCAGTACTACAGCCGCGACTACCGTTCCGGCGAGCTCCTGCGAGTGCCCACCATAGCCACGTTCATGCCGCTCTTTGCCGGCACCGCCTCACTCGCCCGCGCCGGGCAGCTGCGCGACCAGCTAGTGGCGAGCGGCTTCAATACCCCTCATCCGTTGCCGTCCGTGCCCACCACCAGCCGGTTCTTCGAGGAAAAACGCTACTGGCGCGGACCCATCTGGATCAATATGAACTGGTTCGTCATCGTCGGTCTCGAGCGCTACGGTTTCACCGAGGAGGCCGACTGGCTGCGCCTACGCACGCTCGGCCTCACCGACCAATTCGGCTTCCGCGAGTACTACAACCCCATTTCCGGCGAAGGCCTCGGCGCCAATCACTTCTCCTGGAGCGCCGCCCTCACCATCGACCTCCTGAGCCGGCCCCTGCCCGAGACCTCAGCGACCGATTAGCCGCCCTGCTTTTAGCTGCGAACCCCCGACGCCAAGTAGTCGTGTAGGTACGGGTGGCGGCACAGGAATATACCTTCTCGTAAAGCCGGTGCGGGTACAGATATCGCGCCCACCGAAGAGAAGGGTAGCGTTCGCCGGCCAGAGAAGGAATATTCCGAAGCTGACAGGACCCGTAGCCCTAAATGCCTCTCCTAAGCGGTTGAATTCGCTCTTGCTTGCCCTTCGGTTTTTGTTCGTTTAGTCTGGAAGTATTCGCGAGGGTGGCGAAGACTAACCAGGAGGTCTCACCATGCGCTTGCGGTTTGCGGTTCTCATCGGTCTATTGCTCGGTCACACGTTCGGACTCTTATTATTGCCTCGTCAAGCGCTCGCGGCGAGTGGCGGAATCTATATTAGCGAACTCCAAACCGGCGGCGCCGCCACTGGTCACACCAATGATGAGTTCATCGAACTCTACAATGCTACGGCCAATGATGTCGCGCTCAAAGGCTGGAAACTCGAGTACCGCCCTGTCAGCTCAACCTACGGCGCCGACTGCACCAAGGGTTGGAGCAAAAGCCTCGCGCTTGATGCCGCTACTATCAAGTCACACAAATTCCTCCTAATCAAAGATAGTAACTATCCGCTTGACGCCGATATGAGTTTTGCCAACTGGTCAATCTCCGGCACCGCCGGCGCCGTTCGTATCCTCGACGCTGCCGGCAAGACCGCCGATGCGCTGGCTTGGGGTGACGACCCGGGGTGCGGCTTTGGCCGGCCCGCCTCGATAGGCGCCGGTCAAAGCCTGGAGCGGCTGCCTGGCGCCCAAGCGCCTCAAGGCGGAAACGCCTATGACACCGGCGACAACGCCAACGACTTCTTGGTACGGCAAGCACCTGAGCCACAAAAGAGTACTGTGCCGGCCGAACTCCCCCTGCAGTTTACTAATATCGCGCATGATTCGACGGCTCAGCTCGAACTGTCCGAAGTATCGGTAAATCCTGCGCCCGGTAGCTCCGCCGGTCCCTTTCTGGAATTCCACAATACCGGCACGAGCGCCCTTGTCCTCAGCTCTTACCTGATCAAGCTCGGAGTGGTAGGCTACTATCTGCCCCAGCGAGTGCTACTGCCGGACGCCTACGCCATCGTTCAGTCCGAAACCTTCCCCCTCAGCCTCGACACGAACGGGGGTGTGGCTAGCTTGATTGATGCCTTTGGCAATACCGTCGACGGGGCTAGCTGGCCCGTGGCTCCGGCCGGCGCTAGTCGTATTTGGGCCGAGAATGGCTGGGTTTGGACCGCCAGACCTACCCCCGCGGCGCCCAACGAATTCGTTGCCCTGCCGGAACCCGCCCCAGCACCACCCGCCACCGGTCCGGCCGGCCAAGGCGAAGGACCGGCCGCCGAATCAGCCCTGGAGATTACCGAGCTACTGCCCGATCCAGCCTCTCCGGCCACTGACGCCGAAGATGAGTTTATCGAGATCCACAATGCCGGCGCCGGCCCGGCCGACCTAGCGGGATATGTGCTCAAGACGGGCAGCAGCCTCTCGGATAGCTACACATTGCCGGCTGGGACGCTCGACGCCAATGGCTACATTGCCTTCAAATCGTCCGATAGCCACGTAGCACTGGCCAACAGCGGCAGTTCGGTGGCGCTGTACGGGCCGGACGGCCGCCAAATCGGTGCCAAAATTAGCTACGAGCCGGCCAAAAGCGGCCAAGCTTGGGCTAAATTCGGCGGAGGCTGGAGTTGGACCACTACGCCCACCCCCGCGGCGCCCAACGTGCTCACCCAGCCGACCGTAGCCGGCGCCGCCACCGCCACCGTCACCACGGCCAAGGCCAAGGCTACCGCCAAATCCGCCGCGGCCAAGTCTAAGGTTGCCCCCACCAAAAAAGCCGCTGCCGCCAAAACCAAAGCCGTCAAAACCAAGCCGGCCAAGAAAACCAATAGTCCATTGGTGGCTGCCGCCACGACGCCGGCCGGGCACTGGTTGCTCTTTGTGCTTGCCGGCCTTACCATTGCGTATATCATTTACGAGTTCCGCTATGACCTACGCGATTTCTACCACCGGCTCCGAGGCTACCCAGGCCGTGGCGCAACGCCTCGCCCCGTTACTGAAGGGCGGGGAGGTGATCGAGCTAGTGAGCGACCTGGGAGGGGGCAAGACGACCTTCGTCCAGGGGCTCGCCCGAGGCCTCGGCTACAGTGGTGAGGTCACGAGCCCTACCTTCACGCTTAGTCAGATCTACCGGCTTAATTCCTCACTGGAACTCCACCATTACGACCTCTATCGACTGGGCGAGGGTGGCATCGTCGGCGAGGAGCTGGCCGAAGATATGAGCGATCCAGCGATCATTACCGTCATTGAGTGGGCCGGTGTGGTGGAGCACGAACTCCCCGCCGACCGTCTACGGATCGAATTCACCGTCACCGGAGACACTAGGCGGCAGCTTAGCTTTACCGCTCACGGCCCACGCTCAAATCAAATCATCGAAAGGCTACAATCATGATTCTGGCACTCAAAACCGATAGCCCGGTCACCGAGATGTGGCTCTTTGCCGACTTGGACGCCTCCGCACCTAGCGCTCAGCTCAAGTGGGAAAGCGGCCGCGATCTCTCACTTCAACTATTGGGTCATCTCACCAGCTTCCTGGAATCCCACAACCACAAACTCACCGACCTTACGGGCATCGCGGTATTTAGCGGGCCCGGATCGTTTACCTCCTTGCGTATCGGGCACACGGTCGCCAACGCCTTGGCCGACAGCCTGGGAGTGCCCGTCGTGGGTGCGCAAGGCTCGCGGTGGCTCGATGACGGCAAAACTGAGCTGCGCCAAGCCAAACCAGGCCGTCCGGCATTACCGCATTATGGAGCCGACGCGCACATTACCCGTCCCAAAACTTGACCCTTGGCTAAATCTCCCGTTTAATTAGATTGTCCCTTACTACTGCATACTCTATTTCTATCTGATTATCCGAGGCTATTACCTATGATCTTTCTCTATCTTATCGGCGCTGCTCTCTTCGGAGGCGCGGCCGGGTTCTCTTACAACACAGTTATGACCCGCCGCCGCACCCGCCTGGCTACCGACCAAGCCAGTAAAATCCTTGATGATGCCAATGCCAAGGCCAAAGAAGCCACGCTCGAAGCCAAAAGCGAATCCCTTAAGCTCGCCGAGGCTGCCAAACAAGAAGAACGCCAGCGCCGCAACGTCATCGAAAAGACCGAGCAACAGATTCTGCAGCGCCAAGCCAGCGTCGATCAAAAGCTCGAAGACCTCGACAAGCGCCAAGAAAAGCTCCGCAAGCACGAAGCCGACCTCGATCTGCTCAAGGAAGACCTGCGCGCCATCCGCAACAAGCAGCAGGAAAACCTCGAGAAGATCGCCGGCCTCAACAAAGAAGACGCCAAGGCCAAGCTCCTCAAAATGACCGAACGCGACATCCGCGCCGATCTCGTGAAGCTCGTCGAGAAACTGCAAAACGAGGCCAAAGAAGAAGCCGAAGACCGCGCCAAGCTCATCATCGTTTCATCCATGGAGCGCATCGCCTCTGACCAGACCGCCGAACGCACCATCACCACCGTGCCGCTACCCTCCGACGAGCTCAAGGGCCGCGTCATCGGCAAGGAAGGCCGCAACATCCAGACCCTCGAGCGCGCCACCGGCGTCGACGTCATCATCGACGAAACCCCCGGCGCCATCGTGCTCTCCAGCTTCGATCCGATGCGCCGCCAGGTCGCCCGCGTGGCCCTGGAGAAGCTGCTATCCGACGGCCGCATCCACCCCGCCCGCATCGAAGAAGTCGTCGCCAAAGCCAAATCCGAGATAGACCGCACCGTCAAAGAAGCCGGCGAGAAGGCCCTCAAAGAGACCGGTGTGGTCGGCGTACCGCTCGAGCTCGTACGTCTGCTCGGCCAGCTCAAATTCCGCACCTCCTACTCGCAAAACGTCCTCAAACACTCGATCGAAATGGCTAACCTTGCCGGTATGATCGCCGGGGACATCGGCGCCGACGTCCGCATAGCTAAGACCGCCACCCTGCTCCATGACATCGGCAAAGCCGTCACCCACGAGATCGAGGGCGGCCACCACCACATCGGCGCCGACCTGGCCCAAAAGTATGGCATGGAAGAGGCCATCGTTCACGCCATCAACGCCCACCACGACGACGTCGAAGCCACCACTCCCGAGGCTCTCATCGTCCGCGTGTGTGATGCCCTGAGCGCCGGCCGCCCCGGCGCCCGCGGCGACACCTTGGAGAACTATGCCAAACGCATGACCGAGCTCGAAAACCTCGCCAACGCCTTCCCCGGCGTCCACAAATCCTACGCCATATCGGCCGGCCGCGAGCTGCGCATCATCGTCCAGCCCGAGCACGTCGACGACCTCTCGGCCATCAAGATGGCCCGGGACATCGCCACCAAAGTCGAAGCCACCCTCAAATATCCGGGCGTCATCAAGGTCAACGTCATCCGCGAAACCCGCGCCATCGAGTTTGCCAAGTAGGGCTGCTCAAGCCTGCTGCCGCCCAAAAAAGTAGCGCTATTTAAACATAAGTAGTATAGTTGCACTAGCAAGCTAAAAAGGGCCAAACATGCCTATCGCCAAAAGATCAAAGACCTCTCGCAAACGTTCCACCAAAAGCTATCTTCTCCGGCCGATTACCGGTCTCAGTAAGCCTGTCATTCTCGGCATTCTGGTGCTCGCCTCGACCCTGGGGGTGTATGCCGTCTACAACGCTTCCGCTGCCACCGGCCGGCCCGATATCGTTGCAGCCGCCAAAAAATACGTCGGCGTACAAGAAAAACCCAACGGCTGCAACTGCGGCGGGGTCATCAATAGCTTCACAGCCGGCCACCACGAGCTCTGGTGCGCGGATTTCGTCTCTTATGTCTACCACAAGACCGGGCACTCTTTCACGCCGGGCTGGCGCATCGCCAGCACCATTAGTATGAGGAGCTGGTTCATCCGCCACAAGGGCTGGCACGCTCGCGGCAGCAGTGACACGCCCCGTCCCGGCGACGCCATATTCTTTGACTGGAGCAGTAAGCCCCCCGTCACCGAGCATGTCGGTATCGTCGATCACGTTTCGGGCAGCACGGTTTACACAATCGAAGGCAACACATCCAATGGCGTCCACCGCCGCGCTCACACCAATTACCACCACGACAGCACCGTCGTCGGCTGGGGGAGGATGTAGACATGAAGAAAACAATACGCAAATACTGGATGGAGCTCGCCGCCCTCACCCTCGTTGTAGCATTCTGGGGAGGCGTATGGGCCTATCAGCACCGCCCCGTCCAAGACGCCTCCCAGGAGCCCGGCTTCCAGCAGCAAGTCCAGGAAGAGGCCGGCACCGCTCCTGAGCCCGATACTACCGCGCCCGACCCCGGCATTTGACCATTCGCGCCCGATAGCCGATACTCTCTAGCAGGAATACGCTATGAAAATCCTTTACGTGGGCGATATTATGGGCCGGCCCGGCCGTCAAACCATCAAAAAAGTCCTCCCCGGCCTCATCCAGGAACGGGGAATTGACTTTGTCGTGGCGCAGGGCGAAAACCTCTCCGACGGCAAGGGCATGCGCCCCAAGGCCATCGACGAGATGCGCGAAGCCGGCGTAGACTTCTTTTCCGGCGGCAACTGGACCACCAAGCGCGAGGAAGTTTACCCCATCCTCGAGGACCCCAAAGGTCCCGTGGTGCGTCCCGCCAACTATCCCGAGGGCACGCCCGGCCGCCGCTACAAGATCGCCGAGACGCCGTTTGGGCGCGTACTCATAGTGAGCCTCATGGGGCAAATCGTCGGCTACCTCGATCCCGGTGAGTCCAACCCACTCCATGCCATCGACGCCATTCTCGAAGAAACCAAAAACGAGCCGCTAGTGGCCCGCATTGTAAACTTCCACGGCGACTTTTCGAGCGAAAAGCTGGTGATCGGCCAATACCTGGACGGCCGTGTCTCCGCCGTTATCGGGGACCACTGGCACGTGCCCACCGCTGACGCCCGTCTCCTGCCCAAGGGTACCGCGCATATCACCGACGTCGGCATGGTGGGCAGCCGCGATTCTTGCCTGGGCGTCAAAACCGACATTATCATTCAGCGCTGGCTCACCGACGAACGCAGTCGCAACGAACTGGAAACTCAGGGTACCATGCAATTTTGCGCTTTGTTAATAGACATTAATCCAACGACCGGCCAAGCCACTCACCTAGAGCAAATCATCCAATTTGTGGAAAATTAGCCTTTACCCTTAGGGAGCCTCTCGGTAGAGTAGAAGATGTAACTCTGGGAGTGTCAGAATATGACTAAGCAACAATTAATCGAAACGCTTGCCGCCGAAACGAATACCACCAAGCGTCAGATTGAAAAAACGCTATCCGCCTTCGTGAATATCGTAGAGCGGACCGTAGCGAAAGGTGAGAAAGTGTCAATCACCGGGTTTGGGACCTTTGACTTAGGCAAGCGTGCCGCACGCCGGGGTGTAAATCCTCAAACCGGGGAAGAGATCCAAATCCCCGAAATGGCCATGCCCCGTTTCCGCGCCGGCAAACGCCTCAAAGAAACCATTCGATAGATCCGTATCTCTCGATCAAAAAAGCCCCCTGCGTTAGGGGGCTTTTTGATGGGCTATTAGTTCTGGTGCCCCCGGCAGGATTCGAACCTGCGACCATTGGCTTAGAAGTCCACTGCTCTATCCAGCTGAGCTACAGGGGCGAATCGTAAACATAAATCCTTGGAGCGGGTGAGGGGAGTCGAACCCCTGTAGCCTGCTTGGAAGGCAGGAACACTAACCACTGTGCTACACCCGCACGGTTTATTTCGCTACTATACCAGCTTCCAGCCCGTCCGTTAAGCCTACGGCCGCTAATACCTCGCTTAAGCTCCGCGCCACCGCGTCGGCCCGCTCCACGATCCCCGGCCGCTCAACGTTCTCGGTGAAGGCCACAAACATGTCGGCCACCCCGGCCGCCCGCGCCTGGTAGTCCGTATGGCCATCGCCCACCATTACCACGCGCCCATCCAGGCCCAGAGCCCGAAGCTGCTTTACCTTACCCTCATTTTGAGCGCAAAAGTTGTCCATATCGCAGCCCGTTACCGTACCCTGAGCGTCGCGGACAAACGTATTGGCTAGCACCCGCTCCGGCGCGATGCCAAAGCTGTTTACCACCGGAATAATAAGCTCCCGGAACCCGCCCGAGATAATATAAACCGACTCCGCCCGGCTCTCCAGGAGCGCGCGGTTTCGCGTAAATGACGGCGTCACCCGGTCTTTCAAAAGCGCCACCGTCTCCGCGATATGCTCGTCGCGGGGAACAAACAGCGCCAGCCGCCTCTGTAGCGACGTCTCGAAGCCCAGCCGCCCCTCCATGCTGTCCCTCGTCAGTTCCTCGATCCGCGCCAAACGTTCCGCCCGGTCCGGCACGTCGCGCAGGGTAATCCGCGCCAGCTCATCGAGCCCTTCCAGGCTCACAAACGTGCTGTCAAAATCGAAAATCAAATAGGTCTGCATCATAATTCCTGGTCGGGGTGAAAGGACTCGAACCTTCGACCTCATGCTCCCAAAGCACGCGCGCTACCAGCTGCGCCACACCCCGTAATCTAAGTGATTATAGGTGGAATCCGCCCATTCGGCAATCGCCACCACTCGCGTCCCTACGAAGAGCTGGATTCATCGGGTAAAATAGGTTAAAATACCAAAGTCCAAAAGTCAAATATCTATGTGGCGGGAGTAGCTCAGTTGGTTAGAGCGCCTGGTTGTGGTCCAGGAGGTCGTGGGTTCAAGCCCCATTTCTCGCCCCAATGCACTTATGCTTAAAACGGCTTTATAAAGCCGTTTTTTGTTATTTATCGAACAAAAACACAAATAGGTCACGAACGGTAATCTTACGAGCTTATGCTAGTCTATATCTAAAGCAAAGGGACAAAAGCATGGCAAACGCAGAAACCGAAAATAACCAGCCAAATCAGCCAAGCGGTCCGTCCGTGGATTACACCGCCTTACTGTCGTTAGCGCAGCAAGAACAAACCCGCGAGGAACCGGATCAGCCTGAGCGCACCCCGAAGCCGCCTCGCAACCTTGAGCGACGACGACGCGGTCTGCGCGGCAGAGATGAGGCCGTAGTCGAAACGGGCGGCCCGGAAGAGCAAAAACAGTTACTCGACGTGCTTGAGGACCCAGCCCATCACACTCGAGACGAGCTTCTGAGTGCCGTAATGGCGGACTATTCCGGCGAAGCCTACGGAGACAACCAATGGCGGAAAACTACGGGCGGCTGGGGGAGCCCAGAAGAGCAAACAGCCTATGGCGAACTCCGAGAAAAATATCCTCAATACGGCCAGCTGAGCCTTGACCCAGGTTTTATGACCCATCTTCCCGAGTTCATGGCCCTGGTCGAATCAGGCGGAATTACCGCGCCAGATTACCAAGGCGCTCGCGAACAGTTCAAAGCTGAGTTGGGCACGAAAATCTTGTATCGCGGCACTCGGCTCACCGACGAAGAACTCCAGTCCGTACGGGAGAATGGTCTTCTTTCGCCTCTCAGTACCATTATCGCGGATTCCGATCAGCCACAGGAAGACTTCGAAGCCGTGGCTCTATCAGCTTGGACGGGTGAGGCCGTTGAGCGGCACTTCCACGGCGAGCATCCGGCTACACCATTTTTGTCCGTGAGTGGGCATGAGGATATTGCGACCGCCGTAGGGCGGCAGTATGGCAAGCGCGGTGAAGAACGTAAGTTTTATCTTTTGAAGCTTGAAGTTCCAAAAATAGACATTGTGTCCTATCGCGAGCACGCCGTTCGGACCCCATCGTGGCTTCAGCAGCTGCAGGATCGCAGCCCTGATGCCGGTGTTAAGGTGGACATTGACGGGCAAACGGTGGAGCATAAATGGGGTGACGACATTGAAAGTTATGTTTTTGGCAAGATCAACCCCCGCGAAATCGTCGAAATTACTCAGCCCGCTATTAAAGAAAGCACTTGGAACGGCCGAAAAACCGTAGAATGACACAGCGTTTAGGATATGACCGACTTGAACCTAATATCACTCACCATCGCACAAACAGCGGTGTAGCATTCTGTTCGAAACTTGAACCCTAGCTCGCCCCAAGTAATTATCTAAAATAATGGCTTTTCAGAGCCATTATTTTGTTCTCAACACTTAAGACCCAATAATCTCTTCCAAACAATTATTTGACCACTAATCGTATAGAATATAAAATTCGGCAGTTACTGTTCTCTACAACCTGGATTGGAAGGCACACATGTCGCCGCCGGCCATCACCCTACTCGAAACTCGCCTCGGCCAGCCCCGACCCATCGGCGTTCACCGCAGCGGCCCTAAGAAGGGCCAGCCTTTCTGGTCAAGCATCGATCGGCAGCCCACGGGTGCGGGAGAGCTCTACCTCACCTTCACCGGGCTGGCTGGCGACCAGCCGACCGAGACTCGGCCCAAGACCGCCAAGGAAACTGAGGGTGGCAACCCCGGCCAGATCCACGGCGGCAACGACAAGGCCGTCTACGTCTACCCCTGGGGACTTCATCTCCCACACTGGCTCGACGAGCTCGGCGAGGAAGGCTTGGAAAACCGATCGCTCGGAGAAAACCTTCGCGTCGCAGGTGCTTCTGAAGCCGATGTCCGCATCGGTGACCGCTGGGAGTGGGGCGAGGCACTCGTCGAGGTGTCGAAGGTGCGTACCCCATGTGAGACCCTCGAAACCTACTACGGCGGCGGGCGCTACCGGATGATCAAGCGCATGGCGGCCAACGGTCTCTGCGGTTGGTACCTCCGAGTTCTGCGCGACGGTGTTGTGCCGACTCAAGGCCCGATCATGGTCGTACACCGGGCTCTGGAAGCGCCCACCGTGGCACAGGCGTTCGCTGTCAAGATGGGTCGGCCGCTACTCGCCTAATCCCACGGCAAGCGAGGGCAAGTAACATCTCATCCCGTGTTCGATCGCGGGATGAGGCCCTCCCCAAGATTTCAACCTGATTTGAAGTTTTAGGATGAGCTTAATACTGAACGAAACCTAATATCATTCACGATCGCACAAACTGCGGCGTAGCACTCTGTTCGAAACTTGAACCCTAGCTCGCCCCAGGAATTATTGTAAAATAATGGCTTTGTACAGCCATTATTTTTTGTTTAAGTCAACAACCCTCATGGGTTTCGAACCCAAATGGCTCCAGTAAGGTACAATCTATCTATGAAGATGGCCCTTATCCATGAACAAGCCGCAAGCCATGAATAAACAACATGAGCACAAGTTTTTAGATGACAAAGGTCGCGTCAGGCAATGGCCTACAAAGCACAAGGACCAGCTACTGGTACTGGCTTATTTAGCAACCAAATCTGAATATAGTACCTCCTATACCGAGGCAGAGGTAAACGACATATTAAAGCGATGGCATACCTTTAATGATTGGCCCCTGCTAAGGCGTGAACTATTTGGCCAGGGCTTCTTGGACCGTAATCCCAATGGCTCCAATTATCGCTTAAAAGAGCTATCAACACGCTTGGCCGACCTTTCCCTGGTGCGCCCAAATATCGAGCAAGATGCTCCGTTGGCAGTTAAGTGGCTGGCAGGACCAGCTGGTCGCGAAACCCTCCGACTCATGGGCAACACCGACGAGCATAATAAACCCTCAACCCTGGAAGAAGAACAGGTGCGGATGAGAGAGTTCATCACAGCTACCAACCAAGAGACTTGGATGATTCGGTTCCAAGATAAGGTTGTTGGCGCGGTTTGGCTCAGCTTAGACGCCACTCAGTATCTCCTCGCGCCATCCATTCACATCATGCTAGGCGACCCTAGCGTGCGCGGCCAAGGCATTGGGGGAGCTGTCATTAAAACTCTCGTTGAACGGCTGAAAAACGGTAGTCAGTACGAATATTTGTACTCCCGTTACCTTACGGAAAACGCTGGCTCGGCCAAACTCCTCAAAAATGCAGGCTTTACCGAAGACGGCCAAAGCTACCAAGACGAGGATGGTCTAAGCTTCCAGAATGTTAATCTAAGGCTCAAGCATTAAGAACCGACTTAAGCCTAATATCGTTCACCATCGCGCAAATCTCGGCGAAGCAACTTGTTCGAAACTTGAATCCTAGCTCGCCCCAGGAATTATTATGGAATAATGGCTTCACGGAGCCGTTATTTTTTGTTTAAAATACGAATCCATCATGGGGCTCGAGTCACTCCTATTGACAGAGTGGCCTATGCCTGTTACGTTGAGTCAACAGCTAAATATGTATAAAGCGTCTGAGCGGAGTCACGATCCGCGAGCTGAGTGCCAAAATGCACTACGGAAGCCAAACCGTAAAATAAAGCAGCCGATGTCGCAGTAGCGGAGCCGGCCTGAGCGCCTAAGCCAGAGATGGTTTAGGAACAAGGATGGGACCGCGGGAGGTCCTTTTTATTTACCTCTCGTTCCTTGGATACATGGGCACTTCCGTGCCATGCGTTCAAGGTCTTTGTTTTTAAGGAAAAGTTATGAGTCCACGTCAGCATCATCTTCATCTAATCTCTTATAACCGCTGGGGAGCGGCCTGATTTGATGCTGTCATAAGACAAAGTTAGGCCCCTCCCAACCGGGAGGGGCTTTCGTTTGCGGACGAGAGTTGAGAGCAACCAGAGAGGCAAGTCATGTTGCTGGAGCACTTCACCAACGGAACGGGTCGGACCACGACTGGTGCGCAGATCGGCTGCGAAATTGAGACCGATTTCGTGGACGCCACGAGCGGAGAGCCCATCACGCAGGCAGTGAGCCGGGCCATCTTGGCCTCCAGCAACAACCGGCCGCTCGGCTGCGAGGTAACGCTGGAGCTGGGTCGTCAAAAGATTGAGCTGGCCATTCGGCCATGCCGCAGTTTTGACGGGCTTCTAGGGGCGGCCCACGAGGCGCTGAATTGGCTTTACGGAGTGGCAGCCCGTTACAACGCGCGGCCTGTCTTTGCCCCGGAAATTCTGTGGGCTGATAGTCTGCTCGATGTGTCCAGTGACCCACGTGACCAAGTGTGGGTCCAGCTGGATGGCCAGACAGCGCTCGAGGAACTATGCCGTTGCTCGTCGGTTCAATTCACGGTTGATGTCAACCCGTGGGAGGCCATCGGAGTTGTCAACGCCCTGTGGATAGCCGAGATCCAGCGACTCGACTACATGGCCAACCACCGGCGGTGGCAGGCTTACATTGCCGCCTCTAACGCTAGCTACCGGCCCGATCGGTACGCAGGTCCCCAGGGTTTCGATAGTTTGGCCGATTACGCTAATCAGTTGGCGCGGCATGATGTCGTGATGCACCAGGGGCAGCCGGTTCGCCTGAATCCGTTGGCGGTATCCAATCTGGACATTGACCTGTTTCTCCGTAGTATCTGGTGGCACTACCGCCTGCGCCGCTACGGCGATGTGCTGACGGTGGAGATTCGTCCGTTGGGTCGGCGTGGTGATGGCTGCCTGGAAGCATACTGGCAAAGCATTGCGCCGATAGTCGGTTGCTAGGTTACTCACAAAGGGGCCCTGTTTCGACAGGGCCCCCACAACCAATTTATAAAAAGGAGACTCTCCGTGAATATCATTGTTTATGGTTCATTAATGAAACAAGCCAGCCTTGAAGCTACGCTAGGACGGACCGCAGTGCTGACTAAGGTTACCGTTCCCGGTTATAACCGCGTCTTTAATGCGCCGTTTGATAACTACGCCTTTTTGAACTTGCAATTCGCGGTCGACGCGTATATTGAAGCAGCATATTTTGAGCTTAAGCCGGCAGAAATCGCCAACTTCGGGGAACGTGAAGCCGGATCCGAGCTGGTCGAGGTAAAGCCGGGCTTCTTTGCTTTCATCTGGCCGGCTGATTATGTGGCAGAGCTGCCTGTGTTGCAGAGCTACGTGAACTTCTGCGAGGAGGGCGCGAGTGTGCTCGGAATAGATATGAGGCAGGGATTTATTACGCCCCAAACTATCGTTGATGACACTCTTAAGCCGCTTTATGCATGAGGGTGGCGGTTCCGACATCGTCCACTATCCGGCTCCAGGAATTATTACGAAATAATAGCTTCATATAGCCATTATTTTTTGTATTGGTATAAAAAATAATGAAAACTTAGTATATTTTCAAAATGTAATGTATACTAAATCATGTTCTAGTATACATACGGATTAAGAAAGATACTAACTATGAATACATCAATCGGCACAAATACTGCCCAGCCAGAGGGATTTAAGGCCTTTGTTCCTGACCCCTTTCCGCCAAAAGGCATCTTAAACTTGTCGTTGCCACTTTTGCAAAAGTACGACCAGGCGCGTGGACTTGTTGGTAAATTAGACGGCGCAACCCATCAATTGCCGGACGTGGATTTCTTTTTGCAAATGTTCGTACTGAAAGATGCTACATCATCCGCCCAGATCGAGGGCACTAAGGCTACTATGGTGGACGCCATTGAGATGGAGGCGGGTATCGCCGAGGGTGAAACAGATGCCAATGATATTTTGCATTATACGAAAGCGCTTCACTATGGAATAAACCGTCTGTCAGATTTGCCGATGTCGCTGAGACTGGTTGAGGAGCTTCATCGCGAGCTGATGCTCGGAGCTAGAGCAACCCACTTCGCAGATCCAGGACATTTTCGACAAACTCAAAACTGGATTGATGGGACGAAGCCGAGTGACGCCAAGTACGTGCCGCCGCCGGTAGCCGAAATGAAGCGGGCCTTAGGAGATTTGGAAAACTTCTTGCACGACGAAACCGCCGCGTTGCCTCTCGTGCAGACGGCGCTCATGCATGCACAGTTTGAAACAATCTACCCGTTTCTAGATGGCAACGGCCGAACCGGAAGGCTACTCATAACACTACAGCTGTATCGCCATGGACTGCTGGAGCAGCCTGTATTGTTCCTCTCAAGCTTCTTCAAGCGACATCAAAAGACCTACTATAACCGCCTTGATGGATATCATGCGGGCAAAGTAGAAGCCTGGCTTGATTTCTTCTCCGAAGGAGTCGCCCAAACGGCTACAGAAGCCATCGGTATATGCCATCAAATAGCCAAGATTCGCGATGAAGATATGCGAAAAATTCAAGTTTTAGCAAAGCGTGAGTCCGAGAGCAGTATGAAAGTTTTGAACAAACTTTACTCTCAGCCGGTAGTATCAAGTGCCATGGTGATGGGATGGACTGGATTTACCAGAGCTGGGTCCCAGCAGGTTATAGATCGGCTGGTTAAACTTGATGTCCTGGTCCCACGCAACAAAGAAAAGACCTATGGACGCGTTTATGAATACCGGCGCTACCTCGATCTGTTCACTACGTAAAAGGAGGAGTCGGATGTGGGCGGTTCTAACGTCCACTATCCGGCCCCAGTCTTAATTCACGAATAACGGCTTAGCAGAGCATTATTTTGTTTTTTCAATAATCTCTAGTAAAGCAGAACACGTTTGGTCAACCGTCATCGCCGAATTATCTATGATGACCGCGTGCTGTGACGAGTTTGCTTCATCCCGCAAATAGCGTGCCCAGTTCATCATCTGCTCATTTGCCAGTTCTTCTTGTGCCCTTCCGACCAGTCGTGCACGCCGGGCTGCATCGTCACAATCTACCAATATGATGGTGTAGTCGCTGACACCGTTAGCGGTGCAGGCATCAGTAATGAACGCCAATCGCATTTGTCCGTCCAAAACAGGAACTGTATCACCGGCTCTTTCCATCATTTTCTTCGTCCAGAAAATTGTCGTCTGTCTCTGCCACTCTTCGCCCGAACCGTATTGCTTCTCCATTTCTTTAGGCGTTGGCACACCAACGCTATCGAAGTAGAAGAACGTATATGAGTCACCAATAGTTTGTTCAAGTTGTTTGAGGGCCGTTGTTTTTCCCGAACCGGATGCACCAGTTACGAAGATAAGTCTATTCATGAAATAATTTTAACGCATGATGGTAACCGAGCGAAACTTGAGGTCTTGTACTATGTGCGTTACATCCTTAAAGCACTCGGTTCGAAACATGCGGGGTGGCTCCACCCCAGAAATTATTTGCTATACTGTCTGCACTTGCGGCGTCGTCACGACCAACTCGATTAGCTCCCGGCCAGCTGTCTTTACGTCCGCCTCATATGGCGCGAATGAGGCCTCAATACCCTTAATATGACCACTCTCGCCGGATTCTCGCAGGACAGTGAACGCGGGACTAGTCGGAGTCGGGCGCATAGTAAGCCGTTCGGCGACGGCGCGCAGCTGGGAAGAAGCCGAGGGGCCGCCTTTCACCCCATAACTTGCTATCATGACGGGTTTATTCCGCCATTCGTGAAAGAGGTAATCGATCGCATTCTTCAACGCGGCTGGATAACCAGCGTTATATTCCGGCGTTAGAAAGATGAAGGCGTCGCCCTGGTGTATCTTCTGGCTCCAGTTCTTCGTGTGGTCATGGGTGTAATTGTTGTGGACCGGGTGGACCGGCTCATTGAAGAGAGGGAGGTTAAAGTCGATGAGGTCGATCAGCTCGTACTCGACCGACGGATCGTGCGGCATGTGCCCGATCATCCAGCCGGCGATCTGTGGCCCTAGGCGGTTTGGTCGTGTACTGCCAATAATAATTTGGATCTTCATAGTGTTCTCGTTATAGCTTTAGATAGTAAAGTATTTGACTTTACATTGTCAAGTAATGTATAATTTGAGCATGAAAGAAGATATCGGAAGAAAAGATGCCGCGTTGAGACAAGCGCTCGACCTCGTCGGCGACAGATGGACGGCGCTCATTATGTGGCAGCTGAGGGACGGGCCGAAGCGGTTCACGGATCTGCAGGGGCTGTGCGGTATCAACACGAAGACGCTCTCGCAGCGGCTCATAACGATAGAAGAAGCCGGGATGGTTACCAAGGAAGTCGTCAACGAGTTCCCTCCTCGCACGATGTACTCCATGACTGACCGTGGCGCCGCGCTGTTGCCCGCTATTAATACGATGCTGGAGTGGGTGCAGAAGTATTATTAGGCTTAGAGCTCGGCTAATTGGACTTAGTCATGACATCAATTAGTGGCCCTGCTGTATAATTAAGCCCAATTAGCTAGGGAGTGCTTACATGAGCGAAGGTACCAAACACGTTAACTATCCCGTCAAAGACCTAGAGGCGGCCAAGAAACTATACGGCCCGCTTTTGGGAGTCGAGCCTTACGTGGACGAGGCTTATTATGTCGGCTATAGGATCGGTGACCGAGAGTTTGGTCTGGACCCCAACGCCCACCAGCTGGGCATGACCGGCCCGGTCGGCTTTTTCAATGTCGCGGATATTAAAGCAAGCCTCCAAACACTGCTGGAGGCTGGGGCGGAGAGCCAGCAAGAGCCCAGAGATGTGGGCGGAGGCATGTTGGTAGCCTACGTAAAGGACGCTGACGGCAACAGCATCGGACTCATTCAGTCAGCATAGACTCACGATATCAACAGCGGGCTGAAGTACCATCATCGGCGGCCAAGCGGGAAGCCGTCGTTCAGGAGAAGCTGTTCCCCCCCAGTTCGGGCTACTAATACGAAAAGACTCTTGATTTCATAATTTACGTTTTGTATTATCAAAAGTGGAAGACATTGGAGGATATAAATAAGCTCCTAGATGTAGCTGATCGAGTTAAGAATCTGTTCGAGCCCCAAGTCCCAGTCCCGTTTTTGTTAGTTAGTAAGCCACATCACCGCGACGTCTTCCACGAGTCCGCAATTAAGAGGCACATAGGTGCCTCTTAATTTAGTTATGCGGCCCGACAGCTTGACAGAATGAAACACTTGTGCTATATTTAATACACCTACCCGGGAACTCACCCGGCTCTCTCGATAGTAGACATCCCTTTCCAAACGTCTAGTTGCTATAAGTAATTACCAACCGTTCTTCAGGGCGCGCGCGAACCGCCGCCATAAGAACCCAACAATTTGTAGTACTAAGCCTATTTCAACTAGGCGACTGGAAATGGAGGTCGTAAATGTCATTCAACGATTCAGCAATCCAAACCGCACTCAAGTCCTATCGGTATAAGCCTGTCTCGACCGGCCAATGCTCTGCCGCGTCCATCGCCCTTAGCAGGGTGCTCGCTCAGATTGGCAGTCGGAGCGGTGTATGACGCTCACAGTAAGCACAAGGAGCTCAGACAACACAACATGGATGGGCAAGTAAATCTTTGGCCCATGTGACCTACCTGCCTCGGCAATTCTTCCACTACAGCTTCCTGAACGAACTTGTCATTTTTGTCATAATGAAGCGGAATCACAAATTAAAGCTCGCCGCTTTGTTATGTTGCACAATGATTGCAGCTATTTAACGGCATAAATTTAGAAGCATAAGGTTGCGACAAGACACCTCCCTTTACGAAGCCCGGATTGGAGAAGCTAGATGTGAATAGGCATAAAAAACTTATATCAGAAATTAAGGCTAGTCGGGCAACCCTCGATAACGCCTTGCGAAACTCAGGAGTCGCGATATCGCAACAAGATTTGAACCTCCGCTATACCCATTTCTTCAACACTCATCCTGGCATGGCAGGCGAGGAATTAATCGGCAAGACCGAGGCTGATTGGCTCCCCGCTAGTGAAGCGGTAAAACTCACCGCTATCAAAAAACGGGCGCTCGAAGGCAAAAAAGGCGTACGAGAGATGTTTAAGAGTACACTCAACGGCGGACAGGAGGGTGACATATATTATAACGACATTAGAGTGGAGCCGATTAGAGAAAAAGGCCAAGTCGTTGGCATCTATACTGTAGCAATAGATATTACCGAATTTAAAACTGCCCTGATGAAGCTGGAGGAACTGAACGGGCGGCTTCTTAAGCACATGGAAACACAGCTCGACGCGTAGGCGAACTCGAGATGCTGACATTCCTAATGCACCTTAGGCCGAGGAAAAAACTTCCTCACGAGGGAGTAGGTGCTGAAGGAATCTACAATCTCCTCCAAATCGAGACGGACATGGCTGGGCGCCACAGTAAAGTATTTGCTCCTGAGGTGCATCCGCTGGTATTCGTCGGTAGACATCGCGATAGTTTCGACACATTCTGAGTCATCGCATTCGCAATAAAAGGGCATATCCGAATGGTCGGTTAAGTGTCCGCTCTTCCTCAGCAGGATCACGTTGTCTAGCCGCTCCTCGTTAAGTATCTTAGACCCAAATTCGTTGAGAATGCGCTTCTCGGTGCTGGTCTTTAATATCTCGTGCTGATGACGTGTCATTCGTCCCCACCTTCTTGGCTGGAGCGCTTAATGCCCGCTGAATAGGGATTAGGTCACACGGCGGCTCCAAGCAGCGAGGTCTAATCGACACAGCGCAGGCAAAATACCACTATGGTTCTAGCTGAGGGCATTGTCTCACCTCTATCCGCCGTGTGCCGGAAGAAACAAATTAAGCCGGAAATTAACCTCGATAATCGCTAGTGGGAGAGACACTCGTTTTTCGGGCATACCATAAGTGTTTCGCCGGAGTGACAGCCGATCATCCAAGGCCGCCGACCGCGCGGGGTGGAGAATATTATGTAACTATCGCCAGTGAATTATCTGGGTCGCTCAGGGATGATAAAAACGGACAGACTCGGGAAGGAGGGGCACTATGGCAAATGGCATATGTGACATCTGCAAGCGGCGGCCGTCTACTCACGCGGCCAAGGTAAGCCGTGACGGACGCGAGATGACGTTAGAATTATGTAATATTGATTACGCGCGGCTTAGGCAACAACAAGCCATGGGGTCGCCTTTCAATTCGCTGTTTTCCGGCGGTATGTTTGACATGCTCTCGGATGACTTTCCGGCCTTCTCCTCGCAGCTGGGCTACCCCGTGCCACGGGACCGCGAGGCTACCAATATCGAAGAATTTATCTCGGAGCACACCAAAGAACTTCTCCAGCGGGCGGCCGAAAAAGCGGTAGAATTTGGCCGCGCCGAGATCGACACCGAACACCTGCTCTACGCCCTCGCCGATAGCGATGTAGTGGCCGAGATCTTGCGGCAATTCAGGGTCGGCGCCGGTGACCTCAAGGAGTACATTCAGGCCAACGCGCCCAAAGGCGACCGCCAGGCGCCACCGGAGGGCACGCTCGAAATCTCAGTCTCGCCCCGCGTCAAAAGCGTACTGGAGCACGCTTTCGGTATATCGCGGGAAATGGGCCATAGCTATATCGGGCCGGAGCATTTGTTGATTGCTCTCGCGGGCGAAGACGAAAGCCTGGCGGGGGACGTGTTACGCAAATATGGCCTCGCCGCCGAATCGCTCCGCCAAAAAGCCGTCAAAGTCGTCGGCCAGGGCGCCCGCGAAGGCCGCGTGGAGGCGCGGACCACCACGCCGCAGCTCGACAAATACTCACGCGACCTCAGCGGCCTCGCCAAACAAGGCAAGCTCGATCCGGTCATCGGCCGGGCCGAGGAGATCGCGGCCACCATCGAGATTCTATCGCGCCGCACCAAAAACAACCCGGCGCTCATCGGCGAGCCGGGTGTCGGCAAGACAGCCATCGTGGAGGGGCTCGCCCAGCGCATTCTGAGCGGCAACGTCCCTCAAACCCTGCAAGATAAGCGCGTCGTCGAGGTGAACCTTAACGCCATTGTGGCCGGCGCCAAATACCGCGGCGAGTTCGAGGAGCGCCTCAAGGCCGTGCTGGACGAAATCGTAGCGCACCAGGACGAGCTGGTAATCTTTATCGACGAACTCCATACCATCGTGGGCTCCGGCCAAGGCGGCGGCGAAGGCGGCCTCGACGTCTCAAACGTCATCAAGCCCTCCCTCGCCCGCGGCGAACTCCACCTCATCGGCGCCACCACGCTCGACGAATACCAGAAACACATCGAGAAGGACGCCGCCCTGGAGCGTCGGTTCCAGCCGGTCTTCGTCGGCGAGCCCACGCCCGAGCAAACCATCGAGATCCTGCGTGGCCTGCGCGATCGCTACGAGGCCCATCACAAAGTCAAAATCACCGATGAAGCCATCGTGGCTGCCGCCGAGCTGTCCGACCGCTACATCGCCAATCGCTATCTGCCCGACAAGGCCATCGATCTCATCGACCAGGCCGCCTCCCGCGTGCGCATCGGCGCCGACACGTTTTCTCGCGAGATCTCCGGTCTGGACGACCAGATCGCCCATCAGCGCCGCGAGCAAGAATACGCCACCAATCACAAACAATTCGACAAAGCCAAATACCTAGACCGCGAGATATCCGACCTCTCCACGCGAAAGGAACGGCTGCGAGAACAATGGCGCGGCCAAAAAGGCGTGACCTCCCAAGAAGTACTGGCGGCGCACGTGGCCCAGGTGGTCTCGCGCATCACCGGCATTCCCGTTACCGAGCTTACGCAAGCCGAAAAAGACCGCTT
This sequence comes from Patescibacteria group bacterium, assembly GCA_028288925.1. Taxonomy (GTDB): domain Bacteria; phylum Patescibacteriota; class Saccharimonadia; order UBA4664; family UBA4664; genus RYN-427. The sequence goes on along the minus strand of JAQGHG010000021.1, from coordinate 14,525 downwards.
GCTGAAGCTCGAAGAGCGCCTACACGAGCGCGTCATCGGCCAGGACGAGGCCATAAGTGCCGTCTCCGACGCCATCCGTGCCTCTCGCGCCGGCCTCACCGAAGGCCACCGGCCCGTCGCCACCTTTATATTCCTCGGCCCCACCGGCGTCGGCAAAACCGAACTGGCCAAGACGCTGGCCTGGATCGTCTTCGGCGATGAAGAGGCCGTTACCCGCATCGACATGAGCGAGTACATGGAGCGTCACACCGTCTCGCGCCTCATCGGCGCTCCGCCCGGCTATGTCGGCTACGACGAAGGCGGCCAGCTCACCGAGCGCATCCGGCGCCGGCCTTACAGCGTGCTGCTGCTCGACGAGATCGAAAAAGCTCACCCCGACGTTCACAACATTCTCCTGCAAGTCTTCGATGACGGCCGGCTCACCGACGGCAAGGGGCGGGTGGTTGATTTCTCCAACACCATCATCATTGCCACTTCAAACCTCGGCGCCCATATCATCCAGGACAACCTCACTCGCCAGAAAGCAGGCAAGCAGTCCTATGACCAGCTCAAAAGCCAACTCATGGAAGAACTGCGGATTCACTTCCGCCCCGAGTTTATCAATCGCGTCGATGAGATCATCGTCTTCCACGCCCTTACCAGAGATCAGATCAAATCAATCGCCGGCCTGCAGCTGGAGCGGGTAAAACGCCTGGCCCGCGGACAAGGCATTGAGCTTATGTTCGACGATTCGTTCGTCAACCACCTGGCCGAGGCCGGCTACATACCGGAGTACGGCGCCCGCCAACTGCGCCGCGTCATCAAAAGCGAACTCGAAAACCGGCTCGCCAAAGAAATATTAAGCGGCCATATCACAGAAGGTTCCACCATCCGGGTCACCTACGACGATCACGAAGACAATGTCATCTTCCAGCCCACGGATGAGCCTGCCGGCGCGCCAAAAACCAAAAATAAGCCCTCCGCCAAAAAGCCGGCCTTTAGAGAGAAACTCGATGACAACGATAGCCGGCCGGCCGCCGATGCGTAACTATCCCACTCGCGTCGAGCCAGTAGCCGGCTACCGGTTGCCGTATTTCCGCGCCACCGCATAAATCGTAACCACCCACGCCAGGCTAATACACCACGCTCCTAGCACATCGGACGGATAGTGCACTCCCAGATACACCCGGCTCAGCCCCACCGCGACAAAGTATGCCGTGGCGCCCGCGACTACGTACCAGCGCCACTTGGTATGCCAACACAAAGCGATCACCGCAAAGGCCAAGGCGCTGCTGGCCATGGCGTGACCGCTCGGAAACGAGTAGCTCTTCTCGGTCACGAGCGTCTGCCAAAGCGACGGCCGGCTGCGCTGGAAGATCAGTTTCAGAACTGTGTTCATCACCACCGCGCTGCCCACGGCGAACATTGCGAAGCTCGCTAGCCGCCGCTGTCGGCGCCGGGCGAGTACCAGCGTCAGCATGAGCGTGGCGGCCAAAATAAATCCTGGGCCGCCGGCATTGGTTATGACCATGGCCAGCCCGTCCAGGGCCGGCGACGCCATGCTATGGATAGCCTGCAAGATCGCGTAATCCCCGTATAAGAGCTCGTGCTCTTTTACCTCGTTGGCCAGCACTACAAACAATGCGATAGGCGCCCAAAAACACACCGAAACCGCCGAGAGCCTATAAAACAGCTCCGACGGGAAGAATCCAAAGAAATACTTAATACGCTGCACTTCTACCCCCGCTCCGGTGTATCCGTACGATTAGTGCGAACGTGCCATCACCGCCATCACGACCAGGCCCACGCCCAAGCCAATAATTGCTCCCGGAAGGATAGATTGAGGGTTGATCGCCAAGCCAACACCCACGCCGCCGATAAAACAACCCGCCAACGCCACTCCGCCGGCGCCGTAATCCTTCGTTACCTCAGTATGTTTGGCCATTGTTGTTCCTCTACTTATGCGAGTATTGTACCAAAAATGCAAAAAGGCTAAAGACCCTTATGCTTGCCGGCACATCCGGCATAGCCCGCTGATCTGGATCTGGTGGCTCGTCGGCGCGAAGCCTCGTGCCCGCGCGACCGCCGAAAGCTGCCGCTCGATCTCATCGTCTTCGATGCTTTCATGCTGTCCGCACCGCGTGCAAGAAAGATGATGGTGGTGGCTGTCAAAACTATCGGTCAACTCAATCATTCGGTGACCGCCTGCCACAATGTCGTGAACAATATCCAGGTTGCGAAATAGCGCCAAGGCCCGGTAGACACTTGCCCGGTCAATCGCCGGCGCCAAATACTCAATCATCGCCGCCGCCGTAGTGGGGTCGTGTTCCTGTAGAAAGGCGAAAGCCGCCAGTCGCGGCTGGGTAACCTTTTGGCCGGCGTGCTTGAGATGTTGCTTAAATTTATCAATCATTTGCAGAATCATAACCCAATTGCGACAAATTTGCAATTAAAGTTCAATTCCCGTACCCTACAGACTTAAACACCATCACAAAAGGAGTCTCCATGAAATCCCAAGGGCCGAGCCCAGATAATGCTTCGTCGTTAAGATCAAATATCCCTACCCTCATCGCCGTTATAATCATTATCGCGGTGGTTGTCGGCTTAGCTTTGGCCGCCAAGCCCGGCAGCCAAAGCAGTAGCCAGAGTGGAGCCATCAGAGTAGTGGCCGCCGAGAACTTTTGGGGTTCCATCGCGGCCCAGCTTGGCGGCGACCGTGTAAAAGTCACAAACATCATTAACAACCCCGACACTGACCCGCACTCGTACGAGCCGACCGCCGCCGACAGCCGGACAGTGGCCGATGCGCGGTACGTCATCATCAACGGGATTGGCTACGACCCATGGATGGACAAACTCCTATCCGCCAGTAAAACCTCGGCCAAGACGCTCAAGGTAGGTGATCTGGTTGGTATCGCACCCGGCGGAAACCCTCACCAGTGGTATTCGCCCGAGAGCGTGCGTGCCGTCATCGCCCACATCACCGAGAGCTATAAGGTCCTGCGCCCCGCCGATGCCGCCTACTTCGACCAACAGCGGACCGCCTATGAAAATAACGGCCTCAAGCAGTATAATGCGCTTATTAGCGAAATAAAGTCCAAGTACGCAGGGGTTTCAGTCGGCGCTTCGGAAAGCATTTTTACGCCTTTAGCGAAATCGCTCGGCCTCAATCTCATCACACCGGAAAGTTTCCTCACCGCCATGAGCGAAGGCACCGACCCGACCGCGGCCGACAAAGCCGCCACCGACCAGCAAATTACCGGAAAGCAGATCAAAGTGTACGTCTACAACAGTCAAAATTCCTCCCCCGATGTCACGCGTCAGGTTGATGAGGCCAAGACCGCCGGTATTCCCGTGGTCACCATCACCGAAACACCCGTGCCGGCCAATAGCAGCTTCCAAGACTGGCAAGTGGACCAATTGCGGCGCTTACGTGATAATCTAGCCAAAGCTACCGGAAGATAATATGCCTCAAACCGCCCAGCAGCCCCCCGCCCTCGAACTCCTCCGTGCCGAAGCTCGTATCGGTCGGCGGACCATCTGGAGCGATGCCAACGTTCGCATTGGGCAAGGGGAGTTTGTGGCGGTGTTGGGCCCCAACGGTGCCGGCAAGTCCACGCTCATCAAGGCTGCTCTGGGGCTCCAGCCTCTGAGTGCCGGCCAGATACGGGTGATAGGCGCCGCACCGGGCCGGGCCAACGGTCAAATCGGCTACTTGCCCCAGCGCCGCAGCTTCGATGCCAGTATGCGCATTCGCGGCGTCGATGTGGTGAGGCTGGGGTTGGACGGCCACCGTTGGGGCGTGCCGCTGCTGGGTATCTTCGGCGGCCCGCGCCAGCGCCAGGCCGAAGCCCGCGTCGCGGAGGTAGTCGAGCTGGTCGGCGCCGGTAGCTACGCCGAGCGGCCCATCGGCGAGCTCTCCGGAGGGGAGCAGCAGCGGCTCTTAATCGCCCAGGCGCTCGCCCCCCGCCCCCAACTCCTCCTCCTGGACGAGCCGCTCGATAGCCTCGACCTCACCAATCAAAGTTCGGTCGCGGCGCTCATCCGGCAGATCTGCCGTGACGAGGGCGTGACGGTCATAATGGTGGCTCACGACGTAAACCCCATTCTCGGCTATCTCGACAAAGTGGTGTATATCGCTCACGGCGGTATCGTGGCGGGCAAACCGCGTGATATCATCACCAGCGAAATGCTCACGCGCCTCTATGGCGTGCCGATCGAAGTCCTGAAGGCGGCCAATGGACGGTTGGTCGTGGTGGGGGAGCCCGAAGCCCCAGCGGCCCATGGGAACCGCCATGTTCGATAGCCTAAACCAAATATTTACCTACCATTTTATGGTCAACGCGTTCCGCGCCGGGACAATCGTCGCCATTGCCGCCGGCATCATTGGCTGGTTCATGGTGCTGCGCCGCCAAAGCTTTGGCGGACACACTTTGGCTGTCGTGGCTTTTCCGGGGGCCGCCGCCGCCACACTGCTGGGGGTGAGCGCCACCTTTGGCTTCTTTGCCTTTAGTATCTCGGCGGCGCTCATTATAGCCATCGCGTCCAAACGCGGCGGTCAGCCCGGCGCCGCCCTCAGCGAAGAGTCCGCGGTTATTGGGACGGTACAAGCCTTTGCCTTGGCGGCCGGTTTTCTCTTCGTGAGCCTCTATCACGGCGCGCTAAACGGTGTCAATTCGTTGCTCTTTGGTAGTTTTCTGGGCATTAATGACAGCCAAGTTGTGACACTGCTGATCGTTGGTCTTATCTCCTTGGCCGCATTGGCCGTGATGGGCCGGCCGCTCCTCTTCGCCGCCACCGACCCTGACGTCGCCCTAGCCCGCCGGGTTCCTGTAAGAATGCTATCGGTAGCCTTCCTCGTCTTACTGGGGCTGGCGGCGGCCGAGGTCAGCCAGATAACCGGCGCGTTATTGGCATTCGCCCTGCTGGTACTACCGCCTGCTACCGCCCAATTATTAACGCCCAATCCAGTCTTGAGCATCACCCTTGCCGTCGCCATCGGCCTGGCTGTCACCTGGCTCAGTTTGATTGTGGCTTTTTATTCCCCATATCCGCTAGGGTTCTTCATTACTACCTTCGCCTTCGCCGGCTACCTCTTGGCGCTCATTTGGCGCCGGAGCGCAAGGAGACGTTATGTGGCTCAGTAATATGCTGGCTCACGACTTCATCCGCAATGCCTTCATCGCCGGCACGGGTATTGCCTTAGCCTCAGGTCTCACCGGGTATTTCCTGGTGCTTCGGGGTCAAGTCTTCAGCAGCGACGCGCTTGGTCACGTGGCATTCGCCGGAGCGCTGGCCGCCTTGGTGTTTGGCTTTGACGCCCGGCTGGGGCTCTTCGCCTTCACTATCGCGGCGGCCGTCGGCCTCGGACTGGTGGGCGCGCGCGGCCGGGCCGACGATGTCGTGATCGGCGGTTTCTTTGCTTGGGTCCTTGGCCTTGGCGCGCTATTTCTGACGCTTTACACCACCTCAAACAGCGCCGCCAACGGCACCAAAGGCATTAATACGCTATTCGGGTCAATCTTTGGACTCAGCCATCCCGAGGCGGTAGCGGCGGCCTGGATAGGGGCAGTGGTGAGTGTAGCTGTGGTTGTCATGGCCCGCCCACTGCTCTTCGCCAGCCTTGATCAAGCGGTAGCGGCGGCCCGTGGGGTTCATGTGCAAGCTATCAGCCTGGTCTTCCTGGTACTCGTAGGCATTACCACCGCCGAGGCCACCGGGGCCGTCGGCGCGTTGCTCGTCCTGGGCTTGCTAGCGGCCCCTGCCGGCGCGGCTCACCGCCTCACTAGCCGACCGTTCCGGGCTATGTGGTTCTCCGCCGCTTTTGCTATCCTCTCCGTGTGGCTAGGTCTCGTGCTGGCCTACGCCGCGCCTCGTCTCCCGCCGAGCTTTACGATTCTTACGGTGGCCAGCCTCATATATCTAATTGCCGCTACCATCGGCCGGGTATCACGGCGCTGGGAGAATAACTTGCCGGTATGAAATTGTTCGACGTATGCGAAGTATTGGCTAGAATTTAGCCCCCGCCTATACTTTAGTTGTACCGCTGAGGTTCACGTCCGGCCGCCCATCTCCACTCCTGTAAATAATGTATATAACCGAGGGACCGCACATGCCTATCACTAAACCAGGCCCAGAATGGGACTTCTCCGAACTCTCAGCCCTCTTCTTCAACTGCACGCTCAAGAAATCCCCGGCCGTCAGCAACACCGAGGGCCTCGTCAATGTTAGCCGCCATATCATGGACGAACACGGTGTCCAAACCGAGGTCATCCGCGCCGTCGACCACGACATCGCCACCGGCGTCTACCCGGACATGCGCGAGCAGGGCTGGGACAGCGACGAATGGCCCGAGATTTACAAAAAGGTCCAGGCCGCCGACATCCTCGTGATCGCCGGGCCTATCTGGCTGGGCGATAATAGCTCGGTCACCAAGCGCGTCATCGAGCGCCTCTACGGCAACTCCAGCGAGCTCAACGACGCCGGCCAATACGCCTACTATGGCAAAGTCGGCGGCGCCATCATCACCGGCAACGAAGACGGCATCAAGCACTGCTCCATGAACATCCTCTACAGCCTACAGCACCTCGGCTGCGTCATCCCGCCGCAGGCCGACGCCGGTTGGATCGGTCCGGTCGGCCCCGGCCCCAGCTACCTCGACCCCGGTTCGGGCGGCCCCGAGAGCGACTTTACCAATCGCAACGCCACCTTTATGACCTGGAATCTCATGCACCTCGCGAAAATGCTCAAATCCAACGGGGGAGTGCCCGCCTATGGCAACCAACGCAGCCAGTGGGACGCCGGAGCCCGCTTCGATTTCGAGAATCCGGAATACCGCTAAGAATCTGCTACAATCATATTAGTTATGCTTCGCCGAATTATAGCCATCATCATGCTAGCTTGCCTGCCGGTTGCCGCGTTGGCCGCCCTTTCGCCTGCGCCTGTGCCGCCGGGCACCGTTAACATTCCGGGCGTGCTGCTTGATCAATCCACCAAAACCACTGCCACCGCTACGGTCAACAAAAAACAGGGGCTTCTCGGCTACGTCCTGACCTTTCATGACGATAAGTACCAATATGCCTGGCCGGTTTGCGAAAACCCCAACCTCGTCGAAGTCGACGGCCGCCGCATCACCGACCCCACCGGCTTCGTCGTTGGCGATACGCTGGTGGTCTCGGCCCGCGCCAACCCTGCTAGCAATCCAGCCGTCTGCATCGACCGCGTGGTGCGCCAAACGATCAGCCGGGGCTCCAGCGGGGGAGAGTGCCTCCAGAATTTCCAGGTCAGACACGAGATCGTAGGCTCTCCCAGCCCCCTCGTCGTCAAGACCGAGTATACCTATCTACTCACCGTCTACGCCCGGCCCACCCTCGATTGCGATGCCAAAGCCTATGGCACCAGCCCCATCACGACCGTGATAGCGCCCAACCGGCCGTTTACCATTAGTCTTACCCGCGATACGCCCAGTGGCACCAAAGAGCTCACCCGTTGGTCGCTCTCCACCGACCCGGCCGGCAAAGCTAGCCTCACTTACACCTTCGCGGTGCCCTCTACCACCTACAAATTCCAGGTCACCCCCGGCGGCAACGCCACGCCCGGCGATGTCATCAGTTGGGACGTCAAAGTAGTCGACCCCAACCCTTCGCCGTCGCCCACGCCCATCGCGGTGGCCGCCCCGAGCGGCAGCTTCCGCCTCACCGCCGGGCCTTTCGTCGCGATTCTCATACTCATACTGCTCGTCGCCGGCGGCCTGGAAGCCCGTTACTGGCTCATGAAGAAGCGCGAACACGAATCACCCGAGCAAGAATACCGCCGCACACCCCGGCTCTAAATTACGCTAACGCGCAACTCCGGCCAGACGGGTACGATACCGCTCCTTGAGCGCCCGCACCATGCCGGGCCCATACAGCGCCGCCGCGAAATACGCCGGCACCAGCACCATATTACCCAGCAACATGGTCCGGTAAAACGGCAACCCCATCGCGTAGCATTGCACCAAGCCCTGCCAGGTCTTGTCGTACATTGCGCCGTCGTCCAGAAGCCACACCCCAAAATTGGTATATATAAAGAAAAACACCGACCCTGCCAGCGCCGCTCCCACCGACGCCAGCATCAGCTTGCCGGGCGAGCTCTTGAGCCGCCGCAGCGCCAAGCTCCCCAGCCCAATCAGCCCAAACGCCGACCACGTAAACAGCAAGATGGAAGAATTGCTAATGATCAGATCCGAAGCGGCCATGATGCCCAAGGGCACCACCAGCACCATGCGCCGCGACAGCAACGCCCCCGCCACCAGCGTGGAGGCCGTTACGATCTCCAGGTTCGGCGCCCAGCTATAGTGCCAGTTGACCACCCGCCACAGCACCGCCGTGGCCACCAAGGTTGCCGCTATCGCCCGGGACTTGTTGAGATTCTTCACCGCTCACCCTCCTTAGTACTTCTCGATCTTCCATTCTATCTGGTCGCCGGCCTTGCTTACGTAAGATCCCGCGCCTACCTCACTCACCTTGCCATTTACGTAGAGAGACCAATATTCTTTCTTAGCGTCATCGGCCTTGTAGCCGTTGATAGTCGTCACGAAGGCATTCGCGCCCTCGCCCTTGGCCACTACGGCGGGATCCTTGGTCTTCAGTAATTCCAAAGCCGTTTTGCCTGCCACGCCCGCGTAGCTTACCGTACCCGGAGTAGCCACTGGAGACGGCGTAACGGCAGCCGACTGGACCCGCCCGGCGGACTGTCTGGCCGCTCGCTGCTGCAAACCCAAACCGGCGCCAATAGTGCCGCCCACCAATACTACGGCCACGAACGCTCCGATAATTCGTTTATTCATCTAAAACCTCCTTTGTTAGTAGTCGATTGCTTTCTTGGCCAAAATCCCCGCGTCATAGGGATGCTTAATCTTCACCATCTCGGTCACCAGATCGGCCCGCGCCAGCAGCGTAGGCAGCTCCTTGCCGCGGTGGCCTGTCAGTACTAGGTCGAGCTGGGGTGGTTTGACGTCTAGCAGCTCCAGGACCGGTTCGAGCTCCAGGAGGCCGCCCGTTATCGAGCCGATAATCTCATCCAACACCACCACATCGTACTCATCTGAGATGATCCTGGCCCGCGCCAGATCAAAAGCCGTCTTGGCCGCTTCTACGTGCTCCTGTTCGGGCAATTTATCGCCCAAGATCTTGTAAAAGCCCTTGCCCGCCTGCACAAATTCGACGTTGGGCAAGTGCTCAAAACCCCCTTTTTCCCCCGTAAACCAGGTCTTCACAAACTGTATCACCAACACCTTCTTGCCGTATCCGGCGGCCCGCAACGCCAACCCCATCGCCGCCGTCGTCTTACCCTTGCCATCACCAGTGTAGACAATCACCAGGCCTTGATCAGATTCGCGAAGTTCTTGTGGGGGCATTTTCGTCACCTTATGGTTAGCCGGCCCGGTAGGAAATACGGGTGGAGGCGAAGGACAACTCCCTGCGAGCAAATCGGCGCAGGTTCAGATACCGGTTCACTGAAGAGACGGATAGCGTTCGTCGATGCGAGCAGGAAGTTGTCCAAAGCCATTTCAGAAATCTACCAGGACCCGAGCTGTTAACTTAGCACTTACTAAAGCCGCAAATCTCACACTTCTGGCAGCCCTCGATGAACCGCAGGGAGGCGTTGCCGCAGTCCGGACACATGTCGGCCATATCCAGCGAAGAGCTAGAAGAGAACGGGCGCTCCAAGGTGGCTGTAGCCGTCCCGGCCGCCGGAGCGGGCGCGGTACCTTCGCTGCCCAGGGTCGGGGCGGGCGTCCCGGCCGATACGTTCAATTGCGTCGTCCGGCTCTGAAGCTCGCCGGTCTTGGCTTCCTCGTGCTCGCGCAGCACCTTCGCCACCGCGTCGGCCAGCGAGCGCACCCGTTGCGGCCCAAATCCGGCCGAGCTCGAGCCGCCGATGCCCGCCAGCTGGTCGACCACGTTCTGGGCGATCCGGTCCGATGCGAACGGCGTCGGGATGCGGAAGGCCAAGGAAATCAGCCGGCCCATGGCCTCCGCGTCGGCCATGATGTCTGAGCCTGCCCGGCCGAGGTGGATGAACACCTCGAAGATGTTGCCTTCTGGATCTTCGTTGATGGTCACGAAGGCCTTGCCGATGGGGGTGACCACCGTGTAGGTCCTGCCGCCTAGCGCTTCAGGCCGCGCCTTCATCTCTACCGGCACGCCGATCAGCGCCTTCTCGCTAGATCCGGCCTTCTTGCCAGCTAGCTGGTCGTAGTACGAACCCTCTTTCTTGGTCTCTAGAATCTGCTTGTCCCGGCTGCCGTCGCGGTAGATCGTGATGCCCTTGCAGCCCGTCTCGTAAGCCTGCCAGTAGGCCTTGCGTACGTCGTCTACGGTGGCGTCATTGTTGAAGTTGATAGTCTTGGAGATGGCATTGTCGGTATACTTCTGGAAAGCCGCCTGCACCTTGATGTGCCATTCCGGCGTAATGTCACCGGCTACCACGTAGGCGCGGCGCAAGTCTTCGGGCAGCTCCGGCATATTTTGGATGGAGCCCTTGTTCTCCTGGATCTTCTCGAGCAGCTCCACCGAGTAGAGTCCGCGGTCCTTCAGGGCCTTCTCAAAGTAGCGGCTCGACTGGAACATGCGCTTGCCCTCGATGGTATTCTTGGCGTATGTCAGGGCAAAGAGCGGCTCACACCCGCTGGAGCAGTCCGCCAGCATGGCCGTAGTACCCGTGGGGGCGATGGTGGTGCGGGCGCCGTTACGGGGGCGAATCTCGCCCGGCTTGTCGTAGATCGAGCCTTTGAAGGCCGGGAATACGCCACGCACGCGGGCCAAGTCTACCGATGCGGCGTCTGACTCAGCCTGGATGAACTTCATCACCTTCTCGGCTACTTTTAGACCTTCCTCGGTGTTATAGCCGATGCCCATCTGCAGTAGCGAGTCGGCAAATCCCATGATGCCTAGGCCGATGCGGCGGATGGCACGGGTCGTCAGGCGCACTTGCTCGATCGGGTACTCGTTCATGTCCAGTACGTCATCCAGGAAGCGGGTGCCTAGGTGCACCATGGTCTTGAGGCGGTCCCAGTCGAAATCGGTGGCGTCGTTGTTTACAAACTTGCTCAAATTAATCTGGCCGAGCGTACAGGCGTCGTAGGGGAGCAGGGGCTGCTCGCCGCACGGGTTGGTCGCTTCGATCATGCCTAACTGCGGCGTCGGGTTGGCGCGGGAGTTGTTGATCCGGTCGATCATGATCATCCCCGGGTCGCCGTACTGCCACGCCAGTCGGGTGATGAGGTCATACATCTTCTTGGCGTTCAAACGGCCAACTTCTTTGCCGGAGTGCGGGTTTACCAATGCGTAACCGCGGTTCGGGTCCTTCTCATCGGCCCACTCGTGCAATTTCTTTACCACCGCGTCGAGCCGTACCAGCTTAAGGTCGAGGTCGCGGGTCTGGTGCGCCTCGCGCGCCTCGCCAATGATCGTCTCGAAGTCGAGATCGTCCTCATAATTGGCCGGCAGGTGCTCGGCGTCGCGCTCGACCGCCTTATAAAACGCTTCATCAACCGTTACCGAGATGTTGAAGTTGGTCAGCGAAAACTCATCCACCTTGTACACCGAGAAGAGCAAAATATCGGGGTGGGTGTAGTGCAGGATGCCCATGTTCGCGCCGCGCCGCACGCCGCCCTGGCGGATCTGCGAGGTGATGTCGTTGTAGGCCTGCATGAAGGCGATCGGTCCCGTGGTGGTACCACCGGAACTCTGGATGACATCACCCTTGGGCCGCAGCTTCGAGAACGAAAATCCGGTGCCGCCGCCGCTCTTGTGGATCTTGGCCATATCAAAGGCCGAGGCCAAAATGGCATCCAAGTTGTCTTCCACGGGCAGCACGAAGCAGGCCGAGAGCTGCTGGTTGGGTTTGCCGGCGTTGAGCATAGTCGGGGTGTTGGCCACATATTCCTGGCGCGCCATCGTCTTGTAGAACTCACGGGCCACTTCCATATGAGCTTCGCGCGGGTTCTCGCTGTAGAGCCGCTCGGCCGTCGCGATGTTGTAACAAATCCGCCACAGCATTTGCTTGGGCGACTCGATGGGCGTGCCGTCCTTGTCGCGGAAGGCGTACCGGGTCCGGCCGATATACCAAGCATTCTCCGAATAGCTCGGGTCCGGCAGGTCATCGGGCACAGCCGGAACCTTCTTGCCGATGAGGTAGAGCTCTTCGAGACGCTCCCGGTCTTCCGGCGATTCGGCTTCAATATTATTGTCGAGCAAAGCTTGCGGCGTACTCATAAAACGGGTTCCCCTGCGATTATTTTTTAATGTTTCTCGTCCTGGCCAACTACTCGGGCGGGGTGTGCAATAGCTCCTTGGCTTCTTTTTGGAACGACTGCACATCATCAAAATCACGGCAAACGCTAGCAAATCGGAGGTAGGCCACATGGTCGATATCTTTGAGCTTCTCCATGGCCATCGCTCCGATGAGGTCGGCGGGCACCTCGCGCATCTTGGCGTTTCTCAGCTCAGCCTCCACACCGTCGACGATCTTCTCTACCTGTTCGTTCGTGACGGGCCGCTTCTTGGTCGCGAGCATTATGCCGGCGCGTAGTTTGTCGGGGTTAAAGCTCTCTTTGCGGCCGTCGTGCTTCACTACCACGATGTCGATCTGATCGACACGCTCATACGTGGTGAAGCGCTTATGACAACCCAGGCATTCTCGCCGCCGGCGCGTCGAAGTAGCATCGCTTTCGCGCTTATCTACTACCTTCGTATCGCCATGTTCGCAGAACGGGCAAAGCATGTGCTTTTCTACCTCCAGCCAGACTGTTACGCATAATTTTTATAGTTGCTGCACCACAACGAGTTGTGCTACGTTAGCATTATGGACGCTACATGTTGTGGCCGTCAACATTAAAACCACAAACGAGTTCGGAGCAAAAAAACCACTAGACTAGCGCGCGATTAGTGCTAATGTGGGAAGGCAAACCGATAGGGGGCGGGTAAATTCCTCTCTTTATTTCGGCTCAGAAATCGCGAGTATAAAAAGAGGGAGATCCGAGTGATCAAGCATGTCACCAACGCAACATTCGATGAGGAAGTATTAGCTTCGAGCAAACCGGTGCTAATGGAAGTCTGGGCATCCTGGTGTGTACCATGCAAGGCCATGGAACCGACCATCGATGCGGTGGCCGCGGAATTTGAAGGCCGGGTCCAAGTTACCAAGCTCAACGTGGACGAAAATCCGGAACTGGCCCAGAAGCTCGATGTCATGAGTCTGCCTACACTCATGATGTTTAAAAACGGCCAGCCCATCGACCACCTCGTCGGGCTCGCTACCAAAGACCGCCTCACCGGCTTCGTCAGCGCGGCTCTGGCCTAACATTCATATACGGGAGAAATACTAAAATGGCTGACGTTCGTAATCTCATTATCATAGGCTCGGGACCGGCCGGCCTCACCTCCGCCATCTACGCCGGCCGCGCGAGCCTCCAGCCGTTGCTCATCGAAGGCGAAGCGCAAGGCCCCGGCGACCAGCCGGGCGGTCAGCTCATGAACACCACCGAGATCGAAAACTTTCCCGGCGTGCTCGATACGCAAGGCCCCGAGCTTATGGAGAAGATGCGGGCGCAAGCCGCCAAGTTCGGTGCGGAGATCCTCACTAAACGCGCCACCAAAGTCGACTTTAGCGCCCGTCCCTACCGCGTGTGGGTCGACGAGACCGAGTATCGCGCCGAGACCGTCATTGTATCCACCGGCGCCAAGCCGGTCATGCTCGGGCTCGATGCCGAATGGCGCCTCCTGGGGCACGGCGTATCCACCTGCGCCACCTGCGACGGGTTCTTCTTCCGTGGCAAAGACATCGCGGTGGTCGGCGGCGGCGACTCGGCCATGGAAGAGGCCACCTTCCTCACCAAGTTCGCCGACAGCGTCACTATCATTCACCGCCGCGACAGCTTGCGCGCCAGCCAAGTCATGCAGGACCGCGCTCACGCCGATCCCAAGATCAAATTCCACTGGAACGCCGAGGTAATCGGCCTGGAAGGCGAAGCCAAGCTCGCCGGCGCCACCCTCCGCGACACCGTCACCGGCGCGGAGTCCACCCTGGCCGTCGAAGGCCTCTTCGTGGCCATCGGCCACACGCCCAACTCCGAGCTCTTCAAGGACCAGCTCGAGCTCGACGAGGGCGGCTACATCGTCACCCAGGGCGTCGCCACCAGCAAGCCTGGCATTTATGCCGCCGGCGACGTGCAAGACCGCCTCTATCGCCAAGCTGTCACCTCGGCCGGCACCGGCTGCATGGCCGCGCTCGATGCCCAGCACTACCTCGAGAATCTCCACACCAAGACGCCGGCGAAATCCGCCTCGTAAGGATTAATCTGATAGTATTAATCTCATGAAAACAGCCCCCATCGTCATTTCCGGCTCCATCGCCATCGACCGCATTATGAGCTTCGCCGGCCGCTACACCGATCACATCCGCCCCGAGAAGCTCGAGTCCCTCTCGATATCCATCTTCCTCAAAGAGCTGCACGATAGCCACGGTGGAGTTGGGGCCAATATTGCCTATACCCTAGCCCT
>JAQGHG010000016.1 GCA_028288925.1 Patescibacteria group bacterium | reverse complement strand
GCCAGCCCCCACCCAGAAGAACAACACAAGTCGCACAGATCGGCCTGGCTAAGAGCCTCCGTATTGGGCGTAAACGATGGCATAGTTTCCGTTTCCAGCATAATGCTCGGGGTACTAGCCGCTTCGGCGAGCCACTCCACGATACTCACGTCCGGGATCGCCGGGCTCTCCGCCGGGGCGCTCTCTATGGCGATAGGGGAGTATGTATCGGTCAGCTCCCAAAGAGACGCGGAAAAAGCCGACATCGCCATCGAAAGCCGTTCGCTGCGGAACAATCCAAATGAAGAGCTAGCCGAGCTGGCCCACATATATGAGCAGCGTGGGCTGGATAAAAGCTTGGCTAAAGAGGTCGCCCGGCAGCTTCACGACCACGACGCGGTCGCGGCCCATGCCAGAGACGAGCTAGGCATAGACCACATGGCTCTCGCCAACCCCGCGCAGGCGGCAATGGCGTCAGCTGTGGCCTTCTCGCTCGGGGCGGCAATACCGATCTTGGCCGCCATTTCATCGAGTGGGCACGCGAGTCTATGGGCCATCGTCATCGCCTCCATGGTAGCTCTGGGCATATCTGGAGCCGTGGGCGCCTTGATAGGAGGAGGCCACAAGGTGATCGCCGCCAGCCGCGTTTTCTTCGGAGGGGGCGCCGCGATGGCCATCACCGCGTTCATCGGCCACTTGATCGGTAGTTCTATCTAGCTAGTGGGTGCTAAAAAGGTTTACACCACGTCTCAGCTCCTTTACAGTTAGAGGTAACCATAAGAGGAATACCCAACATGAAAAAGGGCCGATTATTAACCGCCACTGCCGCGAGCGCGGCTCTCGTCCTCTTGAGTAGCCAAGCTATCCTAGCCCAGCACGGAGCTGATGATACTCCAACGAGTACGCCGGTGGCCGCCACTCCCACCCCGGCCGGCCATGATGCTACCGAGCACTCCGGCGGCGAAACTACGTCCGGAGGCTCCTCGGGCAGCGGTACATCCGGCAAGAGTACTTCGACGTCTCCGGGCGCGACCACCAAGACTCCGGAACCGGAGCACATCAACTCAGTCGAGCTCACCCACGAAGCCGGTGATACCATCGCGAGCAAGCTAAGCGATGATTCCAGCGCTAAGGTGGTTCGCGTGGAGCGCAAGAACGGAAAATCTATCCGGCAAACGCTAGTAAACGGTAAAGTGCAAAGCGAGACCGAGCTAAAAGGCGGCGAATCGGTAAGCGTTTCGAGCACTGATTCCAGCGGCAAGAAGCGAACAGTTAAGATAAAGCTCGAAGGCGACCATTTTAAGCTGGTAGATGGCGCGGCCACGGCCGGCACGAAGTTTCCGGTAACGGTTGACGCCAAGTCCGACAAGCTTCTGGTAGTGACGGGCGAGGGGACGGTCGAGTTAAAGCTGACGCCGGCGAAGGCGGAAGACGAACTAGCCGACAAGCTCGACCAGATCACCTCGGCGGAAGTGGAGCTGGAGCACGGTACCACTACGGCCCCCCTGACGGTGGAAGATAATCCCAAGCCGGCAGCGGCTAGCACAAGCGTAGTGTTGCGGGCTGAGGGCGTGAAGCATGTTAGCTTCTTGGGCATTTTTCCGCTTGACGCTCACGAGACGGCGAGTGTGAATGTGGTGACAGGCGTCGAAAAAGTTGAGAGCAAACCTTGGTTCTTGAATATATTTGGGTTTTTGTTTAGCGGCAAATAGTCTCGTTTTAGTTTATTGTGTTCTATATGGTCCATAAAGATGCACAAATCGAACTAACCGTTAAGCAATTACGGCAAGACCAATCCGAGTACAAAACTGTAATATTCGAACGCCCTGTCAACTTTATATACGAAGCTGGCGACTGGATAGATGTCGATTTTGCTGATACTAGCTACAGGGGCGGCAAAACGTACACTCTCTCGTCGTCACCATCGGAGGGCGGGCTTGCGATATCGTTTCGCGTCGGAGTCAGCCCATTCAAAAAAAAGCTACAGACCGTACAAGCCGGCGAGAAGATGTATATCAGCGCGTATGGTAATGATTACGGCTTTCATCTAAAAGATAACCGTACCAGTGTTCTAATCGCCGGCGGTATTGGTATTGCTCCCTTTCGAAGCATGCTCAAAGAAATGTACGATACCCGGTCTAATGATGAAGTTCAGCTTATGTATCTCAACAAGACTCAGGATTTTCTCTTCAAACAGGAGCTAGACGATTGGAGGCAAAGGTTACCTAATGTCTCCATCGAATACATTATGACTCAGGAACTTAAGCGTAAAGAGCGTAAGAAACTGCTGCTCTCGCTCATCAAGGACGCAGCTCATAACTATTACATCGCGGGTCCGCGCGGAATGGTCCAAGATACTCTGTCATTCTTGAGAGAAACTGGCGTTGCGGCTAAGGACATTCGGATTGATGACTTCGGCAGTTATTAGGCGGGTATTTTAGCATAGGCACTCTACAGACTTCGAAATCCCAATCACAGCCCAGCCATAGCGCCCAGGCAAGCGCCCCTCACTGCCTGTTATACTAAACAGCAATATACAAGAGAGGCGCCCCCTGCAATTCTTTAAAAAAATCGACACCTTTAAGTTCTTTGCCGAACCCGACGCATGGAACCTCTTTAAATACTCCGCCTACAGTGAAGGTGTCGGCTGGACCTTGCTTATATACGGCATCCTGGCCGAACATTACCGGCTGTGGGGGAGTGGAGCGGCGCTGCCACTGGGCGGCTCAATCCACGGCACCCTCTATATCGCCTACGTCATCATCGTCCTGGCCACCTACAGCAGCCTGGGCTGGACGCGCGGCCGGGCGATTTTTGGGATCATGGTAAGTGTAGTCCCGTACGGCACGCTGGTATTTGAAATGTGGGCAGCCAAAAAACGCCAAAAAATTCAGCTGCAATCGTACCGGCTCGTGCGGGTGCGGGCTATTATCCCCCAGCACGATAAGATTCTGGCCGTCCAACCGTCCAGTTCACCCGAATGGACCCTTCCCGGCGGAGCTGTCTTGCAAGGCGAGACAGCTTTTGAGGCCCTGCGCCGCATACTGCGCGAAACCACCGGCGTGGTCCCCGAAGTTACCGAGCGGCCATGGCTACACGAACCAGACGGCCAGATGGAACTGCTGTTTCCCATCCACAATGCAAAAATGTACACCACTCCAAGCGTCCTGGCAGCCCTAAAAGCCGCCGACCTGACAGATGAAGCAAAATTTGTTGCCCGGAGTGAACCCGAACTTTCTAGAGTACTGCTCGCGGCTTTCGAGCAAAACAAACCGCGTTAGTCTAGATACGGGTTCTGTACTAAACTCTAGCTATGACAGACAACACACCGCAAGCAGACATAGCCGTAATCGGCCTGGCCGTTATGGGCCAGAACCTCATCCTTAATATGAACGACCACGGCTACAACGTAGTAGCCTACAACCGTACGACCAGCAAGGTCGATGACTTCCTCAAGAACGAAGCCGCCGGCACCAATGTGATTGGCGCCCATTCCATCGAAGAGATGGTCGCGCGGCTCAAGACTCCCCGGCGCGTCATGCTAATGATCAAGGCCGGTAAGGCGGTCGATAACGCGATAGAACAATTATTACCCCACCTAGAAGCCGGGGACATTATCATTGATGGCGGAAATTCTCTATTCACAGACACCGGTCGGCGAGTGAAATACGTTGAATCAAAAGGGCTGCTCTATATCGGCACCGGTGTGTCGGGCGGCGAAGAAGGCGCCCGCAAAGGCCCATCCATAATGCCCGGCGGCTCGCCCGCCGCCTGGCCGCACGTCAAGGGTATGTTCCAGGCCATTGCCGCCAAAGTCGAAGACGGGTCTCCGTGCTGCGATTGGGTTGGCGAAGGTGGAGCCGGCCACTACGTCAAAATGGTGCACAATGGCATCGAGTACGGCGACATGCAGCTCATCGGTGAAGCCTACCAGATCATGAAGCAACAGCTGAACCTCAGTGCCGATGAGCTATCAACCATCTTCGCGGACTGGAATAAGGGCGAGCTTGATAGCTACCTGATTCAAATCACTTCTGAGATCTTAGCGTTCAAAGACAATGACGGCACGCCTCTGGTGGACAAAATCCTCGATACGGCCGGCCAAAAAGGCACCGGGAAATGGACGGTAATGAGCTCGGCGGAGCTTGGCCAGCCAGTCACCGTAATAGCCGAAGCCTTATACGCCCGCTGTCTGTCGGCGCTCAAAGACGAACGGCTAAAAGCGTCCAAGATACTGCATGGACCCAATCCCGGGTTCAAAGGTGATCGCGACGAGTTTATCGAGTCCGTTCGCCAGGCCCTCTATGCCGCCAAGATAATGAGTTACGCGCAGGGATATATGCTTATGCATGCCGCCGCCGATGAATACGGTTGGCATCTCAACTACGGCGGTATCGCCCTAATGTGGCGCGGCGGCTGTATTATCCGAAGCCGTTTCTTGGGTGATATTAAGTCCGCGTATGACAAGAATCCTGATCTAACAAATCTATTGCTCGACCCATTCTTTGCCGGCTCCATTGACGCCAACCAAGGCGGTTGGCGGAGAACGGTATCCGATGCAGCGCTAAGCGGCATTCCAGCGCCCGCCCTTAGTAGCGCTTTGTCCTTCTTCGATGGCTACCGCCAGCAACGGCTACCGGCCAATTTGCTGCAAGCTCAACGTGACTACTTCGGTGCTCACACTTATGAGCGCACCGACACTCCTCGTGGCCAATTCGTCCATACAAACTGGACCGGTCAGGGCGGGACGGCCAGTTCATCAACCTACAACGCCTAGCCATAGCATCTATGTCTAAAAAAGACTTCTTCGGAAGTCTTTTTGCTTTGCTATACTCAATGCATGCACAAAATAGCTGTTTTTGATTACCGGGTTACCCCTGAAGCCCAGAAGCAAATTAGCGCCTTATCATCAGACGAAGTCATATTTCCTACCGAGATTTACCCAGAAACAGATCTGATTGCAAGGACTGGCGACGCCGACATTGTCCTTATAAGCCCTTGGGACAAAATCACGAAAGAGTATCTCGACGCATGTCCGAGTATAAAGTACGTTAACCTATGTGGAACCTCTACAGCCAATATAGATTTGGACGAACTAAAAAAGCGTAGGATTGCTTTCAGCAATATCGTGTCGCACGACAAAGAAGCAGTCGCTGAATTCTACTTTATGCAACTGGTGAGTCTTGCTCGCGGTTTAGAAAAATATAAGTGGAGGTCGGGCCAGCGCGAACTAAAAGGCAAATGTATCGGAATCATTGGTCTAGGATCAGTAGGGCAAGCAATAGCGCACTTAGCGCTCGCATATAAAATGCGGACTTCTTATTTTAGCCCTCATCGGAAACAATCATGGGAAGATCTTGGAGTGGAGTATCTGGAAATGCCAGAACTACTAAGTAAAAACGAAATCGTAGTTGTGTGCGCCCCTACGAATGTCGTGGTACTGGATGAAGCCGAGTTTAGTGCGATGAAACCAGGTAGCGTACTCGTTCAAGCCAGCGGCGGCACACCGTTTAATAAGCCGGCGTTTTTCGACTGGGTCAAACGCGATAATAATATCGCAATATTCGAACTTTCAGCCGGTGAGCGTAACTTCCAAGAATATAAAGATCTTCCGAACATAGTTTTTCCGAGAACTGTCGCTGGTGATACCTACGAGGCAAATGAACGTCGCGCTAAGCGTATTATAGAAAACCTCAATAATTACCTGGCTTCGGTTGTATAGACGTCCCTCAGCAAGGTTCTAACTTCATTAACTATCCCTAGCCAGAAACTAGCTACAGCAGCTGCCACGCTTACGCTCGTCATTGTCATGCGCTATTCCATTTGCCCTCACCCATGCGATAATAATCACGCGTTAGTCCACCCTATAAGACATCTAAGGAGAAAACTAAATGGCAGATACGGTTAGTGATAGAAACGTCGCGGCAACTAAGTATGCGTACAACAATATCCACGAACAATATGTATCTAGCAACCTGACACTCAATGATACCGTCAGACAAAACCTCGACCATTTTATAGCAAGTCTGTCAGGTAAAACGGTGCTAGATGTCGGATGCGCCGGAGGGCGTGAGCCGGAGTACCTGCATACCCATGGTCTAACGGTAACGGGGTGTGACATATCTGAAGAATTCATACGCGTAGCCGAGAAACGCTGTCCTGATTGCGCTTTTTTTGTAGCCGACATGCGCCATATAGAAAGCCCGCCAGACACCTACGATGGCATCTGGGCCAACTCCTCGTTTTTGCACATACCTAAAACCAACGCTTCTGCGACGTTGAAGAACTTTCATAGCATGCTGAAAGAGCAAGGCGTTCTCTATATATCGGTAATGCAAGGCGATTTCGACAGCCTACGCGAAAACAAGCAAATGAAATGGCCGGAGCGTCATTTCTCGGATTACCAACCAGACGAGCTCAAGAACCTATTACTAAAAACCGGCTTCGAAATCATCAATGAAAGCTCAAACACAACGCATTGGGGCCCCACCTTCCTGCACTTCTTTGCTAAGAAAGTTGGTTAAAGCTACCTTGAACCGTATGGACGCCTATGCCAAATACAGCGGCCTAGTGGCTGTTATGTTTGAGTGGCTCGCGCTCGCCCTATTCTTTATCCTTCAACCCGCGTACTTCGACGGCAAGCACCCGATCAGCTATTTTGCTACTCTGCCCCAAACGCGCTACATATTCGCAGCTTGTTACGCGATGGCGGCTCTCAATTTATGGATATTCTTTCGATTCCATGTCGGCAAGCATGATAAAAATTCTGTAAAGATATTCACATTGTCCCTTGTAAGCTTCGTAGCTATCGCCATAATTCCATATGCTCCGGAAAACCCCGTGAGCGCCGTGGTCCACAATTCGATGTTTCTCGTATCATCCATTGCCTTTATGCTCGGGATGTTTCTGGTCTCCAAAAATATTACCGGCTCGATATTTCGCAACGCCTCAATGACGCTTGTCGCGCTAAGCACCGTCGCCTTCCTCGCTTACTTAACCCTCCGAGATAGCTCACTAACGCTGGCGCTGGAAACCGGATGGTGGTTGATATTACAAATCTGGATATTTTGGGTATCCTACGCGACCCTTAACAAGGAGGCGTCAGCCCATGGGTAAGAGTACAATCAAAGCAGTTATCTACGACGTCGATGGGACCATGGTAGATTCAGAGCCGTTACACGTTAAGGCCTGGGATGAGTCATTACGCAGACAGGGAGCCGGCCTCGGCCAGCTTTCAGAAAGCTTCAGAGCCACCATGGCCGGGAAGAAACCAATTGCAATCGCCACCGGCATGGTCGAAGAATTAGGCCTGCCTATATCGGCAGAAGT
Organism: Patescibacteria group bacterium; assembly: GCA_028288925.1. Taxonomy (GTDB): domain Bacteria; phylum Patescibacteriota; class Saccharimonadia; order UBA4664; family UBA4664; genus RYN-427. The sequence goes on along the minus strand of JAQGHG010000016.1, from coordinate 32,947 downwards.
ACTACTCCAAGATAAAAGCACAATCTTCATGAGCCTTGTCCGCACCAGCCTAAAGGGCATGCCCGGAGTAGTCGAGTCCATTAAGCGCTTCCACGAAAGTGGCCTGATATTAGCCATTGGGACTTCTCTCGATAGGAGATACCTCGACATTGTTCTGAGTACTCTGAAGGTTGACGGTTTCTTCAAAGTTATCGTCACGGGCAATGAGATCAAGCATGGAAAGCCTCACCCCGAAACCTACCAGACCGTAGCGCGACGACTGGGCCTCAACCCCCAGGAATGTGTGGTCCTGGAAGACGCCAAATCGGGCATTCAATCCGCCAAAGCCGCTGGATGTTATTGCCTCGCGATCAAGAACCCCAACGCCCTGCCGCAAGACACTTCGGAAGCGGATAAAGTTCTTCCCACGCTCGATAACATATCGATAAGTCTCATTGAGAGCTTAGCAGGACTGCGGGCATAATTTATCCGGTCAAATAGGAGCCCGCTGGAAAGCCCGAAGCATAGCCTGCTATTATCTAAATAATGAAATACTTCACCCTAGCTATCCACTATCCGATACCAGAGCACACTGATGATTTATTAGGAGCAATGCGTTCACTCGCCGAAGCGGCCCAGACCATCGAAGGCCTCATAGACATGAGTGCCTGGGTGGATGATGACTCCGGACGAGTATTCGCGACCTCTCTGTGGGATTCCGCCGAACACGCGCGAGCCGCGTGGCAACAATTGGGTGCGATAGCGGCAAAGACGCCTTTGAGCCAATGGGAAAAGCAACCTCGTGAGGTCTTTATGAAACTTCGTCAGGGCGCATGATAAGGCGCCAGAGGCGATATACAAAAGCACTGGGGTCGTAGTCTCACTCGTCTTGTATACTACGATTAACAATAGAGGAGTAAAAATATGTTTAAAGATAGCAAAGCCTTCAGCGGTTTCTCGGTTAATGATCAGGCCGCGGCCAAAAAGTTTTATAGCGGGACCCTCGGACTCGAAGTCGAAGAAAACCCCATGGGCCTCGTCCTCAAGATTACCGGCGGCAAGGGCGTCTTCGTGTATCCCAAGGACGATCACGCACCCGCCACCTTCACTATCCTGAATTTCCCCGTCGAAGACATCGACAAAGCCGTAGACGAGCTGGCCGCCAAAGACGTCAAATTTGAACACTACGAAGGCATGACCGACGAAAAAGGCATCGCCCGCGGCATCACCGCCAAACGCGGCCCGGACATCGCCTGGTTCAAGGACCCGGCCGGAAATATCCTGGCCGTATTACAGGAAAGCTAAGCCTCTAAATACTCCCCCGTCAGCGAACCCTTCGCGCCCACCAGCTCCTTGGGCGTGCCCTCGAATACAATCGTGCCGCCCTTGCTACCGCCTTCGGGCCCCATATCGACAATCCAATCAGCGTTGCGGATCACATCGAGGTTGTGCTCGATCACCAGTACTGTGTTGCCGGCGTCCACCAACCGGTTCATAATCTCCAGCAAATGGGCAATGTCCGACATGTGCAGCCCAGTAGTGGGCTCGTCCAGCACATAAATACTGCCCTTCTTATGTAGCTCGCTGGCCAACTTGATGCGCTGGCACTCGCCGCCGGAAAGAGTGCTCAGGGGCTGGCCCAGCGACAGATAATCCAAACCCACATCGCTCATCGCCTGCAACCGGCGCGTGATCTCCTTGATCTCAAAAAACTTCAATGCTTCTTCGACGGTCATCGCCAGCACGTCGCTAATCGACTTACCATCCAAATGATAAGCCAGTACCTCGTCCTTAAAGCGCTTGCCGCCACAGACTTCACACGGCAGTTTCACGCTCTCCAGGAACGCCAAGTCCGTATAGACTACGCCCAGCCCCTGGCAATTCTCGCAAGCGCCCTTGGAATTAAAGCTAAACAGCCCGGCGTTCACCTTGTTGGCAGCGGCGAAGGCCTTGCGCGCGTCATCCATAATGCCGGTGTACGTAGCCGGATTAGAGCGCGTCGAGGCGCCCACCGCCGATTGATCAATCACAATCGCCTCGGGATGCGACTTCAAAAACACTTCATTAATAAGCGAGCTCTTGCCCGAACCAGCCACGCCCGTCACCACCGTGAGCACACCGGTGGGAATATCCACACTCACGTTCCGCAGGTTGTTAACGTTGGCCTTAACAATGGACATTTGCCCGGTAGGGGAGCGGAAGCTAGCCTTGATCGGCAGTGTCTGCTGAAGATGCCGGCCGGTGAGCGTGTCGGACCTGAGCAGGCCGGCGTAGGTGCCCTCGTATACGATCTGGCCACCCTTGCTGCCGGCGTGCGGACCAACGTCTACGACGTGGTCGGCCACCTTGATGACGTCCGGATCATGCTCTACCACTAGTATCGTATTGCCCTTATCGCGCAGTTTTTGCAGCAACTCGTTGAGCCGGTGCACGTCGCGCGGATGCAGCCCTACGCTCGGCTCATCGAAGATGTAAGTAACGTCCACCAAACTGCCGCTCAGGTGCTTCACCATCTTCACCCGCTGGGATTCGCCGCCGGACAGCGTGTCGGTCTCGCGGTCGAGGCTCAGGTATTCCAGACCAATGCCGGCCATATGACCGAGCCGTTCGGCCAGGGTCTTGACCATCGTGGCGGCCACCGGATCTTTGATGGCGTGAATCACCTTGATGAGCTCACCTACCTCCATGGCTGACATATCAGCTATATTGTGCCCATCAATCTTGCAGCTAAGCACCGCTTGACTCAAGCGGGTGCCCTTGCATGATACGCATGGCATCATACTGATGTACGGCGCCACCGCCTTTTGCGTACGCTCCGGCCGCGTTTTGAGATCACGCCGGATGAACGACCGCGTAAACTTCTCGATCACGCCCTCGTATGTTGCGTTCATCGTATTGGCGCCAATTTGTAGTTCAAACTTGCGGTCCTTACCGTACAGCAGGAGATCCATCTCCTCCGGCGTATATTTAGAGAGCTTCTTGTCATTATCAAAGAACCCGGAGGTCTTGTAGGCGGTCAGCTCCCACTTCGAGAACACCGGCACCTGCACCGCGCCTTCATTGAGCGACTTCGACAGATCCAAAAAGTCGTCAGCCTTCACACCCATCTTGCGGCCCATGCCTTCACACTCCGGGCACATTCCGGCCGGATCATTAAACGAAAATACGTTCCGCGGCCCCACATACGGCTTGCCCATCCGCGAAAACAGCAGCCGCAACAGCGGCGAAATATCAGTGATAGTACCCATAGTGGAGTGCGATCCGCCGCCCAAGCGCTTCTGGTCCACCACCACCGCCATACTCAGGTTCTCAAGCGCATCGGCATCCGGCTGTGGATAGCGCGGCATGAAGTTGCGCAAAAACATGCTGAAGTTCTCACTCAGCAGACGCTGGGATTCATTGGCGATAGTGTCAAATACAATCGACGATTTGCCCGAGCCGGACACGCCGGTAAAGATGGTGATTTTACGCTTGGGGATGCGCAAAGATACGTTCTTCAGATTGTTCTCGCGGGCGCCCCGGATTTCGATATATTCTTGAGTATTCTGATTTGTCATGGCTCTATGTTACCACGCGGCACCCCTACGAATAATTGACAGCGTAACAGCGATGGCCTAAGCTCACAGCAAAGTTATGAACAGTCTATACCGCCATAACCAATCGATTCCCCCGCGCCCGCTGCCGATCTGACACCCGAGGCGCCTTCTCTTAACAGCTGGACAGTTAACACCGGTAAAAGAGGAATCCACAATGAAAATTCTAGCCGTCGAAGCACTTACCGAACTCATCGGACGCCACGGGCTCGACAACTATCTCGCCGACCTCATGAAGCAACTCCGGGGCGACTATAGCCGCTGGCACGAATTTACCAAAATGCCCCGGCCGGCCATGCACGTGCCAGACGGCGTGTTGGAGCTCATGCCGGTATGCGACGACACCTATTACTCGTTTAAATACGTAAACTGTCACCCCAAAAACCCCCTGGAGAACCTTCAAACAGTGGTCGCCACCGGCCAGCTTTCGCGCGTCGATACCGGCTATCCGCTCATGTTCAGCGAGATGACCATCCTGACCGCCCTCCGCACCGCCGCGACTTCGGCGCTAGCCACGGACCTCATGGCCCGCCAAGACGCCACGATTCTGGCCATCATCGGCACCGGCGCCCAAAGCGAGTTTCAGGTGCGCGCGGCCCGGCTCGTCCGCGAGATCACCGAAGTGCGCTACTTCGACACCGACCCCAATGCCATGGACAAGTTCGAGCGCAACTTGGCGGATTCCAAGCTAAAGCTAACGCGCTGCGACGATGCCGGGGCCGCCGTGCGCGGCGCCGATATCATCACCGTCTGCACCGCCTGCAAAGCCCACGTCGACGTCATCAAAGACGCCTGGGTAAAGCCGGGCATGCACATCAACGGCCTGGGCGGCGATTGCCCCGGCAAAACCGAACTCGAGCTAAGCATTCTCGGCCGCGCCCGCGTCGTCGTAGAATACTTCGACCAAGCCGTGATAGAAGGGGAGATCCAGCGCTTTAGCCCGGCCGAAGCCAAGGAACGCGTCTACGCCGAGCTCCACGAACTCGTCACCGGCGCCAAGGCCGGCCGTGCCACCGATCAGGACATCACCGTCTTCGACTCGGTCGGCATCGCCTTGGAAGACTACTCGGCGCTGCGGCTCACCTATGATCTGGCCAAGCGGTATGAGCTCGGCGAAGACCGTAACCTTACACCGCTTCTCGACGACCCCAAGGATCTTGTATCCCTCTTAACCCGGCCATCTGCCACGACCATTACAGCGCGGTAACGCTGGGAAGCACCGCCGCGGCGTTCCGGGCCGCCCGGCGTCGCAGATAGACCACAGTTCCAATCACCAGTCCGATAAGGACCACTACGGCTAGCTCGATAGGTGCGAATTTCGCGGCCAGTACCCAGACCTGTCCCCAGGTCAGAGCGTTCTTTACGATCATCTTCGTAGTAGTCGTCTTGGTAGTGCCGTCGGAGTAATACGTCTTGAGCATCAGGGTGTAGGTGCCGTTAAGGTAGCCTCGGGTATCAATCTTATACGCGAAGGGAGGGCGCGTAACCGTAGCTATAAGCTTACCGTTGAGATAATACTCGACCTTCGTAGCGCCCACGAGCTGCTCCGCCGCCGGGGCGAGCTTGAGCGTGTCGGCCACTTGGCTCACGGCGCCGTCCGGTATAGCGACCGGCTCCGACGATCCCTGCGGCGTAAGAGCGAGATTAGTGCCATTCGACCGGCCGGTACCCAGCGAGAACGTCGTAGCTTGGACGGTTCCGGAAGCCGCCGAGACATTAGCCGACAGATCATAGGCCACCACCTTGTAGGAATACTTCGTAGCAGACATCAGATCCGCGTCCGTATAAGCAGTGTCGGTCGGGAAGCCCACGAGCTCCTCTCCCCGGAAGAGACGATAACCGGCCAGACCACAGGCGGCACCCGGCTTGTTCCAACTCAAACTTACAGCGTTGGAAGTCACGAGGGTAATGTGAAGACCCGAGGGCGCGGATGGCGCCGTTGTACAGGTACGCTTAGCGGTGCGAACGGCGCCCGTGGCAGCCCGGCCCGGGCTAACGTTGCCGGCATAGTCAAAAGCTTCAACAGAGTACTGATAGGTGGTATCAGCCTTCACATCACCGTCAATAGAAGTCATGGAGCTCCCGCCTGCCGGCACATCCACTAGCCTGGCGGCCGCGCCGCCATTCTCGGACCGGTACAGATGATAACCAGCCAGACCCGACCCGCCGGCGTCAGTCGAGCCGGACCACGTCAGCCGCACCTGCGCCGCGCCCACGGCTGTAGCCGTAGCGCCGGTGGGGTTGGTAGGAGGCGTGGTGTCGGAGGCCGAGGTCACGATATTGCTACGAACCGTACGGGGCGGATTACCAGCGTCAAATGCCTCTACGAGGTAGCTGTAACGCGCGCGCGGCGAAGCACCCGTGTCCTTATATGACTGCCCCGGTACCGTTTGGATGAGAGTACTGGGCGCGGCCGTCCCGTCACCGCGATAAACCCGGTATCCAGCAATTTGTGGGCAGTGACCGCCGGGATTGCTCGCGCTCCAGCTCAGGGCAATGCCGCCGCTCACGAGCACAGGCGCGGCCAGGCCCGGCGCCGAAGGGTTGCTACTGCAGCTGGAACCGCCGGGGCCGGGTGGTGGCGGTGGTGGCGTACCCGGTCCGCCGGCGCCCAGCAGGTTGAAAGCCCCGCTTAGATCCACCGCGCTTCCCGCCGGACAGCTCCCGCCACCCGGCGCGCTGCCCGAGGCGCAACCAAGCGCGGATAGCCCCAGCACCGCCTCGGTGGTGCGCAAAAACCCGACGTTGTTAACGGCGGTACCGACCCGGACGCCCGCCGGCACCGTCGGCGCGATGACAAGGTTGGGAATCTGAGCTATACCATTCTTGTTGCTCGAACCCTCGTCCCACATCACAAATACCGCCGTATCTCCAGCCCGGTAGTTGGGACCATTCGTAATGGCCGTAATATATTCGTTGAGCCAATTGTCACCTTGCGCGACGCTCCCGTCGTGCATATCGTTGGTCAAATTGGGCGTAACAAAGCTATATGTGGGCAAATTCCCACTGCGAATCGCATCGCCAAACGCGCCACTGGGCGTACCGGAGCAACCCTGGTCCAGGGCCGAAGAACAACTAAGCGCCGGAATTGATACATCGAAGTTTTGGCAATCGCTGTGAATCCGGTCATAAAAAGCCGCCGGGTTATGCTTGTAGACATACCCGCCGGACGACGCCAAGGCGCAACTAGACGGCATCGACTCTTGATACGACCGCCAACTTCCACCGGCCGCCTTAACCTGTTCAAAGATGCTTGTGATACCAAGGTGATTGCCGGAGGCGTAATCGTTATCATTTACGATACATTTCGTGCCGCTCGATGCGAAGCCGGTATTACAGTTACTACCCGAGGTGGCGGCAGCATAGTTCGGCTCCGACGGCAGGCCCGGCATCAGGTTGTCGGCCAAGTTGGTGGCAATCCCGCAACGGCCGGCCATGCGGTTGGTATACGGCGCCTGTGAACTCCCTAAGACATCCGATTTGTTTTTATTCTCCATCCAGATCCAAACCACATGATGGTACCGGCCCGGAGGCGCCGCGGCCGACCCGCACTGCGCGCTCGCCGTAGCCTTCGAAACGGTCACCGTTATAGTCGCCACCGCCGGCGCGGTAGCATTATCAGTCGCCCGCGCGCGCAAATCATACTGGCCGGCGGCTAGGCCCGAGGTATTCCAAGTAGTACTGAAATTATTACTACTGTCCCCACCAGTAACGGGCACGCCAATAGCCTGAAAACTGCTGCTGCCATGCGGGGCGTACTGAAAAGCCACACTCGAAACCGGTGTCTGATCAGGATCGGTAGCGTTCGCGGTAAGAGCCACTGAGCTGCCGGTTATCGTCGCTCCGCCGGCTGGCGACTGCCACGTCACGCTAGGCGGCTGGTCCGGCCCACCACCGCTGCCACCGGCTTGATGCAAGCGCCAAGCGGTCAGCGGGTGGATTTCCCAGCCACTGCCAAAATGGCTGCTCGGTGTAACATGCCCAGAATCCCAGAACACAAATCCCTGAATATCGATAACCTGCCCCACCTGGAACTCGCTAACGCCGCCGCCGCTGGCATTACCGGGAATAAGTTTCTTGTCCTTCCACAGCCCGGAGATCTCAATATGCATCTCCTTCATGAAACAAGCGCTGTTTGTAGAACTAAAACTGGCATCAGGGCACTTCAGCCCGGGCGATATAGAATTATCAATAATATTAACCGTCGTATCAAGATCGACCGAATGAAACGCGGGACTGCCCGAGGAATTATCGCCATAAAAAGACTTCATTACCCGAACGCCATGAATCTCTACAAATGTTCCTTTTAGAGCCTTGGAGCCATACATGGGGGCCTCGCAAGGCTGCACCAGGGCCTGGCGGTGTTGGAACCAAGGGTGTCCGTTTACCACGGTTTGTCCAGCGTTAGATATGGAGGGAAAACTGCCCCCGGCCTCAGAAGCACCTTGGGTATCGGACCGGCGGGTAGTACCGAGGATCTCTTGCATAGTCGTGACCACCGGAACCGGCGTGACCACACGCCCATCTTTCTGTAAACACTGCACTTTGGGGTTCCAATTCACGCCATCTTTATCCAGATTGACGAACGTTCCAGGCGGCACCGTCGCGACCGTGCTAAACAAAATAAAACCAGAAATCACCAACAATAGGACCAGCATTACAGCCAGGGGATTATTCAAAGAAAGCGACAGCTTCCGCCGAAGAATCTTGGTTTCCCGCCTCATTACTTAGCCGCCTGGATAGATTTAATAAGCATCTCAATACGAGTACGCTGCAGATCAAACACACCGGGCGCCTGGCTACAGGCCACCGTGGGCTTCACGAAGTAATAATAAGCACCACCTCGTTGCGTCACGAAAGTTCCCAGCGCGGCGGCGTCTTCGTTCCGGCCGTCCTTCAACTCTTTTTCTACCTTGTCGGGATGTTCGCTAGATTCTATGAGCATCCCCAAAGGATAGGGAGCGGCATTGTCGTCGCCATGGATCTGGCAACCGGAGCCGCCTTTGGCGATAAGCTCTTTGCTGGTAAAACTAACAGCCGGCTTTCCTTCCGGCGCGTCGGGCTCGACTTTGTACGAGAGATCCCCCAGCTCTGCCGGCAAGCTCAAACTAAGGCCGACCTTAGGTAGCGTCAGGAAGCCATTATGAGCTTCGCCGCCCAAAATCACCATCGCGGTATCGGTGTCCCGGAATTGCCGGTACGCAAAGTATCCACCCGCCCCAAGAATGAGAATAATGATCATAATTATGCTAGCTTGCTTCTTCGTGAGCAGACCAGGTTGCATTGTTCTCAATTCCCTCCACAAAAGGTAATTAAACGCGAATGTTAACAAAACTATAACACGCTTCCGCTTTGTCTAGCAGGCCAAAAGCCAAGGAGGGAAAGGAAGAGTATACTTTAAGCTACGACACAAGCGAAAGGAATATCAGGAAATGTCTAAAGGCCAGGACAAAAAGAAAGCCGTCAAGAAGCCCAAAACCAAGGAGAAGAAGGTTAAACTGCCCAAACTCCCGACCCAGTAAGCCGTATGATAAACTAGATCATCAGAGGCTATACTCTATAGCGTATAGCCCATTTACCTATGGCACCAGAAACCACCACCTCATTTCCGCTTACACCTGCCGCCACCAACCTTGTGGCCGGGCTCAAAGTAGCCGACAGCCAGGCCCCTGCTACCGGGCAGATGTTCCATGTCAGCGGTCTCGGCCAGAGCTTCTATTTTGCCTACGAGCAATTGCGCAACGTCGCCGAATACCGCGAGCATCATCTGCTGCTGCGCGGTGCTATCGAGCGCTATCTGGCCCGCAACACCCGGCTAGACCGCATCGCACCGGCCGCCGCCGAGCTCATCACCGAGCTAACCCAGGCCGGCTACCTCAAAAACGATAGCCAGCCGCTCGCCACGCTCACCCGGATCGACGAGCTGCTAGCCCAATACGCCACCATGTACCAGACGCTTCACGCGCTCAAACGCCTAAGCCACGCTGCCACGGCCAAGTGGTTCTGGCAAATAGCCTCGGTCCAGGTCGAAAATCTCGTTGCCCCCAACCCTCGCAATACCGCCGCCATGCGATTTGCCTACGAACATTACCTGGGAGCCGTAGACCGGGGGGCGGCCGGCCAGGCCCAATCCGGCGATCAACGCTACCAGACAGCCCTATATTGCGCGGTCCAGCGAGCCATTTTTAAATCCGACCTCGCCACCACCCGCTCTCACTGTGTTGCCACCACCTTGCCCGACCTCATGCACCAGCCGGTCGAACACTTCATCGAGCTCAACCAGCTCATTGACGAGCTCTACCAAGCACCCGTCACCAACCGTCTGTTCCGTCTGGTCAGCCGCTACGGCGCGCCCATGCGCATTATCACCCGGCTCACCCTGGCAAGCGACTCGCTCGGCACCATACTAAACAACCGCGACGAAACCCTCTCGCGCATCCGAGCCCTCTGCGCCCAACAATACATCGAGGTCCAGCAAGGGCTCAAGGGACGCATTATCAAGTCCATCATGTTCATCTTTATCACCAAGACCCTTATCGGCGTCTCGCTCGAGGTGCCTTACGACCTCACCGTCCACGGCGCTATCGCCTGGACACCCCTCCTGCTCAATATCACCTTCCCCGTGCTATACATGACCACCATCGGCGCCCGGATCGCCACCCCCGGCCGTCAAAACACCGAAGTCATCGCCAGCTACGCCGACCGCATCTTTTATAACACCGGCACACCGGTCACGTACAAGCCCAAGCGCCGCGTCTCGTCCAAGACCCTCAACCGCACCTTCAACATCGTCTACACCATAGGATTCCTAGGGTCGCTCGCGCTCCTTATATGGATCCTTCATTCGCTCCATTTCAACATCGTCAACGGCGCCATTTTCTTCGTCTTCTTCTCGGCCGTCAGCTTCCTGGGCTTCCGCCTGCGTCAATCCGCCCATGAGCTGCAAATGCTCGACGAGCATCACAGCCTCGTCCAAACCCTCATCGATTTTCTCTCCACGCCCTTCGTGCGCGTCGGGCACTGGATCTCCGACAAGTACGCCAAGGCCAACATCGTCACCACTCTCCTCGATCTGGCCATCGAAATGCCCCTCAAGACCTCCCTGCGTCTGGTGCGCCACTGGATCGGCTTCCTCCGCGACAAGCAAGACGAGCTATAATAATCATCTTGACCATGTATCTTGTGGTCGGTTACGATTGCAACACAACATAAGCGATATTCTTAGGCATTCGGGCAAGCAGGGTGAAATTCCCTCACTGTCGCGCAACTGTAAAGTCAGAAAACCGATGCCGGGAATCAATGTTTTCACGCGCTCTTCGCCGTAAAGAGTAGTGGATGGTTTTAACCCCCTCTGCTTTCCGGCCAAGCCGCGATTTAAGAGGGGGTTTTCCGTGAGCGGACGCGGACCAGAACATTCAGAAGCTCGGGCAGAACAGCCAGCGGAAGATGAGCTCGATGTCGATGCCGGCACCGAGCGGGATATCGACGACCCCGGCGGGGTGGAACCTCAAACCATTCACCTCGCGGAGATTAATGCCGAGACCTCATCGGAAAAGCTCGATCTTATCGCGGAAAAGTTAGGAGGAAGATGGCGCCAAGCATTCGACGAAATGCGCGCCAAAGGCGAAACAGAATATCTCATGCCATCACCCGAAGACAATGCCGACGGCAAAGAAGCCTTTCTGTGGCTCGCCCTCCTAGACAGCGAAACCGAGAACGCCCGCCTCATTTGGAGGCTCAAACTCGTCGAGATACCCGCGGATGGAAACTATACCGCCACCTACGAAAAGCGAGGTAGTGACTATGGCTATATAAGTGAGGACATCGAGGGCAACCAAGTCTGGAAATCGCTGCGCGAAGTGCTCACGAACGAACAGCTCGAAGCATACGAGGAGATGATAGCGAACAACGCGACCGAATACAGGGTCCCACAACCAGAAAACGATACCGATACCGAGCTCGCGTATTGGGTAACCGACATGTCCGGAACATCTCGAATGGTAATGGAGCCCAAAGAAAAAGAAGAGGAAGAAGACAACACCGATGGGATGGACATGTCCGGAGACGGGCTTGATACTACGGCCGGTTTTTCAGATTACGGCAGCACAGATCTCAACCTCACACCGGCCAGTGCCATAACCAGTGAGCTTCCAGATAGCCGTTCCAATACCCTAAAGACTCCAGAAACCCCCGCTTACCTCTCCAGTTCAGAAGGCAAAATATCCACCCAGACAACACCGGAAACCCCTGCCCCTGCAACGTTCTGGGACATTCCGTTGGAAACCACTGCGATTATGGACGTTCCTACCTCCGCTGAACCCGATATCTACCGTCCCTACGCTGACCTTACCGAACAAGCCATCAAAACTCCAGTTTACGCGGAGCTTTCTGCGCGACCCCCCATCACGCCAACGATCAAAAACGTCTTTGAAACGCAGCCATCCGCCATTGTTCCCATATCTGTAGAACAAAAAGCTAGTACATCAAACAACGAACCAACCCAGCCCATGGGACCAGAGAACTCCGTCCCTCAGCCCGCCGCTCCAAAGCCATCCGAGCAGGCGCCTATACCATCCAAGACAACAATTAAGACACCCGAAAATTACATTGTGTCCCAAATCGACGCGGCAGAAACGCCCACAACGGAAGAACCCAAAGAAGCGACGATTCAAATCCAAGCTATCAGTCCAAAGCCCGTTCAAACCGCATCAGAAGCAATCGCCCCCAAACCCGAACGCCCCATCCAGCCGCCCAGCCAGCCCGAAGGCGGCGGGGGAGTGCAGGCCCCACAGGAACAGACCAGTACCCGCACCGAGAATTCTCCGGTCGAAGTCACCGCAGACACCGTCCCCGAAGCCGTCGCGGAAGCCACGAGCACCGAACAGCCCGCCGAAATAACGGCCGAAAGCCCGGCAGAGGAAACATCGAAAGAGGTGGCCGAAACTGCCGAAGAAACGACCGAAGCTCCAGCCCAGACAATCATGCAAAACACTACCGTCCAGATACGGCAAACCGTGAAAACTACTGTGAAGCAACAGTCGGTCCAGCCGGTAGCCACGGTCAGCGAGGCGGCCACACCCGCGCCAGCCGAGCAAGCAGCGCCACAAATAATGGAGCCGCGCGCCGAGACAAGCCCTGTCCAAGAAGCCGCCCAAATTGTCGCCGAGTCAGCGCCTGTCATGGAGCACGCCCAAGCCACCGCGCCCGAAGCCGCCCACGCGGCCGCTAAACCCAAAACCACCCATATTACCGCCGAGACACACGCCTCGGAAACACCTCGCGCCGCGGATCCCGAAAAATCCCGCGCCGAGCAACCAATGATAGTCAAACGACAAGAGCAAAAAGCCACACAGGTACATAACATCGCAGAAGTCTCCCGTCCCCGCGCAACGGAAGTCCAAACCACCAAACCAGCGGCGCATACCGAAGCCCGCCATGTCGCCAAAACTCAAGAAGCTCCCATCACCGCCACCAAGCAGACCACGACTCCCGCCGTCCGCGCTCAGACTTTCCAGGCGCCCGAATCGGCCTTCGACGATTGGGCGAGCGACTTTGGTCGCGCCCCGGCTATGAGCGGGCCCAACGCCCAGAATGCAGCCGCGCCGTCCCAATCCTTCCGTAACGCCGAGACTTCCCACGCCGCCCCAAACGCGTACGCCGCCACCGACGACGATGCGCTCGATATCAGCATAAGCTTCGATGAGCCCTCCGAGCGCCGCAAAACCACCACTCGCGGCAAGCGAAAGAGAGCTGAGGTCACCGCATGAGCACGCCACTCTCCATCAAGCTTTACGACCTCATCTCAGCCAGCCGCGCCCACAAGCTGCGCGACATCGTCGAGCGCGACGCCGAACTAAACCGCCTGGTGCGCATTTTGCTGCGGCCCAGCCACCACCACGCCGTCCTCGTCGCCGATCCCGGCAGCGGCAAGAGCAGCCTCATCGAAGCGTTGGCTTTCCGGCTTCAGCAGGGACACTACCGCCAGCTTGAGCCCAAAATGTACCGCCTCAACACCGAGCCGGTCATGGGACTCCTCGTAAACGGCGACAGCCTGCGCCAATGCATCGCCGCGCTGCGCCAAGCTACCGCCCAGCTCGAAACCGCCATCATCGTCATCGAGGACATCCAACTCCTGGCCACCGACGACCCCGGCCGGCTCGAGCTCACCCTAGCACTTCTGCAGGCGCTCGCCTCGCACCCCGGCATCCGCCTCATCACCAGCACCACCACCTCGGCCTACCATCGCATCTTCCGCGACGACTACGTATTCAACCGTACCTTCGACGCGCTCGAGCTAGCCGAGGCCGGCACCGCCGCCATCACCCGGATGGTCGAACAGACCGTGCCGCGCCTGGAAGCCGCCAATCACCAGACCATCGCCGACGCCGCCGTACAGCAAGCGGTAGAATACGGCGGCCGGTTCGGCCACGGCCGCGCCCTGCCCGACGCCGCCATCCGCCTACTCGAAGAAGCTTGCGTCAAGGTCGCGCTCGACGGCGGCGACCACCTAGCCGCCACCGACATCCAAGCTGTCGTCGCCGAACGCGAGCGCCTGCCCCTGGCCGATCTCGATCCCGCCGCCAGCCAAAACCAAGACCTGGCCAGCCTCGAGCCCGAGCTCCAGCGCGCGGTCGTCGGCCAGACCGCCGCCATCCGCACCATCGCGCGTACCATCGCCAAATCCCAGCTCGGCCTAGGCGACGCCAGCAAACCGCGCGGCTCATTCCTGCTGCTCGGCCCGTCCGGCGTCGGCAAGACCGAGACCGCCAAGTCCCTCGCCAAGCTGGTATACTCCAACCCCAGCGCCCTCATCCGCCTCGACATGTCCGAGTACGCGGAAAGCCACGCCGCCATCCGCCTCATCGGCTCGCCACCCGGCTACGTCGGCTACGAAGAAGGCGGCCAGCTCACCGGCGCCGTCATGCGCGAGCCCTACAGCCTAGTACTCCTCGACGAAATCGAAAAAGCCCACCCCAAGCTCTTCGATCTGTTCCTCCAGCTCCTCGACGACGGCCGCCTCACCGACTCCACCGGCAAAACCGTCGACTTCACCGAAACCATGGTGCTCGCCACCTCGAACGCCGGCGCCCACGAGATCACCCAGGCCGTCTCCGCTGGTATCGACATCCACGGCCAAAGCTTCATGCAAACCACACTTTTGCCCATCCTTATGCGTTCGTTCCGACCGGAATTCCTCAACCGCTTCGACGCCATCCTCGTCTACAACCCCCTCGGCGAAGCCCAACTCGTCGCCCTCGCTCAACGCGAGCTCACCAAGCTCGCCACCCGCCTCGAGCGTCTCGGCATTACCTTCGCCGTGTCCGACGCCACGCTGGCTACCATGCTCCGGCCCACCTACAATCCGCTATTTGGCGCCCGACCCGTCAAGCGCCTCATTGCTAGCCAGTTCGAAACCCCCATCGCCGACCGCCTCATTAAGCAAGAACTCACCGGCCCCCTCGTCATTACGGGCCAAGAGCCCTGGCTTCAGCAAGGAGTTCAAGTATGAACGAGCCAATTCTCGCAACCAGCCCCGAAGTCTACATAGAACCAACAGAGATATTGGACCCCGAAACAGAAGTCAAACACGAAAACCTGGTCGACGGACCTGTACAAGTTGATGTTGAGCGGTTCGTTATTAAGGAGCCCAAACAAAAGCTTGAGCACGAACCCATAAACCGTATCGAAACCCCCGGCGCGTCAGCCGAATACCCCATCCAACTCTCGGCCGAGCACATCTCCCAAGAACCCGCCCTCGATTTAGCAGATTACATCGCGGCAGCCCCCGAATTCTCCAACCTTCAACCTCAAAAATTTGATCTTGCCGACCCCAAACCAAGAAACAAGCTCTCATCGACATTAGGCGTCGCCCCTCGGCCCCACAACCCAGCCGAAGCCCACGAGATAAGAGGAAATTGGGAATTAGCAGCATGAAAAAACCCGGCTCTCTAACCTTCATCCAACTCCGCCCTTCCCCCGAAACCCTCACCGACGTCCCGGCGGCCAAAAAGCATTTCGAAGCCACCAAGTCGCTCATGACCGCCCTCAGCGGGCTAGTCGGCGGCGAATCACAAGCCGCCATCAGCCTCGAACTAGTGGCCAAGGAAAATGGGGTGCGCTACATCATAACCGCCCCCCGCGAGCAACAAGCCGAGGTCATGCACCACCTCTACGCCACCATGCCCGCCTGCGAATTGGAAATCCTCGAACACTGGACCATGTTCGACACCCCCGGCGAGCTAGCCGGCGCCACTATCGGCTTTACGCCGCCCGAAGGCAACCTGCGCAACGCCGAATTCACCGGCACCGATCCGCTCCAGCCGCTACTCGAAGTACTCAGCTCGGTACCCGCGAACCATCGCCTGTACGTACAGCTCCTCCTCGCGCCCGCCGCCCGCAAATCTTCACTCACCGCCAAAGCCCTGGGTACACTCCAGGAGGGCATGATGCTAGGCCTGCGCCAAGCCATTATCGGCGGAAAATACGAACCCGACAAAAAAGACGAGGCCAAGCCCGAAGACGAAGACAAGACCAAAAACGCCCCCTTCCGCGCCAATCTCCGTGTACTGACATTAGGCACCACCCAAGTCGAAGCCGACGATCTTTTGCGACGCACCATCGCCGCATATCACCAAATGACGATTCCCGGCAAATCTAAGCTCCAATATCAAAAGCCCAAACACATCAACCCCTGGCTCAACACCGCTCTGCACCGCCAAACCGACCCCAAAACGGCCTTCCTCCTCACCCCCAACGAAGCCGCCAACCTCTACCATACACCCCTGCGCCCCCGCGCCTTCCCCCAGCTCGAAGCCATCGCCTCTACCCGCTTGGCCATCCCCGAGAATCTCTCGCGCGAAGGCATCACCCTGGGCTTCGGCGCCTTCCGCGAAGACCGCCCGCCCATCCACCTAGCCCCCGCCGACCGCCTGCGCCACACCTACCTCATCGGCCAGACCGGCACCGGCAAGTCCACACTGTTCCAAAACGCCATCCTCCAGGATATGGCGGCGGGGGAGGGCTGTTGCTTTATCGACCCGCACGGCGAAGGTATCGACTGGCTCCTGCCGCGCATCCCCGCCCACCGCGCCAAGGACGTCATCCTCTTCGACCCCAGCGACCCCGAAGCCCTGCTCGGCCTCAACCTCCTGGAGTGGCGCACGCCCCACG
Organism: Patescibacteria group bacterium; assembly: GCA_028288925.1. GTDB lineage: Bacteria > Patescibacteriota > Saccharimonadia > UBA4664 > UBA4664 > RYN-427. The sequence continues at coordinate 16,205 of JAQGHG010000016.1, read as the reverse complement.
AACGCGACCTGCTCATCCAGGAGCTCATCGCGCTCTTCTACAAACTCTTCGACCCGCAGCACACCGGCATCATTGGGCCGCAATTCGAACATTGGCTGCGCAACGCCGCGCTTACCATCACCGAGCCCAACGTCCGTGGCACGCTGGTGGACATACCGCGGCTCTTCACCGACAAGCAGTTCCAAAAAGCCACCGTCGCCCGGGCCGAACACTGGGCCGTTAAAGACTTTTGGAACAACCAAATGGCCGGCACCGCCGACTTCCACAAATCCGAAATGCTCAATTACTTCACTTCCAAATTTGGTAGCTTCCTGGGCAATAGCGTAATGCACCAAATCCTCTCGCAACGCACTAGCGCCTTCGACATGCGCACGCTCATGGACAAGCGCAAAATCCTGCTCGTAAACCTCTCCAAAGGCCGCCTCGGCAACCTCAATGCCCAGCTCCTGGGAACCCTCATCGTCACCAAAATCCAGATGGCCGCCATGTCCCGCGCCGACACCCCGGCCGAAAACCGCCCACCGTTCTACGTGTACATCGATGAGTTCCAAAACGTCGTCACCGATTCCTTCGCCCAAATGCTCTCCGAGATTCGCAAATACGGCGTCGGCCTACACCTAGCCCACCAGTACGTCGACCAGCTCCCCGAGAGCGTCAAGCAAGCTGTGGCGGGCAACGTCGGCACGCTCATGGCCTTTCGCCTCGGCCACACCGACGCCCAGTGGCTAGCCGATCACTTCGCGCCGCTCACCGCCGAAGACCTCACCAACATCCCGCCCTACCATTACCACCTGCGCACCCTGGCCGGCGGCCAGCTCACGACACCCTTTACGGTGCAAGCGCCCCAACTCCAAACCACACCCCAGCCGGCCCTGGAGCAAGCTTTGCGCAACCGGGTGCGGCAATTTGTAGCTGCCACCAAACCAGCCACCTAACCATCTGCCAGTCGAGATCAAAAAAACGCCAAACGTATCCTGGTACTTCGGGATCGGTGACGACTTAGATTTAACCTTTAAAATTTTCAAACTGCCTGTCCTGTCCGCTGAGGTAACACCTGGTAGCGATTGGGGGCAAGAGACTGGCGATGAGGATGCGCGAATAAGGTTTACGACTGCAGAAAAACTTAAGGCGAGTGGGGTTACGGAGAGTATCTGGGAGAAGGCTTGAGTGGCAAGCTAGTAATGCTACCGTGTAAGATACAATAGCCCTATGACAATCACCAAAGAAACCACCCTCATCGTGTCCTTCGCCGCTAAACAGAATAGCCTCGGTGCCGCTATGCACAATGCGGGCTATGCAGCCATTGGCGTAAACGCCGCGTATACGCCCATTACAACATTCCAGATGGAGCTGTTTACAGGCGAGGAAGCACCGTTTGAGGTGATGGGGAAAGCGTTGTTGGAGGCGGTAAAGTAACCATGCAACTCTACCGATTTAGCCCCATCCAGAGCAAGCAAGAACTGCTCGAAGCCATAGCCTATACTCACTTTGCGTGTTACGGCCTCTGCGAGCAGTCATTTGGAAAATGCCTACCCAATGCCGGTAATATAGGCATCTTCTGCCATTACGACGACGAATACGAGCGTTTGGTCGCTATTCGTCGGGAACTAACGGAACCATCTGACGATCCTAATCAAAAATATTTTGAGCTGCATGAGCCCATTGTGGTTGCTGCTAAAGACAACGTGCCAGAAACCACCTACACGCATTTGTATATTCGCAAGCCCGACCCCTACCGCCACCACGTCGGCGATGTGGACTTCTATCTTGAAGCCGAGGAATACACGAAGCTCAAGCAGTCGCTCCAAGATGGCAAGCTCATACCGGGCGCGCGTCTATTCCCGCGCCAAGACCTCGATATGATTGAGCTGTATGGTCCTGATGTGGACGCACTCGGCTATGTCAGCACCAGCAGTATGACCGAGAAGGTGCGTATTAAATTGTCCAATGAGACAAATCTATGAAAACTATCGTCGCAATAACTCGCCAGGATGTATGGCAGCAAGCCCTCAAAGCTGGCCAGTACACGCAGTCTACCGTTGATTCAACGCTTGCCGAAGTGGGGTTCATCCACTGCTCGTTCCCAGACCAGACACTCGAAATTGCTAACCGCCGGTTTATCAATCGTGACGGTCTCGTACTTCTTCTGATCGACGAGGATAAGGTCAAACCCCCAATCAAACATGAAGGTGCTCTAAGCGGCAGGGCTGGCACCTTTCCGCATATTTATGGCCCACTCAACGTTGATGCCGTGTATGCGACGATCCTTCTCGAAAAAGATAAGGAGGGCATGTTTGTTGAGCCCGATAAAATCAAGGAGTCTAGATGATGGCCCAGATAAGCTTTACTTCCGATGACGACAAAGTTGCCGGTAATCTGCTTACCGCCCAGCACCCAAGCCCATTTGCGTTTCTATTCATCCAAGGCTGGACAGGCCGCCAAAATCTCGATGCCGCTCAAGCCCTCGTCGATCTTGGCTGCACTAGCATGACCTACGATATGCGCGGAAATAAAACCAGCAAAGGTGATTTGGCCAAGCTCTCACGAGCCGACTTTCTCAAGGATGCGGTCATAGCTTACGATTTCCTCAAGCAGCAGGTCGGCCAAGATGTAGCGATTGGTGTAGTAGGTGGTAGCTTTGGCGCATATACGGGCGCACTCCTGAGCGAACGGCGGCAAGTAGCTTATTTGTCCCTTCACGTTCCAGCCAATTATCCTGACGAGGGATTCAACGATCCGCAGCAGCCACAGGCTTCGTCGGAAGCCCTAACTGCTTGGCACAATACGATCGTAGAGATCGCGGATAATAAAGCGCTCACCGCATTACACAATTACCACAGCCCAATCCAAATCATTGAAGCTGAGAACGACGAATATATCCCACATCAATCGACGCTTAATTACGTCAATGCTGTCGCCGATAAAGATCAGCTTGAGTATGTAGTCATGAAAGGTGCCTCTCATCGGCTAGAGACTGATGAGCTTTTGGCAGGATATAAGCGATTACTTACGGAGTGGGTGCAGAAGCATGGCTAAACGCGTCATTATCGTTCACGCTTGGGACGAAGTCTTACTTCTTGCGCGGCCCAGAAGGGGGAGTAGTCACGCGGTCAAACACCGCCTTGGCCTCTACGAAAGAAATTTTGTTGTCTTCACACGAATCAATCAGCAAATCCACGCCTACCCGGCGTTCATACACCCGAGCCCGGCGCAGGAAATCCCCATCTTTCGGCCCGCGATACCGCGCGTACACCTCACCCACAAAATCCGCCCCATACAAATACAATTCCGCGAAATCCACCGCCGGGTCCGCCAAGGCACGGTCGCTAAAGTCGATCACGCCCAGCCGGCCTGCCTCCGCATCCCATAACAAATGCTCATCCGACACATCCTGATGGACCAACGTTTTGGGCAAATCTTGCGGCACCAATGTAGCAAACTCGGCCAATATCTCCTGAACTTTCGCGTAATCGCGCTCACTCAATAGACCCTCAAGATGCTGTTTGGCGCCCTTCACGAGCCATTCCTGATACTCCGCCGGATCTTCCCATTCCACCTTCAGCGGCTCGACTTCGGCCAGGGGAGTAGTGTGCAGCGCCGTCAGAAAGTCCGCCAACTGGCCGGCCAAACGCTCCCGCTCCGGCGCGGAAAGAGCCGAGAATAGCTCGGCGCGCAGCTCCAAGCCAGGCACCATCTCGTAGCCCGCGAACGATCCATCCGGCGCCATATAGGTATACCGGGGCATTGGAATCGGACAGCGTTTCGCCATCAGCTCCAAAAATTCCCGCTCATTGCGAAATAGATTCAAATACTCCGTAGAGTTCGGAAAACGGAACACAATCCGTTCGTCCAAGATAATTACCTGATGATCCCAGCCGTGATCCAAGAACCGGAACATTCGCCATTGCACATCCGGAAACGCCAGACGTATCCGGTGCAATAAAACTTCGGGGTCGGTAACGGCAAGGTCTCGTACGTCTGACATACCAAGAGTATAGCAAGTCATTCTTGACCGAACAAGAGCCGTACTATATCCTATGATAAAATACCAATTACAGGAGATACTCACCCATGGCTTCCCCAGACTGGACCACCCTTAGCACCATAGCCTCCACCGTTGCTCTCGTGATGGGCGGCTTCTTGTGGTTAGCCAGCAAAGTCTTCAATCTCGGCAAAACCACCCAGCGGCTCGACAACATCGAAGCCGATCTCACGGCGCTTAAACATCAGGTCCACACAGAGGTCAACGCCGTTCGCAACGATCTCAATCAGCGCATGGACAAGCTCATCCTTACAATCGCCGAATCCAACCATAGCAAGTAGCGCGTTACAGCCAGCGCTTGCGATACAGCCAGTACAAAATCACACCCATGACCAGCAATGTACTAACGATAAGGTAGACAAACGCGTGCGGGTTTTCCTTACCCGGCACCGGCACGTTCACACCCCACAGGCTAAATACGATCGTCGGCAGCGTCAACACGACGGTCAACGAGGTGAGCAGCTCCACACGGCGGTTTAGGTTGTTGGTCATGATGTTGGAATATGCCTCGCGGATGTTCACGATGGTGTGAAGACTGGCCCGGCTCGTTTCGTTGAGCTGGCGGGTAGTTTGCACGAGGTCTTCGATCAAATCCTTGTCTTCCTCGTAAAACGTCAGCTTGTAGCGGCCCGAAAGTAATGTCTGGAGCAGCAAGTTGGCCGGCACGAGCTCCGCCAAAAACGAGTTGAGCGCGTCTTCGATCACCACGAACTGCACGAAGTCCCGGTTGTTCACGGTCGATATGTTCAACCGCGCGCGTACGCCCCGGATCTGGCGATTCAGGTAGTTCACGTTCGTCTCGTAGCTCAACACCAAGTGTCTCAGCAAAAGCAGCAACAGCTTGGCCCGCTGGGTGGTAAAAAGTTGTTTATTGGTCTGCAACCGCTCAACATCAGGCAACGCGCGTCGGCTTATGCTAGCCACAAAGTTTGGTCCCACCGCCAAAAGTACCGGATCCGTCTCCACCACATCACCGCGGCGGTACGAATACCGCATATACATATAGACGATGTCGTCTTCGACCTCGATGCGGGGGATCTCATCCGGGTCGAGCGCGTCCTTGAGCAGGTCCACGTCGAGCTTAAACTTGCTCGTTAGATGGGCCAGCTCGTCTTCGGTTGGGTTCTCGGCGTATACCCAGGCCCCGGTCCGGAATTTGGGCAGCTTAGCCAGCTGCTCTTCGCGCACGCTACGATAAAAATAACTGATCATAAGCGCTCCTCGTCAGCTAATCATAAAAACACTGCACTGGTCTTACCCAGTACGAGAGGACATTGATATAATCATCCTACAAGTTGCCTAATTTGTCTAGCTTAAGCATTATATTTGCTTCATACTCACAAAAATACCCCCTTATTAGCCTACGATCTTTAGCAATTCTGCCAGTGGGTGTATGATGAGTTGCGTAATGATCAGCGGATGCCACCATCTGCCCCGGAGGAACCACCCACATGTCCACAATCGCCCCACACACCGCCAAAAGCGTATTCTTTGGCTGCATCGACGATCGTCTCGTCGACGCCGACGTCGCATTTATCAAACAACTCAAGGGCGGCGCCTTTAGCCCCAAAATCGCCGGTGGCGGTATCGCCTTCCTCAGCGAGGACGACCGGCGATCGGCCATCAAGCAAGTTGTCGCGGCCTATATGATTAACCACGTCACCGACATATACATCGAGAGCCACACCGATTGTGGCGCCTACAACCTCGCCGGCATCACCTTTGCTAGCCCCACCGAGGAAGCCGGGCGTCTCTACACCGACCTCGACCAAGCCGCCGAAGCCGTCCACGACGCGCTCATCACGGCCGGCGCCGAAGAAGGCGAGGTCACCGTCCACACCCGTGTGGTCGACCCTGGCGGCCATCTCGTTACCCGTCCCGAGCTGCACCAAGCCGGCGTGGTCTAAGCCGCGTGAAGCGCGCCCTCGAACCCGTAACGCTGGCGGACGCCGTAAAGCTCCCCAGCCATCACGTCATCGAGGCGCAACCCTTCGGCCAAAACACCGGGACACTATTAGAACTCTTCCGCCTAGCAGACCGTATTCGCGCTCTCGACGAGACGTGGGCCGGCCGCCGGCAACTCCAAAAAACCCTGGCGGGCACCCGCGTCTTTAGCGTGTTTGGCCAGCCGTCCACCCGCACGCGCTTCAGCTTCGAAACAGCCGCCAAGGTACTTGGCGCGGACGTCATCGGCACCGAAAACGCCGGCGAATTCTCCTCCGAAGTAAAGGGCGAAAGCATCGAAGATACCGTCAGAATGCTCTGCGAATACGGCGCCGACGCCATTATCATCCGCCACCCCAAAGCCGGCGCCGCCGCCCGCGCCGCCCGGGTGAGCACCGTGCCGGTCATCAACGCCGGCGACGGCGGCAACCAGCACCCCACCCAGGCCCTCCTCGACGTCTACACCATCTGGCGCGAATTCGGGCGCCTTGACAACCTCACCATCACCATGGTCGGCGATCTGCGCTACGGACGCACCGCCCGTTCGCTAGCCTACCTCATGGCCCGCTTCGACAATATCAAGATGGTATTCGTCTCGCCCCCCAGCTTACAGATGGGCGCCGGAGAAACTCCCGGCGACGGCATCCTAGCCTACCTGCGCCGGCACGGCGTCGGCTTTGAGCCCCGCTCCGCCCTCGGCCACGACATACTAGCGGCCTCCGATGTGGTCTACGCCACACGTATCCAGCTCGAACAAATGGCCCGCGAGCTAACTCAGCAGCCTCCATTCGCGCAAATGACCCACCCCCAAGACTCCGCCGAATTCCGCGGCCTCCTCGCGAAACAATACGAACAAGCCGCCGGCAGCCTCAGCATCGGGCCCAAGCAGCTCCAAAGCCTCAAACCGGAAGCGCGCGTCCTGCATCCTCTGCCCCGGGTCGAAGCCGGCGCGCGCGACAAATCCACGGGCATAGCGCTCGTTCCAGAGCTCGATCCCCAGATCGACAGCGACGACCGGGCCGCCTACTTTCGCCAAGCCGGCAATGGCGAGCCCCTCCGAGCCGCGCTTTTGCTCAGCCTTGTCGCCACATCCAGCCGCCAAGAGTAAACTCGCGAAACCAGTTGCAACAATCATTGTCACTATGGTAACCTCAAAGTGTTCATTACCAACGTAATTACCTATCAAGAGCGCGGACAGGGACCTAGCCCTATGACCCGCCAGCAACCATCCCCGCGTCAAAGCGAGGAACGGTGCTACATCTAGCCTCGCCAAGAGGAAGATAGCCGCAAGCATGCCTTTCTTACCTCGACGCTAGGAGAAAGGCTTTTTTTAATGCCCTACCCATCGTTCACATCCGAATCAGTCTGCGCCGGCCACCCGGACAAGATCTGCGACCAAATCTCCGACGCCATCGTCGACGCCGTACTAGAGCAAGACCCACGTGCCCGCACCGCCGTCGAAGCCGCCGCCACCGAAGGCCGCGTCGTCCTGCTCGGCGAGATTTCCACCACCGCCAAGGTCGATTACGCTCAGGTCGCCCGCCGCGAAATTACCCGCCTTGGTTACACCGATCCCAAGCTGGGCTTCGCCGACAACGCGGCGATCGACAACTACATCGGCACCCAATCCGCCGAAATCGCCCAAGGCGTCGACCTGGACGGAGCGGGGGACCAGGGCATGATGTTTGGCTACGCCTGCCGCGAAACACCCGAGCTCATGCCGCTGCCCATCATGTTAGCGCACCGCCTCACCAAGGCGCTCGACGAAGCCCGCGAATCCGGCAAGCTTGGCTACCTGCGGCCCGATGGCAAGGCCCAAGTAACCGTACGCTACGAAAACGACAAGCCGGTGGAAGTCACCCACGTCACGGTCGCCATACCGCACCGCGAAGATATCCAACTAGCACAAGTCCGTGCCGATATCCGCGGCCACATCGTCGATCCCATACTCTCCGAGTACGGCTTCAAGATCGGCGACGGCAACTTCATCGTCAACGGCACCGGCGTCTGGCACCTGCCTGGGCCGCGCAGCGACGCCGGTCTGACCGGACGCAAGATCGTCGTGGACGGCTACGGCGGCTACGCCCGCGTCGGCGGCGGCGCCTTTAGCGGCAAAGACCCCAGTAAGGTCGACCGCTCCGGCGCCTACGCCGCCCGCTACCTAGCCAAAAACCTCGTCGCCGCCGGCCTCGCCGACCGCGCCGAGGTCGCCCTGGCCTACTTCATCGGCGCCAAGAAGCCCGTCATGCAAGAAGTCGAGACCTTCGGCACCGCTCATGCCAGCGATCAAGAGATCGCCGACTTTATGACGGAACTCCTCGACACCTCCGTCGCCGGCATCGTCAAGGGCCTCGACCTGCGCCGCCCCATCTACAAAGCCACCGCCGCCTACGGCCACTTCGGCCGCGCCGAATTCCCCTGGGAACAGGTCAAAGTTCCCGCCGTCCAAGCCCGCTAATGTGCTAGCATAAGTCTATGCCTTACCTCGTACTAGCCCGCCATGGCGAATCGCAATTCAATGCCAAATCCCTCTGGACGGGCAATTGGGACGTGCCCCTTACCAAAAAGGGGCGGCACGAGGCTACGCTCATGGCCAAAGCCATGCACGACATCAAGCCGGCGCTGGCTTACACCTCCGTGCTATCCCGAGCCACCGGGACGCTTAGCATCATCCTCGCCACCAACCACTGGAAGCCCAAGGTCTACGCCGATGCTGCCCTCAACGAGCGCGATTACGGCGATCTCACCGGCATGAACAAATGGGCCGTCGAGGAACAATACGGCGAAGCCCAATTCAACAAATGGCGCCGCGGCTGGAACGAACCCGTCCCCGAGGGCGAAACCCTCAAAGATGTCTATGCCCGCGTCGTGCCCTACTTCCAAAAGCACATTCTACCCAACCTCAAAGACGATAAAAACGTGCTCATCGCCGCTCACGGCAATACCCTCCGGACGCTCATGAAGCACCTCGACAAGCTCTCCGACCAGCGGGTCCAAAGCCTCGAGATGCCTTTCGGCGAAATCATTATTTATAACCTCACCCCGGCCGGCAGCGTAGAGCACAAAGAAACGCGAAAGATCACCAGAGCAACCCCCGCTTAAAATGCCAACTCAGCTCACCCTCCTGCGCAAAGACCACATCACTAGCAATATCTGGTCGTTCATATTTGAACCCAGTCAGCCGCTCGCATGGACCGCCGGGCAATTCATCCGTGTCGACTTGCCCCATCCCGAACCCGACACCGAAGGCACCCGGCGCTACTTCACCATTGCATCAGCGCCCTACGAACGCCATATTCAAATCTGCACCCGCGTCACGGGCAGCACCTTTAAACAGGCGCTAAACAGCCTGCCGGAGGGGGGAGTGCTCAGTATTCTCGACCTACCCGCCGGCGACTTCACCTGGCCCAGCTCCGATCTTCATCCCGTCTTTGTAGCTCAAGGCATCGGCATTACACCGTTTTACAGCATGATCAAGCAGCGCCTCCACGAAGCCAAACCCCTCGACGCCACCCTGCTTTACGCCAACCTCACCCCCGACATCCCATTTCAAACCGAGCTCAGCCAGTGGCGGGCGTCCGGGCTCGATGTTCAGCTCACCAATCAACCCCTCACGGCCCACCCCATCGCCCGCGCCATTCCGGATCTAACCTCAGCCATCATCTACGTATCGGGGCCCCAGCCGCTCATCGAGCTCCTTCTGCCACCCTACAATCTCCGCCCGCGCCAACTCAAACAAGACACGTTTCCCAACTACGACGCCGCCAGCTATTAAGCTGAAATGGGCTCAACACAACAGATTCATCCAAAATAATCAACCCAAATACCATCCATTTTAGATTTTTGTCTATAATCCTTGGCAACTAAATATGGGAATATAGGCTCATCAAGACGAGGCGGGCCGAGGGCCCTAAATCCAAGCATGCGACCGATCATTCACTCTCAGGTAGAAGAGCGAATATGACGGCAAGTCAATTCCAGGGATGTTCAAATTCCTGGAGTTGGCAACCACTAAAACACAAAGCCAACAGCGCCAAGACAAAACAGGGGGAGACCGGCCAGCGCCGGTTTTGTGTGTTGGCTCACAGCCGCCCGGCAGCGTACAATAACCGCATGCCGTTCAACCTCCCCAAGCTCTCCCGCCGGGCCATTACCGGTATCGTTTTCATCTACCTAGCCGGCTTAGGCTGGGCCGCCGAGTTCGTCATACCATTTCTCAACATCCCCCACAAAGCCATCATATTCACGTCCGTGCTCATCCTCGCTGAGCTCAGCTTCGTCATCGGCGTCGCCCTCCTGGGCCGGGCTTATTATAAGCAGCTCAAAGGCACGCTTATCAAATTCATCCGTACCGGCAAGGTTAAGCCGCCGGCCAACCCATCCTAAAAGTAAAATATAGCCCGCCCCAGCAATACATGATTTAATAATGTAGTCTCCCAGCCGCTACCTCACCGAAAGGGCGACTTGGTTATGGCACAAAATGCACCGCGGCATGTCCAGGTAGACGCCATGGACCTCTATGAAACCCAAAGGCGCCTCCTGTTTGGCCTCTGGGCAACGCAGTTTTATACCAGCGAACCCCTACAAGGTTTCAACCCCGGGCAGACCACGCTCATCGATACAATGCAAGCGATACAAGCTGAGGCGCGTCGTGGCATCCTGGACAACGCTCTGCAGCAGTTGGAACAAGGGAAAGATCATCCGGTTAGCTTCATCTGCCTCGACCGGTTCATTAAGACCAGACCCAACAATGCCTTCCCGAGCGTAGCCCGGTGGTACGGTCGCGAAACCCTACTGATGCTCAACGCTAGCATCAACCGCAAGGGCATGACCCAGTCCGAAGTACTCCATCGATGGTACTTCGCTTTGCTAGATGTCGCCTCCAGCACGGGCATACTCCCGGTCGAACTCCTGCAGAACCAGGATTTTCGAGATGACATCACACGACATACCGATACAGCCGAGCGGCTCTGGGCGGCCCGGCTGCACTATCTGGATCTAACCACCGACCCCTATCTCCTACGGAGGCACCTCCTCGAACCGCTCATGCGCGAGTACGGTCAAACCGAGCCCATCAATATGCAGGCGCTCTGGGAAGCTAGCAACGCCCGCCGCACCGCAGACCTCAGGTCAATCCAACGCATCTGGCCAGACTTCCTACTCCGCACCGAACCGAACTGATCGGCCGATCGGTTCACGACCAGGTGCCCGCCCTGCTACACCGGGGCGGGCACTATACGGCATTTGTTCGGTGCAGCATTTTCAGATATACTAATCCCATGACCACCATCAAATGCCCCAACTGCAGTGAACAAATCGAGATCAGCCAAGCCCTCCAGGGCCAAATTGAGGCCCAGGTGCTGGCCGCCGAGCACGACAAGCACGAAGCCGCGATGGCCAAGGCCCGCGCCGAGGCCCAGGAACTCATCCGGCAGGCCGGCGCTACCGCCAAGCAAGAAGCGGCATCCGAGCTCGAGCTCACTAAACAGCGCCTGGAAGGGGAGGCGCTAGCCGCGCAAAAGCGCGCCGCGGCCGGCCAGGAACACCTCATCACCACCCTGCGCGAAGACGCCGAAAGCGCCAAATCCGACAGCCAAAAGCTCCGGGGACAGCTCAGCGAAATAATGACCGAGCTCCGTGCCGAGCGCGCCGCCAAAGAAAACGCCGAGCTGGCCGCCCAAAAGAAGCTCGCCGCCGAGGAGTCCAAAATCCGCGAGACCGCCACGCGCGAGGCCGACGAACGCCAGCGCTTTAACATGGCCGCCCGCGACAAAACCATCGCCGACCTGCAGCATGCCCTAGACGACGCCCAGCGCAAGGCCGCCCAAGGCTCGCAGCAGCTCCAAGGCGAGGTATTAGAGCTCGACCTTGAGCAGCAGCTGCGCGAAGAATTCCCCTTCGACGACATAACCGAAGTCAAAAAAGGCCAGCGCGGCGCCGACATCAAGCAGCTCGTGCGGGCGCCCCACAACGGCGCCGCCTGCGGCACCATCCTCTGGGAAACCAAAAATGGCAAATGGCAACCGGCCTGGGTACCCAAATTCAAGGGCGACATCCGCGAGGCAGGCGCCAACATCGGCGTCATCGTCTCGGCCGAAATCCCCGACGACTACGGCGACCTGCACCACCTCGAAGCCAACGTCTGGGTAGCCACGCCCAAGCTCGCCACCCGCCTAGCCGCCGCCCTGCGCATGACCATTCTGCAAGTCGACGCCGCCAACAAGATGGCCGCCGGCAAAGACGCCAAGATGGAGGCGCTCTACCAATTCCTGGTCGGACCAGAATTCCGCCACCGCGTCGAGGCCATCATCGAGAGCTACACTCTCCTGCAAAACGAGATGGAAAAAGAAAAACGCACCTACGCCCTCAAATGGGCCCGGCAAGAAAAGGCCATCCGCTCCGTCATCGACAATACCATCGGCATGTACGGCGATTTGCAGGGCATTACCAACCAGGCCCTGCCTAGCATTAAAACTCTAGAACTACCCGACGGCGAAGAAGCCGAGGAATAATCCTAAGCGGCGCTAACCCGGTCTAAAATCACCAATGATTCCAAGTGCAATGTACCCGGATAAAAATCAAAACCCGTCACGCTCTTCGCCCGGTAATGCTCCGAGAGTGACATCATGTCGCGCGCCTGCGTCACCGGATTGCACGAAAGGTAAATAATGCGTTTGGGCGCGGCATCCAGCAAAGCTCCGACCACTCGCTCGTGCAACCCCGCCCGCGGCGGGTCCACGATAATGCAATCGGCCTTAGCCAGTAGCATCGGATCCAAGCGCTCAGCCATAGAAGCCACCGCCCGGTAATTAGTCAGGCCGGCGGCCCGGGCATTAGCCTCGGCCTGCTTGACCGCTGGCTTATCGATTTCCACGCTCACCACATCAGACGAACGCTTGGCCAGCGGCAAGCCGATAGCCCCTACGCCACCGTACAGATCCACTACCCGCGCGCCTTGTGGCACGGCTGCCATGATCTGCTCCAGGGCGCGCTCAAACATTGGCACGTTGGTCTGGAAAAAGCCATCATACGGATACGCCAACTCCACGCCGCCTACCGTGTCCGACAACGTGAGGTCGCCCGTGTGCCACACCAGCTCGTGCTGCCCGCGCCGTACCCGCGTCACGACGAGGCTGGCCAGTTCGGGGCGCATCAGGTCACTCCAATCGCGCTTCGGCACTTGGTGTAGCGCCACCACGGCCAGTAGCTCGCCGGTCGTATGACTCTGGCGAATCGTCAGGGCTTCGATATATCCACTAATGTTCATGGTATTAAGACGCTCAAGTAGCCCCAGCGCCGCCTTGTTCATAGCCTCGGACCCGAGCACACAGCCCTTGGGCAGCGCCACCAGGCCCGTCGAACTATTGCGAGTATGAAACGCCAGCGACATCTGCTTGTCGGCGCCGGTCAGCAACGAAAACTCCAGCTTATTCCGATAGCCCGTAGCTTCCGGCGCGGCCACCATACCGGCCACCGGCAGCTTCAGCTCCGGCCGGGCAAACACCTCGGCTAGCATCTGGCGCTTGAGCTCCAACTGGTACGTGTAATCCACACCCTGCCACGGCGAGCACGCCAAATAATGATCCTCAGCCGCCGGCCGGCGATGCTTCGAAGCCACCGTCACAACCTCAAGTTCGGCCTCGACATAGTTTTTCTTCTCTTTCGTCACCCGCACTTCGGCCGTTTCGCCGGGCAGGGGACCGATCACAAAGCACGCGCGGCCGTCCAGATAGCCCAACGCCTTGCCTTCCGACACAATCTTCTCAAATTTCACAATATGTTTCATAGTTATATTATCTTACCATAAAACGTGCCTGAAAACGAACAATCGCGCTTATCCAGAACTTTTGCGATAATGTCCTTAATGAACATTCCCCGCACCACATCCGTCTTTACCCTCGCAATCGCAATTATTATCGCTGCTCTACCCTGGCAGACGGCCCGAGCCGGCGTCCAAGACTTCACAATTCCACTCTTTGAAGCCAATTATTACCTCTCACGCGACGCCCAGCACATCTCGCACCTACGGGTAGAGGAGCGTATCACCGCCGAGTTCCCCCTAGCAGATCAAAACCACGGCATCCTGCGGGCTATTCCCAAGACCTATCAAAAGCACGACACCAACCTCAGAATTACCGCCGTCACCGACACAGCCGGCCATGCGTTGAGCTACGACAAAAGCACCGAAAACGACAACCTCGTACTCAAAATCGGTGACGCCAGCCACTACGTCCACGGCCGCCAGACCTACCTCATCAGCTACACCGCCGATGACATCACCACCCAAGCCAACGGCTACGATGGCTTCTTCTGGGATATCAACGGCGATCAATGGCAGCAGCCGTTCGATGATGTCTCAGCCACCATTCACCTCCAAGGCGACCTCGCCACACAGTACCAATCCGGCCACGACCGCTGCTTCACCGGCGCTCATGGCAGTACTAGCGCCGACTGTACCATCAAGACCTCTACCGAAAATAACGAGGCTACTGTATCCGTCCAAACCACACACCGGCCGCTCAGCGCCGGCGAAACCCTCACGGCCGAAGTCGGCTTCGCACCCGGCACCTTTGCCGCCTACCAGCGCCCCTTAGACGACATTATAGTAACCATCATTCTTGTTTTCCTACTCGGCGTCCTGCCGATCGGGCTGACACTTTGGATCACCATCCGCCGCTGGCTGCGCTACGGCCGCGATCCCAGGGGCAAAGGAGTACTCATCCCCGAATATCTGCCGCCCAAAGACCTGAGTGTATTGGCGAGCAGCGCCATTCTGCACGAAAGCTTCCAGCCTAAAGCCATCTCGGCCCAGATTATCGACTTGGCGGTCCGGCATTATCTTAAGGTCTACGAGATCAAAGAAGCCAGAATTCTTAAAAACAAGATAACCTACGAGATTGAGCTAACACGCGATCCCAGTGACCTCCGGACCGAAGAGCAAGCCGTAATCACCATGCTGTTTGGCGGGCAGACTATCCCAGGCTCCCGCGTCAAGCTGACTGACCTATCCATGAAACTCTACACTCAAGCTACCGAGCTCGGCAGAACGGTCAACCAGCAACTCGCCGATAGCGGATCCTTTCGCGTGACGCCCGAAAAAGCCAAACACCGCTACTTATGGGCGGCGATGATACTCTTAGTAATTGGTTTTATGAACATCCCGGTAACTCTCGGGTTCTTTATATGCGGAATTATTGTACTTATCGTAGGCAGCGCCATGCCCGCTCGCACCGCCAAAGGTGTGGAGCAACGCGACTATCTGCTCGGGCTCAAAATGTACATGAAGCTCGCCGAAGCCGACCGCCTCAAGACTCTGCAAAGCCCCCATGGCGAACTCACCGACAAGATCGACACAACCGACACCACCCAGCTTGTGAAACTTTATGAGAAACTCCTACCCTACGCGATGCTGTTTGGCATCGAACAAGACTGGGCCAAGGAATTCGCCGGCCTCTACCAGGAATCGCCCGACTGGTACAGTAGTTCGGGCAGCTTTAGCGCGGGCTACTTTGTCGGCAGCCTAAATGGCTTCGGCGCCGCCACTACCACCAGCTTCAGCCCACCGTCCAGCTCGGGCAGCGGCGGCTCGGCCGGGGGCGGCGGAGGCGGCGGGGGAGGCGGCGGCTGGTAAGCCTTCCGCCGGTCTAAGCCTATGCGGTTACCTGAACATCTTCACCAAAATGCTTCTTAAGCCGCGACCGGATCGAGCCCGGATGCCGGCCAAATGTATCGCTCAGCGCCGCCAGACCCACACCATCCTCGAATAATTGCTTCAGTTTGGCATCGTCTTCGGCCTTCCACGGCCGAAAGGCATTCGGGTGGGTGGCGCGCATCGCCTCCAGCTTACCCGACCAGCTCGGGTCCTTGGATTTGCCCTCGGGCGCCGACTTGCGAACCACCGCTTGCTCCCGCAAATGCCCGAACCGCTCGGTGTCGGCTTCGCCCTTGGCCCGCAGTGAGCCGTCGATCGCCAGCGCTTCGGCCGAGACCTGCAAGGCCATCTTATTAATCCCCACCAAGCTCAGCGCCTCCAGCCGGCGTACCCGGCTCAGCGCCACATACCCCATGCCCGGCACAAACGCCCGCCGCAAGTCGATGCGCGCGGCGTCCAGCGTCATGCCCTGGCTCTTGTGCACCGTGATGGCCCAAGCCAAGCGCAGCGGTAACTGGTTGAGAGAGGCTCGCTTCTTGTCGCCGTCGCGCAGTTCCCACGTCTCGG
>JAQGHG010000002.1 GCA_028288925.1 Patescibacteria group bacterium | reverse complement strand
TTCGACTCGTAGTGAGACGACTAGAGATCCGCAACTCCATCACATAGTTACACTACTAGCATAGGCGTTTTGCCTTCCAAGCACAAGGGTTTTGTATCTAGAATTGAGGCCTAATACTGCTCCGCCCAGACCCCAACTACCCACTGCGTATATGTCGTCAAACGATGTATATAATCTTCTAACTAAGCCCGGATTCTACAACCCTATATATCGTTTGACGACATATAGTTCACTCTCCATACCACCCGAACGCGTAAGGTATACTGAAGCTATGAATTCACCCCAAACCATACTCATCACCGGCTCCAGCCGCGGCATAGGCAAAGTCATTGCCCAAAACGCCGCCGCCAAGGGCTACAACGTCATTATCCACGGCCGCACCGACTCAAAAGAACTCAACCAAACGCACCAAGAAATCCCCGGCTCCACCAAGACCGTCTTCGACATCTCAGACCGACCAGCCACCCATCAGGCGATAGCCAAGCTCGGCCCCATAGATGTCCTCGTAAACAACGCCGGCATGGGGCACGCCGGCCTCAAAGACATCTCCGATGTGACCGACGAGCACGCCCTCGAGGAATATTCCGTCAACGTGCTCGGCACGTTACACTGCATCCAGGCCGTCCTACCAGGCATGCTCAAACGAGAAAATTGCAGTGTCATAAACGTCGCCTCAATCAAAGGCCACGCCAATCTCGCAACCCTTAGCAGCCTTACCTACGCGGCCAGCAAAACGAGCGTCATCGCCATTACCAAAGCGCTGGCAAAAGCCTACCCCAAAGTACGGTTCAACAGCGTTTCGCCCGGCTACGTCGAAACCGACATGGCCACCGATTGGTCGCCCGACACCTACGAGCGAATCAAGCAAGGCACTATCGCCGGCCGCATAGCCCAGCCGGAAGAAATCGCCGGCATGATATTATTCCTAGCCTCCACCGAAGCCGGCTACATCACCGGCACGGATATCCTGGTCGACGGCGGCTACGCGATCAAAGGCAAATAAGCCGCTTACCGGCGCCGGCGCCACAACCACCATCCCAGCAGCCCCGCGGCCGCCAGCGCCAGCAATCCCACCAGCCATACCACCACGGCGCCCACGTACCAAAACATCGTTGTATACACCAGCGTCTTATCTGTCCCGTCATACCGGTACGTGCTCACGATCCGGTACCGGCCCGGCATCCAAGCCGCCGCCACCGGCATCAGCGTAGCTTTGTAGCGCCGGAAACTCTCCGGCAAAATCGCCCCGCTACCCTCATTAATCGCTACCCGCGCCACCACGCGCCCGGCCGGGTCCTGCACCGCCACTACTCCTCGCGGCGCCACGTGCACATTGCCCAAGTTCTGATAACGCTGCTCCACCCGGCTCGGCAAATGCCAAAACGCCGCGTCCGACGTCTGCCCCACTAGCTTGAGCTTCGGATCAGCCCCACCATCTTTGACCGCCAACACCAACGACGACACCACCTGCTTCACGCCCACACTATTCTCCACCGCCTGGCCCGTGTCCGTCACGGCCGTAGCTAGCACCGCGCCATAATGCCCACCCGGCGCCAGCGACGCCCGGTTCATGATCGTAATGTCCAGCTTCACCGACTTCCCCGCCGGCACAAACAGCGCGTCCTTCTCTAGCCGCACCCACGAAGCCAAGCCGTATTTGTGCTCCAGCTCGCTCGAAGGCGTGCCCAAGAATGCCACACCGCCCTCTTCGTCCAACGCACCGAAGTCCACCACGCTCAAGCGAAAGTTCTGATCCGCCGCGTTGCGATTGGTGATCTGCAGCGCGTATGGCACCTCGGCCTTGTCCGCCGGCACCCGCACTTCCTGGAAAGCCGGCGACACCACAAACCCCGTGCCCCGCGCCGCTTCCCCCATCCGGAACCATCCCAAGGCTAGCACTATCAGTACTGCCAGGGCCATCCCCCGCCGCACCAAACCTACCTCCGGCCCTTTAGCCGCCGCGTCCCCCGGCTCACACCGCGCACCGTCCCTCGCACCGTCGAGTATACCCCGAATCCGACCAGCGTCAGCACCAGCAGTAGCACCAAGAGGAACCGCCACGGAATCACCCAAAACGACACCTGTGCTTCGATCGGCACATCATGCTTGCCGTCGTCATACACCGCGAAGAGCTGCGCCGTATATTTCCCAAACCGGAATTTATTGGCCTGCGTCCAGTCCCATTTGAGCTTCTGTACGGGCTTGCCGTTCTTGTCCAGCTTCGTCTTGCCATCCTCTTGCACCGTATCATAGACCGGGAAACCATCCGACCACGCCGCCGGAAAAGACCGCTTAGACTGTGGCAAGATGTTACCGCCGCCCGAGTTCAAGCTCAGCGTAGCGATCTGCTTCTTACCCTTCATGATGAATATATCGCCCTGCGGCGCTCCATGCACATTGCCCGTATTCGCCAGCTTCACCCTAAACTTCGCCGGCAAAAACTCATAGATCCGATGCTCCGTCGCAAACGAGCTCAACTGCAGCGAACGTTTAGCATTGGGATTGTGCGCCTCTAGTAGTACCAACACCGCCGTCGCGCCACTCAGCGAGTTGGTGCGGCCGCCCTGCCTCACATCGTCGCCCACGCGCGAAAACACCACCGCGTAGTAATACCCGAAGGCCGCCGATTTCGGCAGGTTAATCGTCATGTGTACCGTCTGCCACACATTGGCCGGCGCGTCAAACACCGTCTTATCAAACTTCACCCAGTCAAAATACGTATCCGCCGGGCCCCGGTCGGTGAGCACAGGCTTGCCCTCTTCGCCGTAGGCGCCAAACTTCATCAGCGACACTTTCAACTTCTCGGTGTCGCCGCCATTCTGCTTTATACGCAAATCAGTCGTCACCGACTTGCCCGGATCGGCGCTCAAGCTAATCGGCAACGGCGAAGTCTGCAGGGTAAGCGGCTTGGCATCGGCCGCGAACGCTCCCGGCGCCACTATCACGTTGCCAAACACCACCGCCAAAACCATCAGACCTAGGAACAATCGCTTCATAACAATCTCAGGTTAAAA
Source organism: Patescibacteria group bacterium (assembly GCA_028288925.1). GTDB lineage: Bacteria > Patescibacteriota > Saccharimonadia > UBA4664 > UBA4664 > RYN-427. Next base: position 51,429 of record JAQGHG010000002.1, on the reverse strand, counting down.
ATTACCAGCGCCCACTACGGTGATAATGTCGGAGTAGTCCGAACTCGCCGGAGTCGCTCCCGAAATCGCCGCGCGCTCCACCAGGGTGATCTGGTCGCCGTTGGCCGTAGCCGGCGAGGTCCCGGAACAAGACGCTATCTGCTGGTAGTTGCCCATCAAGCTTCCACCCTTAAAAGCCGTGTTCCCATCATACTCGGCCGCGATACCATAAGGAGATCCGAAGGTACAGCCGCCGGTGGCGTCCAATGTAGCATCCACATCCAGCACATAGCCCTCGGTGCCGGCCACAAGCGTCGAAGTCACGCCGTCCGGTGTACCATTCGCGTAAGTACCCGTCTTAGTACCCACCGTACTAAGGGTATAGCCGGTATTGGCCGAGTACAGCCCCTGCTGTGAGTCCTTGGCCCATGCGATCCATCCACCCTTGGCATTGGTAGTAACCGTAGCGACCACGCCCGCCGTAGAAACAACATTCAACGGGTCAAGGTTACCGGCGAACGTATCGGCATTGCCGCTGAGAGCAAAGATAAACGACGGAGGAACTACAGCCGTCACCGTAATGGTATCATCGGTCACGTTCGAGAGCGCAATCTGCGTGGAGTCTACCACCGCACTGCCGGAAGTCTGAGTTTGGACACTAGCCTGCTGGCTATTCGCCGCCGCTGCCGCTGTCGTAAGCGTGTTGACGGCCGCGAAGACGAAGCAGTACAACGTCCCTACCGTCAGGTCGCCCCCGGCAAATGTTACCACCTTAGTCGTGTTGTCGGCGGAGCTGGCCGTGGCAATGGTCGGCCAAGCCGTCGAGCCGGCCGGAATTTCCGTGGCGCCCGCGCTCACCGTCCAGTTGGCCGCGGTGGTGTTGAGGGTATAGGTCGACGGGAACGTCACGAGCACTTTCGCCTCCGTTCCCACGGTATTAGGCTTGGCGCAGACCAATCCGCCCGTGGCGGTGTTCGCCTTCATGCGGTCCAAACGCACATATGCCTGCTGGAACCCAGCATGCGCTCCGGTTGGAACGAAAGGCATAACGGCGCTCAAGATCAACGCTGCTACAACAATAACCCGATATGACAGACGCCGACGAGATCGGTGCATTAAAACTCCATAACACTAACTAAACACTAGTGTATCTGAAGCATAAGAAGCATGCAATATCTTGACATATCGCAAACCGGTACTTTTGTTTTTGGGTTATTGTTGGAGCGGAGCTCCTCTCGGGGATTTGTCCCCGGGAGGAGCCTCTCTCAAGAGAGGCTGCGGGTCTAGAAGTTACCCGCGCCCACCACCGTGATGATGTCGGAGTAGTCCGAACCGGCCGGTGTACCACCGCGGATCGTAGCGCGCTCAACGAGGGTCAAGACATCGCCGTCGGAAGTTCCCGGCTTCGGTGCCCAGTCGCGAGTACAAGCGTTGATGGGCTGGAAGTTAGTGTCCAAGACACCGCCACCGACACCACTACCGCTGTTGTAGGCGGCGTCAATGTGGTCCACACAACCACCGGCTCCCACGCTGTTCGGTCCCTGCGTCTTAAGATCCACGTCCACTACGTAACCCTCTTGTCCCACTATCAGGTCAAAAGCCGGGTTTCCTACAAACTTAGTCTGGGTGAGCGACGTGTTCTTCAGGCCCGATGCGATCGTGTAGCCCGCTGCCGCCGATGTCAGGCCGGCGTTTATGCTCTTTATCCAGGCAATCCATCCGCCCACCGCGTTGGTGTTCACGCCCACGTCTATCCCCGTGGTACTGATGATCGCGGTCGGGTCGAGGTTGGTCGTAAACGTATCAGCGTTTCCCGTCAGGGTAATGGTGAAGTTTGGTGGCACCACCGCGCTCACCGTGATCGTGTCGTCGGTAATGACCGCCGTCGACCAGTTGGTCCGGTTGACCGGAGCGGGCGTGCCAGCGCTATCATAAGTAATTAAGGTGGCGCCCGTGATCTGAGTTGAGGTTACAGCAGTACCGTTGGTCAACCGCGCGGCGGTATGGAAGCAATACTGAGTTGCCGCCGTCAAATCGCCCGATGGAAATGTCACGGTATGACCGCTCACGGCTGTCGCCGTGGCAATGCTAGGCCAAGCAGTCGCCGTCGCGGGTATGTTAGTCGTGTCTACCGTCCAGTTGCTGGCGGTCGCGTTCACCGCGAAGTCTGTCGCTCCGGCATCTGTCGGGAAGGTGATCTTCACCAGCGATTCAGTCACACCCGTCGTGGCGGCCGAAGGCGTGGCGCAAATCATCACACCCGTCAGCGTCAAAGCCTTGTGGGTATCCGGCCGCACCCACGCCTGGGTAAACTGCGGCGGGGCAGCATTAGCCACACCCGAGAGTGTGGGTGCAACAACTTCTGCCACTAGGGCGGCAACGGCTGCGATTATTAATTTGATTTTTGGTTTGTTCATTTGGTTTGTTGTTTATCCGCGCTATTTGTGCGCTTTTCTTTTGAAACTACTTACGGTTAGCTTATCCGATGTCCCTGGTGGCTGTCAACACTATTTACAACGTTTCTTTTCCACAACGCTATTTTGCTTTCTAGGACGGGCAACTTGCCACGATACCCTGTCTTCTTCTTCAAAAACTCGCGCTCGCGATCGCCGTCAGCAGCTCCGTGTAGTCACCCGAGGCCGGCGTTAGCGGCTGAGTCTTGGCCTTGAGCAGGAACGATCCCCGGCCGGCCACCACCGGCCCCGGCGCGCCGAAGATCTCCCGGATCGTCGCGTCGGCCACGCCCACATTGGTCCCCGACACGTTGTAGGGCGCGGTCAGCGTGAACGGCCCGCCCGAGCCCTGCGTAGCGCTCGAACCCTGCGCGCCGAAACCCTCCGGCTGCGCCGACAAGTCGCCCGACAGCGCCGCGATGGTATGCGCCCCCGCCAGGCTCTTGAGCCCCGCGTTCTGGCCGCTCAAGTACACCTTGCCCCCCGACTCGCCGTTCGTGTCCAGGTCCACCCAGACCTTCGTTGGCGAGTTCGTCACCGTGCTCGCCAGCAGCGTGCCGAAGTCGATCTGGAACGGCGGGTTCGTATTAGTATCCGTCGCCGACACATCGATGTCGAAGGCCAGCTGCGGGTCCACCGTGGTAGCGTTCGACGTCGGTCCCCACCCGCTCTCCGTAAACTTCCCCCGCCACGCCTTGGCCTTCACCGTGTACACCGTGCTACGGCTCAAGCCGCGAATCAGTACCCCCGTGGCGCTCCCCCAGCTCGCGTACGTCTGATAATCCGCGAAAGCCAAGGTCGGGCTGATCGTCAGATCGCTCTTCACGTACTGTGTCGTCACGAAGTTATCGGTCGAGATCGCCACCGCGAACTTCGCATCGCTCGGATTATTCTGCGCTCCAATCACCACCTTCAACTTGTTGTACCAGTTGTCGTCGTTCGTGATCGCGATCGTCGGAACGTTGGCTTCCTTTACATGCGTCTCGCCGGCCTTCACGCCATAATGCGCCGAGCTCGCGCTCCCCGCCTGCTCCCCCGCGATCCCGTTCACCCGGTAATTGCTCGAGCTCGAGTTGGCCGTCCCGCCCGACCCAAAGCCATACGAATTGAGCTGAAAATTATTACTCGCCGGCTGGCTCGCCAACAAAAAACCCGCCGCTACTAGAGTCCACAGTTTCATCAATGCCACCTCACGGATTTCTTAATGAGCGCCATGAACGCCGCCACATCGTCTTTCGCGTCCGAGCTCGTAATGGCCACCGTCAACACCTTGTCGCCATGCACCCAAAACATCGCCTGTTCTTGCTTATCCACCTTGGTCATCGTCGCCACCAAATCTCCCCCAATCTGCTCCTGCGTCTCGCGGTAGTCGGCCGGATGAATCTGCCGCGTGCGGTAGCTCGAATCCCCCGACAAGCCGCCGGCCACCAGCGGGTTTACCTCTACCGCGATCGAGTGCCGGTAATTCGCCTTCGATCCCAGCATATACTGCTCCAGCGCCCGCGACGAGTTCTTGGACTGTGCCACTTGGTCAAACTCACCCGGATACGAAAATGTAAATGTAAGCGCCCCCAGCTGGTTCGTCGGCGGCTTAAACGGCGTCGGCGCCACCGAAGCCTGCTCGTGCGAAAGCGATTTGCCGTTGGCCTCCACCGGATCGCTCACAAACTTCAATCCGCCGATAATCACCAGCCCCAACACCGCGCCGACCGCCACCATCGAAGACGTCCAGGCGGCCCAATGCGCCTTGCGCGGCCTCGGCGCCTCAGCCTCCACCGCCGGCACACCCTCGGTCCATTCCGCTGCCTCAAGCTCAGGATCATATCGCTCAATCATTAAGCCAAAGCCTCCATCTGGCGCTGCATAATTTTCTTCTCACGCCGCTCCCCCAGCCAAAACGACAAAATCATCAGCAGCACCACGATCCACAGCGGCCAAATCCACACAATATTAAATTGCTGAGCCACAGTCTTGGCATTCGTACTGCTCGCCACCGCCGCGTTCACGATCGTCGTCAGCTGCAAATACGCGGTGTGCCCCACCGCGTCCGTCGCCCGGATTATCAGCGGAAACGACCCCAGATACCCCCCAACCTTCTTATAGGTGTGCCGCACCGTAAACGGCCCCGGCGCCAATCGCGTTATCAAATCCGATGTCCCATCCCCCCAATCTACACTCACCGCATAGGGCGCCTGGCCGCCCACCAGCTCGACCGGCCACACCACTTCCTCGCCCGGCTGTGTCCCCCGGTAATAATTCTCCGACTGAATAATGAGCTCCGACGAAAATCCATAACCCCCCGGCGGTTGATTCAGCGTCACCGTCACCGCCGGCGAGCTCGGGCCTTCCTGATCCAGCGCGTTGTAAGCCCGCGCCGTCAGATCATTCTTGCCGATCACCAGATCGACCGGGATCGAAAACCGCCCATTTTCGCACAAAACACTTCCGGCCAAAATACCGTTAGTAAAAATCTTAATAAGCGCCTTGCTCGGACACGTCCCCGATACCGTTACGGGGTTGGTGCTAAAGCTTTGCCCATTAGACGGCGAGGTAATGACGGCCGGACTCGCCGGCCGCGGCCCCGGCACCGTCGCGCTTATCGCATAAGACCCGCCCCCCGAGGTAGCCGAGCGCGCAGCCCACGAGAAGCTCCCCATCAGTACGCCCACACCCAATGTCAAAAACACAAGCAAAGCATACGACGTATCGCGATGATGCGTAAGCCGCCCGGTGTGCGAACGATGACTATATCTCGGAACCACAAGCATTATCTGGATATTAGCATATTTGCTGCTCGTTCGCCCTCTATCGCACGACATTTGTTCCTACAAACCACAAGCGGTATCATATAGACAACACTTGTGGAGCCAACAGCCGAATGTCCGAAGAACCAAAACCCGGTCAAACCCCCGGGCCTCAACCCAAACCGGAGGAGGCCGGCTCCACCAGTATCTCGCCTGCCCCCACCGAGGTATCCGGCGAAAAACCGCCGGCAGGCGCCAAATCCACCGGCGGTGTTCAAGCCGAAGCCCTCGTCGACGGCACCGTACCCACCGTCCTCACTCCGGGAGACGGGCACAAACACGTCGCCAAGGGCACCACCTCGCTCACCGCCGTCTACCGCCGGGCCGATATCCTGACCACCCTCCTCACCTTCGGCGGAGCCGTCATCGCGTCCATCATTATCATTGCCGGCTACACCTACTTCACCAAGAGCAAAACCAAAGCCCCCACCAACCCCACCAAGGTTACCACTCTCGACAAAGCCGAGCTCGACAAGCTCAACGCATTCTTTAATGGTAATTCGGCCGGCAAATCCGCCGAAGTCCTCACGGTCAGCTCCTCCACCCTCTTCAAAAACCGGGTGGCCCTGGGATCGGACCTCAAGGTGGTCGGCGGCGTGCAAGTGTCCGGCACCACCGCCCTCGGCGACCTCACCGTCGACAAGACCAGCACCCTCGGCGTCACCAATATCCGCGGCCAGCTCACCGTAGCCGGCCCGCTCAGCACCCAGAGCCCGGCGCTCCTCGGCGCCGGCGCCAGCATCAAGGGCAACCTAGCCACCAGCGGCAACGGCACTTTTGGCGGTTCGCTCTCGGCCGGCACCATCAACGCCGCCGATATTTCTGTCACCGGCACCCTCAACCTAGCCGGCCACCTCTCAATCGCCGGCCAGACGCCGTCGGTCGCGGCCGTCGCTGGCATTGGCACCAATGCCAGCGTCGAGGGCAACGACTCCTCGGGCGTCGTCACCGTCAACGTCGCCCCCAGCCCCGACCGGCCGCTCGGCGCCCAGCTCGTCACCCTCACCTTCCGATCGGCCTACCCGCGCGTGCCCCATGTAATCATCTCCCCCATCGGCCGCGGCGCCGCCGTTCTCCAGCCATACATTCTCGTTACATCTACCAGTTTCACCATCGGCGCCGCCGTCATGAGCCCCGCCAACGGCAGCGCCACTAGCTACTCCTTCAGTTACTGGGTAGTGCAATAAAAAAAGCCCCAAAAGGGGCTTTTTTTAAACAGGCCTGAGATTAGCCGATCTTGGTAATCTTCACCTGCGCGTAGTGCTGGCGGTGACCGGTCAGGCGCTTGATGCGCTTCTTGGCCTTGAACTTCAAGATCTTAATCTTTTCGCCCTTCACCTCTTCCAGCACTTCGGCGTGAACCTTCAGACCGCTCACGTGAGGAGCGCCTACCTTGATGTCGTCGCCGTCGATTACCAGCAGTGCATCAAACACTACCTTCTTCTCTTCGCCCAACAGTTCGAGCTCGAGTACCTGGTCTTTTTCTACAATATGTTGCTTCCCACCGGAAACGATTACTGCTTGCATGTAAATAAAGCCCCTTTCATGCCTGGATCTAGCAGGCGTGCTTCTCATTAATTTGCGTAACTGGACAATAATAACAGATTCAAGCCTCAAATGCAATGCAGCATGTTATTCTATACGGCGCATAATAATGTTAATACTAGCGCCCAGTTGCACCTTGAATGAAAAATCTCTCAGAGAGGCACAAGATGCCGTCCATAAGAGAGCACCCCGTCGGCCACCTCCGCTTCGCGGCGGGCACCAAGGGCTCTCCGGCGCTTCCCCAAACCTATCTGGAGGCTCTAGCTCATCTGGCTCGAAACGTGCGCGATGCCCAACTCGCACATGTTGGGCTCATGCTCACCGCAGCTCACCCCCTTCTCGATCTCCAACCCGGCCTCGTCACCAGTACGGCCTGGGCCGGGCTAGAAGCCGAACACTTCGAAGGAGTCGTCAGCCTGCTGCTCGAGAAAACCGGTCTCCGCACCAACCTTCCGCGAGAGTTCGCGGACCCCACATTGATCGCGGCTCACACCGGCCGGCGCGAGGACACCCCGGACCTCGACCGCGCTTTCGGCGCCCTCAAGGTCCTCCAGCTCGGTCCGAAGGACAACCTCAATCTGGTGGCACTGTATGTCGCGGCCCTCCAGGCCGCTCTGAACATCTCGCCGGCCGGCCTACTGGTGGAAACGGCCACCGCTTTCGCGTTTCGGGGCCGAGTATCCCTTCTCATCGCCTCGGCCTGGAAGAACGAGAGTTGCTACGCCTCGTTCAGCCGCCAACTGCGTGTCTTCCCCAACACCGACGGCCGGCGCCTTCCGGCAGCTCGCCGAACCATGAAATTGCCGGTCGTAGACCTGCACATCGGCGCAGAGAACCTGCGCTTCCCCTCCTGACCCCCAGGTCATCCACCCCACCGGGACCCGGCCTCGCGCCGGGTCCCGCCCCCTTGTTATTATTCCTTATTGGCAATCCGCCCAATGCACGCCCAACTGATACCGCGTAAAAGAATACCTATGGCAGCTCAAGTCTCACCGCCCTCCCGTCCCGCCGGCGAAATCTTGTTCTGGCCAAGACTGGAACGACCCACCCAAACTGGAGAAACCCTTCAGGAAAAACTCGGCTCCAAGAAGCGCGTAACCACCAAAACGCTCCCAGGCCAATATATCCATCTGACCTGCTCCTTTCCCGGCTCTCTCGGAGAGATTGGCTTGCACGGCAATCTGCTCCTGGTGCATGTCTGTCACAGCGCCACCCTCCGGGATCAAGCATACGAAGCCTATCTGCCGGCCTTCGAACAGACTGGCCTTTACCCGCTCCCCGAGCCCTTCCGCGGCCTCACCCTCTACGCCTTTCGGACAGGCATCCAGCTCGACAGATTTAGGCCCTGGCAGCGCCCGGTTACTACCCTTATGTACTGGCCGGGAGATCCGGGGATCGATCCGGATGAGTGCCACCGGACCATCCTCGCGGCACTACCCGGGCCGCTTATTGACAGGGTAGGCGCTCAGCTCGAATTTCTCCTCCCAACCCAATCTCCCGGTACCCCTTACCTGGTTATACAGGCCTGGAGTGGGCAACAGCAGCAGAGTGCCGCCACCGCCAAACTCCTAGCCGCCCTGAAGACTCGAGGTCTGCCTTGGCCAACCCTTCGGTTCGGCACCATGATCGGGCTCAACATCGCCAAACCAGGCCTAAGCCACCCCGATTAACCCGGGCCCGGCGGATCCTCCGCCGGGCCCGCCCCATTTTAGCTATGATTAGCCTTCGAATTGCAATTTCTTGCGCCGCACCGCCACGCTCTGCAGCAACCCAATTGCCACCATCCCAATAATCAGCGAGGTACCGCCATAGCTCACAAACGGCAGCGGAATACCCGTCACCGGCGCGATGCCCATATTCATTCCCGTATTGATAAAGACATGGAACAGCATCATCGCCACCACCCCCGTAGCCAGGAACATCCCAAACCGGTCCTGCGCCTGATGCGCGATCCGCAACCCCCGGAAAAACATTACCCCAAACAGCAAAAGCAGCAACATTCCGCCCACAAAGCCCATCTTCTCGTTGAGCACCGCGAAGATAAAGTCGGTATGCTGCGCCAGCGACGGCAAAAAGTTCAGCTGGCTCTGCGAACCCGCCGCCAATCCCCGCCCTAGCAACTGCCCACTCCCGATCGTAATCGTCGATTGAATCACGTTGTGCCCCGCCCCCAGCGGATCGGCCTGCGGGTTCAAAAACACCGTCAGCCGCGCCTTCTGATAATCATGCAGGTGGCTCAAGATGAACGGCATCGCCGCCAGCCCCAAGGCCGCCAGCCCCAGCAAATACCGCTTCCGAATCCTCGATACCAGCGCCATGCCAACCCAAATCGCCATCAGCACCAAGGCCGTTCCCAGATCCGGCTGCTTCATTACCAGCGCCATCGGCACCGCCAGATATACCAGCGACAGTAGCAAATATTTGGGTTTCTCCAGCTGATCGTAATGCGTCGCGAAAAACTTGGCCAGCACCACGATCAAGATCAACTTCGCGAATTCCGAAGGTTGAAACTGAAAAAAGCCCAGGCTAATCCACCGCTGCGCCCCCAACACCGGCTTGGCCAGCACCAGCACGGCCATTAGCATGATTACCATCAGGCCGTACAGCCAAGGCGTCACCTTAAACCACGTCCGGTAGTCGATGCGTGCCGCGGCAAAGAACACCGCCAAACCCGCCACCGCGAAGATCGCCTGGTGCAACACATCCGACGAGCCGTCCAACCGGGTAGCCTTAAACGACGTCGACCAGATCACCAGCAGCCCCATGGCCACTAGCAATACCATTACGCCGAAGAGCACCCAATCGAAATTTTTCCAGAAACGCGCTTTAAACTTAAACACGATTCTATCTTATCGTATCGGCCCGCCGCGGGCGACCCGGCGCCGTCCCCTCGAACTAGCCAATCTTCTCCACACCAATGTACAACTCTTCGCCGTTCACCTTGGCCGGCACCTGGTCGGCGGCGCCCTCGGTCTTCAGCTCCTTAGCTAATGTCTCGGCCTTAATCAGCCCGGCATGCGCACCGATCGCCGCCGCCAATTCCTTCGAATCGGTCTGGAGCGTCAACACGATCCGGTCCTCCACCTGTAGCCCCGACTGTTTGCGCGCGTTTTGCACGTGTCGCACAACATCGCGCATCATGCCTTCGGCCTTCAGCTCGGGCGTAATTTCAATATCTAGTGTCGAGTCATGAGCAGGAGAAGTCCCCACAACCTCTTGGCTCACTGTTTTGACATTCACTTCTTCCGCAATGATCTCTAACATTTGCGGCAACAGCTCCTGGGAAACTCGGATTGTAAACTCGCGCAACGGCTGACGAACCTTGATCTTCGCCTCAGCCCGGGCGCCCAGCCCTTGGTTTACAAACTCACGAGCCTGGGACATCTGCAGCATGAGTGCGCTGTCCACCTTGCCTGCCTCCGGCCAATCGCTCAGGTGCACCGACGCCGGCACATCCATGCCCACAGTCAGCTCGCGCCACAGCTTATCCGACACAAACGGGCTCCAGGGCGCCAAGAGTTGTGCAATTCTACAGAGCACATAGTGCAAAGTTACATATGCCATCTGTTTGTCACCATCATCGTCACTCTTCCAGAACCGCCGCCTGGAACGTCGCACATACCAGTTGGATAAATCTTCAACGAGCTCCCGCAACGGCCGCACTGCCCGCGCGATCTGGTAATCATCGGCCTGCTTGGTCATCTCGGCCATCGTCTCATTGAGCCGGCTCAACAGCCAGCGGTCCAGCAGATTGTCAGATTTCGGCTCCACTAAGCTCTTAGGCGGCTGCCACTTATCAATCTCAGCGTACATCGAGAGGAACGAATACGTGTTCCATAGCGTCATAAAGACGTTGCGCTTCACCTCATTCACGGCGTCGTAGCTAAACCGCACATCCTCGCCGTTCACCACCGGGCTGCTCATCAGGAAGAGCCGCAGACTATCCGCCCCCGTACCCTCGAAGATCTCGCTCGGCTCCGGGTAGTTCCGCAGGCGTTTACTGAGCTTCTTGCCATCGGCCGCCAGCACCATGCCGTTCACCACGACATTTTTGAAAGCCGGCTTGTCAAACAGTGCTGTACCCAGCACGTGCAGGGTATAAAACCACCCGCGCGTCTGGTCCAACCCCTCGGCGATAAATTCGGCCGGGAAAGCCTCGGCGAAGTTCTCTTTGCCCTCAAAGGGGTAATGATCCTGCGCGTACGGCATCGAGCCGCTCTCAAACCAGCAGTCAAACACCTCTTCGGTACGCTTGTAGCGCTTGCCGTCGCGCTCGATCACCACGTTATCGATCCCCGGCCGGTGCAGGTCAAAGTCGCCCGTGTGGCCCGAGAGCTCACGCAGCTCATCGGTAGAACCAAGCACGATGATGTCTTCCGGATCCTCCTCGTTCACCCAGATCGGCAGCGGCGCGCCCCAGAACCGGTTGCGCGAGAAGTTCCAATCGCGCGCCTCGGCCAGCCAGTTGCCAAACCGGCCGGTCTTGATGTGCCCCGGCGTCCAATTAATCTTCTCGTTGTTGGCCACCAGCCGGTCCCGAAACGATGAAACTTTAATAAACCAGCTCGGCATCGCGAAGTACAGCAACGGCGTGTCGCAGCGCCAGCAGAAGGGATAGGTGTGCTCAAATGTCTCGGCCGCGAACACCGCCCCCTGGCGCGTCAGATCAGCGACAATGTGCTCATCAGCCTCCTTAAAGAACACCCCGGCGATAGATTCCAGCCCGGCCACGTCCTTGAAAGCCTCTACCATCACACCGTTACCGTCTACGCTCTCCAGTAGTGGCAATCCCACCCGCTGGCCCAGCGCCAGGTCGGTCTCGCCGTAGCGCGGCGCCACGTGCAGGATGCCGGTGCCGTCTTCCAGACTCACCGATTCGTCCACGTACACCGTGTGCACGGCTTTGCGCTCTTCCGGAGTCAAATCACCCATCAAGCCGTCATACAGCGGCGTATAGCGCGTACCCACAAGCTCAGAGCCCTTCTGTGTCTTCACCACCTTATATTCGGCCTTGCGAAGGGTTAATTCGTCCAAGCGGGCCTTGGCCAATACCAACTTCTCGCCCTTCTTCCACGAATCACCATCGTCCAGCAACTCCACGGTCACGTAGTCGGCCTTCTCGTCCACCGCCAAAGCCGAGTTCGCCGGCAGTGTCCAGGGCGTCGTCGTCCAGGCCAGCAGGCTCGTACCCTGCTCCCCTACCACCGCAAGCTTCACGTACACGCTCGGGTCCGGCACATTGTCCTTATAATTCTGGTTGACCTCGAAGTTGCTCAGAGGCGTCGCACACCGCGGGCAATACGGGTTCGAACGGAAACCCCGGTACACCAAGCCCTTCTCGTGCAGGTTCTTGAGCGCCCACCACACGCTCTCGATGTACGTGTCGTCCATCGTAGCGTAGGAATTCTCCTGGTCGGCCCAGCGCCCGATCCGCCGCTGCAGCGTCTGCCACTCGGCCTTGTATTTAAAGACGCTCGCCTTCGCCGCCTCATTAAACTTCTCCACGCCCATCTCCACGATCTGGCGCTTGCCCGAGATACCCAGCTGCTTCTCGATCTCGTACTCCACCGGCAAGCCGTGCGTGTCCCAGCCATTGCGACGCGGCACGTAGTAGCCCCGCATCGTCTTGTAGCGCGTCATTGAGTCCTTAATCGTCAGCCCCAGCACATGGCCATAATGCGGCAAACCATTGGCAAAGGGCGGCCCATCATAAAAACTAAACCGCTTGGCGCCTTGGCGGTTCTCCAGACTCTTCTCGAACGTCTTCTCTTCGTCCCACACCTTGAGCATATCGGCTTCAAAGGCGGGAAAATCGGCGGGTTGGGCTTTTTTCATGGGGGCTCCTTAAATACAAAAATTCTTCCGTCCATCGGATCCCTGGGCAGGGAGGTACCATCCGATTTCCGAAAGAATTGCTTCTTCGGCGCTTCATTTATGGCTGTTACGGGCCTCCCGTCGGGTTCTAATCTCGCTCTCGCGATTTCTTCCCGCAGCTTCGCGGTTGATAGCCGCTTATGCGCTTTTTGGCGCAATGCTCTTAGCTTTAATTGTAAGAATACGATACCACATTTACGGACATTAATGAATATTTAGCTTACAATATAATAATGAACGAATTTCTTAGGTGGGCATTTGACGGTATTGGCGCCGCGATGATATCAGTGTTAATCGGTGCATTAATTGGTGGCACTGCTGGATATAAAATTGGTATTAGAAAGACAATAAACCAAAAACAAAAAGCAGGACAAAACTCTAGCCAGATCCAGATTGGCGAGATCAATGACAGGCAAAAGTAGTCAAAAAGCCGGGAATAATGCTCAACAAATACAGGTTGAGACGTTCGTTGTCGGTATTAATGAAAAAAGAGTGCGAGAAATTGTTGATGAGAAATTGGTGCTTGCGTTGAATGACTTCACCGCAGAGGCTGCTAGCATTGCTAGAGGCAGAAGTGAAAAATTCGGCAGTAAACTGATAGGCAAAATGGTCAAGGAAAGTGCGTTATCTGCGTTCGCCGATCCATCGTTTCAAATCTTATTAGTGGAAGCTCAAAAACGTGCCGCCTCTACGGAGCGCGAGCATGACTATGACCTACTGGCAGAGCTCATGTTGCACCGTTTCAAAAAAGGCGCCCACAGAAGTGTTCGAGCTGGCATATCTCGGGCGGTTGAAATTGTTGACCAAGTCTCAGATGAAGCTCTGCTTGGGCTAACGGTACTTCATGCGGTAAGCAACTTCGTTCCGATAACTGGAAAAATAGACATCGGTCTAAAAACATTAGACGGCCTTTTTGGTAAATTACTTGATGGCAACCTACCAACCGGTGCGGAGTGGCTAGACCACTTGGACATCCTGGATTCAGTAAGAATATCTTCTCTTGGGGGGACTAAGCTATTAGAAGATTATTGGTACGAGATGTTTGACGGCTGCGTTAAGAACGGCATGCCTAAAGATTCTGAAGCTTTAAGCGAGGCAAAAAAGTTATTAAAAGACAGCAAGCTCGATCAAACCATATTAATAGCAAGCTCAGCATCAGAGGATTATTTTAAGCTCGATGTGAGGGACAAATCGGCAATCAGCAGGTTACAGGCTATGACTAATCCAAAAGATGGAAAAACCTCGCATACTAGACCACTTACCAATAAAGAGATGGAAGCCTTAACCAAAATATATGATCTATATGACGGCAGCAGCATACCCAAAGAAGAGTTTGTGCACAAGATCGACGAACACCAAAATCTTCAACAGCTTCGTGAGTGGTGGAACTTACTAAAAGACCAGTCTATACAAATAACATCCGTGGGGAGAGTGTTAGCCAGCTCTAATGCACAAAGGCTCGACAATACACTCCCGCCGCTAGACTGATAAGTTTCACGTCTGCCTCATCAACCGCCCACATACCGCACATACCCACCAGCGACGTCGACTACACCTCCTACCGGTCAAAAAATAGTTAGTTGAGGGCTATGGAAAAGCTTATCCGTAGTTCGCATCGCTTTTGCCCGACATAACCCAATAAATTCTTTCCTAATTTCCTCGCCTAGACTCAACCAATATGATGGTCGTACCACAGTTGTCTCAAAACCGGCGATCATATTAGTCATAAACATACCCGTATCAACCTGGTTGGCGGTATTACAAAGTGAATCAAATGTATCCCCGGAACCATCAAGATGTGAAAGCATCATGTATGTAAAGCCATCCCGAGAGAAAAGAGTAAAGCTCATAGAATCATGGAGTCGTAGATTTTCAGCCCCAGCAGAAATATCAGCCGAATGTTGTATGCCCGCCGAAACAATCGGCACCTCAACCGGAATATAATAGAGGATGTGTTTAGTGGAAGTGTATTCCCTCTTGTCGTAAAGCTGTTTTAGCCTCGCAAAAATCTCTTCTCTGTCTTTGCATATTTTTGATTGGTTAACAACTTGCTGAAGCCAAAATACACGAGCCCTGCCTGATAAAAATACCGCTGGCTTAACCTCATCAGATGGATCATCTTTCAGTGAAAATTTAAAGAAATTAAGGGCGGTTTGCTCATACCATAGTTCGCGAGCCGCATTACGAAAGGCGAACAGAAACGCAAATTCTGCGTTAAATGTATCAATGGGTCGATCTATCAGATCAAAAATTGAAGAATCGTGCTCTTGGCAAAATCCGTAGAAGGTAGACAGCCGCCTCATACCGATTGCTTCTGGCCCAAAGACCGGCGGATAGCTCCTGGAAGTCGGAACAATCTGTATTGCGTGACCGTCTTCGGAAATCGGATCAAGGTAATTCGATTGTCCTAGGGAGTGGGACCAAATAGCTGGTCGACATGAATCCCCTCCATACATACAGACTTTTGGCGCAACTTTATCGAATATCTTCCCATCATGATTCCAGACTTTGGCGAATAACTGCGCTTGAGTGAAGCTCATAACTTTAAGATAGCACGACTCCTACTTGCCTATAGCCTACAAACCGCAGTCGCCCACTGATCTATAATGCCCCAAAAGCAGCTCCCCATGACCAAGCAAGTTGTCACCAGCGTCCAGAGCACGTTCAGGATCGGCAAGGCTTGGGCGGGTTTACATTACTACCGCCCACGCTCATCTAAGCGCTACTTTGTGCTTGCTATCACGCTTAGCCTTGGCAAGCTGCACTAAATACCGCAAGATACTGGCATAAGTATGTGAAGGAGCGTAAAAATGGCTGAGGAAACCGAAAAGAAGAGCTGGGTTAAACGTCATAAGGTGTGGACCGGGATACTCATCTTTATTGGGCTTGCCATGATTAGCAATGCTTTAGGCGGAGGCGACAAAAAGACGAGTACAGCTCAAACCGCATCAACCCAGCAATCTGCAAGCGCCAGCCCCAAGCCCACACCCACGCCGACTCCTAAGGCTGAGCAGCCTAAGATACCTGCCGAGTACAAATCTGCACTATCAAAAGCCGCTTCATACGCCACTACGATGCACATGTCCAAACAAGGCGTATACGACCAGCTGACCTCAGATTACGGTGAGAAATTCTCAGCAGCAGCCGCACAATACGCAATCGACAATATGAAGGCCGACTGGAACGCAAATGCCCTAAACAAGGCAAAGAGCTACCAAAGTACTATGAACATGTCGCCAGCCGCAATCCACGACCAGCTAACGTCTGCCAGCGGCGAAAAGTTCGCTGCGGCCGAAGCGGACTATGCTATCGCGCACCTTAACGATTAATACTCACGCCGCAAACCCGCTTAAAAAAGACATCGTAGGTGTCTTTTTTAAGGTCAACTTTAGCGTAAACTACTTTTTCTTCGCTCGCTGATCTCGAATCTTCTCAGCCCGCTTCAGCATTTCCTGCTGATCCTCAACCGATTTTTTATAGACACGTTGAAGCGTCGGGGCGTTGAGAGGCCCGTGCGCGTTAAGATAATCCTTTTGTTCTCGAGTTAAACTAAGCTCCATATCTAATTTCCTATGTCAATATTATAGCCTATTTTCAGCGCGGACTCTATTTCTTCAGTTTTCCGCAGCTCAGGAGTATGAAGAATCACGGTAGCTTTTTTCATATCTGGCTCACCCTGCTTATTGATAAGCCAGAATTCAAAATTAGGATTGTCCTTATGTACCTGAAAGATCTCAAGCAGATTAACATTGATTTTATTGCACGTCTCGAGAAATCCTTTTCGCTCAATTGAGCGCTTTTTTACTAATTCACGAGCTTGTGTGAGTTCCCAAGCCTTTTGTGCATCTTGAACAAGATAAACAATAATAGCTCGATAACCCTTCTTCAGGCATTTATTAATATTTCTAATACCGTTCTCACTCGATAACGTTCCATCGAAAACAAACGTGTACCCGTTTTTTAAACATTCATCAAAAATTCGCGTAACAAGCACACTGCCTGCTTTGCGATAGTTATAGTACGTTTCAGGTGTATACCCATCAATAAATTCGACGAGCTTGTCATGCTCAATAGATATGAAGCTTGGAGCCGATTCCCGAATGGTATTATCACTAAATTCGGTCTTACCGGCGCCTGGAATACCAGCCATGAAGAGAGCAACTTTATTCTTAAGAGGCTTATGGGCATCAAAGAACTGAGCCACCACTTTGTCCTGGTTGGTCTTATCCTTGACCCAAGTCTTAGCCTGCTCTTCGTTCATAGACACAAGTATAGCGGATGACTGCTACCACATCACCCTGCGTTATAAACCCCCAGTGAGCCGTCTTTTCACCTCTACAACTCATCAATCACCCCTATTCAACCGACCCCGTCCTCACCTCCCCATCCCGTACATAATTCGCCACGATCACCCCGGCCGGCGTCACCATCGATTCCGTCAGTTTCCACGCCGCCGGCCGCGTTCCCTCGCCAAATAGCCGCTTGCCCTTACCGAGCGTCACCGGGAAGGTCTTGAGCCAGAGCTCGTCCACCAGATCGTGCTCGAGCAGCGTCTGCAGCATATTGCCGCTGCCATACACTTGCAGCATCGGGCCATCCCCCGCTCGCAGCTTCGTCAGCTCCCCTACCATGTCGCCCTGGATCACGACCGTCTTTTCCCAGCTCGCGTCCACATCCTCGCCCACCACATACTTGGTGACCTTATTGAAGAGCTTGCCGATCTCGCCGGTCTGCTTGGGCCAGTAGGCGGCAAAAATCTCATACGTCTTCTTGCCCAGCAGCAAATCAAACGGCTGGCTCATCTGCTTGGTCATGACCTCACCGGAAGTATCGTCCATGTAAGGAAACGTCCAGCCGCCGAACTTAAACCCACCCGACCGGTCCTCGTCCGGGCCACCCGGCGCCTGCATCACGCCGTCTAGCGATAGAAACTCTAGTGCTACTACTTTTCTCATACCACCCTCCCTATTTGTTACCTATTTCACCTCATACCGCACATGCGTCACCATAGGAGTAGACCGCACATCCAAAATCTCTAGATTTGTCATCCCCACCCCTTCAAATAATCGCTTCCCATCGCCATAAATCACCGGAACAATATGTAGCCACAGCTCATCAATCAGCCCCGCCGCCAGGTACTGGTTCACCACGTTGGCGCCGCCGGCAATCGACACGTCGCGCTCGCCCGCGGCCGCCCGTGCCTGCTTCAGCGCCGATTCGATGCCGTCAGTCACGAAAGTAAACGTCGTGCCGCCCTGCATTACGATCGGCTCGCGCGGGGTACGCGTCAGCACAAACACCGGCGCGTGGTACGGCGGCTCGTCGCCCCACCAGCCTTGCCAGGTCTTGTCATATTCCCCACCGCTCGGGCCGAACATATTGCGGCCCATGATGTACGCGCCCGCGTCAGTCAAAGCCGCCAGCTCCGCCTTGTGCTGCTCCGGCTCGTCAAACATCCACCGGTGCAACAAATTCGTCGGCATATCGCCAAACGGCTTGGCTTCCGTCATGTTATGGCCGGCCACACAATTATCGACCGAAACAGCTATGCCGCATTTTACTTTGCTCATCGCCTATCCATCGTATCCGGATGGGCGCCCAGCCGCCCGCCGTTATCAAGCGCCGAAATCGCCCGCACATCCGCAGCGTCCAACTCAAAATCAAAAATGTCGCGGTTCTCGCGGATCCGCTCACGTCTAGACGAGCGCGGGATCACCACCAGCCCCAGCTGGATATGCCACCGCAACACCACCTGCGCCGGTGTCTTGTGGTACTTGACGGCCAATTCCTGGATCACAGGCGGCACGTCCTCTATCACGCCCCGAAGCGGGCTCCACGACTCCGTCTGGATGCCGTGCTCGTGGTCGTAGGCGCGCACCTCGGCTTGCGTGAGCCGCGGATGCAGCTCTACCTGATTCACCGCCGGCACCACCTCGCAATCGGCCGCCAGCCGCTCCAAATGCGCGGGCTCAAAGTTGCTCACCCCGATCGCCCGTACCCGGCCCTCTTTGTAGAGCCGCTCCATCGCTTTCCAGCTCTCCACGTAAGTATCAAACATCGGCTGCGGCCAGTGGATCAGGTACAAATCCAGGTAGTCCAGCCCCAGCCGGTCCAGGCTCATCTCGAAGGCTTTGATGGTAGCGTCGTAACCCTGGTCGCTATTCCACAGCTTGCTCGTTATAAACAGCTCCTCGCGCGGCAGGCCGCTCCGGCGCACGCCTTCCCCCACTCCGGCTTCGTTGCGGTAGATCGCGGCCGTATCGATCAGGCGATAGCCGCTATCAATCGCCGCCCGCACGTTATCGGCCGCCTCTTCCGGCGGTATCCGCCATACCCCCTGCCCGAGTTGGGGCATCTTCAAGCCATTATTCAATGTTATCGATGGGATATCAGACATAAGCTAGCCTCCGATCAGCCAGTGCGCCGCGTACCTCACCCCCTGGAGCAAAAAGAAAACCGCCAGTGGCGCCAGATCAATCCCCGGCGTAGCCGGTATCACCCGCCGCACCGGCGCCAGCACCGGCTCGGTAATGCTCATCAGCCAAGCAAAAAACCTATTCTCGGGACCAGCGAAGTAGCTCATTACCACCCGCACGATCAGCAGCATATTGAAGACCGGCACAAACAGGTCTACGAATGTCAGTACTACCAACCCAATCATTGCCGCGCCAGGTAAGCTACATCCGAGGGCGACGGCAAGCTGTCCTCGCCTTGCCAGATCTGCAACGGCGTTCCATCGGCCTTCACCAGTACCACCGCCGGCCGGCCTAGTACATCGTAGCTTTCGGCCATTTGGATACCGCGCGGGCTATCAGCATCGAGCAGCTCAGCCTCAACCTGCTCGGTCTTCAGCCGTTTCATCAAATCGGCAGCCGTCCGTTCGGCCGGTGTATTTCGATTGTAGAGCACATACGCAATCATTACTCCGAGTATACACGGCGCCGGTAGGTCCTGCATACAAAAACCGGCACACTAGCACCCTCCACTAGTGTCCCGGCTTGTTGTAGCTACTTTACCATAAGCAGCATCAGATTTTCTAGTCTACTTTGCGACGGATAAAGGCCGGCACGTCCAGATCGTCATCGCCCAGCGGCAAGCCCAGCTCAGATTCGGCCAGAGGCTGCGATTTCGATGCGACCGGTTCCACCGTCTCCTCGTACACCGGCTCAGCATCATGCTTCGCCGAATGCGCCGGGTGGACCATGTGGCCGGCCCGCGGCGCCGGCTGCTCCGGCTCGTTGTCCTCGGGCTCTATCGAGGCCAAGGACGCGAATCGCCGTGGCGGCGCCTGCGTCGTAGCCGGTTGGCGCACCGGCACTACCTCGGGATCCGGCGCGATCTGCGGCCGCTCATTAATGAACGGCTGGCGCGGCATCGGCATCACCGGAGGCGTATACGGCTCAGGTTCGGGGTCCGGCTCAGGCTCGGCCACCGCTACCGGTACAGCTGCCACATGATGCTCCTCGCGCTTGGGCGCCGCCTCATGGTGCTTCACCGGCTTGCGCACGGCGTCAAAACCCGTCGCCACCACCGTAATCTGCAAATCGTCGTCCATATTCTCATCGAGCACAGCGCCAAAGATAATGTTAGCGTCCGGGTCTACCGCGTCGGTCACGGCCTTGGCCGCTTCATCAATCTCGTGCATGGTCATATTACGGCCGCCGGTGATGTTAAACAGCACCCCGCGCGCGCCTTCTATGCTGGTTTCCAGCAGCGGCGAATCAATCGCCTGGCGCGCCGCCTCCACCGCCCGGTTGTCGCCCGACGCCCGGCCGATGCCCATCAGCGCCGATCCGGCATTGCTCATGATGGCCTTCACGTCAGCGAAGTCCAAGTTGATCAAGCCGTGTATCGTGATGAGGCTCGAGATCCCCTGCACACCCTGCTGCAATACTTCGTCCACGATCCCAAAGGCGTCCACCAGTGAGGTCTTGCGGTCAATCATCTGCAAGAGCCGGTCGTTCGGAATCGTGATGAGCGTATCGACGTTGTCCTTGAGCTCCACGATGCCAGCATCAGCGCTCCGCCGCCGCCGCTCGCCCTCAAACGTAAACGGCTTTGTCACGATCGCCACCACCAGCGCGCCCGCCTCGCGAGCGGCCGCGGCCACCAGCGGCGCCGCCCCGGTACCGGTGCCACCACCCTCGCCCAGCGTAATGAACACCATATCGGCGCCCTTTACGGCCTCGTAAATTTCTTTTTCGCTTTCCTCGGCAGCCTTGCGGCCCACCTCCGGATCGGCGCCCGCGCCCAAGCCGCGCGTCGTTTCGCGGCCAATATGAATCTTCTGCGGGGCCTTCGAATGTACCAGGGCCTGAGCATCGGTGTTGATCACCACAAACTCCACACCCTGCATCTTCGCGTCGATCATGCGGTTCAAGGCCGAACCACCACCACCACCACACCCTATAACTTTGATCCGGGCTGACGTATCAACCTCGGGGAGAATTTCGGCCATTGCGTTCTTTTAACTCCTTACCACAGGACCCGCGGTTACAAGCGAGTACAAAGCTGACTATAACTGCTCTCCAAAATGAATGCAAATTACTTATTCAGGTCAAAATGTGGCTTAGCACTGCATAAATTAACTATTCAATAGTGCCCAATTTTGCCCCATGCAAGCCACATCAAAACAATGAACAACACCTATTTTCTCCAGGACCCAAAAAATCGCCCGAATAAAGGTTTTCCACAACTAGCTTAACCAACCAGCTCCAAATACTTACTCCGTATCATTGCCTCGGCCTGGTCTAGTCCGACACTCCGCCTACCGTCAGGATGTCCTACTAGACCATCGACATACAACGGCCCCGCTACCGAATGGGCGCCGCCATGCACGATCCGCCCATCGGTCGCCTGCCACAAACCCCCAATATTCACCAGGCGCTTTTCATGAGGCAGGTACACCACGAAGCTACGGAAAATCATCGGAAAATGGCTCTCCATCCCGGCCACCACCCGCTCGCCCGGGGAGCTGCTGCCCATGTGCTCCACGCTTCGTATGAGCGACCTATCCGTATATATGTCACGATCATTTTCTTCGGCCGCCCCAATGAAGTTCACCTTCGCCGTCGCGAGGTGATCAGGCTCCTTATACGGCTGTATCACGATTGGCTCTTGAGCCGCATCTCCAAACTTCCGCCGTATCTGGCTCGCCGACGAAACACCCTTGAGCTTGGTGCCCTTGCTGCTAAAGATGGCTGTGCCCTCGGTACGGGCGCCATACAAAGTCTTAAACACCAGCAGCGCGTCGGGATGATCAGCCTGCCATTCCTTGGCAAAAGCCACGGCCACCTCCAGATCGGCTGCCAGTACCGCCAACTTTTCGGCCACCAGCGACCACTTACTATCCCGCTCCCAGGCCATAGTGATGCTACGGGAACCATAGCGGTCCATGTGCTCTTGGAAGCCCGGCATGCCCCGGTGAGCCCGCACCGACAACGCCACTTCATCCAAACGGAACTTCTCGCCCTTCAATAGCCAGGCGTCGTTGATATCGCCCCGCCAATGGTCCTCATTATGGAGATAAAACCGCTGCAAAATACGCTCATAATATTCCGCGTTCCGGTCGGTATTACTCTGACTGCGGCGCCAGTTCAAACCGTCGTTCTTTAATATCGCCATTCGGAACGAGTCAGCCCGCGGAACGTAGGCGGGAATCCGCTTCCCGTCATCTTCAAAAAACCAAATCCGGCAAAACTCCTTACGCACCCGCGGCGAAGCATCGAGCGGCCAGTCGGCATACTGAAACAGCTCAGCCGTATAAATCGACTGGCCCAATTGATGCTCAAGCGCTCTCAGATAGGTTTCGGTGATAGGATTTATCTGCGCCATAGCCGGCCACAGACTACACACATCATCAAGCTCGCATATCTGGACGCCTCCGTTTTGATCAACGATAACGTCAAAGCGGCCGATGAGCATCGGTACTCCATGCTCACGCCGAGCCAAAGAATTCTCCACTGGATAATGCCGGAACAACCGCCAAGCGTAGTCTTCCAACATCTTGGAGACCTTCTTGTGCATGATCATGGGCTGCGGGATCACCGCCAAATACGCGTTCGATTTATACGAATCATCGCGCACGGGTAGCATTATGAGCCTGTCATTATCACGCGATCCCGTACTATCAGCCGGCAAGCGCCAACTGCCGCTCTCCCGCGGCAGCGTCCAATACGCCGGCTCCCCCGCGGGCACAGCAACATCTACCCCTACGAGTTTCTCAAAGTCCTGTCGCAAGGCCTTAGAATCATGCCTTATACACGCCTCAACCTCAGATGAATATCCTACCAATGAAGACTTGACATAACTGCTAATAATGTGTTCCTGCTAGTAATGCCATTATTGTAACAGATTTGCGTCAAACATACTCGTTAATGACATCAGACGCCCGCTATGGCAACAAATTCCGCAACGTCTTCTTGAGCCGGTCCACCGTCTGGCCGATCCCCGCGCCCGGCGCCTGCTCCTGCTGGCCATGGCTCATATTCTCGAGCATCAAGCCGATCGGCGCCGAAAACGCCGGATCGTTAATACGGTCCACGATACCGCTAAAGCCCTCCGGCTTGCCCACCACCGCCGGCAACTGCAGAGCCTCTTTGGCCAGCTCCTCGATACCGGCCATCTTGGCGCCACCGCCCGTGAGCACCACGCCACCCGGCAGCATCAGGTCTTTGCCGACCTTCTTGAGCTCGGCGCGTACCAGCTGGAAGATCTCGTCGAGCCGCGCGCCGGCGATGTTCTGCAGCTCCTTGCGCGTCACCTCGCCATCGAGCTCCTCGACCTTCACCTTCTCGTTCAGGCTCGCCTTGGAAGTATGCGCGCGCACATATTTGAGCTTAATCTTCTCGGCGATATCAATGCTCGTCTTCAGGCCAATCGCCAAATCATTGGTGATGTGCCCGGCCCCTACCGGCAGCACGCTCGAGTACAAAATGTCACCCTCTTCGTACACCGCCACGCCCGTGGTGCCACCACCGATATCCACCAGCGCCACGCCTAGTTCCTTCTGCCGCTTGGTCAGCACAGCCCGCGCCGCGGCCAACGGCACCAGCACCTGGCCCTGGATCGCGATCCCAGCCTGATGAATACTCCGGTCCAAATTCTTAATCGCCGGCAATGAGCCCGAAATAATATGCGATTCGACCTCGAGCCGCACACCGTTCATACCCACCGGGTCCTTAATGTTGGTCTGGCCGTCCACCGAGTACGAGCGCGGAAATACTTGGATAATCTCGCGGTTGGGCGGCAGCTGGATCGCCGTAGCCGCTTCCTCTACCCGCACCACGTCGTCTACCATGATCTCCTGGTCAGCCCGGCCCACCGCGATCACGCCGCGCGAATTTTGACTCGTAACGTGCGCGCCGTCGATCGAGATCGTCGCCCGGTCGATCGCCACGCCCGAGATCCGCTCAGCCTCATCTACGGCGGCCGTAATCGACGACACCGTCTCCTCTACATCCACCACCACGCCCTTGCGCATGCCGCTGGTAGGAGCCACGCCCACGCCAATTACGCTCGGCAGTGCCGCGCCTTCTTCGTGCAGGCCCACTACACAACAAACCTTGGTACTGCCAATGTCTAGCCCGATGTAGATTTGTTCTGTCTGTTTTGCCGCCACGCGCGTTTGGTGCTCCCTATTGCATCATATTATAGTTCTTACGCCATACATCGCGCAATCACCGTATTGCCTCAGTATATACCCTCGCCCTCTGAAGCAACAGATTATTCAACCGAACAAGTAATGTGTTCAAGATCTACATCCTATCCTACCCACCAAAGCCTATTCCCAGATGAGGTAGAGCGAAGGAATGCTATCTAGTCGCCAGCGAGCGCCTAACAGGACAACGGGTCCCGCTAACACCTAGGGTCGAGTTCGCGAGCCAAGCTAGATAGCATTCCGCAGCCTGAACACAAAAGCCTGGTTGCAGACTATTGTGTCAAAATCTCAAAACCATCCTCGGTCACCAGTACCGTATGCTCAAACTGAGCGCCCAAACTACCATCCGACATCCTAATCGTCCAGTCGTCATCGTCTACATAAATTTCTCTGCGACCCAGCGCCGCCATCGGCTCGATCGCGATCGACATACCGGCCTTAAGCCGCATGCCGGTACCGGCGCGGCCATAGTTCATAATAATCGGATCTTCGTGCACCTGGTTGCCCACGCCATGACCGCCCATCTCTTCGATCACGCCGAGCTTGTCGCGCCGCAGCCGCTGCTCCACCGCCTGCGAGATATCGCCGGTCCGGGCGCCGGCCCGCACCTGCGCGATCCCGGCCTCCAGCGCTTGCTCAGTCGCCGTCAACAGCCGCACCTGCGCCGGCGTCGGCTTACCGCCCGCCACCACCGTAATGGCGCCGTCGGTCATCATGCCTTCATAATCCACGCCAAAGTCCAAGCCCACCAGGTCGCCCGCCACAATCACCCGCTCGCCCGGAATCCCATGCACGATCTCGTCATTCACCGAGATACAAATCGTCGAGGGAAACGGCTTGGTATGACGGTCCGGCCGGTAGCCCAAAAACGTCGGCTTGCCGCCCAGCGCCGCTAGCTCGCGCGCCGCCATATCGCCCAAATACCCCGTAGTCTGGCCCGGCTCCAGAGCCGCCGCCAGCCGCCGCAGCACCTCGGCCAAAATCCCGCCGCTCTTCCGCAGCCGCTCTATCTCGGCGGCGGTCTTCACTTGATTCATCATTTCACTGCCTCCTTGATGAGCTCATGCACTTCTTCCACGCTGCCGCGGCCGTCTACTACCGCCAGCTTCCCCAGCTCGCGGTAGTGCTCTACTACCTTCATCGTCTGGTTCTGGAAAATATCCCATTTCGCGCGGACCGCCGCCGGCGCGTCATCCGCCCGGTCGCGCAACTCTAGCCGTTTCAGAATCGTCGGCAGGTCCAGATCAATCAGTACCACCTTTTTGAGCTGGCGGTGATGGCTCAAAAGCTCGTTATCAATCCAACGCACATTGCTCTCGGTCCGGGGGAAGCCGTCCAAAATAATCAGCTGGCCTTCCGGTATCTCATCAATCGCCTCGCCTATCACCCGCTCCACTTCCGCCGCCGGAGCCAAGCCCCCGCCCACGGTCAAAGCCGCCGCGTGAGGATCCCGCCGCAACAGCTTGCCGCTCGAGAGATGCACGCCCTGATAGTCCTGTGCCAACAGATCACCCTGCACCGATTTCCCGGCGCCCGTCGGACCCATCAAAATAATTAAGTTTTCCATAGTAACCTCACAATAAATGGCATGAAGATGGCAATTCCCATAATTACAGCCGCCGTAGCCGCCACCAGCACCGCTCCGGCCGACATATCCTTGATGAGCTTAATACGGGGGTTCTCCTTGACGTCGATCAGGTCCAGCGTCCGCTCCACCGCCGTGTTAAAGATCTCGGCCAAAAACACCAAAATCACGGCGAAGAACACCGCTGCCAGCTCCACATCCGATACCCGCAAGAACACTCCTAGCACAAATGCCAAAACCGCGAACAACAGATGAATCCGGGCGTTACGCTCATGCTTAAACACGTGCAGCACACCGTGCACCGCGTGCGTTAGACCCGACCCAAAACCGCGCTGAGTATAAGGATGCACCCTAGCGGCATGATCGTCAGCTATGGGTTGCTCTGTCTGCGCCATGCCCTATCCCGCCAATTTCTCGCGCACCAAGCGCGACACCGCGCCACCCTCGGCCCGGGCGCCGACGCGCTTCATCACACCGCCGATCACCGCGCCCATCTGCTTGGCGTCCGTAGCGCCGGTCTCGGCGATCACTTCGTCTACTACCTTGGCCAGTTCTTCATCACTCATTGCTTCGGGCAGATAGCCCGCTATCACCACCAGCTCAGCCTCTTCCTTATCGGCCAGATCATCCCGGCCGGCGCTCCGGTAGGCCTCGATCGAGTCCCGCCGTTGCTTAGCCTCACGCTGCAAGACTTTCAGCGCCTCGGCCTCTTCCAACACGTGCCCTACCTTAATCTCTTCATTCTTCAAAGCGCCCCGCAGCAGCCGCACCACACTAGTACGCTCAGCGTCGCCGGCCTTCATGCTGGTCTTCATCGCTTCGGTCAATTGTTCGGTAATACCCAATCTGTAGTTCCTATTTCTCTTCGGTTATTGTAACTGTTCTTCCCCCTAAGGTGAAATCCCCTTCTCACAAGAAAAAAGGCCCCGTGGGACCTTTCTCTCGCTATCCCCGGCGTTAGCGGGTCAGGTAAGCTTTGGCTTTAGCGATCTTACGCGCGGCCTTCCGGATGGCGATTTCGCGCTGAGCCCGCTTGGTCAGCGGCTTCTCGAAGTACTTGTTGCGCCGGGCTATACCGAGCACGCCGGACTGCTGCACTTTTTTGTTGAAGCGCCGGATCATGTTCTCTAACGACTCTTTGTCGTCTTTGCGAGTAACTTGTAACATTGTTGTATCACCTCCTTTCGGGTAGCGTTGCGGACATTACATTCAATAAAGACTTTGCCTAGATTACCAGATTTTACCCTGCCAAGCAAGGACCTAATGCGCGTCGTGCTTCAGCTCTTGACCACCCAGCACATGGAAGTGCAAGTGGTCCACTACTTGGCCGGCCGAACGACCGTTATTTACCCGCACCCGCCAACCACCCTTCAGGCCCACGGCATGCGCCACCTCGCGTACCGCCAACAGCAGCTGGCCGGCCAGCTCTGGATCATCCAGATGGTCCAAGTTCAAAATATGCTGCTTCGGCACCACCAAAATGTGCACCGCCGCCTGAGGATGGATATCCTTAAACGCCGCCGCTATGTCGTTTTGCCACACCAATTTCTCGGCGTCGCCATTCGCAATTGAGCAAAATAAACAATCGTCTTTCATCGTCATAGTATACCTCATTACGGCGAAAACAGCTGATAGAACCCATTTGCTAAGCCGCTTGAGCTTGCCTCAAATCCAGATTCAGCGCAGAATATGCCCGATTGTCAACTGGCAACATTTACCCATGAAGCTCAACCTCAAAACCACTATTCTGCTCAGCTCGCTGCTGGCGGCCACGCTCAACATCTGGCAGTTCTTCGACAGCGCGCTGCAGCGCCGCGACGCCTTCTCGCCTAGCTGGGCGTATGCCGACAAGGCCGCCGGCCCCACGCCGGCGCCGGCCACGCCCCATACCGCCTCGGCCCAAGCCGCGGCGCCGGCTCCCGATCCCACCGCTGCTGCCGCCGCCAAGCTCACCGCCGCCGGCCTCAAGCCCGGCTACGCCGCGCTATACCTGAGCGTGCAAGCCCGCACCGGCACCCCGTGGCAGCTCCTAGCGGCCGTCCACAGCGTCGAAACCGGCCAGAGCGGCACCACCAGCCGCGCTTCCTACGCCGGCGCCATCGGCCCCATGCAGTTTATGCCCGCCACCTTCAACCACTACGCCGCCGACGGCAACGGCGACGGCGTCACGTCCATCACTGACCTCGACGACGCCATGTTCACCGCCGGCCGCTACCTGGCCGCCGGCGGCGCCGACAAAGCCCGCTACTCCAACGCGCTCTACAACTACAACCACTCCTGGAGCTACGTCTCCAAGGTCACCGGCATCGCCCACCGTCTCGGTCTCTAAAACAATGAAACCTGTTATGCTTATTCAATGAAAAGTCTCATCCGCCAATTCCGCCGCCCCACCCTCCTCTGCTTCTCCCCTCCCGTCATGATCGCCACCATGGTCATCGAGCTAGGCCTAGCGGCCTGGATCATCTCGCGCTACGCCATCAGCCACGTCCGCCAGCTCATCATCGCGATTCTCATCTGTCTAGCCGCCTTCCAGCTCGCCGAGTTCAACGTCTGCGGCAGCGCCATGCCCGGCCTCACCTGGTCGCGCCTCGGCTACGTCTTCATCACCTTCCTGCCGCCTCTCGGCATCCACCTTATCAGTCGCATCCGGCGCGAAAACCACCCCACTCTCATCCGGTTCAGCTACGCCGCCGCCGGCCTCTTTGCCGCGACCTTTGCCCTCCTGCCGGCCGGCCTCAACCAAGGCGTATGCAGCGGCAATTACGTCATCTTTCGCCTCGCCGAACCGCTCTCTACCGTTTACACCTTCTCCTACATCGCCCTGGTACTCTTCGGCCTCACGCTAGCGTTGCGGCCGCTCGCGCGCGCCACCCCCAACCAGCGCCTCACACTCCAATGGATCGCCGCCGGCTACCTCGCCTTCACATTACCCACTTTTATCATCAACTATCTGTTGCCAGCCACCCACAAAGCCATCCCTTCGATCATGTGCGGTTTCGCCGTCATCCTCGCCATCATCCTCGGCCTCCGCGTCGCGCCCCTCGCCCTGGAGCCCAACACCACGAACCAAGCTTCCTAAGGCTACTTACTTCCGCTCCTTAGCCACGAAGTCTTGTACGCTCTTCACGGTGTCCATAAACTGCGCTGGAAACACAATCGTCGAGTTTTTGTCCGACGCGATCTCGGTAAGCACTTGGAGATTCCGTAGCTGCAGCGCCACCGGATGCGCCTCTATGATGTCGGCCGCCTCCCCCAGCTTGGCCGCGCTCTGGAACTCGCCATCCGCCGCTATGATCTTGGCGCGCTTCTCGCGTTCGGCCTCGGCCTGCCGCGCCATCGCCCGCTGCATGCTATCCGGCAGCTGGATATCCTTGAGCTCCACGCGCGTCAGCTCCACGCCCCATTGCTCGATCGTGCTCTGCAAAATCTCTTTTACTAGCTCATTAATCTTACCGGTACTCGAAAGCACTTCGTCCAGGGCGTGCTGGCCCACGATATTACGCACCGTCGTCTGCGAAATCTGGTTAATCGCCACCATCACATTATCGATCGCCACAATCGACTTCGTCGGCTCCACCACGTGGTAGTACGCCACGGCCGCCACATCGATCGACACATTATCCTTGGTAATCACCTTCTGCGACGGGATCGGCATGGTGATGATGCGCATGTTCACCTTCCGCATCACATCCACCCAAGGAATAATCAGCTGCAAGCCCGGCCCGCGCACCGCGCCCGTCAGCTTCCCGAAACGAAACACCACCCCCTGCTCGTACTGCTGTACCACTCGCAGCCCAAACAGCGCCAATACAACCACGGCCATAATTACCAGAGTCCACATACACACAAGCTCCCAGCTAGTTGGCCTCATTTTGCGCCTCCGCTAGGCGCTTTGCAATAAACCATCCAATTGGCCGCACAGCTCGGGCCACCCCGTCGCCCGCACTACGCCTTCTGGTAGCACATCACTCACATTATATGGTTGAGTAAATAAAAACCGATTCGGCGTCATCTCAGCTACGGCCGCCAAGGTGGACGGCTTATCGTCCACGTACGCGTCGAAGCCATGCCGCAACCAAACCGTCTTAGAATACCCCACCCCCATACTCACAAATTCACACCCTTCGATCATGTTCTGACGCAACCACTGCTGCGCAAAACGCACTCCTCGAGGGTCGATATTGCTAATAATCGTAATCTCACATCCCCGCTGCCGCAACCAACGTATACCTTCGCCCGCAGAGGGAATCGGCGGCGCCGATAGCAGCTCAGAGGTTTCGAACACCAAATGCTGCAGTTCCTTGTACTTCTCATACCCCAAATACGCCCCCTGGGCTAGCTTTTGGGAGTCCGACCCGTCCAGCTCAACGCCAAAGAAGCGCCGCGCCACATCGAGCTTCGACGCCTGCGTGTCAATCACCACACCACTAAAATCGCAACCAATCCGCATTTCTTTATCCCGTCGCGGAAGCCGCGTTCAGGGATGCGGCATACTCAATTCGCTTCATCAGCTCGCCCCAACCCTCCGCTCGCACAATCGGCACTTCCACCCTGTCATCACGGTTATACACCGTGTCAAATAAAAACAAATGCGGTATCGTTCCTACCAACGAAGCCAGCACCTCCGACCGCGCGTCCACATACAGATCAAATTCATGCTGAAGCACCATTTTTTTATCACCGCCCACACCCACGCTAACGAAGCTCGTACTGTCGATCTCATGATCCGTCAGCCACTGCTTCGCAAACTGCACACCTGTCACTTGCATGTTGCTCACAAGCCACACCGTATGGCCTTGCTGCTTCAGCTGCTTGAGCGATCGCAGAGCATTGGGCACAGCGGAAACATTCAAAAACTCCGAAGTCCCATATACCAAATGTTGCAGCTTCTGATACTCATCCAGCGAGAGTCTTGGATCTAAACTGAGTTCCAATACATGGGCCGACTCCCGAACCCCCAGCATTTGCTTCATCAGCCTGAGCCGAACAGCCCTAACGTCGGTAATAACGCCCCCAAAATCCAATCCTATCTTCATACCATCCTCTTACTTCACGCCGATCCCGAACTAGTCCAGCTATATTGCACCTTTGCCGGGCTCTTTGCAATGGACCCAGCTACTCCACCTAAATCTTCAATACGCATTGAAAACTTGGGTCGAGCCCGGCCCCCGCCGCCGTAGGCGGTACGCCCAGCTATGATGATCTCGCCCCGAACCGTCATAATCTCCACTTCGTACGTCAGAACGTACTCCTCGTCATCCCACGAGCCATCGATAGCTCGAACGTCAAACTCGACGTTCTCGATGCTTTCTCCGGACAGCATGCGCGCCAGATGCAACAAACCAGTGGACATTTTTCCGCTCCTTTCAGAGCGATTGTGTCGAACCTTGCAACCCAGAGATTTCTCCAAGCGTAAGTAATATTATACCAAATACTAACACAAAAGTAAAGCACCGCTGCACCCCCCTGGCCCCAACATCACCGCTAGAACCAGGGGGGCTTCCAGACGCCTAGCCGCTTGAGCTAAGCGAGAATATCGTCAGCCGCTGTTCCAATTGCACCAGGCCGTTCAAGGTCTCCACGCCCTCGAGCAACACAGCCAGAAAATCCGCGACAAGCGCCGCGAAATCTGGCGCGTTTTGTGCCCCCGCTTCAACCTCCCAGGTCCACGACGGCTTACAAGGAAGCTTAATTACCCACGGCAACTCGGCTTCAAACTCTCCCTTAAACCTGTCCGCGGCATCGACCCAACCAACTACCTCGCCTTCCACGATGAGCGGATAGCCGTCGGATGTACGCCCCACCACTCGGATGGGCACGCGCACCGTAGCCGCTTCTTCGGTAGACTCTGGGCTATCGGGAGCAAAGATCTCTACCCCTCCCAGCCCATTCTTAACGGAACTCGCAATCACACTAGCAGCCCATTCCATCCATTTGGGCAGAGCCGGAAAATCAACTAGGTCATTCGCCCATCCATCGCTCATAACTACCCCAAGAGCAACATATCTGTCTTGCCCGGACACATGCTCAAGATACTACAAAACTAATAAAAGTAAATCTTGAATTCTTACAATACCGGCTACTTCACGCCGAACCGCGACCGCAACTCCGCCACGATACTATTGATCGGCAAGATCTCCTGGGCGCCCGAGGTCATATCGCGCAGTAGCACCGTCTCCTCGCGAACCTCTTTTTGCCCAATGATAATGGCGTGACCCACGCCCAGCTTGTTGGCGCGTGCCAATTGCGAACCGATGCCGTCGCGGTCCACCGAACCCACGGCCGCCACGCCGCCGTCGAGCAGCTGCTCGATCAGCCGGAAGGCCGCCAGCCGCGCCGGCTCACCAAGTGCCGCCACATACACCGGCTTGGCCTTCTCCGGAGCCCGCGACGCCCCCTGAGCCTCTAGTTCCAGAACGATCCGCTCCAGACCCAGGCCGAAGCCCACGGCCGGCGTCGATTGGCCGCCCAGCTGCTCCACCAGCAAGTCGTACCGGCCCCCGCCGCCCAAGGCGCTCTGAGCACCTTCGCGCTGGCCATAAAATTCAAACACCGTCCGAGTGTAATAATCCAAGCCCCGCACCAATAACGGATTGAGCTCATAGCCCACGCCCAAATCATCCAAATACTCCAATACCCCGGCAAAATGCGCCTGGCACTCTTCGCACAAATAATTCAACGTCTGCGGTGCTTCGGCCAATACCGCCTGCGTCCCCGCTTCCTTGGAATCCAGCACCCGCAAAGGATTAGTCTTGACCCGCTCTTGGTCGATCGGCGCCAATTTCTTAAAGTTAGCCTCCAGATACTCTACCAACGCCTTCTTGTACTTCGGCCGGCAAGCCTGGTCGCCGATGCTATTGAGCTGCAGCACCACCTCGCCCACCCGCACGCGCTTAAAGAAGCGCTGCGCCATCATGATCACCTGGGCGTCGATGCTGGGAGCCGTCTCGCCAAACACCTCGACATCGAGCGAATTAAACTGTCGCTGCCGCCCCGCCTGAGGCCGGTCGTAGCGGAACGCCGGCCCATACGTGTACACTTTGACCGGCTGGGGCAGCGAACCCATGCCGTGCTCAATGTACGACCGCACGATTCCCGCCGTAAACTCCGGCCGCAACGCCACATCGTGGTCCGAACGGTCCTTAAACGAATAAAGCTCCTTGGAAACCGCGTCGGTGTCCGCCCCTACGCCCCGCACAAACAAGGCGGTGTCTTCCATAATAGGCGTCTCGATCCGGCCATAGCCCGACGCTTCCGCGACTCCGCGAAATTGACTAATCAAAAAATCATATTGAGCCGTCTGCTCTGGGAGCAGATCGTACATACCGCGCAAGCTCTGAAATTGTTGCTTTGCCACTCAGGCCTCTCCTTTGTCATCGGAAAGCGTAGCATAGCGCCCGGGATATGAGCAACCGGCCTAATCGACCCGCGTCACCTCGAGCACCCCCGGCAGCCGCTCTATCTGGCGAATCACCCCCGCCAATACAAACAAATCCGGCACCTCCAGACCAAACGCCACCACCGACTGGTCCGTCTCCTCGCGCTGGCGCGTCGCCAGGCCCTCGATATGCAGCCGCTGCGCCGCGATCAGCCCGGTAATGTCCGAGATCAGACCGATCCGGTTGATCGCCCGCACCTCCACCTGGCACCGCAGCCGTTCCGGCGTCTCCACGGTGGTCTCCCAGCGGCAGCTCGTGTACCGCTCGACATCCGTCGGCAGGTTGCGACACCCCAGCGCGTGCACCGTCACGCCCTTGCCGCGCGTCACATAGCCGAGCAGCGGCTGCGGAAACACTGGGTTGCAGCACGGCGCCAGCGTATACGGTAGCTGGCTGCCTTCCACCAATATCCGGCCCGTCGGCTCAGTCCGCTTCACTATCGTGATGCTAGCCGGCCGGGCCGCGTCCGGAAACAACCGCCGGATCACCTGCGTGAGACTCAAGGTTCCTTCTGCCAATTGCACCAAAATATCATCGAGCGAGCGCACATGCAGCGCGTCCACCGCCTCGGACACGACCCGCTTGGGCAGGTCCTCCAGCCGCCGTACCTCCCAGGCCACCAGGGCGCCTTCCAGCAAGGCCCGGCCGGTCGCCATATTGGTCTCGCGGCTGGCCGCCCGAAACCACGCCCGCAACTTGCTCTTGGCCTGGCTCGTCACCACCGAGCTCATCCAATCGCGGCTCGGCGCCGCCTCCCGCCGCGTCACGATCTCTACCACATCGCGGTTCTCCAGCCGGCTGTCGAGCGGTACCATGCGGCCGTTCACCCGCGCCCCCAGCGCCCGCAAACCCACCGCAGAGTGCACCCCAAAGGCAAAATCCAAGGGCGTCGCCCCTTCTGGGAAATCATACAAATCACCCTTGGGCGAAAACACGAAGATCCGGCCGGCAAAAAGTTCCAACTTCGCCCCGTCCACAAACTCCTGCCCGTCGCCGTTGGTGGTTCGCAGAGCGCTCAGCTCGGTCACCCACCTCAGACTGTCCGGCAGCTTGCTCACCTTGCCTTCCGCGTAGCCTTTCGCCAGCTTCTGCTGATCGTAGAAGAAGTGCGCCGCCAAGCCATATTCAGCCTCTTGATGCATTTGCGGCGTCCGGATTTGAATCTCAGTGATCCGCCCATTCTCACCAAACACCGTGGTGTGCAGGCTCTGGTAGCCATTCGGCTTGGGCACGGCGATGTAATCCTTAATCCGGTAGATCAGCGGCTTATAATGCTGGTGCAAGATCCCCAGCGCCTGGTAGCACGCCGCCACATCCGGCACGATCAGCCGCACCGCGATCAAATCGTAAATCTTCTCGATATCCCCCTCTACCTTGGCCAGCTTCTTATAAATGCTGTAATGATGCTTCTGCCGCGCCTCGATGGTCACCAGCTCGACCCCGCCGGCCGCCAAATGTTCCGAAACCGCCCGCTTGAGCACCGCCAAATACCGCTCGGCCCGCCGCGCCGTCACCCGTACCTGTTTCTCCAGCTCGGCGTACTCCTCCGGCCGCGAATACTGAAACCCCAGATCCTCCAACTCGCCCTTGAGCTGGCCCATGCCCAGCCGGTCGGCCAGCGGCGCGTAGATCGCCAAGCTCTCACGCGCGATCTGCTCGCGCTTCTCCGCCGGCAAATATCCCAGCGTACGCATGTTATGCAGCCGGTCGGCCAGCTTGATCAGCATTACGCGGTAATCCTTGGTGGTCGCCAAGAGTAATTTGCGCAAATTCTCGTTGCTCGTCTCGAGCCGCGGGCTCGTCGCCGCCGGCCGCGGGCTCGTCGAGAGCCGCAGTTTCGTCACGCCGTCCACCAGCTCCGCTACCTTTGGTCCGAAGCGCTCGGTCAATTCGACCACCGTTACATCAGTGTCTTCCACCACATCGTGCAGCAGGGCCGCCATCACCGCTTCGTGATCCAGGCCCCATTTGGCCACTTGTTCGGCCACCGCGATCGGATGGATCACATAGGGTTCACCGCTCGCTCGCAACTGTCCATCGTGGGCCGTAACGGCCAAAACGAGGGCCTGATCAACTAAATTATTTTGGCTCTCCGTATATCGTTCTTGGTCATATTGAATACTAAATTTATTCATGACTTAACTCGCTCAACCCTAGCTGAAGACTGCTCCTGCCCTGGTACTCATTCTTGTTCAACTCGCCCAAAACCGTCAAACGCTGGCCCTCCCGCACCTCCGGATAACGAGCCACCAGGCCAAATCCAATCGCCGCCAATCGCCGCCCGCTCGCATCCCGCAAGCCTAGCCGCATATGCCGCCCATCCTTGCCAATCTTGCTCAGCCGCTCCACCACCAAACCCGGCACCTCCAGCAACGGCCGTGGATTACCGCTGCCGTATGGCTCCAGGAGCTCCAAATGCTCCAGCAGGGGCCAGTCCGCCATCTCCAAGTCGTCCAGCCGCACATCCGCCACCTTTACCGGGACCTCATAGCTCTGCGCGTCCGAGCTCAAGAAATGTTCATTCAACCCCACGCGCAAAGCGTCCAAGCTAGCGGTCGGCAGCGTATACCCCGCCGCGAAGAAGTGCCCGCCAAATTTCGTCAGGAGGCCCTCATTAGCCCGCAGCGCCTCCACCATATTGAAGGCCCCGTAGCTCCGCGCCGAGCCCTTGGTGCTCTCGCCCATTACCTGCGCCACCAACACCGGCTTTTGCCATTTCTCCACCAGCTTGCTCGCTACAATTCCCACCACGCCGTGCGACCAGCCCGGATCGGCCACCAAGAGCACCGGATCATCCGCGTAAGCCGCCGCCATCTCATCGGCCGCCGCGAAGATCGTGTCTTGGTCCGCCCGCCGCTGCCGATTCAGCACATCCAGCTCCTCGGCTATGGCCGCGGCCCGCGCCGCGTCGCTCGTAGCCACCAGTTCCAGGCTACGCGCGGCATGCTCCAGCCGGCCGGCCGCGTTCATGCGCGGCCCCAGCACAAATCCCAGGTGGTGCGCCGAAATCTGTGCGATATCCACGCCGCCCACGTTCGCCAGAGCCCGCAGGCCCACCCGCCGCGTACGGCGCATCACCCGCAGGCCGTAGCTCGCCAGCACCCGGTTCTCCCCCACCAGCGTCACCACGTCGCACACCGTACCCAGCGCCACCAGATCCAGCAGCCACTTCTCCTGGCCCGCCGCCGGCTTGCCCGTCCGCAGCTGCAACGCCTGCACTACCTTGAAGGCCACCCCGGCCCCGCACAAATCCTTAAACGGGTAGCCATCATCCGCTCGCTTCGGGTTAATCACCGCGATCGCCTCGGGAATCTCCGGCGGCGCCGCGTGGTGGTCGGTAATGATCAAATCTAGCCCATGCTCCCGCGCCCACGCCGCCTCCCGCACACTCGTGATCCCGCAGTCCACGCTAATCACCAAGCCCACGCCCTGCGCCTTCAGCTTCTCCAACGCGTCTTGATTGATCCCGTACCCTTCCTCAAACCGGTCAGGAATATAGCTCGTAGCCGTCAGACCCAGCGCCGCCAGCCCTTCGATCATCACGGCGCTGGCCGTGATCCCATCGATATCATAATCGCCATACACCACCACCCGCTCACCGGCCTCCGCCGCCGCCATAATGCGTGCCACTGCCGGCTCCATATCGCTCAACAAAAACGGATCATGCAAATGCTCGTCGTACTGCGGATACACAAAAGCCGCCATCTCCTCGGGCGCCATTCCTCGCCGGGTCAAAATCTGCGTCACGATGTCCGGAATTTCCTGGCCATTCATAGCCCCAGTATACCAGGCGTAAAAGCTTACAGCCGCAACCGCCGAAACCGTTCCCGCACCACTCCTAGCGCCTGCGTCCCATACAGCGCCACCAACACACTAGCCGGCAGCACTTCCAGGTTCAAACTCTCGCGCCAATGATTAGCAAAGTAAGTCTGCTCACCCGCGACCGCCGTCACCAGCCCCTCTACCGTCAATACATACAACAACGGCATGGCCACTATCAGACCCACCGCCGCCCATACGCTCCTCCGGCGCAGACCCCTCAATAAATACCCGCATACCCAGACCATCGCTATACCTACCACAAACGTCGTCACCGGGTCCACGCCGCCGATATTCACATTGGGATGCGCGTACACATACATTAAATTCACGATCAGTCCCAACAATGCCGCCACTACCGCGAATACCAATATAGGAACACCCGCCCAAAACCCAAACTCAGTATGATGCAGTACCTGGTGTAAATACCGGTGAAGCTTAGATCTCGCCCGCATTGCCAGCTGCTAAAATTTCCGGCTCAAAAAGTAAAAATTCGGGTCGCTGCGCGGCACAAACCCAATCGGCGGCTCCGGCGCCCGGTACGTAGCCTTGGGCCGGTAAATCGGCCGCCGGGGGTTGCGGGCCAAGATAGTATCCAAAATCCGTCTCATACCGTCGGTCTCCCCCGCCGTGCCTGGCTCTTGAGCACCAGACCCTGCAGCTCGCGGTATAGCGCGAATTTCGGATTGGCCGCGTAGACTTTGGAGTTTCCCTCGTTGGTCACTTTCACAAAACCGACTTCCGCGAGCCGCTTGAGCTCTCTCTGCACATTGCCCGGGTCCTCTTTGATCATCTTGGCGAGACCCCGCACGTGCATCCGGAAATCGGGATACTTGGTATATATTACGATAATTTTCCGCCGGGTTTTCGACGTTATAAAGAGTTCTAACATAAGTTTTTGTTTTTAGTTGGTGTTGTTAATTTGACTCTACCCCAGCCATAAGCGTAATGCAAGTGTATTTTACAACGGCTTTTGCCCAAATCCCCTTGACATATAAGGGAATATGTTGTAACATGTATTCAGTCGAAAGAGCAATCCTGCTCAAACGACGCCTTGAAAACCCATCGAGCCTAGAGAGGCACCTCGTGAACAACGTACCGGAAGACAGGTTCGGACTCCCCATCGAGCGCGACTACGCAGAGGAGAGGTACGTCCGCGAACGCGAGCGCAACCTGGCACGAGCCGACCGCACAGCGCGGGGGCAGCGCAACACCCGCATCTTCTTCGTCTCCCTCATCGCCATCATGGCGGTGGTAGTCGGCATCGCCTTCGTCGGGGGCGGCGGCAAGTCCCACGCCGCCTGGCCCCCCGCGTCGTACAGCAACGTCCCCGTGAGCGCTATCGTGATTACCGCAGACCGGCACCGGCCGGAAGCATCATACCGGCAGGTCAACAACGGCCCGCTCGGCAAGACCAATGGAGTCCTCGGCGTCACCCTCGCCGGCAACTACGACGACGGAACGTTCACCTACAAGGTCAACACCGCGCCCGTGAACGGCACCCGCCCCAACGGCACCCTCTACCCGGAACTGTCATCGGTGGCAGCCATCTGCACCAACGGAGCCTGCAAACCGGCTACGGTGACGAAGATCAACGACAACCGCTACACCGTGATCGGGACCGGGCAGACCCTGGTCCTGTTCTTTGCCGAACGGGCAGCCACCAACGGCGACCTGACTCCGGGCTCCCCGGAGCTAGTCAGCAACATCCAGGCGCTCATCGCCGCCGCCTGACCTCGATGGTACGGACCTTCGCAGAGCTCGCGCTCCGCGGAGGTCCCACCTCGCAATTATCCAAACCAGAAACCCCGCACGTGAGTGCGGGGTTTCTTTCGTCCAGGAAGGTAGACTACCCTTTCTTCGGCTTCAACCCCACCCGCTCTTTCTCCATCCGCCTCAACCGCCAATTGTGCAACGTCACTAGCAGCGGCGAAGCATTAAAGATCGAGGAATACGTCCCCGAAGCAATACCGATCAGCAGTGCCAGCACAAACATCCGAATGCTTTGCCCACCGAAGAGGAAGAGCGCCAGCAAGGTCAAAAGCACCGTCAAGGACGTATTAATAGACCGCCCGATCGTCTCCAAGATGGAGTGATTCACAATCGTCTCGAAGTCTCCCCGCTCGCGCCGCAGATTCTCCCGGATGCGGTCAAATACCACGATCGTGTCGTGCACCGAGAAGCCGATTACGGTCAAAATAGCCGTCACGAACAGCGCGTCGATCTCCACCCCAAAGAAGTGCCCCAGCAGCGAGAACACACCGAGCACGAACAGCGCG
This sequence comes from Patescibacteria group bacterium, assembly GCA_028288925.1. Taxonomy (GTDB): domain Bacteria; phylum Patescibacteriota; class Saccharimonadia; order UBA4664; family UBA4664; genus RYN-427. The sequence goes on along the minus strand of JAQGHG010000002.1, from coordinate 11,993 downwards.
TCGTGCAGCAGCGCCGCGATGGCCATAATGCCAAAACCCCACGGCGACACCGGCGGTGGCGTGTTGCGAAATGCCCACGCCACGTATAACACGATCGCCAGCGACACCAGCACCAAGCTCACGATGGCGTTGCGGGCGATGGCGCTCGACACCGTCGGCCCCACCGAATCAAACGACAGTTCGGTGATATTCCGCGCCACCAGAGCCGTCTTAAACTTCTGGTGGTTTGCCTCGTGAGCCGCTTGCGGTGCGGGGTCGCGGAACCGGATCTGCGTCTCGTTGGAGCCGCTCGGTACCACCTTGATGTCCTGGAACCCCAAACCACGGGCCGCCCCGTCTACCCTGTTGGCGGTCACATTACCCCGGACCACGCTGAGCTGGCCGGAGTTGAAGTCAATGCCCAGCTTGAGCCCAAACGTCAGCAGCGAGATAAGACCGGGCACGATCATAATTAGTGAGATCGCATACCAAAACCGGCGTTTACCAATGATATTCAGCGTTCGCGGTTGGTTGTTCATGCTTGATCCTCCGGAAGTCTCACGCCATACCACCGCGGGTGGCGGCCCCACGGCTGGCGAATTGCCAGGCGTAGCAGGGTGCGCGTCACCACTACCGCCGTAAACATCGACACCAGCACGCCCAAGCCCAGCGTCACCGCGAATCCGCGAATAATCGGCGTCGAGCTCGAGGTCATAAACAGAATCGCGCAGGTAATGAGCGTCGACACGTTGGAGTCGCGAATACTCGTCCAAGCCCGGTCAAACGCCGCCTCCGTGGCAGCCACGAAGCTCTTGCCGGCCCGCAGCTCTTCCTTCATACGCTCAAAGATCAGGATGTTGGCGTCCACCGCCATACCAATACTCAAGATAAATCCGGCAATCCCCGCCAACGTCAGCACTATCGTGTAGCCGGGCAAAAGCGCGCTGAGCTTGTACAGTACGATGGTAAGAGTCGTGTAAATGCCCAAGGCTAACACCGCCAACACGCCTGCCAACCGGTAATAAGTGACCATGAATATAGCCACCACACCCAGACCAATGATGCCGGCCAACAACGAATGCTGTACGCTCTCCTTGCCCAATGTCGGGCCGACCGTTCGCTGCTCTACGAGCGTGATCGGCACGGGCAAAGCGCCGGCCGTAATCTCTTCGGCGATCTTCTTGGCCCCCTTGATATCCAGGTTGCCCGAGAGTATGGCGTTGCCGTCGTTAATCGGCTCGGTGCGGGCCGGGCCGAAGGTCGGCTGCCCATCCAGCAACGTCAGGAGCAACGCGCCGCTCTGGCTCAACTTGGTCGTAAGCTCGCCGAAGCGCTTGGTGGCATCGCCGCTCTTGAGCTTGAGCCGCACCACCGGCTGAGACCGCTGCGGATCATAGTCGGCCGTGGCCGAATCCACATCCTTGCCGTCGATGCCGGTCGGCGTCTGCGCCCCGGTCTGCGGGTCTACCGTCACAAATTCCAGATTGGCGGTCTTGCCGATCCGCTCGATCGCGTCATTTACGTCCTTTACCCCCGGCAAGCTCACGCTCACCCGGTCGCTCCCCTGCCGCTGTACGACGATCTCGCTCGTGCCGCCGAAGTCGGCGCGTTTCTGAATCACCGTGATGAGCGAATCCAGCGCCTGCTGCCGCTGCCCGCTCGGAGTTTTACTCAGATCAGCCTGGAATACCAGTTGGGCGCCGCCCTGCAGATCGAGCCCTTGCTTCACGCTCAACCTGGCCTTCTTCAAGCCCAAGGTTTGCAATATCACGTCTTCGCGCGGAATCGCAATAGCCGCCGTCACGACCGCCAACAGCAGAATCAGTCCAAATTTCAGTCGTAAACTCATAACTCCCCGCACTATAGCGCTAATCCGTTGAGCGCGTCAATTAGGGCCGGCCTAAATCCACCGCGCCACTACATTATCGATCCGCTCCATCACCGAATCCGGCTCAATCTTGTCTTCGTCAGTATAATAATGCGACACCGTGAAGAAGCTCTCCGGAATATAGAGATAATGCATCTCATCCACCCGCCCGTGCAGCCGCTCGATCACCTCGCCCGGGCCCACCGGCACCGCCGCGATCGTTTTTTCTACCTTGATGTGTTCTAGATAATGTAGAGCCGCGTCAAACGATAGGCCGTTCTTTACCCCATCCGTCGCGATAATGACATTGCGGCCGGCCAGCTGGGCCGGGTCCGTGAGGCCATGTTCCCCCACCACGGTCGCCATCTCGTACATATGCCGCAGCTTCTGTTCTTCCACGTAGTTGCGCATATCCTGCATGTATTCCTCCATCTCGCCGGTCGCGATCATGGAATTGTAGGTAAATACGCCCGTCTGATCGATCGTGCCAATCACCAAGCTCTCATCCCCCGGCGCCGTAATGCGCGAGGTTAGCAGCAGGGACAACGTACAATGCAGCCGCCGCGCGATCTGCTCGCCTACCACCACACCGCCGGGTGAAAGTGCCAGCACAGCGGTATTTTCCCAACGATATTCCATTAACTCGTCGGCTAGTTTGTCTCCCGCCTCGGCGCGGTCATGGAAATACATAAGCGTATTGTATCAGGGGCGATGCCTCACGCCTACTATCTCACGGTTCATTAGTGGTTATACTGATGCCATGAGCGAGACGCGCTATTACTATCTGATTACCCCCCTGACCTACACGGGCAAGGCGACCGCCTTTACCTATCATCATGCCGGGAAGCTACCCGCCGGGCAGATCGTCCACATCCCGATCGGCCGGCGGCAAGTGCTGGGTGTGGTGGAGTCTGAGGTCGAAAAACCAACCTTCGCCACCAAGCCCATCGCCGAAGCCCTCGATCTGGCGCCCGTCCCCGCCGAGCTCCACCAGCTGGCGCACTGGCTCAGCGCCTACTACGCGGCCAGCCCCTCCAGCGTCTGGAGCACCATGCTGCCGTCCGGCATCGCCAAGCAGCGCCGGCCCCAAGCCGCCAAGGCCGGCCTCACGGCCAAGGGTCTGCCCACGCATCCGCTCACGCCCGAGCAAGCCGCCGCGCTCGCGGCCATCCGCGCCTCACCCCATACCAGCCACCTCATCCAGGGCGTTACCGGCTCGGGCAAGACCCGGCTGTACCTTGAGCTTGCCGCCGAGGCCCTCGCCGCCGGCCGTTCGGTCATCATCTTGGTGCCGGAGATCACCCTCACGCCGCAAGTCGTCAGCCAGTTCGAAGCGGCTTTCGGCAGCCTCGTGCTGTCTACCCACTCCAAACTCACCGAGGCCGGCCGCCACCGCATCTGGAGCGAGGCCATGGCCGCCACCACCGCCGGCCAACCCCGGATTATCATCGGCCCCCGCTCGTGCCTGTTTATGCCCGTCCACCAGCTCGGTCTCATCGTCGTCGATGAATGTCACGAAACCACTTACAAGCAAGAACAGCACCCCCGCTACCACGCCGTCGCGGCGGCCGCCCAACGCGCCCGCCATACCGGCGCCCGGCTGGTTTTGGGCTCCGCCACACCCGGTCTGGGAGAGCTATTTTTGGCCCAAAATCATCGCGTTGAACACATTTTATTAACACAACGCGCAAACAAATTACCGCAGCCCCGAGCCACAATCATCGACTTGCGCAATAAAGATATTCGCAAGCTGAGCAAATTTATTACTCAACCACTGCTCGATGCAATCACCGAGACTATGGCCGCCGGCCGCCAGACGTTGCTCTACCTCAACCGCCGCGGCAGCGCCTCCAGCCAAGTCTGCGGCGACTGCGGCCACGTCACCATCTGCCCCAATTGCCAGCTCCCCCTCACCTTCCACGCCGACCTCATGCGGCTCATCTGCCACCACTGCAATTTCCGCCAAGCCAGCCCCGCCGTCTGCCCCGAATGCCACGGCGCCAACCTCCGCCTGCTCGGCGGCGGCACCAAGCGCGTCGAGGCCGAGATCGGGCGTCTCTTCCCGGAGGCGCGCCTGGCCCGCCTCGACCGCGACTCCGCCACCCTCAGCCACATCAAGGCCACCTTCCGCGATCTCCGCGCCGGGCAGACCGACATCCTCATCGGCACCCAGATGATCGCCAAAGGCCTCGACCTGCCCGCCATCGACACCGTCGGCATCGTCAGCGCCGACACCATGCTCCACCTGCCCGACTACACCGCCGCCGAGCGCACCTTCCAGCTCATCAGCCAGGTCAGCGGGCGGGCCGGTCGCGGCGACCGGGCCGGGCGCGTCTTCATCCAGACCTACACCCCCGACCACCCGGCCATCATTGCCGCCGCCACCGCCGACTACGCCGGCTTCGCCCCCGCCGAGCTCGCCCAGCGCCAAGCCCTGCGCTACCCGCCCTACGTCTACCTGCTCAAGCTCACCATCGCGGCCGCTAGCCAAAACACCGCCATCACCGAGGCCACCGGTCTCGCCAACCAACTCCGCCGCACCAAAGGCCTCGACGTGCTCGGCCCGGCCCCGGCCTTCCTCGAGAACCAAGCCCAAAAGTTCCACTGGATCATCACCGTCAAAGCCCCCCGCCGCGCTCCCCTCGTCTCTATCGCCAACCAACTCCCGGGCGATCATTGGACCGCCGACCTCGACCCCGTAAATCTGCTATAAATCTTTGGGTACAAGACAGGCCCCCGCACAACCTATTTTTATGTAAAAGTTTTATATATAGAAAATTTACATAAAAAGCCGTTCGGACCTTCACCCACGCAGCTGCTATAATCCGCTTATGACCAACAAACCCAACCCAGCCGTCAGCGTCATCTTGCCCGTCTACAACGGCGCCGCTTCCATCGCCGAGGCCGTCGGCAGTGTGCTCAACCAAACCTTCCCCGACTTCGAGCTCATCGTGGTCGACGACGGCTCCACCGACGGCACCCAGAAGGCCCTAATTCCCTTCAAATCCCGCCTCACCGTCCTCCGGACCGACCCCATCGGCTACGGCGCGGCCATCAACGCCGCTCTACGCTATAGCCGCGGCCGCTACATCGCCTTCATCACCAGCGAAGACCTCTGGGAGCCATCCAAGCTCGCGCAACAAGTCGCGTTCCTCGATGAGCACCCCGACGCCGCCCTGGTCTACACCCACGCCACCGGCACCAAACCGCCCCGCTACGAGGGCGACGCCTTCCGCGACCTGCTGCTCCACGGCGGGCTGGTCCACTCCACCGTGATGCTGCGCCGGCTCGCGCTGGAGGTCGTAGGCACCTTCGACGAATCCCTGCCGGCCCTCGCCGATTACGACCTGCAGCTGCGCATTGCCCGCAAATTCAACCTCGGCTGCGTCCCCCAAGCCCTCGTCAAGCAACGCCACCACGCCGAACCCTTCAACGCTTACACCTACGACGAGCCCTACCAGCACCGCTTCAAAATCTACGATCGGCTCCTTAGCGAGCCCACCAGCCTCCAGACGCTCGGCCTTGCCAAAAAAACCCTCATGGCCGACTTTATCCTCAAGTACATTTACCTCAACCTGCGCGAACATCACCCCGAATTCACCCGCCGCAAAATCGCCGAACTCCACCATTACTCGCCCTGGCGCGCCCGCTTTGCCCACTTCCTCGTGCGCTTCCGTATCACGTCGCCCTTCGTCTGGCGACACGTTATTAAATATTTCGAGATCTAAGCCAAAAAAGTGACTCTCTGTTTTTAGCTGCGAACCTACGGGTGGCAGCGCAGGAATATACCTTCTCGATAAAGCCGGTGTAGGTACAGATGCCGTATCCTCCGAAGAGAAGGGTAGCGTTCGCCGGCCAGAGAAGGAATATTCCGAAGCTGACAGGACCCGTCCGATTCCTAAAATTTCGACAACAAGGCCCGAATCAGCTAAAATAGTCAACAATGACCGCGAATGACATCATCACCATCCCCAATCCCCTCCTCCGCGAGCGCTCCAAGCGCGTCGGCCACATCGATGCCGAGGTCCAAGAGCTCGCCGCCGGCATGATCAGCGCCACCCTGGACTGGGAAGCCGGCCGCGAACACGAGTTCGGCGCCGCCCTGGCTGCCGTCCAGATCGCCAAGCCGCACCGCGTCGTCGTCATCCGCAACGATTTCGACCACAAAGAAGACCAATCGTTTAGCGTCTTCATAAATCCCGAAATCGTCAAAGCCGAGGGCGAGCCGGCCGAAGAGCTCGAAGGCTGCCTCAGCGTCAAAGACATTTATGGCTCAGTAGCACGCTACCCCAAGGTCAAAATCAAAGCTCTCAACCTCGACGGCCGTCCGGTGCGCGTCACCGCCACCGGCTTCCTAGCCCGCGTCTTCCAGCACGAAATCGACCACACCAACGGCATAGTCTTCGTCGACCGCATCGAGGACCCCCACAAGCTCTTCCGGCTCGAGTCCAATGGCAAATTTACACCGGTAAACCCCGACAAGGCGCCCGCCCAATCATGAGTAATCTCCCGTCCGACCGCATCATCTTCTTCGGCACCGACGCCTTTAGCGTACCGTCGCTCATCCGGCTGGTAGCCGAAGGCTGGAATGTAGCCGGTGTCGTCACCAAGCCCGACAGCCGCACCGGCCGCGGCCGAGAGCTCACCATTCCAGCGGTCAAACGCCTCGCCATCGCCAAAGGCATCCCGGTGCTCCAGCCCGAAAAACTGCGCGACGCGGCCGAATCGCTCACGAATCTGCGCCCAGACGTCGGCATCGTAGTAGCCTACGGCAAAATTATTCCTCAGAGTGTTCTCGACCTCTTCCCCAAGGGCCTCATCAATGTCCACGCCTCGCTCTTGCCCAAATACCGTGGCTCCTCGCCCATCGAAGCCGCTATCCTGCACGGCGATGCCGATACCGGCGTCACCCTTATGCGGCTCGACGCCGGCATGGACACCGGCCCCACCTACGACACCGAAAAAATCCAGCTCACCGGCACCGAAACCCGCCACGACCTCTACGAACAGCTCGCCGAGGCCGGCGCCGAGCTCCTGGGCGCTAAGCTGGGCGGCATCCTCTCCGGCAACCTCGTGCCCATCCCGCAAGACACCGCCCAAGCCAGCCAAGTGCGCCTCATCGAAAAAGACGACGGCACCATCGACTGGAACAAGCCCGCCGCCGTGCTCGAGCGCGAAATCCGCGCCTATCTGGGCTGGCCGGGCAGCCGCGCCGTCATCGCCGACACCAACGTCATCATCACGAGCGCCCACGTGCTAGCCCACGACGGCCTCGCAGGCCAAGCCTACAAGACCGCCTCCGGCGAACTAGCCGTCTATGCCGGCCAAGACAGCCTCGTCATCGACACGCTCAAACCCGCCGGCAAGCGCGACATGACCGGGCCGGAATTCCTCACCGGGCACCGTCTGGGTTAAGCCGATTCCTTCAGGAGCCAAACTCTACTCAGGAAGTCTAATGTCACCTTTAGCCATAGCAGCTTCGATTAAGCGTACGAATTCACGGACACCCTCTTGCCTAAGGCCCAGTTGAGTAATACTAACAAGCCCCTTATTGAGACCCCAGGCTATGTAGCCTTCCTTAACAAGACCATTAAGCACACTCAGTGCCTTCTCTCCTCTTTCTCCAGAGTCCGAACTACCCATAATATAGCCCCACTTATCGCCAAATACCGGCCCCATATCAGGCAAGTCAGCTTCGCTGCCTTGCGTCGACTCGCTGCCTTCCCCCTCGATCTGCCCTCTCGCCTTTTCTTGAACTAGCGCTATTTTTTCTTTCAACGCCTCATCCACCAACCGGCTATGCTCATTGTTTAGCTTAAAAACTGGATCATTAGGACCCCGATCTCGCCATCTCACCCCTATTTCTCTCAATTCTTCATCCGTTGCAAGCCTATTATCCATGTCTCTCAGGGCCTCATACCTAGCGTCGAGGTCGGACATATTCTTGATCATTTCGAGTTCCGCTTCAAGCACCTCTAACCGTTCCCAGTCCTCATCGGAAAGCTCAGAACCTTGCCGCCCAGACTCAGACACGCCCCCTTCTGACTCGGCTGCCTTACGTTTGGCTCGATCAGCAGCACCTGGTGACCACACTAATTGATCTGGCTTTACAGCCTCCGCCGCGCCCGGAGCCGAACCCAGTGGCGCTTCCCTATTACCTTTCGCTGCGATTTCTTCTAGCGCCCCATTCTTTAACGTTTCAAGTACATTATTAAAACGAAAGACTGTACCGTTAGGGTCCCGCTCTCGCCATCTTTCCGTTATTCCGCTCAATTCTTTATCCGTTGCAAGCTTAGTTTCCATACCTACCAAGGCTGCGTGCCTAGCGTCGGGGTCGCGTATCGGCCTAATCTTTTCGAGTTCCGCCCTAAGCACCCCCGCTTGATCCGTCTCGGAACGCTTATCAGGGTAGTATTGCCCTCCGGACTCAGGGATATTCAGACTTACCGGGGCAATCTTCGACTCATTTGCGGCCTCACCCAGCCCCACCCTTCGCACTTCCAAACCCCCCACGCTGGATGGCGATACCGGCGAAACAGCCCTCATAGCGGCCGACGGTCCAGCTTGTTCGGCTGCCTTACGTTTGGCTCGATCAGCGTCTTGGATATCTTTTAGGAGTTCATTCTCCCTGCCAGGAGGTGGCAATACTGATTCATCATTCGGATTCGCCGCCTGCGCATCTAGCTTGGAAGACCGCTGGCCTTTACCAATAATCTTGGCTCCTTCATAGGCAGTCTTAGCACCTTTGCCAAGACCTTTCGCGACCGCTTCCGTCGCATCTCCCATAATCTCCTCTCCTCTATCTGACTTTTTCTCTAGGAATTCCTCAAATTTAATAAGAGCCTCGTTTGTTTTACGAGCGGCACTACCCAGCCGGTCTATAGCCCTCTCTCGCCAACCCGGCCGCTTCGGCACCATCACCTGTTCTGGCTGCCTCAGCTCTTGAGACTGATCGGTGACTTCGTAGGGGTTAGCGCTCCGCTCCGGCTGTACTGGTGGCCGCTCGCGCCGCTCTGCCGTTGGAGCCGACTGCTCAAGAGCAACTCCCGGATCTTCTCCGTGGGGCCTCGCACCCAGCTCCGTATAATCAACCTCTGCCGACTGACCCCGACGAAACTCATCGAGCATCCGCGCCTCAATCTCCGTCAAGTCAGGCACTGTGGGTATCCCCACCCGCTTCAGTGGATCAGGTGGACCCATATTATCAAGGCTTACGGGGGGGAGCCGCCTCTGACGCCTGTCAGTCAGCGGCGGCTCCCGGCGGCCAGCCGCCGCATTATGAACCCCGTCCCGGGCCGACGAAACCCTCTCGGCATGCGTCCCCGCCGCCTCGCGGGCCGCCAGAGCACTGCGCGCGTTATCAAGTTGCGCCTCCAAGTGCCCTGCCCACGGACCAGTCTCCTGAAATTTCTGGTTGGCCCGCGCTTCCTCTGCTATCTGGTCTATCCGAGCAAGCGCATCTTCAGGAGCGGTATCCTCGCTCGCTACTAGCTCAGCCAACCTGCGACGGTATCCGGCAAACTCATTGTACAGAGGGTTTGCTGTCTCGCTATCGCCACCAGGGGTAGGCCCATGTTCTGCATTGGGATCGGGTATGGGCGCCTCATGCCGACGTTCTGCCACAACAAATACTCCGGTTATGTCTTAACCGGAGTATACCATAAGAGTCTGTGACCTCTACCTCGATTCAACGCTAAATACGCCCGCCGGTAATCCTAGACACAATGCTTCCACGGCGACTCTTACGCCGATATGCCGCAGTATTGTAGTCTTTGCCTACCTGATGCGCATAGCGCGCGTAAACGCCGTCGGGTCCATCGATGGCCTTACCCGCTACCCCCAAACCAACTCCTGCCCAATCGCGAAACTTGACATCCCCACGGTCAACTGTACCCTGCTTATCTTGCTGCCAAATCTCCTTCGCGACATCTCTTGCTTCTTTCGGCGGCACCTTTCTACCCCCACGCACATCCCGAATCCCCTCTCTGGTCGTAATCACTGTTTGGCTCAATAGCGTACCATCTCGACGGCGATCTTCGACAACCATAACATGGCGGTTGTCTGGCACCCCAAAGTAACTTAGGACCGTTCGTGGACCATTATCGCGCAGCCCCAGTTGCAAAAGACCGCCTTTATTCTCTTCAAAAAATGGTTCCGGCTCGAGCCCCAGCTGCTTACGCCGACCCGCCGCCCATCCCTCGACGTTGTCATCCTCGACAGTGATGGTGTTTCGCGAAGCCTTGTGGTCCTCAGCATTCTTCAATACCTGACCTAATTCCTTGGCCTCCATAGCTATATTCCTAGCACGCTGACGCGTTACCTCTTTTTGCATTACCTGCTCTATATCCGTTTCCAGTGCCTGCTCTTCTCTCAGACGCTTTATAGTCTCCGCGTCAATACCGGGCCGCCTGATCTGGTCCTCATACCTCTGCCACACCTCACTCTGAGCCCGAGCCGATGGATCCATAGTAAGCGCCTCGGCGTGGGCATCATCGCGATACGTTCTCCACGACCTCCAGCCACGACGATCATCATGATCAGAATCCTGCGAGTTGCGGCTCAAATCATCATGTATCTGCTTGTCACTTTCACGTTGTAATTCTACGTGCCGCGCCCTCTCCTCTCTAGCAGCCTGGTCCGCCACCGCCGGATCGGCGTTGAGCTCCGCGGCTATTTCCTCGCTACGCTCATCAGCTAGAACCTTCTGACGTTCTCTTTCGTACTTAATTGCTTTGTCTCTCTTCTCTGCCAACAATACCTTTAAAGGTTCATCGTTCGTATTTTCTATATAGGTCTTATATTTTTGGAAGATTTCGGACTGCGCAAGAGCCGAGGGGTCCGCCCTCAATGCCTCTGTATAATCCTGGTCGATTATCGCCTGCTTTGCCGCGCGCTCCTCGTCGGTCATCTCCACCTCTTCTGGCGCAACAATCTCCGCCAATGCATCAGCTTCTCCCATCGATTGGGCCTGTTGTAGCTGGGCTACCATAAACGCCCTCCTAGCCGATTCCTCGTCAGCATCCCTAGTCGAAGGCGGCTCCTGATCAGGTTCAGACTCACCTGAACCCTGCGTCTCCCGTGACACAGCCTGAGCATAAAGCTCTTTGGCCCGGTTGAGCCACTCAGTTACTTCGGCCGTCGCACCCGTCCTGTCCTGTCCGTCCTGACCTTCGGCCACCAACCCCTGGCGACGAGCATCATCAATCAGCGCCCTATATCGCTCAGCACTAGCTCCGCGCTCATTCAAAAACGCCAAATCGTCGGCATATTCCGCCAGGGCGTGCTGCATCCCCTCGCTATCTCCCGGAGCCACAACTTGAGCTTCTATACCGTTAAATTCCCGCTTGAAAACCTCCGGCTCGCCCTGACCATGAATAACCTGCCGCGCATCAGCAGCCAAATCCTCCCGGGTGACGTGATCCGCTTGAGCTTGCCGGGTTCGAGCTTGCTCATAGGCACGTGCAGCTTCCTCGCGCCACGCTTCAACTTCCGGAGTTATTCCCCGCAAAGTTGCCCGAGTCTCGCTACCCGAAACTTGCTCGCTAACAAAAAGCCCCGAGTGAACCGCGTCATCCCATAATGCTTTATACCTATCAGCCGAAGCCCTCTCGCCCTCCAACCCCTGGAGGTCAACGTCTAGCTCTTCAAGCTGATTAGCCACATCTTTCGCATAAGCCGGGTCAACCACATGCATCTCTTCGCCATTAAACGCCCGGTCGAAAATAGTTGCCCCAGTTGTCTCATCGACCCGATAAATTGATAGCTCCGGAGCGCCCTGCGGTTCCGCCTCTGCGGCCTGAACCTCCCCCGACACATCCACTGAGGTCTCGGGGGCCGAAGAAGCTGCAGGCCTACGCTTGGCCGCCTTTCTCCTTTTCGGTGCTGGATCTCCTGACCGCTCCGCCATCACAAAAAACTCCGGTTACATCATTAACCGAAGTATATCACAACAGGTATAAAATTCTTCCCTACGCGTCCCGCAGGAGCCGTTCGATTTCCGCGGCGTACTCGCCACCCGTGTCGCGCTTTACGTGCAGGCGTGGGACAAATTTGGTAGTCATCTTCGCGCCAATGTTCAATTGCAGCTCACCGCGCACGCCCTCGATCCGCTTCCACAACCGCTCCTGCGTAGCCTGGTCGCCCAGTA
>JAQGHG010000014.1 GCA_028288925.1 Patescibacteria group bacterium | reverse complement strand
TGTCGCGGTCGGAGTTGGTGGGGTCGGGTTCGAGACGGACATTTTGGCCTTCAAGAGTGGCTTTGGTGTGCGTGGCGGCGGCGAGGCCGAAGCATTGGACGGGTTTGCGCGGGTCGTGGGTTTCGGGGGTGTCGACGCCGAGGAGACGGACGGTTTCTTTTTGGGCGCCCTGGGTGACGTGGAGCGTGTCGCCGTCGACGGCTTTGGCGACGTGCCAGAGGCCGGGTTGGGCTTGGAGGACGGCTTGTTTGGCTTGGGGCGGGGCGGTGAATACGAAGCCAATGACGGCTACGATGAGGCTCGTGATGAGCCCGCCGGCGAGGTGTTTGCGGCGTCGGCGTTGGCGGCGTTTGGGGATGTGATCGGATAGCTCGTCCATACGTTCACCATCCTGGCATAGGTTGGCGGGTGTGGCAATTTTTGAGCAGCCTTTTGTTGACTTATTCAAGTATTCATACTATAAATTAGTTAGGAACAGTCTGTCACTACAACCTCCAAGGAGGGTTTGTGTCTGTTTCACCAGACAAAGATAGGGAGCCCGGCGATGAGACTCAGAAGACGGGGCTGCCCGAAAAGCTCTTTTGGACGATCTGCTTCGTTGTCCCCTGCCTCCTTCTAGGGGCCTTCCTCGCAGCCTTGCTCGCCGTGGTGCGCATACCGGTCGTCGTCACCTTCCCGGTGGGGACGTTCCTCGCGCTCCTGTTCGTCTGGCCCATGGTGATCAAGGGCATCTGGTCCGAGTAGCCTGCCAGCCCCCCCACTATCCCGCCAACCCCTAGCTGGGGTTGGCGGGGTTCAATGACTACACGGGCACCGTAGATCCTATTGATCATTCTACACGTTCGTCTTCCAAGTTTCTCCTCCAGATACCCGACAGCCGGGGGTGAGCCAATGGTAGGTTTGGTCTGGTGTGTTCATTCATGCGTATGCTACCATGCTACCGAATAAAGGGTAGGTATTATGTTGCGAGAGATGTTTCAAGGATTCCGGCAATTTCTGCTGCGGGGCAATGTGGTTGACCTGGCCGTGGCTGTGGTGATTGGTGGTTCGTTTACAGCTGTGGTGAACGCGCTCGTGAAGGACCTCATTACTCCTCTGGCGGCGGCGATTGGGGGTAATCCGGATTTCTCAAAGTTGACGTTTAGGCTTAATAACAGTGTTTTTATGTATGGTGATTTTATTAATACCATCATCTCATTCTTGATCGTATCCGGTGTGGTGTTCTTCTTCGTGGTGCAGCCGGTGAACCACTTGGTGAAGCTGGCTAACCGGGGCAAAGTCAAGGAAGCGCCCAAGGATCCCCAACTGAAACTGCTGGAGGAGATTCGGGACTTACTCAAGGAGCGGCAGGAGCCGTCCGATAAGAAATAGTCTAGTTCTTGGCGCGGCCGAATTTGCGGCTAGCCCAGGCCGGGAATTTGGCGAGGTTGGTAAACCAGCTGTAGAGAATGGGGGTGGTGAAGAGCGAGAGTATGCCGGAGGTCAGAATACCGGCGACGATGACCGAGGCGAGCCCGCGCCAGAAGGGGCTCAGGATAGCTAGCGGCATGAGTGATCCGAGAGCGGTCACCTTGGTGAGGAAGATGGGCCGGAAGCGCACGGCGGTGGCTTGGGCGATAGCTTCTTTGACAGGTACACCTTGGGCGACGCGGTGATTGGCATTGTCGATGACGAAGATGCCGACGTTTACTACGATCCCCGAGAGCGTGATGAGCCCGAGGATTTCCAGGAAGCCAAACTCGTTGTTGAGCAGGGCGAGTACCGGGAAGACGCCCAGGAACGAGAGCGGCAGCGCGAAGGTGATGATGATGGGCTTGAGGAACGAGCCGAAAAAGAGTGCCAATACTAAGTAGATCATCAGGATGGCAATACCAAGCGCGGCGAACAGATTGGTGAAGGACTTGGCGATATCGTCGCCTTCGCCCTTGCTCTGGAGCGCGTCGCCGCGCAGGTGGTAGGCGGCTAGTTTGCTAGCGGCCCAGTCGTTGACCTGCTTTTGGACAGCGAAGCTATTGGCGGTGGGTTCGAGCTGGGCCTTGATGGTGGCGAAGCGCTGGCCGTCTTGGTGCTGGACGTTGCCGGCGCTGGATTCGGTGCTGAAGGTAGCGATTTGGCTGAGCCGCACGGGGCCGGTGGGGCTCTGGACTAGCAGATCGCCCAAGGCCGGGATCGAGCTATATTTATCGACGCCTTGGTAGCGAGCGACGACATCGAGCTGGGTCTCGCCGAGGTTGAGCTTGGTGAGGTTTTGCTCGCCCAGGAGGCCGGCTAGCTGGGCTCCGACAGCGGCCGGGGATAGGCCACGGGCGTCAGCGGCCGGTTTGTTGAGGCTAATCTGTACGGCATTGGTGGAAGCGTCGGTATAGCCGTCGGATACGCGGGTGACGCCGGCGATGTGGCGGGTGTGCTCGGCGACGGCCAGGGCGAAGGTTTTGAGCTTGGCCAGGTCTCCGTCGTAGATTTGGACCTGGACCGGGAAGTCTTGCTCGGGCGGTCCGGCCGACAGCGTGCTGGCGGTGGCGTAGACTTGGCGGCTGGCGTCGTGCGGCAATTCGGATTTGAGCCGGACCACCAGGTCGTCGGCTATGGTGGAGCGCTCCTTGATGGGCGTGAGATTTACAAAGATAGTAAAGCTGGTATCGCCTTGGCTGAGGTAGTAATAGCTCTTTACCTCGGAGTGTTTGCCTAGGGCGGCTTCGGCTTCTTTGGCGAGGCCGGCTACTTGAGCGTCGGTGTAGTTGGCCGGGAATGAGATCTTGGCCAAGGCCTCGGTGGTGTCGTGGGGTTTGGAGAATTGAGCGCTCTTGACGTGTCCGCTGGCAAAAAGGTAGACGGTGGTGCCGATGGGCAAAGTGACCGCTAGCAAAATAATGATGATTTGGAGCCACAGGCGCCCGAGGATGTAGAGGTTGGCGCGCTTGAACCACCGGCTGACGGCCCACAGGGCATGGTCTTCGTCGTGGGGGGTGCCGGCGGGCTGGGGCCGGCCCTTGATGAACCGGCTAGCCATAGGGGCGAGGAAGACGAGCGGGACGAAGAACGAGGCGATGAGCGCCGGGATGACGGTGACGGGTATGAATTTAATGATCTCGCCAAATACGCCCGACACGATGCCAAAGGGTATGAATACGATGATCGAGCAGATCGTGGCGAGCAGAAGCCCCTGCCCGATCGAGCTGACGGCGGCCATAACCCCCTCTTTGCCCGAGTAGCCCATGTCTTTGTAGCGTTGGATGCTCTCAATGACGACGATGGCGGGATCGACTACCAATCCCAGCACGAGGACCATCGAGAAGAGCGTGAGGGTATTGAGGGTAATGCCGGCGAAATACAATGCCATGAGGGTAAACAGGAAGGACAGCGGGATGGCGATGCCGGCGATAAGGGCACTACGGAGGTTTACGAACATAAACATGGCGAGCATAAGCAGCCAGATGCCGCCGACGATATAGCCGACGTAGCCTATCGGACCGATGCCGTTCCATTTTTCACCAATAGCGCCGGCTTTGATCTCGTCGATTTGCTGGGCGGTGGCATTGGCATCGTCGAAGAGGCGCACGAGGCTGAGATCGGATGAAATCGTGCCGTTGCTCCGGAGGCGGCCGAGGGTACGGTTGAGCTCGGCGCTGACCGTCAGGATATCGGCGTCGGAACGGATATCGACTCCATATACGATACCGGTGTGGCTGACGGGAAGGTTGTTTTCTAGAGCGCCGATATGGTTGAGCTTGCCGTCTTGGTCGATGCCGCGCTTAACGGTTGCTACGTCACCCAGGCGGACCGTGCCACCGGCGACTGTGGCCAGTGGCGTGGCGCTGAGTTCGTCCAGATTATGGTAGCGGCCGGCCACGAGCACGGTGGCACGCGAGCCGTCGATGGTGAGATTGGAACCGGCCGGGAAGTTGAGATTGTTGGCGGCAAGAGTGGTCTGAATCTTGGAGGTATCGACGCCGGCTTCGGCGAGCTTGACCGGGTTGAACGTCACCACGACTTTGTCGTTGAAGGTGGACTGGAGTTTGATCTGCTTGACGCCCTTTACTTGGGAGATTTCGCGTTCAAAGATCCGGCCTTGAGCGAGTAGCTCTTGATCGGAAAGTTTTTTGCCGGTAAGCCCAAACACGAACGAAGAATTGCCGGTAGTGGGCTGAAGGATGTCGGGCTTGTCAGCCTCCTTGGGCAGCGACACCCCGGAGAGCTTGGAGGTGATGTCCTGGACGCTGGTATCGACGCTGGCTTTCTCGTCGAGGGTGGCTACGACCGTGGAGCGGCTTTCGCCCGAGGTAGAGGCGACGGATTTGATCTCTTTGAGATCCTTGATGGCCGATTCTATGGGGTTGGTGACGCTTTGCTCGACCTCGGAAGCGGCCGCGCCCTTGTAGGTGGTGCTGACGACTACGATCTTGACGGGGACTTGCGGGAAGCCTTCGTGGCGGAGATTCAGGAGCGCCGTCGTACCGGCTAGAATCAGAAACAAAAAAAGCGCGACGGAGATTTGTTTTCGCGCTAGGAAGAACCCGGTGAATTTACTTACCCAATTATATTTTTGTTCGGGCATTGAATACTCCCTCGACGCATAATATGATACAGTGACTGTATCTAAAATATGAGCTGCGGCTCATATTGTCAACGAGGTTCTTATGGTTTACGAAGCAAGCACGGCATTGCGCCACACGCCCAAACAAACGCGTGGCCAGCGCAAGGTCGAACATATTTTACGCAACGCCGAGGCATTATTCGCCGAGGTAGGTTTTGAGAACGCCACAACAAACGCGATAGCTACGCGGGCCGGTGTCTCGATCGGCTCGTTGTATCAGTTTTTTTCCAGTAAGGAATCGATTTTGGAAGCGATGGCAGACCGCTACCTTCGGCAAATGCGCGGATCTCTGAGCGAGGCGCTGGCCACTCCGCGCGCGACCGAATTGGAAGGGCTTCTGGATAACCTGCTCGGTATCATTATCGTATTGCAGGAGCAGCGTCCGTATTTTTTGCAATGCCTGGCTTATTCGCGGCCTTCGCCGGTCCTTACACCGGCTGTGGATGAGCTGAGTGATGCCGTGGTTGACCAGGTGCTGGCATTGCTGAAGCGCGGTACAATTGAGCATGATCCGGCGGTACTGCGGCTAAGAGCCCGCATTTGCACGCAGACCATTAGCGCCTTGTTGCCGGTGGCATTGCACGCGCGGGGGCGCGACCGGGCGCGGGCAATCGAAGAGATTAAATTAATATTAATGAGATATTTGGAGCCGACGTTGAAAGTAAGGGGCATGTTATGAGAGAGTTTGATTTTCCGGCGGGGCCAGAGGTGCGGGCACGGATCGTAGATTTGGCACAGGCGGTATTTGATCAAGCGCGGCCCAAGCGGGCGGTGCGGGCCGAAGAATTTGCCATGGACGAGAATCCCAAGCAGATCGTCGTGCACGAAGTAGACTTGCGATCGGAAGGTGAGCGAATGCGGATTGCCGCGACCAAGTCCGAGGCGCGTCCGCCGTTTGAGTGGCTGATGGAGATTACCTCGGACATTGGCGAGACGGATTACTTTAAACATTATTTGGTGCGCGAGAACGATATTATGCTGGCTCAGCGCAAGGTGCTGACGCCGATTGACGCTCAGGAGGCCGAGGTTCTCTTGGCCGACCTGCGGACCGCCCAAACCTGGCTCGACTAGAGTGCTTCGGGCGGAGCCGGGTGGTCGTTGGAGGTGCGCAGCTCGGCCTCTTCGATGAGGTAGAAGAGTACCAGCGCGAGGGCGCCGAGTGCCATGGAGACGGTGAATACGGTGGTGATGGCGGATACAATGGAACCTTTGGCGAGCTGCAGATATACGTCGATGCCCGGCTGTAGCAGGGGCCGGACGGTTGCCGGAATGTGGCTGGTGACGGCGTCGAGCGCGGATTTGCTGGTGATTATGTTGGGGTCCTGAAGGGCCTGGACGAGCTGGGCCGGCAGATGGGGCGTAGGTAGATTCTTGAGGCTGGTGGTGAGCTGGTTGTTGAATACCGTGCCGAGTACGCTGGCGCCGACCGCGCCGCCGATGGTGCGGAAGAACTGGGTGGCGCCGGTGACGACGCCCGTGTCCTTGGGGCCGAAGTGATTCTGGACGATGAGCGGCAGTAGCGGCAGGCTCGGTCCGAGCCCCAGACCCAATACCAGCATGTAGGCGCTCACTTGGAGGTTGGTGCTGTCTTGGGTGATGCGCGAGAGTAAGTAGAGCCCGATGGTACTGACGATAAACCCGGCGAGGCCGATAATACGGTATTTACCGGTGCGGGCTACAAGCTGGCCGGAGACGATGCTGCCGAAGACCACGCCGATCATGAGCGGCAGGAGGGTGAGGCCGGAGCTAGTGGCAGTTTGACCAAGTACGCTCTGGAAGAACACCGGGATGAAGAGGATGCTGCCGAACATGGCGGCCGAGGACAACATAATAATGATGTTGGCCAGATTGAAGGTACGCTCCTTGAAGAGGCGCAACGGCAGAATAGGGTCTTCGGCGACGCGCTCGACGGCGATGAGGACGCCGGTCATGATGGCGGCTACAGTGAACAGACCGAGACTGGTGGGGCTGCTCCAGGCGTACTTGGATCCGCCCCAGATGAGGGCCAGCAGCAACGGGATGGTGGCGCCGGCGACGCTAATGGCGCCCAGCCAGTCGATCTTGCCGCGCAGGTCGCGCTTGATGTTGGGCAGGGCGATGGCCGCGATGACGAGGGCGATGAGGCCGATGGGCAGGTTCAGATAGAAGACCCAGCGCCAGGTGAAGTGGTCGGTAATGTAGCCGCCCAGGGTGGGGCCGACGACCGAGGCGATGCCGAACATGCCGGCGATGAGGCCGGTCCACTTGCCGCGCTCGCGGGGCGGGAAGATGTCGGCGATGATGGTAAAGGCGGCCGCGGCCAGCCCTCCCCCACCGATGCCTTGGACGGCACGGGCGGCGATGAGCCAGGCCATGCTGGGGGCGGCGCCGGACATTACTG
>JAQGHG010000022.1 GCA_028288925.1 Patescibacteria group bacterium | reverse complement strand
AACCAAAACCGACGAAGGCATACAGAAACTGCCGGAACGTTAACGGTCCAATGATCTTGTCTTCCGACTCGACATTTTGTGGTACTTTGTATTGTCCCATAGGTAATCTAAGGGCGCTCGCGCGCTGGGGTCCACCTCGCTGTGATTTACGATCCTCACGATCTTATGATTAAGCTTACGCTAATTTTGGGGCGGGGTGAAGATGGGCGAACATGGAAAAGGCCCGGAAACCGGTCGTCGCGGGTGCGACGGTTGGTTTCCGGGCCTTTAGATGAACTCCGTGGGTTACTACTTAGGGAGTTGGTGGAGGTGGCTTTCCGGGCCATTTGACCTTGCGGCTGTCGGCGTAAGTGAGAATGGCATCGATTGAGTCATCATTCAGCCATTGATCATAGTTGGGGTCGTAGTCAGGATCGCCAGGCGCTTTGGCGAGTTGATCTTTGGCCGCCTGAGCTCGTTCGGCTAGCTTAATAAGGGCGTCTTGGTCGAAGTCCACCTTGGAGTTTGGGGCAGAGGCTTTGCTTATTGCGTCCTGAATGGTGGAGTCGAATTTTTCTCGATGCTCGGTCCATTGGTGAGTGTCCCTAGTGTGTGTATAGGCGTCCTTTGCCTTTTGTGCTCTGTCGCGTTTTTTCCGAGCTGCGGCTATCTCTATTGCTGTCGAGGAGGGGTTAGCAATTGTTGTGTCGGCTTCCTCTATTTTTGTATCGGAACGCGTGATGAGCCTATCGATTTCTTTGGGCGCGTTTTCATAGTAATTAAGTGTGCGCTCCATTACTCCTTTACTAAGTTTGCTGGCGCCTTCGGTTGTCATACTCTGAGCTACGGACATAGTTGGCTTCTTCGCGTCTTCTGATTTGTTGGTGGTGGCCATATCAGTCCAGACAGTTTTAAGCTCTGGGCCTTCGATGGGGTCTGACATTTCCCAGAAGTTGCCGCCGAAACCGCCTTGTTCAATAGGCTTTTCGCGAACTTCGCTTATGAGTTTGTTAAAGGCGCCATTGGACCGGTTAAGGCTGCCGCCAAGTGCAATGGCCAGCGGAAGGTTGTCTTTGAGATTGCCCTTAAGCCCAGTAACTGCTTTATCGATGTTGCTACTGTTAAGCTCGAATGCTTCAACGGGTACGCCATCGAACATGTCTGTCGATCGAGCGGCTTGTGTAACTCGCTCGCCCAGGATTGCCTGCTCACGTACGCGCTGCGCGTCGGCTACGGATGTACCGAAGTCGCGGTGGAGGACTCGGCCGGGAGCGGATAGGTTATCCTGAGCACTAACCTGTGCGGTGTCTGTGGCAAGCTTGTCGGTTTCGGCTTGAGTGTACGCAGCTAGGCGTTGCCCCGAAGTTGCGGTGCCTGCTGCGGCGGCTTGAGCGAGTGCGGCGACATTACCCTGAATGCTTGCTTGTTCGCGGACACCTTTTTCATCACCGGCCGCAATCGCGCGACTGGATATTTTGGCCCGGGCCTGAGTGCGATCAAGGTGGAGTCCGAGACTTTGGGCAGATGCTTCAGTGAGAACTGCGCCGGCAGGTACGAGTTCGCCAGCTTTGATCCTGATGTTTTGGTTGTTTTCATCCTTATCTTCAAGGAATACATCCTCGGTTGTGACGCCCTCCTCTATTTTTGTATCGAGGGTATTTCGGGCGCGTTCAATTGCGGCTTCATTGGTGGTCAAGGCGCCCTGGTCTTGGCCAAGGACTAGTCCGGCCCGAATGTTTTCGGATTCTTCACCGGTCTTAACGGCTGCTGTTACGATGCCTTGCCGGGCTTGGGCTACAGTACTGGAAGCGTCGTCAGGGTTGGCGATTCGTCCTTGGACCGCAGCCTCGTAGGCGCGGGCGGTGCCGAGAGCTTTGGCGGCGCCGTCGGTGACTTTCTTTTGGCCGGCGAGGAAGTCGGTTGTGTCGGCGTCGCGATCGATCTTGGTGCTGGCTTGGTCCATGTACCTGGCTTTATCACCTGGGCTGAGAGTGTTGAAGTCGTCGTGCCCATCTTGTTTGGCGAGTTCTTCGGCTACGGCTTGGCCGACGCCGGCGCGGGTGACGGCTATGCCGCGGTTCTCGCTGGCGTCGCCGGTGACGCTATTGGAGGCTTCACGTTGTGCTTTGCCGGTAGCGTTACGTAGAAGGTTGCGTCGGGCGTCGGCTACAAGGGGCGCACGGCCGGTTTTGAGTGCGTCAGCCTTTTCGTTCTCTAGTGCGGTGTAGTAGCCTTCTGCAGTACCTTGGGCTTTGCCGACGCGCTTGGTGCCGGTGTCTTGGCCGTCGACTTGGCCGGCTTTGCGTACGTTGGCAAGGATTTGAGCGTTGGCTTTGGCGCGGTTGGCGGGGAGACCTTTTTTGACTTGTTCCTCCATGAGGCGGTCTTCTTCTTCCTTCACCGCGTCATTGTAGCCTCGAGCCTGGGAGACGCTCTCTAGAGCGCTAAAGGAGGCTTCGGTGGCGGCTTTTTGGGAAAGTTGCTTGGCTGCTCTGTCTGAGGTGGTGGCTCCGTAGACTCTAGCGGCTCCGGTGGCGGCTCCGGCGGTTTCGGCAGCAGCTTTTACGCCGGCGACGATACCGGATTTAACGTTCTTGGCAGCTGAGGGTGCTTGAGGTTCGCCAGCGAGAGCCCTGGCATTTTTGGCCGCTCCTACGAGCGCGCCGGTTTGTTTGCCGAGGTTGGCTGAGGCTGTTTGGTAGCCGCCTTCGATGAGGTCGGCGTGGTAGTCGCGGCCTTCGGCTTTGGCGAGATTCCGCTGCTCCTCGTCATTATCGATGGTGGCTTGTTCGTCGGCATGGGTCTGCAAGCCTCTGCCGGTCTGGACGATACGGCCGGATTGGGCGGCTTGAACGATGGAGGCTTGATCGGCCGCGAGGCTGCCTGGCGTGTAGCCGCCGTCGCGGGCGGCGATGTTGGCTGACTCTATGGTTCCTAGGACTGTGCCTAGGCTGGCAGCGAGCTTCTTCTGGGAATCTATCTCGGCGCTGCGGACGAGGGTTTGGGTAGTAACGGGCATAGTTCCAGCGGCTAGACGAATGCCGGCCCGGTCGCCCTTGGCGGCTGCCAACTTGCCTCTGGCGGTTTCCGCGGCAGCCGTATAGACTTGGCTGGTGCTTTCGGCGCCGCGGCCGCTGGCGTCGACGACTAGGCGCTGGGTGCGGTCGGCTTTGGCGGTAGCGGCTTTTTCTCGCTCGGCTGAGTAGGCGGCGGCTACGAGTTGGTCGGTTGTTTCGGGGCGGACATCATCGATAGCGTTTTGGGCGACGACGCTACCATGAGCTGCGGCGACTTCTTGTTTTGTGGCGGTTGCGGCGGCCCTACCGACTTGGCTCGTAAGCCGGTATTGCCGGATAGCTTCGGGATCGGTGGCCATGGCGACAGGGACTCCCCTTGCGATGGCATCAACGGCGATGCCGTGTTCGATGTCGTCGGTGGTCTTAATGTTGGATGTGGTGGCGTGGCGGAGCTGGGCTTGCTTAGTATCTTCCCGGTACTCGGCATCTTTGGCGACGATATGGCCGGCTTGGGGGTTGATGCGCTCGCCGCGGTTGACGGCGCGGTTTTGGCCGATGGTGGTGGACTCGTTGCGCTTGGTGGTCGTTGTGCCGGCGCTCTGGCGCTGAGACGCCAGAGCGTTGCCGGCTTGTTCAAAGTTCTGTCCGGGCTGGGAGTTTTCATTAACGGCTTTCACGAGTCCGGCCCTGCCCGAGCGGCCATCGGCTTTTTGGTTGAGGGCGGCTTGTCCTTCGTACGCGAGTCGGTTTGTGTGTGTCTCGGATGGGAGTTTCGAGCTGCGTCTGGCGGCGTCGACGACACCATGGCCGGCGTAGGCGTCGCCTAGGGCCTTGTCGTAAGCCATTTGTTGGGCGGCATTTTTTGCATACTTTTTGCCAATATTTTTTGGCATAAAAGGATTGATACTGCCGAGATTGCGACCGGTTCCTAGGAAGCCGGTGGCGTGGCCACTACGAACTTTGTTGTAAGATCCCTGCAGTCTTCCTCCGAGGCCACCTTTTTCGAAGCCTCTCTTTTCGGCCAGGAGGTTCTTTTGCTTGCGGTTGGCGGTCCAGTCTTTGGCCATCTGACTGTCTTTGCCGAAGCGGCCGTTGGTGGCGCCACCAATGCGGTCGATGGCGCCCTTGCCCATGGAGAGACCGGCGCCGGCCATCTTGAAGGCTAGCGGTATGCCGAAGAGCGGCATGGTGAGGGCGGCCAGCTGAATGACCGGAACGGCTACGGCATTTCCGGGGCCGTTGCCGACAATACCGGGCGCGACTGTGGCAAAGAGCTTGCTGGCCACAAAGAAGCCCATGATGATGGGGTACATCATGACGAGCTTCCAGAAATTCTTCCACCAATCGCTAAAGAACTTGTTGGTATTAGGGAGGATCCAGGCGATCAAAGCCAGGGGGCTCAACACGATGAGCATCATGATGAGGATTTTGCGCAAGACGAGGGTAAGGAAGACGGTCAAGAAGCCAATTACGATGGTAATAAGAATACCCCAGGTAATGCCGGCAACGGCGCCACTAAGCGCGAACCCGGCAGCGGTGACGCCGGCCAGGCTGGTGCCTAATACGGTTCCCTGACTGAGCCCAGAGGAGAAGTCGAAGGCGGGCGCTTTAAGGTGAGCGCTCGCGTACACAGCATCCGAAAGAGAGACAAGGCCCTGCCCTAGTACGTTACCTATATCTATGACGACTACGCAGATGTACCAGGAGAATGGTACGAGGATTGCGCCGGCGATTAAGCGGGGAAGAATTTTCTTGATTGTGTAGTTATTCCACCCAATGGCTGTGCCGAAGATGACGAGGAAGAATATAAGTATGAAGAAGACACTGGCAATGTTGCGGAAGGCGCTCCAGATACCTTTAATGGGAACAATATTGGGGTCGGTGTCGTCGAGGGGTTTTTCTTGGATGAACGGGACAATAATGTTGGCGCGGATCCAGTCGATCCAGCCGACAAACATAGTGATGCCGCCGCATATTATCCAGCCGAAGCCGCCATCACCGGCGTCACACACGACCGGAGGAGTGGTGTCGGTGGCGGTTGCCGAACCGGTGGCGCCCGGGACGACCGGGCCCTTTTTGGCGGTATCTGTGATGCTTATAGCGCCGGGTACACCGGCCATATTGCCGGAGCATTGTCCCTTAATATTGCCCGTGTAAGGACCTCCAGTAGTTCCGGTAACGTTGGTGATTGTTAGCGCACATCTCAGGGTACTGTACGTATAATCGCTGCCAGATTTTTTGAATGTAATCGGTGTCTTGGAGCCGACTAAGTCACCTGTACCTATGATAGTATTGGCATCTTGGAAATTATAAGTCTCGCCGGCAGCTAAGGCTACCGGGGCATACGTAAACAACGGGGCGACTAGTGCCCACGTCAATAGGAAAACTCCAAACCACCGACGTCTCATGTTGGCATTGTAGCATTACCGTTTTGACTTTTGAACATGATTATCATTACAATGCGGGCAATGAAGCGTATAGCGTGTGCAATTTTGATTGGCGTAACGATGTTGGGCTTGGGGGCTCCGGGCGTGGCTTCGGCTGCGCCCGCGCCGACCAAACCTCCCGCGGTCGAACCAATAAAGATTGATGATCCTACCAAACCCGCCGCTAGCACATGCCCAACGGGCTATATAAAGATTGCGCTACCGTTCCAAAAGGGCAAGAACTGTGTAGATAATACCCCTGGATCGGGTGGAGCGATCGTTGCTTATTTGAGAATGGTTCTGACACTATTGGCCGGCGCTGTAGGTGGAGTCATTATGCTTATGCTAGTGGTTGCGGGCATCCAGTATGTGACTTCGGTGGGTGATCCGACAGCGATAAAGTCGGCTAAGAACCGGATTGTAAATGCTATTACGGGGCTTGTGCTGTTCCTAATGATGTACGCGATTTTAAATTTCTTGGTTCCGGGAGGAATTTTATAATATGGGAATGTCGTTTATCGATGCGTTTCATTTTGCTGCTACGACTGGGGCCTGTGCCGTTACGAAAACCGGCTTTCTGAAGGTTGGAATATTTGATGGGCTGACCTGTAACGGCAATGACGTTATGATAACCTCGGCTAATGATATTCTGTTGGTTTTGGCCAATGTGACGAAGCTATTGATCGCGGCGGTGGGTGCTGTAGCCGTAATTATCATCATTGTGGCTGGTATTTACTACATTACTTCGGCCGGTGATCCGGGCCGGATTAAGCGGGCGAAGGACATTATTACCAATACGGCTGTCGGTTTGGTGATTATTTCGACGGCTTACGCTGTGGTGTGGACGATCGCGAAAGGATTCTAGATGACGACACTGCTTACAAGACTGCTGATAGCGGTCAACCCGTATAACATAAAGGCGAATGAGATCGGTGTGCCTACGACTACCGGTGATATAGGGGTAGCGCTTACCAAGACTACCCAGCTCGTAATGTCACTAGTGGGCGGCTTGGCGGTGATATTCTTGATCGTTGGAGGAATTCAAATCGCCGCTTCGATTGGCGACCCTAAGCGGTATGCCCAGGGTCGGAGTACGGTATTGTACGCTTCGATCGGGCTAGGCGTGGCGATTGCGGCTCTCGCAATCGTTAACTTGTTTGCCGGAGCTATCAAGGGTGGAAATTAGCATGGGATTAAAAAAAGGAGTATTTGAATGAAACTAATAGCATTTTTGGCGGACGCCAGCGGCACGATCTCAAAAAGCGCGGGTGACGCCTGTAACGGCGGCTGTGGGAGTTCAAGCATTAACCTAATCTTTTCAGGTGTTACTAATACCTTGATCTTCCTGGTGGGTGCAGTGTCGGTGATTATGATCATCATCGGTGGCTTACGCTACATCCTTTCCAACGGTGACCCGAAGCAGGCAGAAACCGGCCGGAATACGGTTATGTACGCTGTAATCGGCATCATAGTGGCGATTGCCGCCTATGCCATCGTTGGCTTCGTGACCACGCATATTAAGTAGTTTGCCAAAGCCTTACAGCTTATGCTAATGTCAGCTCAAACCGATATCATTTAAGGAGAATTATTTTCCATGTACACCGTAACCTTAGGCAAGAAGATTGCCGCAACTCTCCAGGCATTGGTGTTGGCCCTAGGTTTTGGGGTTGCCAGTCTTGCCATGTCCGGTCCGGTTCTGGCCGCCACGTGTGATACTACCACGTTAAACATTGAAAATGGCGCCGCTTGTGGCGCCCCGACGAATGCCAAGGAGAACTTATTTGCCTCCGGCGGTATTTTCTCGACTATCGCAAATACCTTGATCTTTCTGGTGGGCGCCGTAGCGGTGATCTTCCTGATTATTGGTGGTTTACGGTACGTGGTGTCTCAGGGCGACGCTAAGAACATCGAGGCGGCCAAGAACACCATCTTGTACGCTATCGTGGGTATCGTGGTAGCGGTAATCTCCTTCGCGCTGGTCCAGTTCGTGATCAACGCGCTGAATAAATCGCAGTAGCTATTCGGAATCTTTGACAAAGGCCCCACTCGGGGCCTTTTTTGATGGGAATCGCACGGGTCCTGTCAGCCATGCAACATATCTCCTCGCGCGTCCGAACGCTACCCGTCTCTTCTTGGGATCCGGTATCAGTACCGGCGTCCGCTTGTTCGGAGATATATTGTACGCCTGCCACCCGTAGGCCCGAGCCACACGAGAAGAGAGGTAGAGCGCAGAACCTCCCACCTACCTTAGCGAGCGCTTAACAGCACAACGCATGGATAAGCAAAGAGGTCGAGTTCGTGAGCAAGGGAGGTGGGAGGTTCGCAGCTAAAAGATAAGAGGATTCGACTACTGTAATGAAAAAGGCCCCGGATGGGGCGCTTTTTTGATTGGCCTGAGGGCTAGATAGGTTTAACTTTGATCTTCTTGACCTTGTCTTGCGCGACTTTGGGGATGGTGACGGTAAGGACGCCGTCCTTGAGGCTGGCTGCGGCCTTCTCGGCGATGGTCGAGGTGGGCAGGATGACCGAGCGGGAGAATGAACCCCAGTAGCATTCCTGGACGTAGTAGTGCTCGCGGTCAACTTCTTTTTCCTCGACGCGTTCGCCGCGGATGGTGACGACATCTTCGGCGACTTCGATGTCGATGTTGTCAGGGGTAACGCCGGCGATGGGCGCCTTGATGACCACGTTTTCTTTGGTCTGGTAGACGTCGACGGCTAGCTGACCTTCGGCTTCGGCCATCCAGTCTTCTTCGCCTTCGACGGGTGCGTCGAGAAAGTCGTCTTGTAGTACGTTATCTTGATCGTTCAGGGGAGCTGATTTCTTGCCGGGCATCTGTGAGTAATCTCCACGTTATTTTCGTAGGGGGGTTTTTGCCTCTTGCAGCCTTTTTTTGGTTTGCCGCGCGGAGACCTTTTGCCTATTATAGTCAAACGTCCAGATGAAAGGCAAGCAAGCATTATGTTTATCCGTCGAATTATAGAGTTAATGACCCCAACGAGGTGCCTAGGGTGTGATCGGGATGGCGAAGTTTTGTGCGGAGATTGTACCAAGGAAATGGCTTTTTCGAGGAGGAACACTTGCTTCCGTTGCAATCTAGCTTCCCCCGCCGGCGGCACTTGTGGGTCTTGCCGGGCCTTTACGCCTTTGGCGGGGGTGGCGGTGGGCGCGCACTACGCGGGGTCGGCCAAGGAGCTGGTTTTGGCGCTGAAATTCCAACGTTTGCGGGCAGCAGCCCGGGCAGCGGCGCTATTGGTGGCCCAGGGTCTTCCAGAAGGGCTGGCGGCTGATGTAGTGACGGCGGTGCCGATCTCGGCTAGCCGGTACCGGGAACGGGGGTACAATCAGGCGGAGCTGGTGGCCCGGCAGTTGGCGCACCGGCTGGGTCTTCCCTATTCGGCTCTGCTGGGCCGGACGAACTCGGTGCACCAGCTAGGGCTCGACCGGCAGACGCGGCTGGAGCAGATTAAAGGGGCGTTTTATCCGGTGCGGCGGCTAGAGGGCCGACGGGTGTTGGTGGTAGACGATGTGCTGACGACCGGCGCTACGCTTTCGGAGTGCGCTCAGACGCTTGCGGCGGCCGGAGCTGAGTCGGTGTGGGGCGCGGTGGTGGCGAAGCATTAGGGTCCCCCTATCCTCTCCCTTTTGCACTTTTGTGGAGCAGTAGGTACGGCTAACAGGACCCGTGCACTCCCGGCCTCTTGAGCAAAACGCCTTGGCGCGGTATAGTATCGGAGTTCAGCCGGATGACGCGGAGAGGTACCCAAGTGGCTGAAGGGGCGGGTTTGCTAAACCTGTAGGGGGGAGTAATCCCCCGCGAGAGTTCGAATCTCTCCCTCTCCGCCAGGAATTATTACAGAGAAAAACGGACAGTGTGGCCGTTTTTTTTGGTGCCCGGGCATGAAGCGGGGCGCAAGCTTTGCTAGACGTGATGCGTCAGGCAAAACTTGCGCCCGTGGGCGCTGTTAAAGCTTACTCCTGTTGGCCAGAACTTGGGCGTAGAGGGTCTCGGCGGACTTTCTGGTATCGGGCCCGAAGTCACTGGGCAGAATCAGGACGACGCTACAGTTGTTGATTACGCCGTCGACATGGAGTGTATTGTCTACGGGTGTGAATATGGGGGCCTTGTCGCCGTCGCCCTGGCAGTTCATTGCTAGGTAGATGTAGACCGCCCGGACGGCGTTGATGGTTCCATCCGGCTTAGTGGTGGTCTTGCCTTTAAGCTCCGCAGAAAGCTCGAAGCTACTGTAGAAGCAGTCCTGGGGCGAGAAGGAGACTACGAAGACCTTGTCGATTCCCATGGCCCGGCCGGCCTGGTCGGTAGTGAGCAGGCAAGCGGGGCTGCTGGTGGACAGCTTGGCGGGCGCGGGCTCCTTGGTAGTGGGCTGGGCCGTCGCGGCAGGCTGATGGGTCGCTGTGGTGCCGATGGCGTGTTGGGCGCTGCAGCTGGTCATGACGGACACGATGAAAGCGACCAGAAGCACTACGGCTCTCGTTGCGGGGGGTTTGCGCATGGCTCCTTCTTAAGGGAACGATGGTGCTGGGCAGGACAGGAAAATGCACATTGCGAGACTCTGTTGTCAAAGAGTATGTACACATTATTTCAGATATAGCGACGAATGTCTATAAAATGTTGTCGGATAATAGCAACGTTATACCACGGATCTTTGTAAAGATGACTAGTTATGATAAGCTCGGAGCGTTCGAATCGTAGTCTGGAGGGGTCGCATAGTGGCCGAGTGCACCGGTCTTGAAAACCGGAGACCGAGAGGTCCGTGGGTTCGAATCCCACCCCCTCCGCCAATGAACTTATTGTACTTCCGGCTAAACTTAAGCATAATGCTAGGTAAGAGGGATGAGCATGTCTGAAGAAGTCCGATCCGATCCAACCGCTCCTAGTGAAGCCGAGCCTGAGCCTCAAGCTGAGGAGTTTCAGGAGGAGTATGTGGACGCGGCTGAAGCTGAAGAAGCAGATTCCGAAGGTGAGCTGACGCCCGAAGAGTTTGACGAATTGCGAGCTAATGAGGTGGCGTATAGCTGGCAAGCTTCGGAGTACGTGCATCATCACAAGGGCAAGGGCTGGTATGCCGCGTTGCTAGGGATTGTGGTTGTCTTGATCGGTGGAGCTGTCTTGCTCCATTATTGGCTGGAAATTGTGGCATTCCTAGTGATGGGCGCGGCGGTTGTGGTATATGCCCGCAAGCCTCCCCGCACATTGATGTACGAATTGACGCCTAAAGGCATCAGAGTCGACGGCAAAGAGTCGCTATATGAGCAGTTCCGTTCGTTTAGTGTGCTGGCGGACGAGGAATGGCACAGTATTGATTTAATCCCGGTTAAGCGGTTTAGTCCGCCTCTGTCGGTGCTGTTTGATACTGATGATTTCGACCAGATCGTAGGGCATCTTGAGCTGCATTTATCGCGCGAGGACCAGCCGCCGGACGTGGTCGACCGCCTGAGTCGTTATCTGCGGTTCTAAGCCCTTTATTTTCGAAGTCAATTATGCTAAAGTTGTCCGGTATCACGGTACGCGCCTGTAGCTCAGTGGATTAGAGCATCACCTTGCGGTGGTGGGAGTCGCTGGTTCGAGTCCAGCCAGGCGCACCAAAGGTATTATTACAAACCCCGGCCAGATTATTTGGCCGGGGTTTGTCGTGTTGATAATTGCGTGGGGTGGTTATCCGCGAATTTCCTTTCCTACCTTATAAGTTGTCTCTTTATGCTTGGGAGTGCAGAATTGTGGGCGTTTGAGCTAGACTCGATTTTGGGCATTTTCGGGTTTACGACAAGGTTTGGCGCTTGAGCTGAGCGCGATTTTGGGGTACCCTAAGTTGGTTCTACCACGTCCGGAGGGGTCGCATAGTGGACTAGTGCGCCGCACTCGAAATGCGGTGAGGCCGCAAGACTTCCGTGGGTTCGAATCCCACCCCCTCCGCCAAGCAAAAAACCCCAGAGCTTTCTGGGGTTTTTTGCGTCTGTGTTCGGTTTAACAGATGAAACTGGGGGTCATTTTCGGCGAGAAACTCTTTGGTCGCGAGTGGGGTTCCTATTTAGGGAGAAAAACGCGAGACTTTTGACCGGTTTTGTAGAATTGGTCGAAGATGAAAATTTCATACTTAACTTATGGGCCGACTAAGGCCGGCCGGCTTGAAGCTTGGTGATGAGTGCTTGTTGCTTGGCGGCTTCGACGGCGTTGTCCTGAGCGCGGTAAGTGTCGGCGAGGAGCCCACGGGCTTCGATGTCGCTGGGATCGAGGTTGACGGCCGAAGTGAGGAGGGCCGCGGCTTGGTTGAGGCTACCAGGGGTATGGCGGGCGTAATAGACGCGGGCGAGCAGGAGATCACGCTCGAATGAGGCAGGCAGGCCTGCCAGGATAACGCTAGAGCTGCGTAGAAGCCCTGTGGCGTAAAGTTCGGAAGCAAGGGTAATGTTGCCGTTCTGAACGCGTGTGAGGCGCTGGCGGCCTTCTGGTGAGGTTACACGGGCCGTTAGTCGGGTGATGTCTGCCGGACGAGCCGCTAGCGCGTAGGCAGTGGCGGCTAGTAGGAGGTCGGGCTCGGTGGCGGAGGGGGTGGCAAGGGCGGCGGCCGCGCCGGCGGCGTCTTGGACGCGGCCGAGCTCTATGAGGGTGCGGACCTGGAGCTGTTTGGCCTCACTCCCCTCCCCTGCCCGCTCCAGGCTGGCGAGGGCATTCGGGGCTTGATCATTGATGATCTGAACGCGAGCGAGGCCGAGCCAGGCGGTGGGATTGGTAGGATCGAGCCAGGTAGCTAGGCGGTAATCGACTTCGGCCTCGCCGCCGGCGGCCGCACTCCCCTCTTGGGCAAATTTGGCGGCTTGACTGTGGGCGGCCTGGACGGCGAGTGGCCAGAGCATGCCGGCACTGCCGGCGGTGGCCAGCAGGGTGAGGGTGGTAATGACCCAGAACTTAACGTTTGAGGGCTGAGAGTTGCTCATCTAACTTTGATAGTAGCATGAGCGTTTCGGCGTGGCGACGCTTGGTGTCTTGGACGATCGCTTCCGGGGCGGATTCGACGTAGCGGGTATTGGCGAGCTTGGCCTCGAGGGACTTGAGGTAGATTTGTTTTTCGGTTTGTTGCTGCTTGAGCCGGTCGTGGCGGGCCTTGACGAGAGCGGCGTCGGCCTCGATCCAAGCTGGAATGCTGGTTCCTAGGTAGAGCCCACTTCCCTGCTCCACCAGCTTGATTTCGGACGCCCGGGCGAGGCGCTTGATGAGCTCGGCGGATTCGATGAGCAATCCGTCGGTAGTAAGGATGACCGGCTTGGTGAGCTGCTCCTCTGCGGCGATGGCGCGGGTGGCTTGGACGAGACTCTTCATGGTGCCGAACAAATTGGCTCTCGATAGTTCCGGTTTTGTTCTTGTAGTGTCCACAGCAGGCCAGGTGGTAATGATGAGCTGACCATCCTGCCAGGGGAGCTCGCTCCAGATGGCCTCGGATACAAATGGGGCGATGGGGTGGGCGAGCTTGAGGATGGTTTCGAGCGTGTGGACGAGCAGGTCGTGGTTGGGGGAGATCTTGGAGGCCTCAAGATACCAGTCGGCGAAGTCGTCCCAGAGGAGCGAGTAGACGAGCTGGCCGGCGTCGGAGAAGCGGTAATCCTCGATGGCTTGGGTGACGCCTTCGACGGCCGCGTTGAGCTTGGCCATCATCCAGTGGTCGGCAGGGGAGTGGAGTGCCGGTGGCTCGTTCAAGGTCGGACCTTGGTAGTCTTCGGGAAGTTGGCCAAGGATGAACCGCGCGACGTTCCAGAGCTTGTTGCAGTAATTGCGGTAGCCTTCAATTTTGCGCTCGCCCAGGGCGCCGTCATTACCCGGGGTTATCCCAATAGTGAGGGCGAGGCGGACAGCGTCGGTGCCGTATTTGGCGGTCATTTCGAGTGGGTTGATGCCGTTATTCTTGGACTTGGACATCTTCTTGCCGTGCTCGTCGGTGATGAGGCCGTGGAGATAGACGGTGCGGAATGGCACCTGGCCGGTTTTGAAGAGGCCGAGCATGATCATGCGGGTGACCCAATGGAAGAGGATATCGCGGCCGGTTTCCATGACGGAGGTGGGGTAGAAGCCTTTGTCGAGGTCGCCGGTAGCCATGAGGGTGGCGAAGGGCCACTGGCCGGAGGAGAACCAGGTGTCGAAATTGTCGGTCTCGGCTTCGTAGCCATCGGTACCGTAGGTGCTGATGGCGTCTTGCTCGGTGCCGATGATGTATTCGGGCAGGGTTTTGTCGATCGTGGCGTTGTAGTAGGCGGGAATGCGGATGCCCCACCAGTTTTGGCGCGAAATGTTCCAGTCGTGGAGGTTTTCGAGCCAGTCAAGCGCGGCCTTAGTGAAGCGTTCGGGTACGAATTTAATCTCGCCGGACTTGATGGCCTTAATGGCGGGCTGTTTGAGTTCGCCGACCTTGAGCCACCATTGTTCGACGACGAGCGGCTCGACGAGGGTGTCGCAACGGGGGTGGTAGCCGACGGAGTGAGTGTATTCCAGGTTGATGTGGTCCATGAGGCCGCGCTCCTCAAGGTCGTGGGCGACCTGGGCGCGAGCTTCGAGGATGGGCATGCCGGCGTATTTGCCGGCCAGCTCGGTAAGGAGGCCGTCGGTGCCGATGACCTGTTTGACCTCGAGGCCGTGGCGCTGGCCCATTTCCCAGTCGTTGGGGTCGTGGGCGGGGGTCACTTTGACGACGCCGGTACCAAACTCGGGATTCACGTAGGTGTCGCCGATGACCTGGAGCTTGATGGGGCCGTTGAGGTCCTCGGCCTCGATGGCCTGGCCGATGTATTGCTTGTAGTGCTCGTCCTCGGGATGGACTGCTAT
>JAQGHG010000025.1 GCA_028288925.1 Patescibacteria group bacterium | reverse complement strand
TCGCGGGGCGGGAAGATGTCGGCGATGATGGTAAAGGCGGCCGCGGCCAGCCCTCCCCCACCGATGCCTTGGACGGCACGGGCGGCGATGAGCCAGGCCATGCTGGGGGCGGCGCCGGACATTACTGAGCCGATGAGGAAGACGATAACGTTAAAGAAGAACATGGTGCGCCGGCCGAAGATGTCGGACAGCTTGGAGGTAATCGGGACCGAGACGGCCTGAGCTAGCATGTAGGCCGAGACGACCCAGGTGATCTCGGAGAGACCTTTGAGGTCGCCGACGATCTTGGGCATGGCGGTGCCGACGATGGTCTGGTCGAGGGCGGCCAGGAACATGCCGACCATTACGCTGATGAGGATACCAATCTTGGTACCCCGGCTGAGGGTGTGTAACACTAGTTGTTCTCCTTTTGAGAGGCGTTAGGGGTTTGTTTTTCGGCTTGGTCGACTTCGGCGAGCTGGGCATTGAGCACATCCACGAGGTGGCGCATGCTGGAGGCCGGCACGAGGCAAATGACCTCGTTGTGCTTGGTAAAGGCCATAAATTTGTCGCCGGCCTTGAGACCGAGGCGTTCGCGAATGGCCGCGGGCACGACGATCTGGCCGCGCTCGCCGAGCGTGACCATATCCATGTTGCTGCCGTTAGTATGATTATGCATACTTTTCATACTAGTGCGGCGTTATTGTTTTGTCAATACATAATGTTCGATCGTAAGGCCAGAGCGGCGTTTGGGGACGGCTGGCTTTGGCGTGGTATTATCCGCTTATGCTTAAATCTCGGATTTTTTATATTTTTATGTTGATATTAGGGGGGTTGGCTCTCCTGCAGGTCGCGACCGATCTCCCTTTCATTCTCCCTATCATTCTGCAAAGCCTTGGGGATGCCGGCAATTTAATCGATATTTGGTATTTTTCGTACGATCTGGTGTACGGTATCGCAGGATTGGCTCTTTTGGGCTTGGGGTTTCGGGGAATTGGGAGAAACTCCAGCTTTAATAAGGATGCTCTATGGGTGCGGGCGGCGTCGGTTTTGGCTATAGTGTGTTTGCTTTGTATGCTTATAGTCAATTTCTCGTGAGGCTTTTGACCATTCACCCGCTCTAGGCTTTGCCGCCCGAAACTTTGATGTCTTTGGCAATGATGCGGCCGGATTCGGGTTCGATCTCGTAGATGTACACCTCGCCCGTGCCGATCTCTAGGCTGGGGATGTCGGCTTCGGCGATGTTCTCGAGGTGTTTGACAAGGGCGCGCAGGGTGTTGCCGTGGGCCGCGACGATGACGTTTTTGCCGGCCTTGAGGTCGGCCAGGATGTGCTCCTGGTAGTACGGGACGGCGCGGTCGTGGACGTCCTTGAGGGTCTCGCCGCCGGGTACGGGATAATCCCAGCTGCGGCGCCAGGCCATGAACTTTTCTTCGCCGTGCTCGTCGCGGACCTGCCATTTGTTCTTGCCGGTGAGCTCGCCATAATCGCGCTCGTTGAGGGCGGTGGTGGCGCGGGCTTCGAGCTCGGTTTGGCCGAGCTCCATCAGGATTTCGCTGAGGGTGTCTTGGGCGCGCTTGAGCTTGGAGGTGTGGGCTGCGCCGAAGGTGATGTCTTCTAATGTCTTCGCCGCGGCGCGGGCTTCGCGACGGCCGTCTTCGGTGAGGTTGACGTCGGTGAGGCCGGTCCATTGGCCGAGGGCGTTCCATTCGGATTGTCCGTGACGAACGAGTACGAGATATGCCATGTGATGTTAGATCCTTTCGAGAGTTTGCATGTCTTGGTTGGTGAGCTTGATCTTGAGGGCGCCGAGATTCACATTGATGTGGGCTTTGGTGGTGGCTTTGGGGATGGGAAGGGCGCCCATTTTTAGGAGCCAGGCGAGGGCGATTTGGCTGGGGGTGGCGTGGTGAGCCTTGGCGATTTCTTGGATCATCGGGTGCGTGGCGACGGCTTGGCGTTTAAGCGGTTGGTAAGCCACGATTTGGATGTCGTGTTGGGCGCAAAAATCGCGAAACGCTGCGTCTGCCCCGGCTTTGTCGATGACGTTGTACAGTACTTGGTTAAACGTAAGGGGTTGGCGGCTGAGGTTTTGGGCTTCTTCCATTTGGGCAATGTCGAAGTTGCTCACCGCGAAATACCGCACGATGCCTTCTTCGATGAGTTGGTCGATTTGGGGGACAGCCTCTCGCCAGTGGGGGTAAGGTGCGTGGATGTAGAGTGCATCAAGGTAGTTGGTGCCCAGTTTGGCTAGCATACGCTCGACAATGGGGCGGACTTTGCCGGTTCGGACACTGCTCTTCCATAACGTGTCAGCGATGAAGAGGTCTTCACGATTGGCGTTGGCGGTGGCGCGTCCGATAACCTCATCTGTGTAGAAGGCGCCGTAAAGTTCAGCGCAATGCAAGTGGTTTTGGCCTTGGCTAAGCGAATACCTCAGCGCTTCGATTTCCCGGTCTTCATGGCCGTAAACGGCGGCGGCTTTGTAGGCGTCGCCCTGGACATCGGGGTCGAACCGGCTGGCGATGTCCCAGGTGCCGATGCCGATGGGATGAAGGGATTTGCCTGACCGGGTGGTGAGTTTCATGCGGTTACCGTTTGAGCGCTTCCCGGCCGGCGAAGCGGGCGGCGTGGCCCAGGGACTCTTCGATGCGCAGGAGCTGGTTGTATTTGGCGACGCGGTCGGTGCGGGAAAGGCTGCCGGTTTTGATTTGGCCGGTGGCCAGGCCCACTACCAGATCGGCGATGGTGGTGTCTTCGGTCTCACCGGAGCGGTGCGAGATGACGGCGGTCCAGCCGGCCTCGCGGGCCATGGTGACGGCTTCGATGGTCTCGGTGAGGGTGCCGATTTGGTTGAGTTTGATGAGGATGGAGTTGGCGGATTTCTCTTGGATGCCACGCTTGAGGAACTCGGTGTTGGTTACGAGCAGGTCGTCGCCGACGAGCTGGAGTTTGTCGCCGAGCCTTTCGGTGAGGAGCTTCCAGCCTTCCCAGTCGTCTTCGGCCAGGCCGTCTTCGATGGATACGATCGGGTAGCGCCCGGCCAGGCCGGCCAGGAAATCGACCATCTCGGCGCTGGTGAGGGCTTTGTCTTCGGTGGCGAGGTGGTATTTGCCGCCTTCGTAGAGTTCGCTCGCGGCGACGTCGAGGGCCAGCGCGATTTGGTCGCCGAGCTTGTAGCCGGCTTGCTCGACGGCTTGTGCGATGAGCTCGAGGGCTTCGGCGTTGCCGTGTTTGACGGTCGGCGCGTAGCCGCCTTCGTCCCCTACCGTGGTGCCGTAGCCGGCTTTCCTCAGCACTTTGGCGAGGGCGTGGAAGATCTCGGCGCCCCAGCGCAGGCCTTCGCTAAAGCTTTTGGCGCCGACCGGCATAATCATGAATTCTTGAATGTCGGTGGAGCCGGCCGCGTGCTTGCCGCCGTTGATGATGTTCATCATGGGTAGGGGCAGCAACGGGTCTTGGATGCCGGGCGCCAGGTGCTGGATGTGCTCCCAGAGCGGTTCTTTGTGCTGGAGGGCGCTGGCTTTGGCGGCGGCCAGGGAGACGGCCAGGATGGCGTTGGCGCCGAAGCGGCCTTTGTTTGGCATGCCGTCGAGCTCGATGAGCGTGTGGTCGAGGCCGTCTTGGTCGTCGGCGTCGAGGCCGGTGACGGCTTCGGCGATCTCGCCTTTCACATGGCCGACGGCTTGCATTACGCCTTTGCCGCCATACTCCGCTCCCCCGTCGCGTAGCTCGACGGCTTCGTGCGAGCCGGTGCTAGCGCCGGAAGGTACGGCGGCGCGGCCCAGTGTGCCGTCCTCGAGGGTAACGTCGGCTTCGACGGTGGGGTTGCCCCGGGAGTCAAGGATTTGGCGGGCGGTGATGCTGGCGATGTTCACGGATAGTATTCCTTCATTAGTCCATCCACCAGAT
The DNA here is from genome assembly GCA_028288925.1 of Patescibacteria group bacterium. GTDB lineage: Bacteria > Patescibacteriota > Saccharimonadia > UBA4664 > UBA4664 > RYN-427. The sequence goes on along the minus strand of JAQGHG010000025.1, from coordinate 3,907 downwards.
TCTCATATCCGGCGCGATTCGGGAAGGCTACTTTGGGTTTTTGCATAGCAATGGTGGCTCCTGACGGAGCCACCATTTGGTTCGTGGGCGGCTGGCGGACTAGGCATCGGCTGCGACGAGTTCTTGCCGGGTCATCTTCCGATGCGTGTATATCGAATAGCCGTAGAACCAGATATCGGCAACGAGCTTACCGATGAAGACAGCTAGTTCGAAGACCGGTATCAGCAGAATCAGGATGAGCATGCTGAGCGGCCGGATGCCGAAGGTGTCGGTGATTTCGGCCCAGCCGTGCTCTCGCACGATGCTGCCGATGGTTTCCGAGAGGGAATCGGCACGGTGGTTTTGTCGGCGGTTGCGGACCAGCTGCACTACGTGCTCTTGCGCTATGCGGACCGCAAAGAACCCGATAGCTTCACCAATGCTTCCCACGAAGCCTACGGTGAGGAACTTGATGATGGCGAAGAGCCCGGCGGCTTCGACGGCGTGGGCCAGATGGGCGGCGCCTAGGGCTGCGGCTGTGCCACCGATCTCGCTCGGTCCGTACCGTAGCAGGTAGAACAAGATGCTGCGCAGGATGCGTCGGCACAATGTCCAACCCAACCACAAGAAGAGCAGTTCTGACGGGGTGAACATAAGTGCTCCGGTGATAGGATGTCAACTTTGTCGGATGCGTATAGCGAACCGGGTAAATAATACCCGGGAAAGCGGCGTAGTACAATGGAGCGATGAGTCAGATTCCGGTTGATCAGATCGCGAGGTTCCGCGAAGCCACGCTAAATGTCATGCAGCTGCGTTTGCAGGAGCAGGAAGTGTGCGGGTATTGGAGCGTGATCTTCTCGCCCAAGGGTATCGCTTCGCTAACTAAGCAGGATATGACGGGGTTCTTGAGCTTCGCGCAGAATAAGCGCTGGCGCACCTAGGCGGGGACAAGATGACACCGGTTTTATTGGTGACGCACCCTCGGCAATATGGCGTCGTGGCCGACGGCTTGCATCACGCCTTTGCCGCCGTACTCCGCTCCCCCGTCGCGCAGCTCGACGGCTTCGTGCGAGCCGGTGCTGGCGCCGGAAGGTACGGCGGCGCGGCCCAGGGTGCCGTCCTCGAGGGTAACGTCGGCTTCGACGGTGGGGTTGCCCCGGGAATCAAGGATTTGGCGGGCGGTGATGCTGGCGATTTTCACGGATAGTATTCCTTCATTAGTCCATCCACCAGATTCTCATATCTGGAAAGTTAGGATAAGCAAGGTATAACATTGGTTATAATGGGTTGCATGGATAATATACAAGTTTGGAAAGAATTAGGCCGGAAACGGGTTTTTGATAGTTTTCGCAAAATTGACGCGGTGGAGTATAGGCTACCTAACGGGCTAGAAAAGTCGTTTGATATTGTTATCGAAACGCCGTCGATTTGTACGCTGGCGCTCACGCCGGATCGCGAGGTGATTTTGACTGAGCAGTTTCGGCCGGGACCAAATAAAATCTTTCTGGAGCTTCCGGGCGGGATGTTGGATTCTGGCGAGGAGCCGTTGGCTGGTGCGGCGCGCGAGCTCTTGGAGGAAACCGGCTACGAAGGTAAGGTCGAGTTTGTAGCAGATTGTTGGGATGACGCGTATTCGATTCGACTACGATCGTGTTTTGTGGTCACGGGGTGTCACAAGGTGCGGGATCAGGAGCTGGAGAGCAGTGAGTTTGTTCGTGATTGTGCTTGTGTCGATTAAGCAGTTTCGGGAGTTGTTGCGATCGGGGCAGATGACAGACGTAGAAGTTGGTTACTTGGGGCTCGATTTTTTGGGCCTGTTGTAGTTGACGAGGAGCGGCCCTACTTGGTTATTTGCGAGCAACGTTGGTCTGCATGTATAGCTTCCCGTAGGCCAAGAAGGCTCCGATGAAGCCGGCGGCCATCACAAAGGAGGCGGCATTGCTGGCCGCGTCATGCAGCGCGAACACGCCGATACCGCCCAGGAAGGCTATGCCTATTCCGGAGGCGGCGCCTCCCGCGAGCGTGCGCAGAGTGGGAGCGTTTTTGCTGATCGTACGGTTGATTCGCACGGCGCCGACGACTAGCCCGATTGCTATGAGAGCATGTAGGGCAGTGATGATGCCGTCAATTGTCTTGAGCGTGCCGGCACTTAGCTCGCCGGGCAGGCCGATGAGATTGACGGACATGCCTAGGAGGAACATCACGGTAAGCATGATGAACTGACCGCGGAGTTGTTTTGCTAATGTGTCCATAAATTATAGCCTTGGTTTAGTTGGTTCTATTCTGCGCTCTTGGGGGTATTTGGAGCAATGTATAATGCGTCAATGAGCCAAATCTCCCCTGACCAAATTAAGTTATTTCGCGAATCCACTCCCAATGTAATGGCGTTGCGGCTCCAAGAGCAGGAAGTATGCGGGTATTGGGGTGTGATTTTCTCGCCCAAGGGTATCGCTTCGCTGACGAAGCAGGATATGACCGGGTTTTTGAGCTTCGCGCAGAATAAGCGCTGGCGGGAGATTTCCAAAGAAAATGTGACGGCCGATATGGAACGTCTGCGGTCGGCTTTGCTGGTGCTGGTGGACCAGTCGCGGCCGGTGGCTGAGCGGCTGAATGAGCTGGAGCCGGGCCGGGGCGCGCTGGCGGTGGCGCATTTGGGCAAGGCTAAGCTGGCGCCGGTTTTGCTGGTGACGCATCCCCGGCGATATGGTGTGTGGAATGATTATAGCGAGCGGGCGCTGCGCGGTATGGGGTTGTTTCCGGAATTCGCGCCAGGGTGGCATTTGGGCGAGCAGTATGCGGCGGTGAATGATGTGCTAGTAGGTCTGGCGGCGGAATATCGCGTGACGTTGTGGTGGTTGGATGTGATTTTGGAGCGGATCGCACGGTTGGTGCGATAGCCTGGCTATTCGGTCGGTGCGATGCTTTCGACCCAAAGCTTGAGGTCGGCCAGCAAGGCTGTGGCTTCGGGGTGGTCTAGGGCGGCTTGTTCGAGGTCTTTGGCGAATTTGGGTAAGTCGGCGGTGAGGCGTTTGGCGCGGTAGGCTTCCCAGCCGGAGCGCTCAGTGTCGGTGAGGGCGTCAGGGTAATTGCGGGCTTTGTAGCGGAGAAATAGCTCGGGCAAGCGCGGGTCGGCGAAGCGCGGGGTGAGCAGCGCGAGACCGGCGGCCGAGGCGGTGCGGACGGCTGCCATCTGGGTCTTGTCGGGGCCGCCTACGAAGCCGTCGTAGAGGCGCGCGTCGACGTCGGTGAGCGGAGCGAATTCGCGGGGCTTTGAGGCTGTGCGGAGTTTGGCGATGAGGCCGCTGGCAAGGAGAGTCTGGAGGTGCTTTTGGGCGGTGGCTTGGGTGAGGCCGATGCGGGCTTCGGCGTCGGCGTTGAGGGTGGCGAGGGGCGCTACGGCCGGGCAATTGCCGGGAGCGAGCTCCTTGGCCGGGAAAGGCTTGAAGCCGGGCTTGGCGCGGTCTTCGGCCGAAGGAAAGCGGATAGCCGCCAGATCCTCGGCGGACATACCGGCGTAGGTGGCCGGATCGTGCCGCAAGTCGTACACGAGCATGGCGCCGGATTTGCCGCCCGGGGCTATGGGGTACGCCACGGTGGTGTGGTGAAATTCCTTGGGGTAGCGGCCGGAGGTATAGACGAACGGGGCCGGCTGGTCGAGATCTACGAGTTTGGCGACTTCGTGTTTGGACCGGAGCTTTAATAGGTAATCGAAGAATTTGGGTTGTGACTTGCGCAAATGTTTGGCGATGCCGATGAGCGCGATGACATCACTGAGGGCGTCGTGGGCGCGGGTGTGCTTGAGCTGGTTGGCGGCGGCTAGCATGGCGAGTTTGTTGACCGGTCTCCCCTCTTCGTCGACGGGCCAGTGGAAGCCGTCGGGCCGTAGCGCGCGGGCCATGCGCATGGCGTCGAGCAGGTCCCAGCGCGA
>JAQGHG010000012.1 GCA_028288925.1 Patescibacteria group bacterium | reverse complement strand
CGGCGCTCGTACTCTTTCCATAGTTCAATGAATTCGGATTCGAGCGCGGTGCCGCTGAGCATGTCCTTGATGCCCTGTTCCTGGTCACGCTTCACGTATTGGCGCGAGAGATAATCGACGTCGCCGGTGCGGCTCTCTGAGACGTCGTGGACAAGGGCCATTTTGAGGATCTTTTCGTGGTCGGTGGCACCTTCGCGCTTAGCGATAATCAGAGCGATCCAGGCGACCCGGAACATGTGCTCGGTATTATTTTGGAAACTGGGGTTGAGGAACCGTACCCAGATGCGCTGCATGTAACGCAGGGCGCCAATCTCATAAATGAATTCGATATCGCGGGCGGAATCGAAGGCGGGTTCGGCTGTCATGGTGGGCTCCTTCTAAGAGTTATTTGGGGAAATCGGGGAATTGTTTGGCTTTGAGGCGCATCCAGGCCGGGGATTGCCGTACGAGTTGGCTGGCGTCGGCTGGATCGGCCAGGAGAGACTTGAGGGCTTCTTCGACGAAGACCCGGTTTTGCGAGCCTTTGGCCAACACGATGTCGCCGGGTTGGAGGATGAGATTGAGGTAGTCGCCGGCAGCGTAGGGCGAATCGGCGGGTCGCGAGCGCGTAGGGTCGAGGCCGGCGGCGACGGCGGCGGGGCCAAGGTACTTGTTGGCCAAGTCGCCAACGGTGATGAGTAGGTCCAGGCCGGCCGCGGCCGTGCCCGCCTCTTGGTGGTAGCGCGGCGCATCGGCGCCGAGCTCGTTCATGGAGCCCAGGATGGCGATGCGCCGGCCGGTGATGGGCGCCTTGGCGAGCGCGTCGAGCGCGGCGGCCAAGGCCTCCGGGCTGGAGTTGTAGGTGTCGTCGACGATGGTGGAGCCGTTGCGGCCCGGCAGCGGGTTCATGCGGCCGTGAACTGGTTTGAGGGAAGCCAGGCCTTGTTCGATTTCGGCCTTGGTAAGCCCTAAAAGGTCGGCCACGGCGTAGGCGGCGGCGGCGGCTTTGGCGCTGTGGCGGCCGTACAGAGCGAAGTTCGCGCCGGTAACGCGGGCGTGGCCGGATTTGAGCAGGGTGCCGGTGGTGCCGTTGACGGGATCGGTCCCGGACAGCTCAATACGATAATCGGCTTTGGCGTCGAGCCCGTAGTAGAGGTGGCCCGGCTGGGGTTCGACGTATTTGTGGCGGTATTTGGCCGCGACATCATCGTAGTTTACAATCGCGCGCTCCGAGCCGGCCACCAAAGCCAGCTCTTCGTGTGCTACGGCGTCGAGCGTTTTGAAGTATTCCATATGCTCGGGCACCACAGCGGTCACCACCCCGATGTGCGGACGTAGGTAGCTGAGGGTGTGCGGGACCTCGCCGGGCGCGTCGGTGCCGACCTCGATCACCAACACATCATAGGGATAGGGCCGATGCAATGCCTGCTCCATCCGGAAGAGCACTCCCAGCCAAGAGAAGGGGTTGAGGATGTTGCCGGGCAGGCCGAGGTCGAAGCAAGCTAGCGGCAGGCCGATCTCATCATTGAAACTCCCCTGCTGCACGAGTACGCGGTATTTTTGCCGCAGCATGGTGGCGATGGCTATCTTGGTGCTCGTTTTGCCGACGGCTCCACTGACGGCCACAATCTTGAATTGGTGGGTCTTGAGCAGGCGACGGGTTTGGAACTCGAAAAGGCTGGCGGTAAGGCGGCGTAGGCGTGCTTTCATACGCTTATGATAGCAGGTATAGTGGGAGCGAAAGGATTTCCATGGCTAAAACGTTACACATTCGCGGGGGGCGTCCGTTGTCCGGACGGGTCCGCGTAGCCGGTACCAAAAATGCGGCTTCCAAGATGATGATTGCGAGTCTTTTAACCGACGAGGAGGTAATACTCAATAATTGTCCTCAGATTGAAGAAATTTCAATTACTTCGGAGATTTGCGAGGCAGTGGGGGTAAAAGTGGTTCGCGAGGGCAGCCGCGCGATAATCCACGCCGCGCACATCAGCAATACGCGCGTGACTGAGCTGAGCCGGTCTAACCGAATTTCCATTTTGGCCATTGCGCCACTCTTGCACCGGGCTGGCCGGGCTGAGGTGCCCTTAGTGGGAGGCGACAAGATTGGCCCCCGGCCGGTTGACTTTCATCTCAAAGCGCTAGAACAAATGGGCGCCACGATCAAGCTGACGTCCGAAAGTTACCAGGCGACGACGCCCAAAGAGGGACTACGCGGCAGCCTTATTACCCTCCCCTATCCGAGCGTAATGGCGACGGAGACGGTTATTTTGGCCGGAACTCTGGCAAAAGGCCGCACGCGAATCGAGAACGCGGCAATTGAGCCTGAGATTATGGATCTCATCAAGCTGTTACAGACAATGGGGGCAATAATTGAGGTTGGAGCGAACCGGACCGTTACGATTGATGGCGTAGCCAAACTGCACGGTACGAGCTATACAATTTTGCCGGACCGCCTGGAGGCGGCTTCATTTGCAAACTTGGCAATCGCGACAGGGGGCGAAATCATGGTGGAAGGCGCCCGCCAAGAGGAGCTGGTAACGTTTCTCAACACGGTTAGGCGAATGGGTGGAGATTTTGAGGTGAGTCCGGAAGGAATTCGATTCCGGCGTAGTAGCGAGGGGCTTGTGGGCATCGAGCTGGAGACCGATACTTACCCGGGCTTCGCGACTGACTGGCAGCAGCCAACAGTGGTGACCCTTACTCAGGCCAAGGGTATTTCGGTAGTTCACGAAACAGTAATGGATGACCGGTTTGGCTACACCGAGGACCTGCGGCGGATGGGCGCCGACATCGGGGTGTTCGCGAAGTGCCTGGGCGAGCTGCCCTGCCGCTTTCGCAACCGGTCGCAGCGGCATTCGGCGGTCATCAAGGGCCCCACGCCGCTGCATGGCGCCGAGATTGAGATTCCGGACATCCGGGCCGGTATGGCCCAGGTAATAGCGGCGCTGGTGGCCGAGGGCGAGAGCCAGTTGAGCGGTATCCACCACCTGGAGCGCGGCTACGAAGAGCTGTGGAGCAAGTTGCGCGCCGTGGGCGCGGACTTCGAGGTTAAATAAGCTGGTTTAGAAGCCGCTGAATGTCGGGAGGGAGGTCGTCGGCGGGATGGCCAGCCGTGCTGAAGCCGCCCGAGTTCGGCTTTGAGAATGCCAGGAGAACATAGAAAATAGAGTGGCCGAGAGGTTTGGGCGCTGAGGTATAGGGATACATGCGACCATTTTATATAATTAGCGCTAACGCATGGCTTGGGCCCGGAGCGGCGCTGGCAGGTTGAACGGGGTTTAGGGCGTGGGCGAAGCGACATGCAACACCGCGCGGAGATCGTCCAGGGCCTTTTTGATGGCGGCCTTAAAGTCGGTATTGGCCTTTTCGACAGCGGTTTTGCGGGCGGCTTTGAGCGTGTCGAGGTTGGGGCCGACTTTATCGGCGGCTTTGCGGGCGTTCTCGAGGTTGGTATGGGCGGTCTTGAGCGAAGCTTGCAAGGTAGCGCGGACAGCAGCCGGATCGGTACCCGCGGTACAGCTGGCCTTGGCCTGGGCGAGCGCCGCCGCTACGGCTGTGCGGTAGGTGGCCGCGGCCGCTTTGAGCTGAGCCTGGCGGGCCGATACCGAGGCCAATACACCCTGATGGAAGGTGTTGTTCGCGGCGTCCACGGCGGCGCGGCGGGCAGCGACGGCTTGGCCAACAGCCGTTTTAAAGGCGTCCGCGGCGGCCTTTTGGCCGGTTGTAGTGGCTTTGGCATCTAGTTTGGCGAAATCTTCGGTGAGCTTCTGATCGGCTGTTTTGCGGTTGGCGGACATTTTGCCGGCTACGCCCGCGAAGTCATCATTGACCTTACCGGCCCGCTGGCCGAATTTGGTCTCCAGCTCATTGAAGCGGTCGGTGGTGTCCGAGCCAACTTTTCCAGTGGCGTCAGCGAAACGGCCGCAGAAGGCAGCCGGTTCGACTTTTGGCTTGGGCGTGGGGCTTTGGCGATGTTGTTCGGTCTCGATGCGGGGCGTATGTGTGGGCTCGGGTGTACGCGAGGCTTTATTATCGTGATTTTGCTCGGCCAAGGCCAGGCTCGGCACCAGCATAAGCCCGGCCGTAAAGGCTAATAAAAACTTAGAATGACGCATCAGCCGTGCCTCCAAGATTAGAGACATCGGCGTCGCTCGCGGACAGCTCGTCGGCGGAGGTTTCGGCGGCGGCGCTGAGGCTAACGTCCGTGGTTGATTCTTTTTCGGTGGTAGCGGCGGCCGAGGCCGCGATACCAGCCGCGCTATTGGGAGCGGCCGGCCGGGAGACTACTGACGAATTGGGGGTTTTGTTGTTAGCCTGGTAGACGGCCACTCCCACGAGCGAAAGCACGACAGCTACTAGAACGAGTTCGAGGAGCATCGCTACTCCTTGTTGATCACGAAGATAGTCTTGTTTCATGATGTTGTTTATTTTTACCCTTAATTTAGCTTCATTATTGCACTTATGCTTATAATGTCAACTGGGCTTGGCGCTAAAAAAGCCCACAAATGTGCGGGGCTTTTTTAGGTAATAATTTCTGGTGGAGCTACAGGGACTCGAACCCTGGACCTCTTGCATGCCATGCAAGCGCTCTAGCCAACTGAGCTATAGCCCCATGTGTTTTACAAGTGAAAATATTACCAGGAATTGCCGGTGCTGGCAAGACTTAGCGCAAGTGTAACAGGAGAATTACGCCCCAAGATAGGCCGCCCACGATGAGCATTACGAGCAACCCGGCGATAAAGAAGCCAAAGCCAAATCGGAATCCGTCGAGGTAGCCCAGGGGTTGGTGGCGGGGTTTGACGGCGTCGGCCAGAAAGTTGTCGTGGGGTTTAGGCATACTGAGGGTCCTTATTTAGCCATAAGCATAATAAGGCAAGCATACCAATGCTTGCCTTATTAGTGCAAATCTTCGCCGGCCTAGTGCGCGTCTACTACGACGTCGCTGGCCTTAACATACGCCAGACGCTGATTGAATTGGATCTGGTAGTATTTGTCCTGGCCAATAACCACAGTATGGTCGTCCGGCAGGTGCGCGTCGATAGTCCAAGCGTAGTAGTAGTCGGTGGGTGCGAGCCCGCTGGTGGCGTAGGACTGGCCACCCGGTATGGTGTATTGTAGCGGCACTACCGACTGTACGGGGACGGCCCCGCCGGAGTAAGCACCGGCTTCGGGGTATGCCCGGCCATATACCGGAATGCTACTAAGACCAGTCTTGGGAGTGATAGATTGGCCCCTGGTCGGATAGCTGGCTAGATGTCCCTGCGGCTTCTTGAACCACCCGATTTGGCCGCCAAACCATATTCCGGTCCAGTCTTGCTGACGGGCCGCCACCGCGAATTGCTGGCCATAATCGGCCGTAGCTGACCAGTCTTTGATATCCGTGGTGCCGGGAGCGCCGTCAGTGTGGAGCGCGGGATCGGACAGCAGTGGCGCCGAGTCGCTCGGTGCGGTGCGCAGGTAGACGAAGTTGGCGCCCTGAGACGGCAGGGTAACGCACGGGCTGGTCGAGCAATCGGTCACAACGGGCTGGTTGCTGGAGAAGGTGGGCGCGATCGTCACGAAGCTGCTATTCGGGCCGGCCGTGGGGACGATGGGCGCGCCGAGCAGGTTGAAGTAGCGCTGCCAGTTCCAGTAGGGACCCGGGTCCCAGTGCATGCCGGCTACGAGACCGGCGATAGGAGCGGGCACATTGTCGTGTCCGAGAATGTGCTGCCGGTCGAGCGGGATACTATACTTGGATGCCAACCATTTCGTGAGCAAGGCCGAAGACCGGTACATCTGAGGGGTGTATTCGGTTTGACCCTGGACGGCGTGGCCGACGTGTTCGATGCCGATCGAGTGCTGGTTCACATACCAATTGCCGGCGTGCCAAGCGACATTCTTGGTGGCAACCATCTGGTAAATGGAACCGTCGGCATCAATCACATAGTGTGCCGAGACGTAGGCTGTGGGGTCCTGGAAATGCGCCAAGGTGTCGGCTAGCGAGCCTTCGGTGTCGTGGATCACCACCGAATTTACCTTGAGGCCGTTGGATGGGCGCTCGGCCAAGTCGTAGTTGCCGTAATTTGATGAATCGTTAGGATCGACTTGCTGATAAGCGGCCGGCACAAAGTGGCATTTGCGCTTGAGCTCCAACGGACATTCTGGCTCGGGCGTGGTGGCGGCGAGCGCCGTTAAATCGGGAGCCGACTTTAGGGTAGCCACGGGTCCGGCGCCCCGTCCCGCGGCCCAGTGGGTGAGCGGCGTGCCATCCGCGGTGGTTTTACCGCTGGCGTTATAGTCCGCGAGGCCACCTGAACCCGGGCTGGAGTTTGCGGCCGAAACAATTGGCGCGGCCATACTCCCGAGCGTTATCGTTACTATGGCTAGGATCTTTAGGTATATTTGCTTCAAATCGGCTACCTCCTGTGTTTTTGCTAGTATTTATTAAGTATAAGCTGAGAAAGTCGAGGAGCTTTGTCATAAATAACAAAAAAGAGCCGCGAAGGCTCTCTCTTTGTTGGATGATTCCATGGTGGAGCATGGGAGACGTTAATATAACTTTTGGCGATGATCCTGAATACGAGGCAAAAGAGACACGCGAACTCTTGGATGAAAGCGCCAGTACCGACAGCGAGTAGTCAGCATCATGATACCTCGGTTTTTATCCGTTTCAAATCTTCTTATTAATCGAACTTGCGGACTGTCATGAATACGCGACATCCTGTCGAGCATGATGTAGTTTATGGCGCGCAGGCCGGAGATGCGATTACCCAATTCCAAGATCCTATCTCATAATGGTAGTTGCGAGATTGTGGTCGGATCGAGTCGAGGGGATATCGGACGATTTCACCTTGAGTACGTAACCGATATCGTATTACTGAATCTTTACACCGTTCCCCTTAGCCATAGACCCAGAGGCCTGATAAATAGCCGCGGTGGTGGCAGGGTTGGCACCAGGCGCATAGACTTTGAGAACGAGGGAGTCGTTGGCGTTGGGCGTTAAACGGTCGCCGTCGATGCTCATTATGGTGAAGGGATTGGCGGTAGTAACGCCATCAATGGTAAGAGTGGCGAGTCCCTGGAACCGACCTCGGGAATTGTTGGCTTGGTCAACGATGAGCCAATCGAAGCTGGTAGCATCAAGCGTGAAGGTATGACAGTTTTGGGCGGTGGGCTTACCACAATTAGCGCCGGTGGCGTAGGTGAGGTGGAAGGCGTTGTGAGTGTCGAGGACACCGTTCTTGTAGCTGACGGTCATGCCATAATCGGCGGCATCAGTTTGGGTGGGGCTGGTGAGACCGGGCAGGATGTCGCCAGCGGCGAGTCTGGGTACAAGGTCTTTTTTGTTCTTACCGGAGATACCCAGAGTCGTAGTGGGGTCGTTGACGACAAGCATTGTGGTGGTAGTGAGGCTCCAGTTGCCAGCGGTATCTTTGGCTCGAACGCCGATGTCGTACACGCCAACTGACAGGCTTGAGCCAAGTGTGGCCGAGAGATTACCGGCGCTGTAGGTCATGGCCGTACCACTCCCCTGTCCGGGATCGGTGCCAATGAAGTACTCACCACCGGTTACCACAGAGAGAGCGTCGGCTGTGGGGACTGTGAGTGTGGTAGTGGCGTTGGCGGGTATGGGGTTAGCGGACCAGGTGGGACTTGAGACAGTGGGGGCGGTTCTGTCGATGCGAATGGTCGTTGAGACGGTAGCGGTATTGCCAGCATTGTCCGTGGCGGTGCCTGTAGTGGTTTGGTTCTTGCCTTCAGAGACGAAGGCGATGGGTGAGGTGCAGGAGGCAACACCGGAAGCGTCGGAGCAGGTAAAAGTGACTGTGACGCTCGTGTTGTTCCAGCCGGCAGCGTTGGGAGTAGGCGTAACGGCGGTAGTGATGGTGGGGTTGGTTTTGTCGATTACTATCGTAATGGTGCTAGAGGGATCGCTTACGACATTGTCGGCGGTGACAGCTACGACGTAGTAGGTGCGACTACCCTCGGTGGCTGCGGCATCGGTGTAGCTGACTGTAGCGACTGAGCCGACTTTTGTGCTATCGCGGTAGATGTCGTAATGGTTGGTGCCGATGACGGCGCTCCAACTAAGGCTGGGATTGTTAGTGGGAGTAGCAGCATGGAGACCTGCGGGTGCGGCAAGTTTAACGGTGAGGGTTACGGTAACGGGATTACTCCAATTGTCGACACCGTCCTTGGCGCGAACGCTGAGTGTGTGGATACCTGGGTTGAGCGTGCTACCGACAGTGGCGGTGGCTGCGTCGCCACTAATGGTCATAGCGGTACCACTCCCTTGCCCAGGGTCGGTGCCTTCGAAGTATTCCGCGCTTGTGACGCCGGTGAGATTATCGGTGACGTCAGCGCTGAGGATAGTGCTGCCGCCTTGATCGACAGTAGTGGGGCTTACAGCGGCATTGATGACCGCGGGTGGGGTGATGTCGTAAATGACAGTTACCGGTGCGGAACTAGCGCTTTCGATATCCTGGGCATTCACGGCGGTAACGGTGTAGTTGTATGAACCGCTCGTATTAAGAGCTGAGTCGACAAAGTTGGGGGTGGTAGCTGTGCCGGTTTGCAGTCCGTCGCGGTAGACGCGGTAGTTGGCGGCGCCAGTTACGGCGTTCCAGGTAAGAACTGGTGCTGTGGGGGTAGGGGTAGTAGCGGAGAGGCTTGTGGGTGTGCCGGGAGTAGAAGGAGCTCGCTGGAGAACGACGGCCACATCCCCGCTGGCCGTTAGCGGAGAATCTATGCAGATTGGGCCAGCACTCGACGAGCCACAGAGGTTATCTCCTAGCGACTGTTTGCCTTGATTTTGGGCAAACGAGAGGCCTTTGAATACCGGTAATTGGGCGGTGCCGTTCTGGTCTGTAGTAGCATGGCTGGCGGCAAAGTTTGCGTCGATGGGCTTGAGCTCACCTGGGCCTCCTGGCAGTAACGGTGTATTCGTACTTGTGCCTGGCTGAGCAGTGACGTTAGACCCGCTTATGGGGTTGCCGTTGGCATCTTTTAGCGTGACTGTGACTGTAGCAATACTAAGCTGGAGGTCCTGGGCCATGTCGCTATTTGTGAGGTCGATGTCAGCGGAAGTGCCCCTGAGGGCAATGGTATTAAACTTGTTGGTGAATATGTTTGTAGCACCGCCGCAGTAGTAGGATGCCCAGGAAACGTAGGGAACATATGCTCCGGCCGAGACCGTCATGCTAAAGTTGCCGTTGGCGTCAGTGCAGACGCTCTTGGCTGTGCTGCCGGAACTCGTATCCAGCTCCAGAGAGACACCCGGAATGGGAGCGCCGGTCTGGTCACGCAGGACGCCCGAGAAGGTACGGGTGACGGGGGCGAACTGGATATTGAGCACTTGGTCTGTCATCACCGTATAGTTAGTGTCGATGACAGGATTGAGATTACTGGTACTTGGCGGATTGAAATGTAAATCATACGTGCCCGGCGCCACATCAATCTCATACGTACCATTGGTAAGCGAGAAGCATGGACCATACTCTGCCGTGCTTGCGCCCGCCGCATTAGCCGTCACAGTTACGTTTCCTACTCCGGCCCCATTCTGGCTTGTGATACTGCCCGTAATGTGAACCGACGCGCTCGGATCGCATACTGCAGCTGATGCAGTTCCGACGTGGTTAAAGACGGCAAACAAAAAAGCTAGCACTCCAGGTATTGCTAACCTAAAAAAGATATTACTCATTCTGGGGCGCATTTTTGTTAGGACCTTTCGAGTTTTGATGTTGCTTTTAGGTTCTACCCCAAGAATACGTTTGTCAATAGACACAAGAGTTTTAAGTTGTTTGTACGAGCTTTGTTACACTAGTTAGTTGCTGACCGGCGAGACATTAATGTGCTCACCATTCATGATGCTCGTGTAGTAGCTTTCCATGCCCGAGGTATGCGCTAGTCTATAGGCCTGAGCGATGGCGTCCTTCGCCTCATCCTGGAGGCCGCTGTTCTCATCAATAATGGCCAGATCCAGCCACAATGCTGGATGGCCGGGATAGTGTTTGAGGCCACTTTTAATGGTAGCGCGATTAGATTGGATGTCGCCACTCCATAAGCAGATGTCCGCCAATAACTCATAGTTAACGGCGGTTGGGTAGAGTTCTACTGCTCGCTGGGCATATGGCCTCGCCTCATTAAACTTACCCCTTAGTACTAGACCGTGCGCAATTTCAAATTGCGCGTTGTAGTCATCGGGTGAGAGTTTAGCGTCCCGGGCAGCCAAGGTAGTGTCATTGACCCAATCAAACCCCCTGACCGCCGTCCTCATGCTTAACAGCCCAATAATAACAGAGATAACGATAATTGGTACGTAGCCCGGAAGCCGAGGCCACCGGATCAGCATCGAAGCAATGCCAAGCATACCTAGCAGCCCGATGATTGGAAAATAAAACCATGACGGGCTGACAGTCAGATCAAGTGGGAAGACTTGCGAAACCAGCATCATCCCTAGAGCAAACCAAATCCCAAAGAATAAGTAGGTCCGGTAATATGCGTTTGGTAACCTTCGCTTAACTACAGCGGTCAGGTACGACAATGCTGCAATGGAGAGACTATCAGCCAATAACGGTAGCCAAAAACCTGTAATGGAGAGTGTCGGTACGGTCCAGTAATATGCGTGAGCGAACTGGAACGGTAAGAAGAAAACTGATATATACCAGAAAAGAATGGCCGGCATTGATGCTAGGCGGCCCCAAATAGAGAGATCATCAATTTGAGCAAGGTGAGGATTGTGAGGTAGCCCGAGGGCGTGGGTGCGGAGCGCAACGTATACGACAAGCGGCAAGGCCATGAGCACCAGGAATGTGTATAACCGCTGGCGATTGTATATGAACAAGTAAACCGCCGACATGACAACAAACAAGATGCCTGACTCTTTGGCGAGGAGCGACACAAACAGACAGACCGCAACGGCCACGAGGCTCTTCTTTGAGTCAAACTTTAATAGCAGCCACAGAGCCAATAGCCCGAATAGCATATAGAGCGGCTCTTGTAGTGAAGCGATGTAGAATACTGATTGGCTATTGACAGGATGGGCGAGAAAAATTAACGCCAAGCCAAGCGCCAGAACAGGCTTAAAAGTATAGCGGAGAAACATGAGCAGAACAACGGCTACGGCGATGTGTAATGAGAGTTGAATGACATGAAACGCGACCTGATCTTGACCGAACATTGAGTATATAAAGGAATACGAGACCATCATCAATGGGCGGTAGTAGGCGCCGATGAGCTTGCCGTCGACGTACCCGGAATAGCCAGTGCTGCCACTAAATAGCTGTCCCCAATTTGTTCCTGACTGGATCGAGGGGTTATTGACGATCTGCCGGGCATCGTCTAATACGAAGTCATTTGATAAACCTGAGAAATATACCGCAAAACCAACCAGTATAATTACCGCTACCGCCAACCAAAACGGCGGCCGTAGCTGCCACCACCGGCTACGTATGATTCGTACATCGGTAAGCTCATGAGTTGTGGCCGTGACCGACCTACTGGCGAGTATTGCGTCCGTTTTCTGCCGAAACTTTTTAGGTTTATGGGCCATGTAAAAATAATATCAGATCCCGTCAAGCCACGTATGACGAGGGTACCAAAGCTAGGTTCTGGAGGGCAACGTAGGGCATAATCTTCGAGAGTGAGCCGATCGATAGGATTTGAATTCGCTTTTATCTCTTTGAGGGGCTAGCTACCCAAAAATAACTCCAGTTTCTATTAAAACAGGAAAGCTGGTTTTGGCTTCTGATAGAAATTATCTAAAATATGGTGGATCATTGTGTGCGCTGTTAACGCCACGCTACGTGGCGATGTCTCAGCGACTCGTGGCTATGCCAGTTCGTAAACCTGGTTTAGATAGACCGTGCTATGAGGTTGATATTCTTCTTGGAATACCATTTTAAAGCCTGCCGATTCTACAAGCGAGGCTATTTCATCAGGCTGGTAATACTGAAAAAATCGTTTGACGCCTGGCATCGATTCTCTTTCTACCGTTTTGGAACCCTTGCCAATAATAATTCCGGTGAGCAACGTTCCTTTGGGCCGTAGAAATGTGGCTATCTTGTTAATTGTCGCGCTAGCCTCGGCTGGAGGAACATGAATAAGTGATGTATAGGCCCAGGCTCCGTCAAAGGAGTTCTTTGGGAATTCCAGCACATCAAATGTTTGGGCGTGGCTTTTGAAACCCAGATGCTCCGTGGCAGACCATTTCTTCGGAACCATCAACGCAAACCACATCCAATCCGTGCTGGCGTAGCAGCAACGCGTCTCGTCCGCTACCGCTGCCCACATTCAGAATCTTTTTGCCCGAGATGCTTTGCAGAAATGCCTCGATAGTTGATGTAGGAAAATTAGCCCAAAAATCTATTACTTCTCGGTCGTAAATATCCGAGTAGCGGTCATAGGCGTGAATGGTTGCTTGTTTCGTCATAGGGCTATGATACCAAAAAGAGCCTCGCGGCTCTTAAGGGAAAACTAACTCAAACTAAAAAGAAGTAAAAGAAACTAAAATGGTGGAGCATTGTGGGCGCTGTTAGCGCTGAGCTTGTGCTAAATCAGCAAGAGTGCAGCTTGTAGGCAGGAGGTTACCTTTATCTCCGTGGTTTGATTCTTTAATCGTTCCAAGGAGAAGAACTCAGCTTTTTCGATAGCATCTTCCTCGAGCTTAAATGGGCCGTTGCTCTTTCCAATGAAGAAGCTTACGAATTCTTTATCATCTTTAGAATATTGCTTACCAATGTTTTGAAGTTTCACTGATACGCCGAGTTCTTCGGCTAATTCTCGCAGGGCAGCCTGCTCATACGTTTCGCCACTTGCGACGTGGCCCGCAGCCGCACCAGACCAATATAAAGGGTACGTTTTCTTAGTTGACTTGCGCTGCTGTAAGAAAAATTCACCGGCATCATTTTGAATCATGATAAATGAGACACGGCAGGTTAATCCTTGGCCCCAAAACATCCGACTTTTCGGCCGACCCGATAACATTATCGCCTAAATCTACTATGTCTATAATTTCCATATGCATGAGTATATCAAAAAGAGCCTCACGGCTCTTAATGAAAACTAAAAAGAAGTAAAAGAAACTAAAATGGTGGAGCATAAGAGATTCGAACTCTTGACCTCTGCAATGCGAATGCAGCGCTCTAGCCAGCTGAGCTAATGCCCCGAACTGGTCTATTGTGCCTGGTCGCGGGCAGTTCGTCAATCCGCACTACGCCCAGTGGGGACAGGACTCACCATTTTACTTAGATTTCCGATGCATCGGAAATCTAAGTAAAATCGGATGGTGCGTGGAGAAACCCCGGCTCGGCTAGCTCTTGGAGTCTTCCGCTGCCGCCTCTTCGTCGCCGTCGATGAAGCCGCCCGACTGGCGCGACCAGAGCTTGGCGTAGGCGCCGCCCTTGGCTAGGAGCTTGGCGTGCGAGCCTTGCTCCGTGATGCGGCCGTCTTCGAGCACGATGATCCGGTCCATGTGCTGGATGGTGCTGAGGCGGTGAGCGATGACGATGGCGGTGCGGCCCTCCATGAGGCTCCAGAGCGCGTCTTGGATGAGATGTTCGGATTCGCTGTCGAGAGCGCTAGTGGCTTCGTCGAGCACCAGAATGGGCGCGTCCTTGAGCATGGCCCGGGCGATGGCGATGCGCTGGCGTTGGCCGCCACTAAGCTTGATACCCCGCTCGCCCACCATCGTCTCATAGCCTTTGGGTATTTTGCCGATGAACTCGTGAGCGTGGGCGCGCGTGGCCGCCCGCATGATCTCCTCTTCCGGCGCGTCGAGCTTGCCATAGGCGATGTTTTCGCGCAGGGTACGGTGGAAGAGCATCGGCTCCTGCGGAACATAGCTAATAGCCCGGCGCAGGTCGTCCTGGGTGACGGCGGCGATATCTTGGCCGTCGATCGTGATATGGCCGCTATCGAGGTCGGAGAAACGCAGCAGCAGCCGGGTGAGGGTGGTCTTGCCGGAGCCGGAATGCCCAACCAAGCCAATCTTTTCGCCGGGCTTAATCTTGAGGCTGAAGTCTTCGAAGAGGGTTTCGTCGGCGTCGCCGTGGGTGAACGTTACGCCGGTAAAGGTGATGGCGCCCTGGCGCATGCGCGACGGCTCCGGCCGGGCCGGGTCCTGAATGCCCGGCTTAATCTGTAGAATCTCTACCATGTCGCTGGCGTCACCCATAGCCCGGTTGTACTGGCGCAGGACATTCTGGAAGTTCCACAGGCGCTCGGCCATGGAGGCGGTGTAGCTGACGACCAGGAAGATGGTGCCGATGTCGGCCTTGAGTACGCCCACACCTATTACGGCGATACAGAGCGCCACGATGCCTAGAGTTTGTGTAAGGAGGCTGGCATAGTTTTCGCGCTTGAGGGTGGCCCGCATGGATTTGTGGCCGGCTTCTTGCACGAGTCCGCTCATCTTCCAGAAGCGCTTGCCTTCGTAATCCGCCGCCGCAAAGGTTTTAATCGCGAAGACATTGGTGATGCTGTCGGATAGGTAGCCGGTTTGGCGGCTCTGGACGGCGGCTTCTTCGGCGTTGGCGTCTCGGACCGCGCGGGAAAAGTGAATGGTACCCACGAGATAAACCGCTGAGATCACGAGCAGCGCGGCCACATAGAGGGGAGCTCGCGGCACCAAGATTACAACCGTAGCTATCACCGATATTACGAGGGGAATTACCGCGAAAACGGTCGAGTCCATCAAACGGATGTAGGCGCCGTTGAGTTTATTGGTCTGCGAGACTAGCGAGCCACCGAACCGGTTGGCATGAAAATTGGGGCTCATGGCCAAGAGGTGACCGAAGACACGTTGCGTGAGCTCGCGCATTACCTTGAGCTCAAGCCGCCACGAGATCCAGTTGGTGACGCGCCAGCCGATGACGCCATAGAAGATGCTAGCCGCCGCGAAGATCAGCAGCTGGGAGCCAAAGCTCGCTAAGAGGTTGTGGTGATCATAGGAGCCGGTACTGAGGCGATTGAGAATATCGGCCGTAACGTAGGGGCGCAGAAACTCCCCCACCAGAACGGTAGCGGGAATCGTGAACAGTAACGGCCAGAGATGCTGGGGATACCGCTTGATATGTTGCCAAAAAAGACTGAGTGTCTGTTTGGTGTAATGGGGCTTAACCTGCGACATTGTACTTGGGCTTATTTATAACAATGTTTGACAGTATAACAAGCTCTAGGGTATTTGGCTAATGTTCGGTTTTTAGTCGAGCCAGGAAAGCTCAGTGTCGTCGATGTGGATGATGTCGCCGTCTTGGGCGCCTTGGCGGCGGAGTTCGCGGGCGACGCCGGTCTTGACCAAAATGTCGCGCAGGCGGCGGACGGCGTCGTCTTGCTCAAAGTTGGTGCGGCGGGCAAAGCCCTGGATATGCTCGCCGGTAACGCGCCAGACGCCTTCGCCCTCGGCGGTGACGCGCCAGAAATCAGGTTGGTCGACGGTGTCGATGACGGGCACGGCGGCATTTGCCAGTTCTTCTTCGTGGCGAATGCGGGCGGCTTTAACGAGCTCGGCGGCGGCGCGTAGCAGCGGCAGGAGGCCGGCGTGGGTCTGGGCGGAGATGACGAAAATGGGGATCTTGCCGGCGGCCTTCTTGACGGCTTTTTCGGCGGCCTTGAGCTGTTCGGCGTCGACGGTTTCCTGCTTGGTGAGGACGATGATCTGAGGTTTGGCCGAAAGATCTACCTGGTAGTCGCGCAATTCGCCTTGGATTACGTTGTAGTCGGCGGCCGGGTCTTCGGAGCGGGCGTCGATGAGGTGCAGGAGGACGGCGGTGCGCTCGATGTGGCGCAGGAACTCGTCGCCTAGCCCCTTGCCTTGGCTGGCGCCTTCGATGAGGCCGGGGATGTCGGCTACCAGGAAGCCATATTCGTCGACGTCAACCACGCCGAGGTTGGGCACGAGGGTGGTAAAGGGATAATCGGCGATTTCGGGCTTGGCATTGGAGATTACCGAGAGCAGGGTGGATTTGCCGGCGTTGGGCAGGCCCACCAGGCCGACATCGGCCACCATCTTGAGCTCGAGCCGGAGCTGATAGGCGTCGCCGCGTTCGCCGAGCTCGGCGTTGCGCGGGGCCTGGCGGGTGCTGGATTTGAAGTGGGCGTTGCCGAAGCCGCCGCGGCCGCCCTTGGCAATAATGGTCTCCTGGTCGCCTTCTGAGAGGTCTATTATTAGCCGCTCGCCTTCCCAGACCTGCGTGCCCTGGGGCACGCGTACGACGGCCTCTTCGCCGTTGGCGCCGTGCATGCGGTTGCCGCCGCCGGCCTCGCCGTCCTTGCCGCGGATGATGCGGGAGTTGCGATAGGCCGAAAGCGTATTGAGGTTGTGGTCCACGCGCACGATGATGTCGCCGCCACGGCCGCCGTCGCCGCCGTCTGGGCCGCCCATGGCGCGGTATTTCTCGTGACGAAAACTGAGGCGGCCATCGCCGCCCTTGCCCGCCTTTACTTCGATTGTGGCTGTATCTGCAAACATGTTGTGCTCATTGTACCACGAACTTGATTTTTTGTACTAGTTATGTTGAAAATCGGCTGTAACGCTACCTGAAAGCCCGGCCGCAAATGCAACCGGGCTCTACTTTGTGTTTATATGGCCTTTACCCTAGTAAATGTAGCGGAAGCTAGAGGCGGAGACGGTGCGGGAGGTAACGCGGTTCCAGTTGCCGTTGAAGTTCATCTCGCTGATGGTCACCATGCCGCCGGAGACGCCTTCGACGTAAGCCACGTGGCCGTAGTAGCCGGCGCCGGTCCAGGCTATGGCGCCGGGTACGGGCTGGGAGCCCACTGAGAAACCGGAGGCTTGGGCGTTGTAGTACCAGGAGCTGGCATTGCCCCAGCTAGAGGGGACGCTGCGGCGGCCGGCCACGTAGTAGGTGCAGTAACCATAGGAGTAACCATTGGCGCCGCCGGCAAAGTTGGTAAGTGTGGGGCGGATGGTGCTGGCGCCGGCTACGCGGCCGTAGCTACTGGTGGCGGGAGCGGCCGGGGCGGCTTTGGGAGCCTCCTGCTTGACGCCGTCGGGGATGATGATCTTCATGCCGACGGCCAGGCCCTTGACCTCGGCGTTGTTGAACGACAGGATCTGGGCGGCGTTGGCACTGTAGCTACCCGCCAAGCTATCGGCGGTGTCGCCGGATTGCACCGTATAGAGCAGGCCGCTGACGGGCAGAATGGTTAGCTCTTGGCCGGGCTTAATGGCATCGGCGTCATCGAGCTCATTGGCCCACTTGAGGGTGGAGCTGGTGATATTAAATTTACTAGCGACCCCGGAGAGGGTGTCACCGGGCTGTACGGCGTAGGTGCTGATGTCGCGGGTGGCGTTGCCGGCCGTTGAAACGACCTGGCGCTTGGCGAGCGTGCTGTCATCGCTTGTAAGCAAGGCTACCTGCTCGTTTTTGCTCGTAGCGGTCTTGGCCGCCTCGGCGTCTACGAGCATACTGCCGGCGCCGGCGATATCGGCGGCCATGCTAGCCGTGGCGACGTCGTCGAGCGTGGTGCTCATGCCGGCGTGGGCCGACATTAGCCGTACCGAGACCGAATGGGCCTTAGCCGGATCATGGCTGAGGACGAGGAGAGCGGCGATGCTGAGCACGCCAACGTGGGCTAAATAGCGCGAACGATAGATTTTTTGGACTTTTTTCGAGATTTCGAGTTTGGACGCAGTCCGGCTCTTCTGGGCCGCTGCCGGAGTTTTTATGTTCGAAAATGTCTCTGGCGTGGCTCCGATCCCCGGGCTCATTTGAACCGATGGGAATCCTTCAAGGGAGACACTAAGGGCATCTCTACTAATAACGTTTCTCTCCACCCCGCTCATAAACTTGAGCGAGTACTACCTTACTGGGTCCTTCCCCTATCTGAGACAGGGCAGAAGTATTTCGACCTTAGTTAATCCTTCGTATCGACGGTTCAGGTAGTAAATCGGTTCGCAGCCGGCGGTTACATCACCATTCCGCTAACGCTTATCGATTTACTTTCGTAGTCTAATTCTCTCATCCGTATCTGTCAACCATGTTAAAGAGCCTTGCCAAGGGGAAAATGCGGCCCTTCACGGCATCAAATAAACATCACGACACACCGGTATGATATGTTCCACACGTTGTCAAATTTGAGCTCCATGTGGCGCTTTTTACGGGTGGCGGCGCAGGAATGTCTCTCCGAGGAAGCGAGTGCGGATACTGATATCGTGTCCACCGAAGAGACGGGCAGCGCTCGCTCGCCCGAGGAGAGATATTCCGAAGCTGCCAGGACCCGTTACGCTACTGGAGATACTTAACGATATTCTGCTGGTGCTCAGCGTATGTCTTGGCAAAGTAGGTTTTGCCGTTTTTGTCGCTTAGAAAGTAGAGGTAATCGGTAGTAGCAGGGTGGGCGGCGGCATCGAGAGCGCCAAGGCCGGGGCTACAGATGGGCCCGGGCGGCAAGCCGGGGTAACGGCGGGTATTGTAGTGGGAGTCGAGATTAGTATCAAAGGGTACATGGAGCTGGTCGGCAGCGTATTGGGTGGTAACGTCGGAGCCCAGCGGCATGCCGGTTTTGAAGCGTTTGAGAAAGACCTGCGCCACAATGGGGCGGTCGGCGGGGTTGTGGACTTCTTTTTCGATCACCGAAGCGAGCGTGAGACCCTGATGAAGGGTGAGCCCCTCGGCGGCAAAGGCTTGGGTGTACTCGGGGCCGACGCGCTTGCCGAAGTTATCGAGCATGGCGTTTACGAGCTGAGTTGGGGTGGTGTCGGCGTCGACGGCGTAGGAATCCGGGAAGAGGTAGCCCTCGAGGTCGACATTGGCCGGTTTGCCGGTCAGGAATGTCTGGCGGTGGGCGGCAGTTAGGGCGGCCGCGAAGGCTGTTTTGTCGATGCCCAGGCTGGCGGCGGCGGCCGTAATCTGGCTGAGTCGGTAGCCTTCGGGCACGAGCAAGCGCTTCGAGATAGTTTTGCCGCCGGCTAGGAGCTCGGCGATTTGGGCGGCCGAGAGATTGGGCACAATGGCGTATGTCCCGACCTTGAGCCGGGGGCGTAAGCCGTGCAGGTTCACATACGTAATGAAGGCGTTACGGTCGCGAATGAGGCCGGCGGCCCGGAGATGGGTGGCGATACCCTGGGCGTTTTCGCCGGCCGCCACCACAAACTGCTGACTCTGCCCTTGCGCGGCGACCGGCCGCAGATCCAGGCGGTATTTGGCGTATAGCACCGGCGCCGCGGCCAGGACGAGGATGAGCAGCGTGCCATAGACCTTGCGCGGCGTGAGCCACGGCCGCCGAGAGTAGCTAGACTTCATAGCGCGTCCAGGTAATCTTGCAAAATGATAGCGGCGGCTTCCGCGTCGATGGCGCCTTTGGCGTAGGGCTTGCCGGCACCCTTGAGGCGCTCTTCGGCGAGCGACGAGGTGCCGGCCTCGTCTTGGAACTCGGCCTCGATGCGCAAGTGCCGCCACAGCACGTCATCGGTGAAACGGCGCACGGCCAAGGTCTGGGCGGTCTCGAGGCCGTCGAGGCTGCGCGGAAGGCCAACCACGACTGCCTTGAACGGTCCCTCGCGCTTAATGGTTGCGATCAGCTCGGCCGCCCCCACCGTGGCGAGGGGCGTAGCCAGCTTGGTTTCGGCGTCGGCGGTAGCCAGGCCAATCCGCTTCGCGCCATAATCAATTCCCAGGTATTTGCCCAATGCCGCCTCTATTTCGTGCCTTCTACTTGAATCTTAACGGTAATTTTATCCGACCGGCCCGGCAGGCTCGAGGCCCAGCTCGGCCAAAGTACGATGTCGGCACGGGTGACGCCCGAAGTGTGCGAGGACAGATCGGCGGCGTCGCCGTAGCGTTTGCCCCGCAACTTCTCGATCAAGCCGGCCGTATCGATCTTAACGCCGCCGGAAGCCTCGGTGGTGAGGTGAAAGGTCTGGCGCCCGGAGGAGTCTTTTTCGTTGGCCGTCACCTGGGCGTTGGCCAAGCCGTCGTCGTAGATCTGGTTTTCGGCGCCGACTTGCTTGAGCTCCTGCGCCTTCACCATTTCCTGATATTCGCTCTTTTTGACGGCCAATACGGTATAGGTGACTTTGAGTGACAGGTTGGCGGTAGTAGCCTCGGTTTCGACGGCCGGCGAGGAGACTACATCGCCGGTAATGGTCGACTGCGAGGAGGTAAGCCCGGTGTAATCTTTGGGAACACGGCTCTGGAGGTCGCGGCCGGCGTTGTCTTTGTCCTTGGCGATCAGTGCCGCTTTGGCGGTGTCGATGTCGGCCTGGGTCACGACTGATACGGTCTTGGTAGTGCCGCCGCTCATCTGAGCGCCCTTGGAGATGATGCTGTTTTGACCGGTCTGTTGGCTGGCGGGCAAGCCGGGCATAGTGTATGTGCTGGGCCCCTCATTGTAACTGTCGCCGTTTTGATCCGCCTGGACGGTCGCGGTGGCCATGCCCGGTGCGGTACAGCCGAAGAAACTGCCTTGCCCGCCCGGAACCACCACCTCGGCGGTGGAGCGGAATATTTTGCCGTCGGGAGCCTGGAAGCGGGTCCCCGATACGAACGTATGGGGATTGTTGTCGAGACAGTTGCTGATAGATATGGTGCCGGTGGCCTTGGTTCCGGCGTCTTTTTTGCCGGTAGGGGCAAACGAGCCGGAGAGATCCTTGCTCGTGCTCACTACTTGCCCGGCCAACACGGCCTTATTCTTGTCGCTGGTTTTGGCGGCCGGATCGACGGCGAACGTGGTGTCGATGTCGACCTTAGAACCGTTGGCGTAGAGAGTGACCTTGGCGCTGCTCAGAAAGTACATGCCAGCCATGTAGCTCCCGACCAGCAGGGCGGCCACGACGAGCCATATTACCCGGCGCTGAAGCCGGTTGAAATTCGGAATTTTGGGGCCTTTTTTGGCCGGGTCGCCACCAGCCGCGGCGGGTGCCGGATCGGGTGTGGGCGGCGGGGCGGGCGGACCGTCACCGACCTCGCGACGGCGCAACAGGAGCGGGCGTTTGGATTTGGCCGGGGCGGCGGCCGGGGCGGGACCGGCTACGGGCGGAGCCGGGTCACCGGCGTCGATGACCTCCTCGACGGATTTGAGCTGCTCCGGCATCTGGACATCGGCCAGCACCGGCTTGGCCCCGAGCGAAGGCGCCACGGCCAGACCTACCCGGGCGGCCAGATCGCTCGCGATCCGGTCGTTCGTGACGAGTACCAGCTCTTTGCCCTGCTGACCGGCGGCTTTCTTGAGCAGCTTGAGGTTGATGACACTCTGCAGCATGCTAGAGCGCTTGGGGACGACGATCTGG
This sequence comes from Patescibacteria group bacterium, assembly GCA_028288925.1. Taxonomy (GTDB): domain Bacteria; phylum Patescibacteriota; class Saccharimonadia; order UBA4664; family UBA4664; genus RYN-427. The sequence continues at coordinate 126,494 of JAQGHG010000012.1, read as the reverse complement.
ACGGAATCGCCGGTCGATTTGGTCAGCTTGTCGATAGCCGAGGTAATATCCTCGTCGACTTCTAGATACAGGGCATTATCTTTCATGCTCTTAGACTACCATAATTGTTACGGTTACGTTATAGTGTGGCCAATTAGTTGTTAAGCGTAAGAGGTGCATAACTGGCGCGGATTAGGGTCAAAGAACCGTTCATTCTCCAAGACCGGGTACTGCTCTCGGCGCTATTATTCGCATCATCAGGGTACATTGTGCTCAATTCGTGGGTCGGGATAGCGCTACTCGTGGCGGGTTTCATGATGGGCGCCATCTGGTCATTTCGTACTGCCAGTAGTCATCCGGAGCGCAAGCTGCGGCTAATGGCGACTCTGTTGCTGGTGACGATGGGCGCCTTTATGACGATTTATATTTCGGTAACTCAGGGTGTAATTCGCTAGAGACATTGACATTATAGCGCTTATGTGCTACTATGTTGTTGCCTCGACAATGCGGCCTGCTCTGTTAAGAGAGGCCGACTATTAGGTCGAGCTGGCTGCCACAGGCAGCCTAAGTCGCCCATCGGGCGCGTCCTATGACGGTTCTACCGTCACCACAGGCCGCCATGCGGCCGCGGAGATGCTACCCTCGTTCGAGGTTCATTCTCCGTCTTGTAATGAGTAACGACGTGTTGTTGTGGCACATACGTCGCTCTCCGTTTTTTTCTCGGAGAGTTCTATGCCACGTCCGCCGGGCAACCTGGTCCGGTGGGCAAAGGGGATAAATCCAGCGAAACGCAGTTGGGCGCAGGATCCAACACTCTGCGTAAGCAAGGTACCCCAATTCTGGGGGTGGGCAGCGGTTTTCCGCTTGCCCACCCCCTTCTTCTTGTTTAATGCATCAAAGCCCCCAGCCTATTGCGGCCGGGGGCTTTTGGGAGTTATTGACTATTCGCTTGGACGGTGGCACAATGTACTGCGTTCCTTGACCTGTCTCCCTACCCCCGGCTCGAAGGAGTCAACCGTGACGCGATCATTGACGATTAACCGCTGCTTCGCTCTGTTGGCCTTCGTACTCTTCGTGGCGGTCGTCTATCAGGTGTGGCGAACGGCCGAGGTTTCAACCGGACGCTTCGACTGGATACCGCATGTGGCGGCTGCGCCGCCGTGGGCCAGAATTGGCTTTCACATGGCCATCGCAGCTACGGCTGCGATCCTGTGCGCCTTCTTTGCTTGGCGCGCCATCACATCGATCCGGCTGTATGCCACGTCTCATCTGACGGCGATGAACGCCCGGAAGGTTGTAGTCGGCTCATGGCTGGCTCGGTACCTGCCGCCCGCACCCGATGGAGCCTACAGCCTTCAGCTCCATCAGCTCAACGCTTGGCGCTGGTGGGGCGCGGGAACCGGCCTGTTCCTGATGACATCCCTGCCGTACTGGCTGCTGCTATGGGCTGTCGGCCACGAAGTGGCCTTGGGGCCGCTCTACATCGCGGTCCAGATTGGACACCGGCTGCCTTGGCAGTTCGGCGCCGCAGCAGCCATGACCATCCTCGCAGTCTGGCTGATCTGTCGCCATCGCCGTGCTGGCTCGCGCGACGGATCGCACGTTGGAGGCGTCGATAAGGCCGCCATGACCATCCTCGCCTTCATCGCGGGGTCAGAGAGCTGGACCGGCCGCCAGCGCTGGCGCGCCAGCGTGATCTACAGCCTCTGGCTGCAGACGCGGGTGTTTTTCCCCTTCCTCACGCTCCTCACGGCCGTGCCAAGCCAGCGGATGATGCTGGCGCTGTACTGCCGTCAGGTAAGGGCCGGGCGGTCACCGGAAGAAGCGCACAGCGTCATCTTCACCCTGAGGATAACGCGCATCATCACCGCCTGCGGCTTCTACTCCGTGGTCCTGGTCATCCAGCTGTGGCCGGTCATCATCTGGTAGGAACCGGCCGGCGGCTGCCCTCACCCGTTCTCGGCCCGGCGCTCATGTGCCGGGCCGAGCCTACCCCGAGATCTCAAGCTAGGCTTGAGGCATCAGGATAGGCCAACGGCGTCATTTTCGTTTATATAAGAATACGCACGAAGAAGGGGCACGAAGGCCTGGCGTTGCTTTCGCAACCCCTGCTTCGTGCCCCGTGAGGGACTAGGGGGTGATGATCACCGGCGTCGGGGCCCCATGGGCTTCCTTGTTGAAGGCCCACCGCGGAGTGATGGAGAAGGTCCTGTGTGGCTGAGGTGTCGACCTGAGGGTTTCGTTGGAGCCGGTCCAGTCGAGACCATGGTCGTAGTCGACGACCGGTAGCAAATGGAAGGGAACGTTCCCATCTCGGGCGTCGACCGTCGCCTGGTACCCGGCGAGATTCGCCTGAGGCACTACCTTCGCATACTGGTCTCCCAGTAGCGCGTAGGCGCACAGGCCTTCGGCGGCGGCCAGGACCGTGCCGTCACCTTTCGCCTCGGCGCAGACTTCCTCGAAGGTTTCGCACTCAGGACTCGTCCGAGGGTCCAGACAGACCAGGTGGATGCCTGGGTTGTACCGGCGGGCGGTCGGAGCAAGCCGCACCTGGCGGGCGAGGAGACGACAGAAGTAATGTGGGAACCGCGCCTCAAGGGCCTGGCGCCAACGGTCGTAGGTATCTTCGGGGGTCCCGAATTCGACGTAGACGACCCAGATCTGGCCCGTCTCGAGCTCGTTCGGGGGCGTGAGCGCGGCGCCGAACCACTCCTTGGGGATGGCACCTTTCCAGACGCCGGCGTTGAGCTCATGGAGTTGCTCGATCTGTCGAGCAACAGGGACCTGACATGCGGCAATCCGCTGCCACCATTCTGACATGTGACCTCCCTGTGGTCGCGTGTTGTGAAGCTACATTTAATTATTTAAGCATGAAATGCTATAGAAGTCAATACTTATGCCGAGATGGCGCGGGCGAGCTTGCGGACAAGGGTGTCGGTTGTGGTTTCGCCGCCGGCTTGGTCGAGGCCAATGTTGGCTAGGCCCATGGGGGTGATGTCGGCAAAGCTGGTGAGCTTGCCGGTTTTGTCGAAGACGCGGTTTACTTCGGTGGGGCTAATGTGGTTGACGACGGGTTTGCGGGCAAAGGCCAGGTTTTTGTACCATTCTTTGCCCTTGAGGGCATCCATGATCTGAGGAAGACCGGTGCCGCCGCCGCAGAGCAGGATTTTGGCCGGCAGGTGGTCGACGCGGTCGAATTCGGCTAGGCTGAGCTCGACGCCGGAGAGCCACACTTGGATGTCGGCGTTGACGGCTTCTTCGACGACTTTCTTGGCGCGGGGGCCGAGTTTGCCGGCGCTGTAGGCAATCTTCATTTCTTCGGCTTTTTCGAAGCTGGTGTTGGCGACCTGGGCGATGCGTTTGGTGAAGCTGCGGCCGCCGATGGCAAACATTTTGGTGCCTTCGACTCCCCCGTTGTTGACGAGCGCGATGTCGGTGGTGCCGCCGCCAATGTCGATGAAGATGGCCGAGAATTCGCCGGAATCTTGACCGCCCACGGATTTGGCGACAGCGAAGGGTTCAGCGGCGATATTGATAAGGTTGAGGTCGAGGTCCCGGGCCACCGACTGCAGCGCGCCGAGGTGAACCATGGGCGCGAAGGCGTTGAAGAGCTGGATTGAGACATCGCGCCCTTGGAAGCCGACGGGGTTGGTGACGCGGTAGCCGTCGATCTGGACGTCGACGATGGCGGTGTTGACGAGCTTGACCTCGAGTTCCTTGTAGCCGGTCTCCCAGGTGAGCTGCTCGCGGGCGCGCTCGAAGGCTCGGTATTGGACGCGGTCGAGGATTTTGCGCAGCTCGGGCATGTCGATGGGGTCGCTGGGATCGGCGCGCTTGTAGCGGACGATGGTACTGGCGCCCTTGACCAGCTCGCCGGCGATGCCGATAACGACGTCTTTGGCCACTACGCCGGACATCTTTTCGGCCATCTTGAGGGCGGCGTCGCAGTTTTCGACCACGCCGGTAATGTCGGTGACGGCGCCGGATTGCATATCCGAAAGGCGCTGGCGCTGGCGGCCGACGCCGAGGATTTCGACCTTGGAGGGCGCGCCTGAGGCCGGATCTACTTTGATCTCGCCGATGAGAGCTTTGACGAATTCGGTGCCAATATCAAGCGCCACCAGGTAGCGCGGAGCCTGGGCTTTGTCCCGGATTTTCACAAATTTTTCGAGTAATTTCACGATTGGTAGATTTCTTAACCTTCTGTCTGATTGTAGCGCTTATGCTCGCTGGCTCCAAACGGGAATGGGCGGTTCGACTGAGGGTGGCGACTCGCTCACCCGGCTATATGTCGTCAAACGATATATAGGATCGTAAAGGTCGGGCTCAGAAAATTTGTAGTATATGTCGTTTGCCGATATATAGACGTATGGAAGGTTGTTCCTGCCGCCCGATGACAAACCCGGCTAGCGGCTAGTTGGTGGTTTTGGTGTCGCGGTAGCCGCCGGGCTGGGCGTAGGTGTGGCCGAGGCGCTGTAGTCGGGCGTAGGTGTGGGTCTGGGGGTTGGCGAGGCCTTGGCTTGGCGGAGTTGCTCGCGCAGGCTGGAATTACTGCCGGTCAGCTGGTTGTTGGTTTGGTCGAGCTCGTCGGCTTTGTGCAGGAGCATAAAGGCGATGATTCCTCCGCCGACCACCAATACCGTGATTACGCCCCAGAGCATATAAATAAGTTTTTGGCCGGAATTACGCACGGAAATCTCCTTGGAGTATTAGTTTGATAGCGTTGGCAATACGCCGTTGGCGAGGGCCGCCTTGGCCGCGGCATAGGTGTTGTGGCCGGCCTGATCGTTGGTGCAATCGGAAGCCGAAGCGGCTGAGTAGTAGTAACTGTAGCTGCCAAGTGTTTTCACAAGTTTGTTCCATGAAGGGGCTTTTTGGCTTTGGGGACGCCTTACCAATGCCCCGAGGGCGCCCGGCTTACAGCTGGGATATTTGGCCAACAAGCTCTCAGTGGTAAAACCGGCCACTGTTAGCCCGGCAGATTGTATGGGGGCATAGGTGAGATCGAGCAGAGGGTCAGTGGCGGTGAGTCTGACCCCAAACTGGCTAATCGCCACGCTGGCGGTACCTGCCACGGCCGGTGATGGGCTGGGTGACGGCGTAGGGGCGGGTTCCACGCTGCCACTGGGCGAAGGGCTGGGACTGCCGACGGCCTGTTGATCTTGCTTAAGCTGGTAGCGCAGGTCAGTAATCTGCCCTTGGAGCAGCTTTTTGTCTTGCTCGGCCCGCTGATGCTGAGAGTAATTAAGATAGCCTGAGGCGCCGAACCCTAGCCCGAGTACTATGGCGATGAGAATTGGCAACCGAATAAAACCCCGCTGTGACATATCAAAAGTATATCAAACTTATGGCTGGATGGCAGAGAGGGTGCCCAGAGCCTCGCGCAAAACCGAAGTCTGCTGGTTGATGAGCGGGCGGTGGGGATCGGCCTGCAGGCAAGAGGTTTGGGGCAATTGGTAGGCGTACTCGAATTGGCCCACTTGGGCGAGGAAGTATTGCATTACCGCGCCTTCGGACCGCTGGTCAAAACCACCGAGGGGGTAGCGCACGAGAACGCCAAGTGCGTTGCGGGCCGCGCTACAGAGCGGGCCATACGACACGAGGCCGGCCGATGAAAGCCCAATGCTGGACTGGCCATGGGCCGAGTAGCTGAGCAGCGGCATCTCGGCCGCGAGCGGGATGGTGGCCTGGACGCCCCATTCTGGTACGACAAGCGTTTGTTGGTCGCCGGCCGGACGGGCAGCAACTGTATCGCGCACGAGAGCTTCGGCGTCGACTTGGTGCACACGGTCAAATACTGAACCGGCTAGCGTGCTCACCAGCGCTACACCAACGGCTACCATAAATACAGGTATAAGCTCTCGGGTCACGGATATGACCTTACTTCTTACCATAAGCTTCTTCTCCACCACTTAGGTGCGTTTATTGTATCAAACTTATGCTTGGCGGGGAAACGTATTGATTACAACATCGTGGACACTTCCGCTGCTTTGGGAGGCGGTCTTTTGGCATTTCTGCTAAGATGTTGTCAACTATATCTCGGAGTTTTTATGTCGTCGGAATCTTTTGAGCCTGCCCCGGACCCGGCATTTGAGCATGCGGAAGTTCGCCCTAGACCAGTAGAGGCTGAGCAATTGGATCATGGTGGCGCCACTCCGCCGTCCCCACCAGATATCGAGGACACACCGCTGGACATCGTGAGCGCCCGGGCAGCTGTATCGGCCGCCCTAGACCAAGAGGTCCCCCAGCGAGGCCCAGAGGCAGCGGCGGCATACCAGGATATTAAGCAGCATATACAGCGCAGTACGGATTTGATCGTAGAGGCTAACCATAGCAACATGTTTCGCCCGAAGACCTGGCGGTTCTACAAAGAGGCTAAAAAAGCCCGGGAGGCAGCCCGGGACCTCACTGAACAGGCCGGCATGAAGCGTTATGAAGCCGATATTCTGCAAGGTCACTTCTTGGATGTTGTCAATCAGGGAAGCAGGATCGATTTTTCTGACTCGCGCGGGGAGATAGTACAACAGCACTTGAGGGAAAGCGCTGAGCTTTTGGCGGGTGCAACCGGCCATCCCCTCAAGGTAGCGCAGGCGCGAGACGCAATGAAACGGGCGATCGTTGAAGGCCACAAGCTAGGCTGGAGCAAGCAGAAGCTGATCGAAGAACGCGATGAGCTGTTTGATAATCTGCATGAGGAAAAGAATCCCAACTCAGGGTGGCCTCGTCGTACCAAGACGGAGCAGCAGCGCTGGGACGGACTGGAGCACGACAAAGAGCGAGCCCGCATTACGGCCTTGGCCCATAACGACATCCATAACGTCCAAACTGGCTACAATAATTGGCAGCTAGAACAACAGTATGGCAATGGCGCGCTTGGCGTTCTTCGCCATCCGATAAAAATGTTCGAAAGAATGGGCCATACCATACGGGATGCGGCGGCCATACAGCTTGAGCTCGACCAGGAGCTCTGGAAGTATGACACCCGACAAGACCCGGCCATCGAGGAGGCCAGATGGGCGAAGATTGAACACGTTGAGCCGGTCGATGAATCCAAAAAACTGGCCGAAAACCTGCGGCTAGGCGAGCAGTATCAAGGGCAGATATCGTTGCTACGCGAGACCGGCCTAGTTACGAACTTGCCTTCAGGCGAGCTGGGCTACCGGGGGGTCGACGCCCGGTCGTATCCGGTGCCCACCCAAGAACAAGTCGCCGGTGCCGTTGAGGCGGCTAATCGTAATGGCGAGCTTGATACCAAGCTTCGCCAAGGCTTTGACACCCTGCTGCTTGTGCCGTTTGGCTTGCCGCTGGAGGAATCATGGAAGAAATATGGCGCAGCTGTGAAAGAGCGAGCTCAAACTGACCCCCCGCGGACGTATGAGGGCGAGCCGTTGAAGCCCCACAAGAGTAAACCCGTGGTGGAGTCATCGGAAGGCTGGGGAGGACCAGATGTGCGCGCAGACGTTAAATACAGCCCGGGTTTTGGCAAGCCATCCAAAACCAAAAAGGAGACCCTGGAGAGTGGCGAGCTAACGATACCAGGCTGGAAGGTGGTGTTAGTTCAGGACTTTGCCGAGGCTCGCCCAGATAACTACACGGTAAAAATCGGCGGGTTACCCGGCTTAATCTTGCGTGACAAGTATCTTTTTCCGGTGGGTTTACGGCTTAATGACCGACTGAAGAAGCTTGCTGCCGACCCAGCCCACGCCGGCGAGTCGGGCATGGACTACGATACGTGGATAATGCTTGCCCTAAAGAACCTATACGAGAACAACCGTGTGATTGACTCCGAATACTATTCGGTTTTACCCGGCTCCCGAACAGGGCTGAGCTTTTTGGGTATGGCGGCCAATTATGGCCACAACGCATACAAGGACGGGAGAAACCTTCACTACCTGCGGGCGCACCTTTCAGACTACCCGGGTTGGCTGAAATATCCTCAGGAGAACTTAGGGGTTCGGACGGTTGTAGCGCTGTAGGATTTCTATCCGAGTATGGCTTTGATACGGCGGATGCCGGCCGAGCTGGATTCTTCTTTTTTGATCTTAAATTTCTTGCCGTCTTCGGCCAGGGCGCTGGTATGCTCCACGTGCGGGCCGCCGCAGATTTCCTTGGAATACCACTCCCCTTCCGGATCGCCGGCGGTGTAGACTTTGACGGTGTCGCCGTATTTATCGCCGAACGCGCCCAGCGCGCCTTCTTTGAAGGCCTGCTCGGTGGGGATTTCGCGGAAGCCCATGGGCCAGTCTTTGGCGATATTTTCGTTAACGAGATCTTCGACGTGCTTGATTTGCTCGGGGGTCATTTTTTCGGGATGAGAGAAGTCGAAACGCAAGCGCTCAGGCGTAATATTTGAGCCGCGCTGGATGACGTGATCGCCCAGAACGAGGCGCAGGGCCTTGTACATGAGGTGGGTGGCGGTGTGATATTTGACGCTGATATCGCTGTGATCGGCTAGCCCGCCCTTGAACTGCCCGACGGTGGCGGTGCGGGAGCGGTCTTTTTGCTCTTTGAGGAGGTGATCGAAATCTTTGCGCCAGTCGGGGTCGACTTTGATGTGCTTGTCATGCGCTTCTTCGAGTGATAGTTCGGGTGGAAAGCCATAGGTGTCGAAGAGCATGAAGACGGTCTCACCGGTGAGTTTGTCGCCGGCGAGTTTGTTGAATTCGCGCACGCCGCGTTCGAGGGTTTTGCGGAATTGTTTCTCTTCATTCACTAATACATGGATGATCGATTCTTCGCGGGCGGCGACTTCGGGGAAAGCGTCGCGGTAGAGCTCGGTAATGACGGGCACGACGAGCTCCAGGAAGTCTTCGCGCAGGTCGAGCGCCAAGGCCTGGCGGATGGCGCGGCGAAGGAAGCGGCGCATCACATAGCCTTGGGCGGTATTGCTGGGCACGACACCGTCGACGGCCAGGAAGACGGCGGCCTTGAGGTGGTCGGTGATGATGCGCATGGCGACCGGGTTTTGGTCGTATTTGAAGCCCGAAAGCGCTTCGAGCTTTTGGATTACCGGGTAGTGCAGGCTGATTTTGAAGAAGTCGGGGTCGTTGATGGCGGCCGCCGCGATGCGCTCCAGGCCGGAGCCGTGGTCGATGTTGGGTTTGGGCAAGGGCTCAAATTTGCCTTCGCCAACCTTTTTGTAGGCCATAAAGACGTTGTTGCCGATTTCCATAAAGCGCCCGCAGTCGCAGTTGGGGTGGCAGTGCTTGCCCCATTTGGGATCGTGCTCGGTGCCGAAGTCGTAGAACATTTCGGAGTCGGGGCCGCAGGGGTCGCCGATGGGCGTGGTCTCGGGGCTGCCGTTGCGGCTCCACCAGTTCTTCTTGCCGTCGTAATAGAAGATGCGCTCGCCGGGCTTGATGCCGCGGGCGTAGCCGTCAGCTTCGGAGCCGATGTCGACCGCCGGGGCGTCGATACCCTTGGTCTTAAAAAGCTTCTGCCAGATCTTGGTGGTTTCGGTGTCTTTGGGTACGTCGTACTCGGGCGCGCCGATGAAGCAGGTGATGTAGAGCTTTTGCGGATCGAGACCAACGACTTCGGTGAGGAATTCCCACATCCAGGGGATTTGCTCGTCCTTAAAGTAGTCGCCCAGGCTCCAGTTGCCGAGCATCTCGAAGGCGGTGGTGTGGCGGTTGTCGCCGACTTCGTCGATGTCTTCGGCCCGGAAGCAGACTTGGCTGTCGGCCAGGCGGACGCCGGCGGGGTGGGTGGCGCCGAGCAGGTACGGGATCATCGGCTGCATGCCCGAGCCGGTGAAGAGTGTGGTGGCGTCTTCTTGCGGCACGATGTTGGCGCGCGGAATAATGGCGTGGCCACGGTCGGCGAAGAATTTGAGATAGGCGGAACGGATTTCACTAGCTGTCATGGGGGACATTGTACCAGATTATTACTCAAAAAAGGATAAGAGCGGCTTCGGGGCTGCTACGAGATCGACCCGCCGCCGAGGACGCGGTCGCCGTCGTAAATGACGGCCGACTGGCCGGGGGTGACGGCGCGCTCGGAGCGGACGAGCTGGACCTGATAGCCGCCGGACGCCGGGGTGAGCTGGCCGTCAATGAGGCCGGCACGGTAGCGGGTGCGGATTTGGTAGGCTCGGCCTTCCTGGGGGCGCTCGCCGATCCAATGGGTCTGCTCGATGGCAAAGGCGTCAGTTTCGAGCTCGAGGTCGGACGGGTCGCCAGTAACGTAGACGGTGTTGGCGGCGATGTCTTTGCCGACCACGTAGTAGGGTGTGCCGCCGCCGATGCCCAAGCCGTGGCGCTGGCCGATGGTGTAGAACACGGCTCCTTGGTGCTCGCCCAGCCTAGCGCCCGTAGCGCGGTGCAGGACGGGCCCTGGCGCGGCCGAAATGTATTGGCGCAGAAATTCGCGCAGGCCGACCTCGCCAACGAAGCAAATGCCCTGCGAATCGGGCTTGGTGGCGGTGGGTAGGCCGGCCTCGGCGGCCAGGCGCCGAACCTCAGGCTTAGTGAGCTCGCCTACCGGGAAGATGGTGCGCCGGAGCGCCTCGGCGGTGACGCGGTAGAGGAAGTAGCTCTGGTCTTTGTTGGTGTCGCGGCCGGCGAGGAGCTGGCCGTCCTCAGTCCGGGCGTAGTGGCCGGTGGCGATGAGGTCGGCGCCGTCGGCCAGGGACGCTTTGAGGAAGAGGTTGAATTTGATTTCTTGGTTGCACATCACGTCCGGATTGGGCGTGCGGCCGGCCTGGTACTCGGCCACCATGGCATCGACGACGTGCTGCTTGTACTCGGCCTGAAAGTCGAAGACTTTGAACGGGATGTCGAGCACGGCGGCCGCGGCCCGGGCGTCGGCCAGGTCTTGTTTCCAGGGGCAGGCCACTCCGGCGACGTCTTGGGTCCAGTTCTTCATATACACGCCCACGACGTTAAAACCCTGCTGTTTTAGAAGGGCGGCGCTCACCGAGGAATCCACTCCCCCACTCATGCCAACGTAGACGGTTTTCATAACCGGCCTATTATACAAGAAATATTGTAGTCTGTCGAAAACCCTGGGTTCCCTTAATCGGTGAAGTCTTGGGTAACCATGAGCCCGTAGGGGCCGCCGTCGATAATGCCGATGCCGACGGTGCGGTAGCTGGGGTTGAGGATGTTGGCGCGGTGGCCGGGCGAGTTCATGAGGCCTTGGTGCGCGAGGTCGAGGGTAGGGGCTAGCGCCAGGTTTTCGCCGGCCGTCTCGTAGCTAACATCGCCGGCTTTCATGCGGTCGAAGGGGCTCTTGCCCTCGGGGCTGATGTGCGAGAAGTAGCCGCGCGCGAACATGTCGCGGGAGTAGGCGCGGGCGACGGCGCGGGCTTTGGTGTTGAGGCTGAGGGGGAGGAGATTGCGGCTGGTGCGCTCTTGGTTGACGAGCACGAGCATGGCGGCCTCGTCATGGGGATCGGCGGTGACGGCCGTGGTGGTGTAGCCGAGCTCGATGCGCTGCTGGCTTTCGGGCTCGGCGGTGACGGTGAAGAAGTTGAGGCTTTCGCTCAGGTCGTGGCCGAGGCCGCCGGCCAACCAGTTTTGGAGCTGGCCGCTCGAGGCCAGGAAGGTTTTGGCCAGAAAAGAGTCGGTGACGGTGCGTTTGGTGCCCGAAGATAGCGGCATTCCCACGAATACGATGAGCGCGAGGGCAATGATTATGAGTGATTTGAGCGCGTTGAGGGCCGAGCCTCCGATCTGGTTGACGAGCGAAAGCTGAACTTGGCGGGTGAGGCGTGGAAGCACCTTGAAGCGCACGATGACCGCGCAGATTATTTCAGTAAGGATCCAAATGAGTATGAACGCCGCCACGTTACTGAGGGCTCCCGATGTGCCGGTGAGAGCCTTAACCCAGCTTCCGATCATGTGATAGCCGGCGAGAGCCACTCCCGTGGCGATGATGAAGCTTCCCAACTCGAGCCCGATGAGCACCATGCCCCGCTTGGTGCCGGAGTAGGCCGCATAGACAATAATGCCGATGATGGCAAGGTCGACGATGATCACTGGGCGTGTCCGCTGGCGAGTTCAAAGGCGATCTTCTGAATTTCAGAAAGCGTCACGCTTTGACTATAGGGGGTGGCCCACCAATGCGAGCGGCGCCATTGGTGATCGTAGGACGAATGGTTAATGAGAGGAAAGGTGGACCCAAGCACCCGGTGAAAGGTAATCTCGGCGCGGCGCTGGTGGTAGGGTGAAGTCACGAGAATGAGCGAACGATAGCCGTGATGCTGAACGATACCGGCGACACCGGTGGCGTTTTGGCGGGTATTGGCGGCCACCTCGTCGAGTTCGATGTCCTGGAAGGGCACGCCGGCGCGCTCGGCGGCGGTGGCCATGGCCTGGGCGTTGGAGGGGCCGTTGGGATCGAGGGCCGCGCCCGAGAAGATCAGCTTGGGCGCCCAGCCGTCTTTGTAGAGCCGCACGGCTTCGGCGGTGCGAGCGTCGGTCTCGCCGCCGGAGATGGCGACGATGGCGTCGGTTTTGGCGAGCTGGTCTTGCGGCGACAGATAGTAGCCGACGCCGAAAAAGGCTCCGGCGGCCAAACCGCCGAGGATAATTACCACGAACATTAGCACTAATAGAAAGCGCTTCATGGTCTTATTGTACCAGCTTGTGGCGGTGAGGCGATGGCTTAGAGCTCGCGCAGGCGGACGATAATGGGCGGCAAGACCTTGACGACATGATCAATGGCGGCCTCATCGGTGGCACGGCCGAGCGTGAGGCGGAGGCTGGCATTGGCTTCGGCGGGAGTGCGGCCCAGAGCGAGCAGCACATGTGACGGGTCGAGGCTGCCGGTGGAACAGGCCGAGCCGGTGGAGGCTTGGACGCCGTGGTTGTCGAGGTAGAGCACCATGGCCTCACCCTCGGCGCCGGGGATGGTGAGGCTGAGGTTGTTGGGGAGACGGCGCTTGGGGTCGCCGTTGAGGGTAGTGTGGGGGATGGCCGCGGTGAGGCGGCGGATGAGCTCGTCGCGGAGGCCGGCCAGGCGGTGCGATTCGGACTCGCGGGCGGCGGCGGCCAGCTCGAGGGCCTTGGCCAGGCCGACCGCGCCGGCGACGTTTTCGGTGCCGCTGCGTCGGCCGCGCTCCTGGCCGCCACCGTACATCAACGGCTCGAGCCGCGTGCCTTGGCGCACGTAGAGCAGCCCGGCACCCTTGGGGCCGTAGAGCTTGGAGCCGTTGAGGCTGAGCAGATCCACGCGGAGGCGTGCCACGTGCAGGTCGAGGTAGCCGGCGGCCTGGGCGGCATCGGTGTGAAGGTAGAGCGGCCGGTCTAGGCCCCGCTGGCTACGGTCGGCGCGGACTTTGGCGACCAGCTTGGCGAGCTCGGCGATGGGCTGGATGGCGCCGATTTCGTTGTTGGCCATCATGACGCTGATGAGTACGGTTTGGTCGGTGACAGCGCGTTCGATGGCGGCCACTTCGACGAGGCCGTTGGGCTCGACCGGCACGATAGTAGCCTCGTGACCTTCACGCATTAATGGCTCTACGCAGCCTAATATGGCATCGTGCTCGATTGAGCTGGTGACCCAGTGCGCGCCGGGGTGCGCCCGCAGTACGCCCTGTACCGCTAGATTATCGCCCTCGGTGCCGCCGCTGGTGAAGACGATCTCGGTGGGCTTGGCACCGAGGATGTTGGCCAGCGTGTGGCGCGCGGCTTCCACGGCTTGGCGGGTCTCGCGGGCCGCGCCATACAGGCTCGAAGGGTTGGCGAACTGCCCGGCCAGATACGGCTGCATAGCCTCAAACACGCGCGGATCGAGCGGGGTGGCGGCCGCATGGTCCATATAAAATATCGGTCGTTCGCTCAAGGTCGGACCTCGCCAATTGACATATATCGCTTATAATCCTCTGGTATATCGAAAAGCTCGAGCACCGGACCGGGATCGACCATGTTATCGGCGCCCGCCTCGCGGGTATAGCTGGCGATACTTGAGTGCTGGTGTTGACGCCAGCCGAGACCGGCGCGCTCAGGATCCAGGTGGATATAGCGCGAAACTTCCATGAGCTGCCGGGGCCCGATCACCCGGACAGCCTTGTATTTGCCCTGGAACAGTGGCCCTACACGGTGGTATTTTTTGTTGAAATACATAACATAGCCCACCACGAGCCGCTTAATGTACCGGCTCATCGCCTCGTTATCGGTTCGCTGGACAAGTAAATGGAAATGGTTTAGTTCGCGCTCCAGAAACGTGCGCATCTGCAGTTTAAACCGCTGATAACCGTGATGATCCATGAAGATGTCGCGCCGCTCAACGCCGCGGTTGTAGACGTGGTAGACGCCATCCCGGAGAGACTCTTTGACTGCATTGGGGCTAGGCATATTTGACAGGTTACAGGGTAGTCTGTCAAATATCAAGGTCCGACCTTGAGCGAACGACCGGCAGAGGTGCCGGCTTAGTCGGCTACTTTGAGGCCGAGGGTCTCGGCCAGCTCCGGCGCCAAGCCGATGAGCTGCTCGGTGTCGATGGTAGCGCCGCGGAGGCCGGCCAGGTCGTGGAGATCCCGAAGCGTTGAGGTGCGCAGATCAACATCCTCGAGAGTGGCGCCGGCAAAGCTGCTGGCCGTGAGGTCGCAGCCAGTGAAACTGACATCGGTGAGCTGGGCGCCGGCAAAGTCGGCCTCGGTGAGCTGGCAGCGCAGGAACTGCACGCGCGTGAGCTTGGCGAAACGCAGATTGGCTAGGTCGAGCTTGGCGTCGGCGAACGTAACATCCCTGAGCTCGGCTTCGACCAAAACGACGCCGCTGAGGCGCGCGCCGCTGACGGTCACACGCCGCCATGCGCCGTTGGTGAGATCCAGGCCGCCAAGCTGGCCGCCGCTGATTTGCACGTCCGACCAGCCGCTTTCGCGCAGCTTGGTGGCGGTGAGATCGGGCTGGGCCAGGCGGAGTACGTCGAAAGTCGCGAGCCGCGCCGACTCGCCCGCCCAGCCCGCCGCGATGATCTCGGCGTTCTCGAGCTTGAGGCCGTTCTCGAGCGATGGGGCGTTTCGGGCAGGCAGGTCTGGGGGCAGTTTGGGCTTAGCGATCGTGATTACGGGGGTTTTGGCGGTTGGTGGCTCCATGGATAGCTCCTTTTGGTTAGTTCCTTTGGGCAGCCTTCAGAAAGACCAGCTCGCGGCGATTGATGGCATGAATTTTGGCGCTGTGGTGCGGCAAATGCGCTACGGCTTTGATGGCGTGGTCAAGGCTGGAGAAAATGATGGGATTAAAGCCGTCGGCGGCTTCTTCGTCGGTATAAGTGGGCTCGCCGGCGCCACCGGTAATGGTGGCGTGGTAGCAGAGTGATTCCTGGAGGAAGCTGTCCTCGAGGTCGTACTGCAGAACGCGGCCGATGGGATCGCCCGGCGCGATGAGGTAGCCGAGCTCCTCCATGACTTCTCGATGCAGCGCCTCGATGAGCTCCTCGCCGGGATCGACGCCGCCGCCGGGGAGCTTGAGGTAGCCGCCGTCGGCGCTGACCGAGAGCATGTGAACGCGGCCTTCGGCATCGGTGGCGACGGCGCGGACGGCGCGGCGACGGACGCGGAAGTGGTGTTTACCCAACTCCTTGAGGTCAGTGGCTTGGGGGTTTTGGTAGTTGATGACGTCGAGGAGTTTCATGGGTGAGCTTTCTGTTTATATTTTGAATAATTTTTCGGCGTTGCGGCTGGTGGCATGCTCGAGGTCTTCGAGGGCTTCACCGCGCAGCTCGGCGAGGAATTTGGCGGTAAGGGCGATGTTGGCCGGCTCGTTGCGCTTGCCCCGGTGCGGTGTGGGCGTCAGGAAGGGGCAATCGGTCTCGAGCACAAGGCGGTCGAGCGGCACGCGGCGGGCGGCCTCGAGCTGGCGCGGGTCTTTGGTGAAAGTCATGATGCCGTTAAGGGCGATGGAGAGACCGCGATCGAGCGAGCCTTCGAGCTCGGGCAGGCCGGCGGTGAAGCAGTGGACGAGACCGCGGACGCCGTCGTAGTCGTCTAGGATGCGCCAGAATTCGGGGAAGGCGTCGCGCACATGAAAGATCATGGGGAGATCGCGCTTGAGACCGAGCTCGATCTGGAAGCGCAGGGCGCGTTCTTGGTCCTCGCGCGTGGTCTCGCTCTTGAAGTAGTCGAGACCGCACTCGCCGATGGCGACGACCTTTTCGAACTCGGCCAGACGGGCGACTTCGTCGAGCGCCTCGTAGCCACGATCGGCGTCGTGCGGGTGGAGGCCGACGGTGGCCCAGACGTGGTCGTAGGCGCGCGCGACCGCGATGGCTTGGGCCGAGTCGGCATCGTTGACGCCGACGCAGAGGATTTTTTCTACCCGCGCGTCGTGGGCGCGCTCCAACACCGTGTCCAGCTCGTCACGGAATTCGTCGAAGTGGATGTGGGCATGGGTATCGATAAGCATGGGATGTATTATATACCATCTAAAACCGGGTACGGCGCCGCGGCAAGGCATAGTAGCAGAGGCACGGTCCGGGTCATTAAAGACAAGCCTGGATAGCAGACTGGATTTGGCTCCGCACGACTTCATCTACCCGCGCAGTATGGTGCTTGTCGTAGTGATGGGCAAAGTTGGGATCGGCGAAGACGTGCTCCCCTACTTGTACCCGGGCGTCGTAGCGGGGGCGAACCCTCCAGTGAACGTGGGGTTTGGGTTCGGCCGCTTTAAAGGCATTATTCATGAGACAAACCCAATTAAAGACTTGGGCGCCAAAGGCCCCGCGCACAGCCCGCTCAAATTTTTTAATAACTTGGTGGAGTTCGGCCCATTCTTCGTCAGACAACTCGCTCAGCGACGACACGTGGCGTTTGAGTCCAACAAAGGTGCTTCCCAAATAGCCCTGCTCGGGCGAGAGGACCGCGGTCCAATGCTCGGTTTCGAAGATCGAAGAGGTGGCGCCCGATAGGGCCTCGCAGACCTCACAACCTCGCGTCACGGCTATTTGGCCCCGGGCTGTATTTCGGTCTTTTCGATGGCATCGGCTTCGAGCTTGGGGAAGAGGATGCCGACCTCGGGCCGGGCGACGCCGCCGGCAAAGGTAGCGGCGATCTTGGCGGCGGTGCCGGGCATAAACGGCATGAGTAGGGTGGCGATCTGGACCAGGTCGGCCACGGCGTGGTGCAGGACCTCGGACAGATGATCGACGTCGTCTGTGGCCAGCTTCCAGGGCTTTTCTTCTTCGAGGTATTGGTTGAGGCCCCGGATGAGCAGCCAGACTTCGGCCAGGGCTTTGTCGAAGCGCAGCTGGTCCATGGCTTCTTGGTAGGGTTGGATGTCGTGTGAATGCTGCGGCAGGTCGCCGATGATCGCGCCCAGGTATTTAACGAACATTACTTGCACGCGCTGCAGCAGGTTGCCGAGGTCGTTGGCCAGATCGGCGTTGTAGACGGCCTCCATGCGCGCCCACGAGAAGTCGCCGTCGCCGTCGGCCGGGATTTCGCGCAGCAGGTAGTAGCGCAGGCCGTCGACGCCGTATTTGTCGATCACGGCTTGCGGGGCGATGACATTTCCGAGTGATTTGCTCATTTTGTGGCCTTCGCTGGAAATGAAGCCATGGACGTACAGGGCTTTGGGCAGCGGCAAACCGGCACTCAGCAGCATGGCCGGCCAGATGGCGGCGTGGTGGCGTATGATGTCCTTGCCGATTATTTGGATGTCGGCCGGCCAAAATTTCTTGAAGGCTTCGCCGTCTGGATAGCCTAGCGCTGTGATGTAGTTGGCCAGCGCGTCGAACCAGACATACATCACCTGCGTGCTATCGCCGGGCACGGGCACGCCCCAGCTGAGCTGCTTTTTGTCGCGGCTAATGCTGATGTCTTCGAGCCCGCGCTCGAGCAGGGCTAGAATCTCGTTTTTGCGGGTCGATGGGCGGATGAGCAGCTGGTCACTTTTGATAACTTCTTTGATCTGGTCGGTGTAGGCGGACAATTTGAAGAAATAGTTTTGCTCTTTGATCTTTTCTAGAGGCTTTTTGTGGATCGGACAGACGTGATCCGGTACGTCTGTCTCGGTGTAGAAGGTTTCGCACCCTACGCAGTACCAGCCTTCGTAGTCCGATTTATAAATATCCTTGGCGCAGGTTTTCCAGAGCGCTTGGGCGGCTGATTTGTGGCCGGGATCGGTGGTACGGATGAATTGGTCGTTGGAGATGTTGAGTGTCTTGGTGAGGTCCCGGTAGACTTCGCTCATGCCGTCGACATAGGCTTGGGGCTCTTGGCCGGCGGCTTCGGCGGCACGCTGGATCTTGGTGCCGTGCTCATCGGTGCCGGTAAGGAATCGGACATCTTCGCCCTTCTGGCGGTGGTAGCGGGCCAGTACGTCAGCCTGAATAAGCTCCATGGCGTACCCGATGTGCGGCACGGCGTTGGTGTAGACAATGGAGGATGTAGCGTAGTATTTGGCCATGGGAAGTCCGAATCATTTAACGGTGTCAATCGTATCATATCGGCCGACAGGCGGCCAACAGCCGATTTTGAGCGCTAAATGGATTCGATCATTTGGTAGGCATTGGGATCGGCCAGCAAGAGAGCTTGATCGTCCTTATAGGTGACGAGCTGATAGGTATAGCGGTATTCGTCTAATATTTTTTGATAGCGGGGCAGGTATTTCTTCTTGCCGTAATGCGGGAGTGGAACAAACGAGATGAGACCCAGGCCCTTCGTGCTGGTGAGCAAGGGTGCTTCGGCGGGATCGTCCAAGGACGAGACGGGTTCGAGGCTGGGACCGAGGATGATAGCACCGGCACTAGAGCCAATGTAGGGCAGGCCGGCTTGGACGCGACGGCGCAGCGTATCGGCGGCGTCTTTTTGGTGCAGTTGCTGGAGCAGGTAAAAGGAATTGCCGCCGGCTACGTAGACGGCGTCAATAGCGCCGAGGCGGGTCTGGATTTCGGCGGGCGTGAGCTCGTCTAGGTCGATATCGGTAATTTGATAGCCGAGTTTGACGAGACGTGCGCGGTCGTGGCGCACAAACGACGGGTCGGCATAGACGTTCCCGGCGGTGGGGATGAAGCCAAGCTTGGCTTGGGCTGGAATGAATTCGGGTACGGCGCCGAGACCAAGGGAGAGTAGCAGAAGTTTCACTTAAATGAGCTCTTTTTTAATTGCCAGGTCATAGAGGCGCTTCCAAGCTTTGAGGTCGAGCTCTTGAGCCCGGGCGGTAGGGCCGATTTTGGCCTTGGCGATGAGCTCGACGGCGAGCTCGGAGCTGAGGTTGAGGCCGCCGGCCAGGGCGTTTTTGAGCTGCTTGCGCTTCTCGCCGAAGCCGGCCTTGATGAGCCGGAAGAGGCGGTCGGGGTCGGCCGGGAAGGCCGGGCCGGTGAGCACGACGCGCAGCACAGCCGAATCGACGGCCGGCGAGGGCCAGAATTTGTGGCGCTCGACGATGCGCACGATTTCGGGGTGGCCGTAGTATTGGACGGATAAGGCTAGGATGCTGAGTTTGCCGGGCGGGGCCACGATGCGCTCGGCGACTTCTTTTTGGATGAGCAGCGACATCACGCTGGGCGGGTTGGGGTTTTCGATGAGCAGGCGGAAGATTTTGGAGGTGAGGTAATACGGAATGTTGGCGATGGCTTTGTAACGCGGCGGAAGCTGGCTGAAGTCGTAAGTGAGGATGTCTTGCTCGACGACGGTGAGGTTGTCCGGGGCATCGCGGCGCAGGAGGCCGGCCAAGATGTGGTCGGTCTCCACGGCGACAACATGGCCGGCCTGGTGCGTGAGCGGGCGCGTCATGACGCCGAGGCCCGGGCCGACCTCGAGCACGGTGTCGTCCCTGGTGACGGCGGCGGCATCCATAATGGCTTCCAGGCTGGGTTTATCAACGAGGAAGTGCTGGCCGAGGCCTTTGTTGGGTTTGATGCCCGCCAGTTTCATGGCGGTGCGAACGTCTTCGACGCGAGTGAGATCCATATAGACCTATATTAACAGAGATGCGAAAGGGCAGAGCGACCAAGTGGTCGCTCTGCCCTTTTTCCTGCCCCTGGGCGGGCCGTTCAGTCCTGGCGCAGGGAGTGGCCGTTGGCCTTGAGGACCGTCTCGAGCCTCTCAACGTAGGACCCGATGTCGCTGCGGCGGGCCGGTTCGCGTCCCTGCTCGGCCTCGTGAAGGCTGGCGAACAGTTCCGCAGCCGTGAGCGCTACCAGATCCTGGCCGTTGACGATTCCGACAGCTCCGAGGGGCTCGAAGCTGAAATAGGGGTCGAAGTCTGAGAGCGGCCGGCTCAGACTGGTGGGCGTGAGGCGGCGGTCTCCGAGTAGGGCCTCGACAGGTTTCCACCAGCGGTAGCCCAGAGCATCGGGGTACTCCAGGCTCAGAATGTGCGTCAACGTGTCGAACCCGCCAGACTTGAGCAGGTCGTAGAGGTGACCGGGGGTTGCGAGCCGTTGAAGCAAGGCTTCAACCGAACCCTCAAAGTCCTCCGGTCGTTCGCCGGCCAACGCCAGGCCTCTCTCGTGCAGCCGGAGCTTGATCCTGAGCAGGCGGGGGTATTTGACGTTTTTGAGCCCCAGTACCTGTTTTTCAGTAAGGGCAGTGAGCTGCACCACCGTGTGAATGCCCTGCCCTACCAGCACTTCTACGTCCTGGACGCTAAGGCCCAGGTCGAGGAGCTCGGGTGACTGCAGAATGGTCTTAGTGGAGGTAACCTTGCCTCCACAACGTCTCACAAGGTCCGCATACCCCAGGGCGAAGTCCCTAGCCTTACCCTCTGGGATGGTCGTGACGTCTGTGCTCCTGACATGAATTGTCATTGATGCTCCTGGTCTCTCTCGGGTCGACAGGTTTATCTATGATGACACATTGTTGTTGTTTATGCAAATTACTACTCAGCGATACAGGTCCCGCCGGAGACAGAGCCGGAGGTGGCAGCCTCGCGGAAGTCAGGGAGTACTTCGGCGGAGGTGAGGGCGTAGCCGAGGTTGCCGTTGACGGTGGAGGTGGCGAAGATTACGCCGATGACGCTGCCGTCGGGGGCGACGAGCGGGCCGCCGGAGTTGCCGGGGCGGACGAGGGCTTGGAGTTCGTAGATGTCGCGGCGGACGAGGCCGGCGTCGTAGATGTTGCGGCCGGTGGCGGTGATGCGGTCCAGAATGGCGGCCGGTGAGGCTGTGAAATCGCCGCCGCCTGGGTAGCCTAGGGCCGCGCCGACGGTGCCGCGTGGCTCGATATTGGGGTCGAGGGGCAGTGGCGCGGCGGCCAGGCCGACGGTACGCAGGACGGCGAAGTCCAGATCGGGATCGAACAGCACCACTTGCGCGCGATGCGAGCCGGCGGCGTCTTCGACCGTGGGGCTATCGATGCCAGCCACCACATGGGCATTGGTGGCGACGAGCCCGGGGCCGGCTACGAAGCCGGAGCCTTCGACCTCGCCGCCCCAGCCTTCGCCGAGGATTTTGACGGTGGCGGCCCGGCCGGCAGCGGTGACCGCATTAACCGCCGGCGCGTCCGGCCCGGCAACCGGTGCGGCAGGGGCTGGCTCGAGGCCGGCGAAGACCCGTGGGAGGCCATTGACGCCCAGTGTCCGCTCCAGCCGTGCGAGCACATCAGGGGCGGGCGGCAGCGAGCGGTCGAGCACCTGAAGCACGCGCGAGGATTGGATCTGGGCGGCCAGGGCCGGCCCGGCGGAGCGCGCAAACGTAGCGGCCAGCAGCCATACCGCCAGCAGCGTAATGCCGACGCCGAAGATGGCGCCGAGCGCCGTGTCGAGTACCCGCAGCCGGTAGCGTTCGGCCAGCCCCGAAAGCGCGTGTCCGAGGGCTTCACCCAGGCCGCCCACCGTGAGCGCCACCCCGAAGAACACCAGCACCGCTACCAGCGCGCGATTGCTGCCACTAGGCATAGCGCCGGCTACCCACGGCGCGATGACGGCGCCGAGCATAAGTCCGGCCACGAAGCCCCCGAGCGACCCCACCTGCCGGAGGAAACCGGAGGCGATGCCGCGGGCCATGACGGCTATTACGAGCACAATAATGAAGAGGTCTAATATATTCACGGACCCAGTATACTACTTGGCCTTCTCAGGGATAACTACGACCCGTAACCTACTTACATTGCCAAGCTTTGGTGCCTTGGGTAGCCATCTTTTTGGCGGTGAGCTGGATTTGCATGGCGCCGTCGAGAATATTGTCATCGGTGCCACCGGATGACCGCCAAGTAGACGGCAGATACTGGAAGAGGCCGGTGGGATGCTCGCCGTTGATTACAAAATGGCTAATGCTTAGGGCATTGCCGCGGGATTCGCAGGCCATGATGCGCAGCATGGTGTTGGGGTCAAAGTTCCAGGCGGCAGCGGCGGCTTCGACCTGGGGGCGCCAGTATTCGACCGAGCCCGAGAAGAGCACCTTGGTGCCTTCGGTCACGACGCGGGCTGCAGGAGCGCTCTGGCTGACGAGCTGAATCTGCTCGCGGCCGGTCTCTATGCCGTTTTGGTAATGGATGCGGTACGTAATGGTTTTTTGGCCGTCGGCGCCTTCGGTTTTAACGTTGGTCTGGCCCTTGAGCATGGCCGGATCCTGGATGACCTTGACGGGCCGGGGAATCGTCTCGGTGAGCGTCGCCAAGGCCTCGGTGACGCGAGTGATCGAGAGGCTGGCGCCGGGCAAAACCGGAGCGGCCAGCGGCTGCGAGACGGTGTCTTTGAGGCCCAGAGCGATATTGGCGCTCTTGAGGGCGTCGCCAATAGTCTTGGCTTGGGTGCGCAGCGTACGGGTGTGACCGTCAACCGTGACTACGAAAGGCTTGGCCCGGGTAATGTTGATTTTCTCGCCGATAGCACCGTTTTCGACCACGTTCGTGATGACTTCGGTGCGGTAAGTGTCTTCGGGGTATACCGTGATACCGGCCGCCTTAGCAAGCAAACGGGGGCTCTGATAGGCGCTGCTGAGATGGTAGGTCCGGGCGCCGTCGCCGACCAGGACAGGCCGGGCACGGTAGACGTTGATGTTGAACTGGCCTTTGGGAACGGCGGTCTTGAGGCCAGGTTCGACCAGATCGGTGGCGGTGAGCTTGACGCCGGCGCGCGACAATATATCGCCCACGGAGGTGCCGTCGGTGGCAAAGAGGCGCTTTTGGCCATCCACGTACAGCGACACCATGCGCTGGGAGTCGGCGTTGGCGGCGGGCGAAACGGGTAGCCGGCCGGATGAAAATCCAAATGAAACTATCGTGATGAGGATTCCGATCGCCACCAGGTTGCGCGGCTGGGTCTTCAGCCTCTTGAGCAGGTCGAGCGCGGCGGTAAGGGAATCGTTGGCGTTACGCAAAATAGTTGTCTCTCTCGTTATTACGAAGGGGACGTTTTATTTTGGGTGTTTTGGTGTTTTTTTAAGTTCGAATTCAGGAATTTACTGTGATCTTGCTTATGGTATCGCACCATCTGGGTGGGCGTCAAATTTGAGCAGGTTTTGAATACTTTTCTTGTTCAGTTATGCACAGCCGGGCGAACTGTTCATGGTCAAACTTTACCATAGGATTGGAGGCCGGCAAGTGGATGTTGTTTTCGGGGTTAAAAGGTGGGGTGTTAATGACCACCATCACCAGGTTTTCTCTTGGAATGGTAAAGTGGGCCGTTCCGGGTGGGGTGGCTACAATCGTACCCTTGGAGAGCGGGATCTCCTCGCCGCCGACGACGGTGAGGCCGGTTCCGGAGATCACAAAGTAAATTTCGGTTTCGCCGTTGGCGTGGTAGTGCGGTTCGGCGACTTTGACCTGGCGCATGTCGGCGATGGCGAAGCTCTCATTGGGCCGGTCGAGGGGGCTAGCAGGCTCGTAGACGGGGCCGCAATAGGTCTCTTTGGGTTCCGTAGTTTTGACCAGTGATTGCCAATCTTCGAGCTTTTCAGTGAACGGCTGCCAGACAGCTATGAGGGCTTTTATCGCGGGAGAGCTTTGAGGGTCGTATGTCATACGAGCAATTATATATCAGGATATCGGGGGCTCAACCCCCGTCGGGGGCAGTATGGGAATAATTCCCATACCTGCCCTTAGGCGGACGGGGCTATTCGACCTTGGTGCCGACGGCTTCGCCCTTAATGACGCGGCGGATGTTGCCGTGGGTGAGGAGGTCGAAGACCACGATGGGCAGGTGGTTGTCCATGGCCAGAGAGATGGCGGCGTTATCCATGACCTTAATGTGCGGATCGGTGAGAACCTGATTGAAAGAGAGCGTAGAGAACTTTTTGGCTTCCGGATGTTTGTGAGGGTCTTTGTCGTAGACGCCGTCGACCTTGGTGGCCTTGAGAACCATGTCGCACTCGAGCTCGAGACCGGCGGAGACAGCGGCGGTGTCGCTGGTGACGTAGGGGTTGCCGGTGCCGCCGGCTATCACCACGACTCTCCCCTTTTCGAGGTGCCGGATGGCGCGGCGGCGGATATACGGCTCAGCGACGCTGTCGACGCGCAGACGGGTTTGAGCGCGGGCGGAGACGCCGTTTTGCTCCAGAATGTCGACCAGGGCTATGCCGTTGATGACCGTGGCAAGCATGCCCATGTAGTCGCCGGTGGCGCGCTCGATGCCGCTCTTGGCCACGCTGGCGCCGCGCATGATGTTGCCGCCGCCTACCACGATGGTGAGCTGAACGCCGGTGGCCTCAATAGTTTCGGCCAGCTCTTGGGCTAGCCGGTTGACGAATTCAGGATCTACGCCGTATTCGCGGTCGCCGGCGAATTGCTCGCCGGAGAGTTTGAGGAGTACGCGGGGTTGGCGCTTGGGTGGTTGCATTGGTTGTGATTATAGCATTACCCGGTGCAATCCGCTCATAGGGAATTATGCTCTTGGACATGCGAAATGAGGGCTTTGACGGCGTCGAGGGAGTTGCGGGATTGCTCGGCGGTGGCGTCTTGGCCGTCGTGGACGAGTTTGTTGCGGAGTTCGACGTGATCGGTGAGAGCTGCCCAGAAGGGCGCTTGCTTGATTTCGTCGCCGGAGAGCGCGATGTAGAGCCCGGAGACTTTGCTGTTGCCGATATTGTAATTGATGAGTAAATGCTCGAATTCGGGTTTGAGGTATTCGAGCTGGCGGGTTTGGTAGAGATGGCCGAGGGTTTTTTCGGTGAAGAGCTCGAGGCCGGTCTGGGCGAGGATGACGGCTTCTTTGTAATGGCCTTGCTTGTGCCAGGTTTCGGCCGAGTCGATGAGGCTTTGGTAGGGTTCGTGGGAGGGGGTGATAGGTGGGAGTGTCATGGGTTTATTATTCCACCTTTTCGATCGGGGCGAAACTGAGGCTGAGGCGTTTGGAGCCGATGCCTTCGAAGGCGGCGGTGACTTCGTCGCCGGAGATGGAGCTGACGATGCCGTCGCCGAATTTGGCGTGGTGGATGCGGTCGCCGGGGGCCAGACTGAGGCCGAGCATGGCTTCGCGGTGGGCGGCGGCGGAGGCTTCAGTGGTGGGGCCGGTGGCGCGCATGGCTGTGGGCGACCAGCTGGCGGCGCCGGCGCCGTGGCCGGCCGCGGCGGTACGGGAAGCGGCGCTCCATTCGTTGTCATCGGCCTGAAGCTCGGCAGGGATTTCCAGGAGGAAGCGTGAGGGTGGGTTGTGGTTGGTGGAGCCGTAGAGCAGGCGCGAGTTGGCATAGAGCATATAGAGGCGTTCTTTGGCCCGGGTCATGCCGACGTAGCAAAGGCGGCGCTCTTCTTCCATCTGCTCGCCGTCGAAGAGTGCGCGGGAATGCGGGAAGATGCCCTCTTCGGCGCCGGGGATGAAGACCACGGGAAACTCGAGGCCTTTGGCGGCGTGGAGGGTCATGAGGGTGACGGCGTCGGTGGACTCGGAATAGTTGTCGATGTCGGAGATGAGGGCGATTTCTTCCAGGAAGCCTTGGAGCGGGAGTTCGTTGTAGGCCTCGGCGACAGAGAGGAGCTCTTTGACGTTTTCGATGCGGTCGGCGGCCTGGATGGAGCCATCGTCGAGGTGGGCGAGGTAGCCGGAGCGCTTGATGATGAGGCTCAGCAGTGGGCCGACGGCGAGGGTTTTGGCCTCTTGGCGCAGGCCGTCGATGAGCAGGGCAAAGGTTTGGAGGGCGTTGACGGCGCGGGCCTGGAGGCCGGGGGCGCGGTCGGCTTGGCGGCAGGCCTCGAGGAGGGACATGGGGCGCAGCTTATTCGCTTGGGCTTCGGGTGGCTCATCTGCTGGCCAGCGAACGCCATCCGTCTCTTCGGTGGAGCCGGTATCTGAACCTACACTGGCTGGCACAGATGAGCCACCCTGCGCCTCTACCCCGCTGCGCTCCTCCCCGTTATTTGCCCTGATGGTCTGGGTGCGGCGCCAGGACTCGAGGCGTTGGAGGCTGACGTCGCCGAGGCCGCGTGGCGGGAGGTTGATGATGCGGCCGAAGCTCACCATGTCGTCGGGCTGGTAGACGAAGCGCAGGTAGGCCAGGGCGTCTTTGATTTCTTTGCGCTCATAGAAGCGCGTGCCGCCGACGATTTTGTAGGGCAGGTTGGCACGCAGGAAGGCTTCTTCGAGCGAGCGGGATTGGGCGTTGGTGCGGTAGAGGATGGCGAAGTCGTAGAGCTCGCGCGTTTCGGCGAGTTTGAGCTCTTGGATTTTGCGCACGATGGTCTCGGCTTCCTGGATTTCGTTGTAGACGTTGACGATGCTGATGCCGGCGCCGTCGCCGCGGTCGGTCCAGAGTTTTTTGTCGCTGCGGGTGCGGTTTTTGGTGATAATAGCGTGGGCAGCATCGAGAATGCGCTTGGTGGAGCGATAATTTTGCTCAAGCTTGATGACTTCGGTGTCGGGATAGTCTTTTTCGAAGTCGAGAATGTTTTGGAAATTGGCGCCGCGCCAAGAATATATGGAGTTATGCACAACCAGCTCTGAGGCGATGTAATTATGAACTTTATCAATATCTAGGTCGTATACCGGCCCTGAGTAATGGCTCCGACTGACCGCGACTATCCGGTCTTCCGTTATAACACCGTCCTGGATTGTGGGGACCATCATGCCGAGATGTATTTGGCTGGCTGGCATGTACGAGAATTTGTTATCGGTTAGAAACGCGTATTTGTGGATTTGTAGCTGGTTGGCCGCACCTTCCTTTAGCTGCTCAAGTGTCTGCTCGATTTGACCATAGTCGAGGTTGTGAATCTCGGCCCGGAACGTGCCCGACCGACCGATTCTTACCGTGTGTCCAAGCTTCTCAAACACTTCAATATCGTGGCGGACGGTAGTGTTGGCGGAAATTCTACTGGCTGACCACGGGCTTTGTCGCGTAATGCGCTTATCACCAAAAAGAACCACGTTTACAACTACTCGCTTTATGTCATTTCTGGTGGTGGCGCTGGGTACAAAGTGCGGATAGTCGAAGGCTAACCCAAGCCTTGTCATTAGCTGTTTGGCTCTGGTTTCGGTGTCGATCTCCTCATAGATGGCGTCAATGTACTTTTGATCAAATTTCATGGCCCGGTTGCTAAAGGCACGGAAGACTAACATGGGAATTCCATACTTGTACGCGAAGAGAGCTTCGTTGTACATGGCTTCTGCCCGGTTGACGCAAACTTTGATCACCCACATTCGGTCGGCGCGTTCCTGGTTGGCACGTATCCTTAGGCCGGTGTCGTGCTTTTTGCCATCAAATCTTGTGCCTTTAGCGACACCAATGCGATAGCCCTTGTCTTGCGAATACATCAGATAGACAAAATAGGCGTCCGTTTGGCTCCACCGGGAGAAGAGCAGATGATTGGGCGTGCATGCCAGCTCCTTGCCCGAAGCGGTCTCAATGTGGATTATCTCGCCTTGGTATTGGAATTTTTTTTGAGCTAAGACTTTAAACTGTCCGGACCGGCCGTAACCGCTCGCCGAGGTGACGAGGTCTCCCCTGGTAATGGCCTCAATTTTCCTGGGGCCAGCGGGGGTTTCGATCAAGGTCCCTGGAACCAGGCATTGCCAGTCGTCCCCTACTACGCAAATGTTGTGGTGGCCTTGGGCCAGAAGCTTAGTGATTTGATATTGGGCATGGTTGGTGTCTTGGTATTCGTCGACCATAATGTATTGGAATTGATTTTGGTATTTTTTGAGAATTTCGGGATAGTCTTTGAACATTTTGACGGTGCGGAAGATGAGGTCGTCGAAGTCGAGCGCGCCGGCTTCTTGGAGGGTGGCTTGGTAGACGGGATAGACTTTGGCGGCGGCTTCTTGGGCCTTGCCGGTGGCGAATTTGGCGTAGGCCGCGGCATCGACCAGCTCGTTTTTGGCGCTGGAGATGAGGCCGTGGATGAGGTTGGGGGTGAATTGTTTGTCGTCGATGTTGGTTTGGCGCATGGCGCGCTTGATGGCGGATTGGGTGTCGGCGGCGTCGAAGATGAGGAAGTTGGAGGCCAGGCCGATCTCGGTGGCTTCGCGCCGCAACAGCCGCAGACAGATCGAGTGAAAGGTGCCGATAAACGGAAAATAGCCACGATTGTTGGGGTCGAGGCTGAGCAGCTTGAGGACGCGCGCGCGCATCTCGCCGGCGGCTTTGTTGGTGAAGGTGACGGCCAGGATGCTTTGCGGCCGGACATGCTTCTCGGCGGCCAGGTAGGCAATGCGGTGCGTGAGGGCCTTGGTCTTGCCCGAGCCGGCGCCGGCCAATATTAAGACGGGGCCATCGGTGGTTTCGGCGGCTTTGCGCTGGGGCTCATTGAGTTCGGCTAGAAGTGGATGCACTATCTGATTTTAACGCACCGAACGCGACCGAACTAGGTTGACTTTTGCGGTGTTAGCGGTTGTCGGCGCAGGCGGTCTGGCCGTTCTCGAGGGTGGTAAAGACGGCCAGGTAGCGGCTACCGGTCGCACCGGGTGTAATGCCGGCGCCGATGCACGCGCCGCCGGGGCGATATTCGATTTGACCGAGGGCAGTGGGTTTGACCCGGCTTACGACATAGGGCTTGGCAGTGCTGGGGTCGTTGGCTTTTACGCTGACGGTGGGCGGCGAGATGGGATAGAAGCCATTGACCGCGATTGCCTTATAGGCCGCTATGTAGGCGGCAAGGTCAGCTTTGCGCTGAGTATCATGCGCTGCGGCGGAGGCGGGCTTGGGCGTGGCGCCGGCCGTGGGCGACGGGCTGGCGCTAGCTGGTTGGGACACTGAGGGGGCCTGGATGTTGACGGGTTGATTGTAGGAATTACTGTCGAGCGTAACTTCGGTGGTGGTGTTCGTGCCGGTATCGGAGAGGGTGAGCTTGAGACGGTCGGAATGTAGACCCTGCCAGACTTCGTACGCGGCGGTGAGGTGGCTGGCGTCGATCTTGCAACTCGGCGCCAGGTCCTTGGTGACGGCATTCAGGTAGGTCTGGAGTTTGGCGCGGTCGAATCTTCCCCGGTAATGCAGAGTCTGGGTGCCGTTTACGGTGTCGAGGCCGGCAAAGGAGGCGGCCGTCACGGGTAGCTGGGCGTTGCCGGCGTTAGCGATGAGCGAGCTCAGGCCTTTGCCGGAACCTAGGCACTGACTCAGACCGGAAGAGGCCGGGTCATATTTCTGCCACTGGTCGGAGGAGGTGACGCCGGAGAAGAGTTTATCGGGCGTGTTTTTGGCCTTAATGTACGCCTGGCCGTCCACCACGGTGAGACTGGCCGAGAGCGTTCCGGCCTCCGCGGCGCCGATGAGCGGGTTGAGGGCGCCGTTGGCGGTGAGGGCGACCTTGGGTTTGGCCGGATCGGCCAGGCTAGCCTTGGCACTCACCTGCAATGCGAAGCGGTACCCACCGGCCTGGCCCGTGGAGGTGGACACAAAGGCGCCGGTCTTGGCGGCCGAAAGACGCTTGAGGTAGGCAGCCAGCGCCACCTTGGGCTGGTAGAGGTACAAGAAACCGGCGCCGGCGATAACTGCCACGGCAACTAGCCCCACGATGACCTTGGCAACGGCAGCGGGTTTTACGGGCCGGGGATGGGTGACGGGCTTGAGCGGCGGCTTGCCGTTGAGCGGGAGCGTAGCTGGGGCCGGCACACCGGGAGCAGTCTCCGCTACAAGTTTCTCCGGCGTGGGCTTGGATTCGTCTTTGACGGGCGCGGGGTCATCTTCATCCTTGGGCGGCTCAACATCTGGGTCCGGCTTCGGCTCGGCGACCGCGTCGGGTTCCGGCTCGGTAGGCGCGGCCGGGAGTGCCGGTGGTTCGGGTTCGACGGGCGGTTCGGGAACTGATTCTGGTTCTTCTTCGGCCGGCTCTTCTTCGGGAGATTCGGCCGGTTCGGCGAATTCGGGCTTAGCTTCGGGCTCCTCAACGGGCTCAGGCTCGGCTTCGGGTTTGACGTCCTCGGGCGCGACTTCCGGTTCTTCGGCCTTGGGCACCTCGGGCGCGACACCTGGTTCTTCGGGCTGGTCCGGCTCGGCGACCTCGTCAGCCTTGGGCGCATCGGAATCGGGAGCGTCAGTGGGGGCGACCCACGGCGGAGCGGCCGAGGGCGGAGGCGGCGTGACCGCTTCGGGCTGGGGCGCCTCGGGCTCAGGTTTGGGTTCTTCGGGCTCGTCCTTGGCTTTGTGAATATCGTGTCCGGTGATAGTAGCGCTCATTTGGGCGTGCGCATCTTTGCCAGTGGTTATCTGGGCGTTAATGCTCGTGGGTTCGTTACGCTTGAGATGGCCGCACGACAGGCACAACCAGCCGGCGCGCGACTGTACCATTCCGTCCTTGCCACAATTGGGGCACTTCATTGTTCTAGCATAGCATAGTTCTTATGCTGGGGAACGGGTGACGCCTAAACTAATATTCGCGGACGTCAAGACGGTCGAGTCCGTGCTCTTCGAGCTCATCCCGGTAGCGGTCTTCGAGCGGCCGTAGCTCAAAGAGATCATCGTCCCGGTCGATATCATCGAGCGCGACTCCCCGGTCTTTGGCGAGATCCCGCTGGGCCAGGCGCTCGATGAGTTCATCCCAAAAGACGTGGTCGTCGTAATCGACAACATAATCGTCGTACAAGCGTTCGGTCCACTCGGTGTCCATTAGATACTCGCCGGTCTCATCGTCGCGGGTGGCGCCTTCGACGGGGTGAGCGCTGAGCAAATGTTGTAATACCTTGCC
Source organism: Patescibacteria group bacterium (assembly GCA_028288925.1). Lineage (GTDB taxonomy): Bacteria > Patescibacteriota > Saccharimonadia > UBA4664 > UBA4664 > RYN-427. Next base: position 95,575 of record JAQGHG010000012.1, on the reverse strand, counting down.
GGCGGCCTCGTCCTGAAAGTCTGGATCGTGGTGGGCGTTGATCATCCACTCGCCCAAGTAGGCGAGTTCGATCAGTTTGCGGTATTCGTCGGATGTGAGTTGCACGTTCATAGTTGACCATTCTAGACGATATTGGCGCATCATGCGATAGCTATAGAACGAATAGCTACTTTAAACCTTGAGCAACTTTGACTATCTTGGCGAAATCTTCGTAATTTAGGCTGGCGCCGCCGACGAGTAGCCCGTCGACATAAGGCATTTCTAAGTAGGCTCGGCAATGGCCGGGATCGGCGCTGCCGCCATAGAGCAGCCGTAAGCCGCTCACGCCCTCTTCGCCGTAGAGTTCCTCCAGGAGAGTGCGGATGGTGGTGTAGGCAAAGGTGATGTCTTCGGGCTTGGCGTGCACGATGTTGCCGTCGCCGTGGTTGATGGACCAGACGGGCTCGTAGGCTACGACGATTTTGGCAACGTCGGTGGCGGTGAGCTGGGTGAGGTCGGCGGTGAGCTGGTCGACTATCACCTTTTTGGCCAGACCGTGCTGGCGCTCGGCCAGGGTCTCGCCGACGCAGAGGACGGGCGTGATGTCATTGCGGATGGCGGCCGCCATTTTTTTGGCGATCAGCTTGTCGTCTTCGCCCATGGCCCGGCGCTCGGAGTGGCCGATGATGGCGTAATCGGCCAGGCCCTTGAGCATGGCCGGGGAGATTTCACCGGTGAAGGGTCCTTCGTCGAGGTAGTGGATGTTTTGCGAGCCCAGCTTGAGCTTACCGCGGTCGAGGTCTTTGGCGATAGGATACAGATCGATGAACGGCGGGCAAATGACGATCTCAGTTTTAGGATCGGGCTTTATTTTGTCCTCTAGGCGCTTCACGAGCAAGCTGGCCTCGCCCGGGTTTAAGTTCATCTTCCAGTTTCCGACGATTAGCCGCATATTACCCTCATTTCATTAATAATGGTAATGCTTTGCGAGCATTGTGTCACGTTTCTATCAGGTTTTTGCTTGGGAGAAGCTTTTATTTTTTTGCTGCGGGAATATGCGCTTTGTTGGCCAGCGAACGCTGTCCTTCTCTTCGGTGGAGCCAATATCTGGACCGGCGCTGGCTGGCACAAAGCGCATATTCCCTCCGCCTACCTTTATTGCACTCTGAGCAACTAGGCTTACGGGTGACAGGACCCGTGAGCTATTTGTCGAGCAATGCGTCGACGCAGGGCAAGCCCTTGCCGCTCATGAGCTCTAGACTGGCGCCGCCGCCGGTGGACACCCAAGTAAATTTGTCGTGTAGGCCTTCTTGGTCGAGGAAGCTGGCGGTGTCGCCGCCGCCGATAATGGAGATGCCTTTGCTGTCGATGATGGCCTGGGCCATGGCGCGGGAGCCGGCGCGGAATTCGGGCACTTCGGTGAGGCCGAGGGGGCCGTTCCAGATGATGGTGGCCTTGCCGTCGAAGTCGAGGAAGTCGTAGATGGTGCGCTTGAGGACCTCGCCGTAGGCGGGGGTGGCATCGACGATGTATTCGTCGTCTTTGACGCTGCCGAGGCTGACGGTGTGAATGTCTTGAGGCTTCTCCAAGCTCTTAGATACGACGACCTCTTCGGGTAGGAGGACTTGGGTGTTTTCGGTTTTGGCGATTTCGAGGAGTTTTTTGACGGCCTCGGTCTGATCGCGCTCGGCGACACTTTTGCCGATGGCGCGGCCTTCGGTGTAAGCAAAGGTGCTGGCGATGGGCCCGGTAAGGAGCATGGCGTCGACCTTGGATACGAGGTTGGTGAGGATCTCGAGCTTGGTCGAGACTTTGGCCCCGCCGATGACGGCTACGAGTGGGCGGTTGGGGTGCTCGACGGCGCCGGTGATGTAATCGACTTCTTTTTCGACCAGCAGACCGGCCACGGCGGGCAGGTAGTGCGCGACGCCTTCGGTGGAAGCGTGCGGGCGATATGAAGCGAAGGCGTCGTAGACGAAGACTTCGGCGAGGTCCGCCAGCTGCTTGGCGAAAGCCGGGTCGTTGGCCTCTTCTTCGGGGTGGAATCTGACGTTTTCGAGGCAGAGCAACTGGCCGGGCTCGAGCGCGGCGACGGCGGCCTGGACTTCGGTACCTACGCAATCGGCTATGAATTTAACCTCGCGGCCGAGGACTTCGGCGGCTTTTTTGGCGGCCGGCGCGAGACTAAACTTGGGATCAGGCTTACCGTCGGGGCGGCCGAGGTGGCTCGTGATGATGACTTTGCAGCCTTGCTCAAGCAAGTAGTCGATGGTGGGCCGGGTGGACTCGATGCGGTAGGCGTCGGTGACCTGGCCGTCCTTGATGGGTACGTTCCAGTCGAGGCGAGCCAGGATGGTCTTACCTTTGATGTCGATATCGCGGATGGTTTTCTTCTTCATAAGGACCCCGGTTACTGTCATTGGTAGTGTAGCGGATTTGGACGCGCTCATGTATAGCTAGCCATCTTAGCGACGGCGCGCAAAGCGGGGCACATTTTCCCCCTTATATTCAACCGTTTCGAGCCACGACTCGAGCGCCCGCACAAATGTGAGACCTTCGCCATATCGAGCATCGTAAATGATGCCAACTTCATCGGTGGCTTCGAGGATGGCCAAGCCGGTCACTAGGTAGATATTGCCTTTGTAGTGCACATATTCGGCGCCTATCGAGACCTGACTGGCCGCCTGAGCTAGGCGGCTTTGGAGTTCGGAGTCGGCGAGATGCCCCATCGCGCGCGTTACTCGGTGATCTTGATGACGACTTTATCGGTGCCGCCGACCAAGCCGGGCTGGTTGCCCGAGGCGACCACGGCGGCGTCGCCTTTGGTGATATTTTCGGCGGCTTTGAGCTGGCGGATGACGTGGTCGGTGGCGCCCTTCATGTCTTTGGCAAAGTAGGATTTGCCGCCCCAGACGATGGCCATTTGGTAGTAGACGCGCTTGTGGTCGGTCACCATGATGATGGGCATGTTGGGGCGCAGCGCGGAGATATTGCGGGCGGTCTGGCCGGAGCTGGTCTCGGCGATGATGACCTTGGCCGGCAGTTGGTTGGCTAGCACCACGGCGGCGGCGGAGATGGCGTTTTGGCGTTCGTGGCCGAAGTCGCGCCATTCGGGCAGGTTGTTGCGGCCGGCGATTTCTTCGCGCTCGGTGTAGAGAATGACGCGTTTCATCATCTTGACGGCCTCGACCGGGAAGAGGCCCATGGCGGTCTCGCCGGAGAGCATGACGGCGTCGGTGCCTTCGAGGACGGCGGTGGCCACATCGGACACCTCGGCGCGGGTGGGCTGCTGCGACTGGATCATGCTTTCGAGCATTTGGGTAGCGACGATGACGGGCTTGCGGTATTGTTTGCCGAGCTCGATCATGCGGCGCTGGGCGGCGGGGACGGCTTCGGGCTTGGTCTCGATGGCCAGATCGCCGCGCGCTACCATGATGACGTCGGTGGCGGCCACGATCTCTTCGAGGTTTTCGACGGCCGCGGCGGTCTCGATCTTGGCGATGATTTTGGCGTCACATTTGAGCTTGACGAGCCGCTCGCGCAGCTTATGAATGTCATCGGCGGTTTGTACGAAGGAATACCCAATGTAATCCACACCCTGGCTGGCGGCGAATTCAATATCGGCGATGTCCTTGGGCGTGAGGATATCGCCGCCTAGGTCGGTGTCGGGCAGGTTCATGCCTTGGTTCGAGAAGACGATGCCCGGCGTGAGCACTTTGCCGGTGATGAGCTGTTTTTGAATCTTCTCTACCTCGATCTGTACCTGGCCGTCGCGAAGGAAGACGCGCTCGCCGTTCTTGAGGTATTTGGAGATGTCGTGCTGGACGGGGATAACACCGCTGGCTTCGTAGTCGGCGCCAAACTGGAAGCGCACGACGTTGCCGCGGACAAACGGCAGCCCGTCAATAGGCAGAGTGCCTACGCGAATCTTGGGCCCCTGAATGTCGGCCAGAACGGCCACCGGCTTGCCGTGTTTGTCGGAGAGATGCCGGGCATATTTGGCCACTTGGCCGTGCTCCTCATGGGTGCCGTGCGAGAAGTTGAGCCGGAACATATTTACCCCGGCCAGCAGCAACTCCTCGAGCACCTGCGGCGAGTTTGATGATGGGCCGATAGTGGCCACGATTTTAGTGCGTTTAAATGAAGCTGCGAGCATAGGTATCCCAATTAATCCAACTATTACAATACTCCTAGACACGACCGTATGGCTAGCGGGTCCAGATGTTGGGACTAGTGGTTATTAATGGTTATATGTACCGAGCTACGGTTGGTGCTGGAACCATTAGAAGACGAGCTACTGCTAGAGTGGTGGATATTGACGTCACCCGTACTCGTAATCTGAGTGGAAGAATCCGAGATACTCACCCGCGCGCTGGAGACATTTACGCCGGTGTAGCCTGTAGCTGTCGTACCGCGCGGAACCGGCGGCGGGACACTTGGGGCGGGCCACGGCGGCGGCGTACTTATGGCCACTTTGGCGTTGCCGGTGGCCTTGACTTCCTGGTGTACTATCCGGCCGTTCCAAACATCGAGCGACAGCCTGAGGTTGGATTGGTCGGCAGTGGAAGCAGCCTTCGCGATAGGTTGTGAATGAACTGACACGACAAATCCGCCCAGTACTGCCAGGCTGAGAGCCGTTATTCCGATGATTATCCTCCTGCGCATGCTGTGTATGGTATGCCTTTCGCATTTGCCATCTACGTACAATGTTCCAATTTTCTAGAAGCCGTTTACGATTATATTACTGTGGGTGGTATTGGCGTTATGGACTGCCGAAACACTACCGGTACTACTGGTTTGGGTGGAGGTGTTGGTGACGGTGACGGCCGTAGTGTTGTGGGCGTTGACCGTGACCGACGAATGGCAGGTGACCGTGTTGGCGGAGCCAGGTCCATTGTTCTGAACGATGACCGTTCCCGGGCACGGAGCGGGAGTAGCGGGGGCGGCCGCAACAGCCAGGGCAATGCCGGTGATCTGAGCGGTATTGGTAGTAAGCGCGGCCCGGGTAGCCCCGACTACGATCGGCGCCAACACCAGAACCAGGAGAATGATGGGTTTGGACGCCGGCGCTCTCATGGTACGGCGCAAATGGTTTAATTCATTCCATATGACCACCAGACCCGGCAAGACGACTACGAGCAAGAGCACCGCCGGCCCCCTCATGCTGGTGGCGAGGCCGCCCACATACGGCACGTGTGATACAACTTTGCCGATAACGGCGCCACCCGGAACTCCAACATCGGCCGAAGGGTTGGCGTCACCTTTGGTAATGAGGTACGGTATGCCGGCTTTTTCTGTTTTTCCAATAATCCGGTGCGTGATGGTGACGACCGACCCCGGCGCTTTGCGATAAGTGACGACGTCCCCGGTAGCCAGCCGCGCCAGAGGCGTCTCTCGGATAATTACGAGGGATCCCGGCGGAATAGCCGGCCGCATACTGCCGGTGATGACCGACTTGGCCTGCAAGCCGGTGGCCGGGACCATGAAGGCTAGCAAAGCGAGCCCGCACAGGCCGTAAACGGCCAGGGTGGCGTATTTGAGTACCTGTGCGAGTCGTTTCATTGCTATACCTTTACTTCGTGAGTCAGAGACTGGTGCCAGTGAACAGCAGGTTGACGTCGCTTAAGGTGTGGCCATTTTCGCCGGAGCCGGTAAGCTCGAAGCTCACGAGATAGTTACCGTTGTGATCGGTCCCTAGGCTACTACTGTCGCCCTGCGTGTTAAACGGAAGCTTGCCTTCGCCGGTGTTGAGCGCCACTCCCGTGCTCTCCAGGTTGGCCAATGTGTCCGACCCAAGAAGGTGGGGGCTGGCGGCGTCGTCATAGAACCTGACTTTAACCTTGGTGTGATCTATAGTGCCGGTTACGCCGGCGGCCTTGACCGATATGCCAATATCGGTGTCGGTACTAGTGTTCTGCAGATAGAAGTGCTGTTTGGCGCTCTCTACCCCTTGATGCAGAGTCAGGTTGATGTTGCCGGCGTTGGCCGGGTTGGCCGTACTGGTGGCAAAGTTGGCCCCGGCAAAATCGTAGATACGCAGAAAGTCGCTGCTGTCTTCCACGGCCAGCGTAGTACCGTTTATCGATACGGCATTGGTCGTAAATGCCGCAAATGTAGCCGCTACGATTAATGCTCCGGTGCCGCCAATGACGGCCATGGAGCGCGCGATTGATACTGAACGTCCATTCATAGTTATTACCTCACCTCTTAATTACCTTCTTATCGTATCCTCAAAGCCATAATCTCCGACTTGGGCATTGTTACAAAAAAAGAGCGGCCGGAGCCGCTCTTTTTTATGACCATGGGAAATGGAAATGTCGCAAGAAATTCCAGATCCACCACCAGAAGAAATGATGATGTCCTGGGTTTACCGACTCCCCCGGTGGTCCGGTGTGGACATGTTGAGCGTCACCGTTACCCCAGCCAGGACGACTGTTGTTGTTATTACCGTTGTCGTTGCCTGGCGCGGCCAGTGCGCTGGAAGCTGCCATGCCGGTTATTGCAATGGCGGCCGCCGTTAACGCGAGCTTTCGCTTCATAGAATGCACCCCTCCTTACTACTACTCGTCCTACTCTATAGATATAAACCGATTGATCAACAGGATGATCTGACGGTTTCCGGCATGGATTATTGGTGATAATTAGGATAATCACCAATAGCAATTCTTATCTGGTAGTGGTGGTCTTAACGATGCCGACTGGTAGGTATTTTTCGGGAGGGCTGTTCGCGGAGATCGATGGTGCGGAAGCGGCCGGCTCTCCGGACGGAATCCACGGCTGGCCGGACCAAACGCGCGCGGACGGCTTGGTGCACCACCTCCATGGTGCGTTTGATCTCGCTCTCGGCCGGTTCGGTGAGCACCATGGCAACTCCGGCGAGTAAAACCACGAGCAGCAGATAATTCATATTAAAGAAGTTCGAAACAAATCCTTCCTTGAGCGCCTCGGCCAGTGTAAGCAGGAGATACGTCACGAGTGATACTTGGAAGAATTCGCGGCTAGAAGTATTGGTGTTGGTGCGCCACGTAGTCATAGCCGCCGGCCCCGCGTCAGCTTGCGGACAAGCCGCTGGAAGGCCTCCCGGGCCGTCGCCCAGAGGCTGAATTTGGCGCCGCGCAAGGTTGAATCCAACTCATCGAGGCTGTCGGGGCCGTTGTTTGGGGTTTGCTTTTGGTTACTCATGGTTCCTCCGTCCTACCGCGTCCATGGACCGCCGCCGGGGCGCGGGCTTGGTTGGCGGGACGCTGGGCTCTGGTCCCATCACCGGCGCGGGCTTGGCGGCCGGCGGCTTACGCGGCTGTACCCGGCGGACTCGCCACCATACCACTCCCCCGCTCACCACCATTATCGCCGCAACCTCCAGCACCACACTTAGACGCGTCAGTTTTATCCCTATCATGTTCAAGTAAAACACCACCAGCGGCACCACGGCAACCGATAGCGCAAAGCTCAGGGCCACCCGCTCCAGCCAATCGATGGCGTCGCGGCGGAAGAACACAAACGACAGCACCAGACCAGGCGCGAAGAGTACATAGGCGCCACCCACGAGAGCCACAGCTATATCGGTAATCCGCGCCATTACTTAAACCAGCCTTTCTTAGTGAGCGTCATTTGAATATCCTTAATCTCGATACTGCGCTTGTTATCGGCCAGTCCCGGCGCGCTAATAACCCAACTAAGCTTACCTTTCTGCACCACGGCGCCGCTAAGATCAAACTCCCGCTCCACCTCTACCCAGCCGTCGCCGAGCTGTTTGGGCGGTTTGTAGTTGGTGAGTACATAGTCGACTTTTTCGAGGTCTTTGGGGCCGGTGATTTGGAGAATGTGATAGGGGGTGGGTTCAAAGAATTGATCTTGGCTGAAGGCGAAGTAGCCGACGCCATTGATGACGATGTCACTCTTGGGGGCCTTGATGGCACTAATCTGTGGCGTGGACGCGAGATTGATGAACGTTTGTGATTGAGTTAATGGTACTGATTTTCCACCTGCTATGAGCGTTTGAGCCGACCTAGAGAATGCTTGCGCCGAGACATCGGTGGCATTCGTGAAGATGTCAACCGATGCGGTCGGCGGTACAACATCGCCGTAAACCTCATGGTTGCCTGCCAGGTGGAGAGGACCTTCAAACGTAATCTTATGCATGTTGGTGGCGATTTTGGTGATGATCGAGTCGTCCGGTGCGTCTATTACAATTTTGTAAACACCCGCTTCAGGCAGTCCGGGGCCGGGGTTCTTAATGTCAGCTTGTTGCGAGGCTCCTGGATGATGATCGTCGTTTGTGTTGCCGTCGTCACCTATTGTCGTCTCGAAGACTTTGTCCGTATCTTTGTAGACTTTTACCGTAGCAACGTCAGGATCTTTGTACCAATTAAGGTCTCTTTTTTCGACGGCGAGGCGAAACGGCTCATTGGCGAGGTAAGCGTACATTGTAACTTTGCCACGGATAGGAGTAGAGACGACCGTTTCAGCGGTGGCGGGCTTGTAACCTGACATGTCCGCCTTGCTCTGGCGTAGCGCGGTATCGCTGTAGTTATAGACCCCTATAAATTTGTCCCTAGGTGTATTAGCCATAAAATCGGCGTAGGACTTATAGCTTGGTTGTTTCTGATAGAGGTAGGGCCCTTCTCCCACCCTGGCCCAGCCTAATGAATCTATGAATGGCGCGCTTATAACTTGATTGTTGTAATGCCAAGCTTGCTGGTCTTTATACCCCAACCAAGCCACCTGGTTTACATCGCTAGTTTTTATTGCCATGCGAACTCGTGCATGTTCAAAAAGAAATGTCATATTAGACGTGAAGTACGCGAGATCCTGGATGAGGCGTTGACTTCTATTTAGCGTCTCAACCCGGGTTCCAGGGCCGAGCGATGACACATTTTTATTTCCTGGCTTGAAATCGTAGCTCACGCCTAATGGCATCGCGTTGACGAATAAGATATATCCGACTAACACCATGGACCCCGCAAGGGCCGTTAGCCGTGACCACTTTTTGTTTTTATTCATAATCCGCTTCCTCTGTCTTGTTTTGAGAATAGAGCTTTCGTCATTTGCCAATCTTGGATGGTGATTTCTCCCATAAGCCTAAGTAGCCAAACATAGGCCGCGCTTAATGCTACATACCAAAGCGGCAATACCGCAGTGGGCAGCCTTACAAAATAGGCCGCCGCATAAAGCACCATCGCCGCAATCGACAGTCTAAATATACTGAGATATGGCGGCCTGAATTTGAGGCTGCGATAAGTTGCTATAATCGCCCCCGCCGCCGCGAGAAAAGCCCCGATACAGGTTGTCGCCGCGGCGCCGATACTTCCGTAATTAGGGATGAGAAGGATACACAGCACAAAGGCGGTGCCCACGCCAATGCCGGCCCATAATGCCGAGGCATGTGCTCTTCCTGAACCGTTTAGGATGTTTGCGAATGTCATAAATATCGTCAGAAAAACATAGCCGAGGACAAGAAGCCGGAGCGCAGGAACCGCGGGTAAATATTTGGCGCCAAAGAGAAAACTTATAAGGTCAGGCGCTGTTGCCGCTATTAGCACGGCAATAGGAACTAACAGCAATAAGAGGTAGCGAAGTGCTTGTCTTATGCTCCTCCGCGCATCATGTACGCGGCCTTGGCCCAATTGCCTGGCGATGCTCGGGAACAATACTTGTCCTATCGCGCTCATAGCCATGAAAGGAATGATTGCTATGCTTTGGGCGGCCGCGTAATACCCAACCAAGCGCGCGTCTGATGTCATCGCCTTCAGGGAAAAGAGGTCGACGGAGAGCTGAAGGGTGGAGAGTACCGCGAATCCGATAAGTGGGAGTGAGTACAAGATAAGAGGACGATACGGAAACCTTCGGACGGTTTTGGGCCTGTGGAAAGCGCCAATAAGAGCAAAGAGCGACGCCATAACAAAGCCCGCGATGGCGCCATAGAGCCCAGATGCAAGCGCCAGCCCCACGACAAGCCCGAGCTTTACGACAGAGTAGGTGCTATTGATAATCGCTTGCCGTTTAAAGTTATGCCGGCCATTGTAGTAACCACCATAGAGAGCGAAGAGCCCATAGAAAGGGAAGACCAGCGACAAGGCTCTCATGTAGCCCGTGAAGGCAGGATCTTTAAAGATGACCGCGAAGAGAGGCGCTGAAACAAAGAACGTTAATCCGATCACAAGAGTTGACCATAGCTGAATCATAATGCCGCTGCGCAAGATAGCCTCGGAGTTGTCTTCATCTTCCGCCGTAAACTTGCTGACCGCTTGCGGCATCCCCGAAACTTGCATGATATTCATCGTAGTCATTAGCGACATCAATACCCCGTAGGCACCATATAATTCTGGCCCCAGGTGCCGTCCGAGTAATATATTTATCAGGTAGCCAGAGAGCATGAAAAAGATTGATGAGACGCCAAGATACATAACGCCCCGGCCCATATTACTCATAGCGCACCTCGTAGATTACGAAATGCCCATCACCATAAGGGTCATAGAGCTTCTTAAAATGTGGTGAGTTTTTGATACCCGCATAAAGCCCGTCGGGCGGCAGATAATCGTTTACTCCGTATCGGTTTAACTGGCTCGCGTTTATTACTACGTGCGTTACGGATAGACTACGTAAATCTTTCAGCTCATTATCGGGGTTGGGGTTGGTGATGATGCGCATCACGACATCCGCGTTGTCCTCTGTAAGCCAGATCGTATCGCGCTTGGCATAATATCTGAAGCTTGTCTCTGGAGCGAGAAAGATTGAGCTCTTGGGCGTACTCTCTTGGACATATGCCCCTATTCTTTGGTAGGCCGTTAAGCTATGGCCGTCCTCTCTACCCGATGAGCTCCACAAAGGGACCAGCAAGTCCGCGTAGTTAAATGTGAACAGCCCAAAAGCAAGAAGGAGGTAGGCTATGCCGGGTACTTTGGCCAAAGCTAGAAGATTTTTCAGAGCTAGGGCCAGCACCATAACCACCAGAATTACTCCAAAGGTGTGGTACTGAGTTATGGGCGTTTTCAAGGTAAAGGAAACGAGCATTTCGGTAATCATTAAGTATACGAGGAATCCTCCAAAGACATCTCCGCGTCGTATCAATGCGATAACGAATAGTAACAACAATGTGAGCGTTCCGTAGAAGAGCATTGTGTAGCTGGATGAAAGAAAACCACTATCCGTAGACCGGTAAAAAAGGATAGGCGCTAAAAGGAACCCCCTAACCTTGTCGGTGAAAGATTGCTTTTTTTGGTTGTACTTAACCTGTTCCTTTATTGCTGCCTTGGCTTCAGGTTTTACAGCGAATTTACTTGTGAGCAGTGGTTGCACCAGATTATAAAAAGGCATCGATGATGGCAGTTCCGTCCTTCCGGGCGCAAAAGCAAATGTTCCTGTCCGATGTATTTGTTCGGCAATCGAAGGAGCAGGGACGGTAAACGCTATAAGGATAAAGATAAATAGCGCGCTTATCTTTCTTAGCCCCCATTCCTTGTGGGCAATTTTCCAAACAAAAAAACAAGTAAGGAAGCCCGCTATGGCGAATAGTGCTACTAGACCCTGTTGTTTTATGCATGTCGCCGCGCCTACAAAAAGCGCCGCCAGGTAAAGCTGTTTTTTATCATTTTGACGAAGGAAGTTTTTGACACACACCACCGCGCCGAGTAATAGGATCAGAAGGAGTGGTTCGAGCAACGGCGTCATGAACAGTCTTTCGCCGACTACCAACACCGATAAAATTGCCGTAGGAAGGGCAACTTTTTTGCCGAATTCCCGTAGCAAAACATAGACGAGTAAATAAACCCCAAGCGCCATTATTGCTGATAGCAACTGGAGTAGGGTCTCACCACCGATAGCATAGAGAGAGCCGAATAAGGCCTCCGATCCTAGGGGGTATGAGATAGGCTCAAAGCTTATCTGCCCATTACTTATTGAGTAAATCCTGTATGGCTGGTTCTTTACGAGAAACCCGCTTTCAACACTCTCCTTGGCAAATTGAGTATGGAATTTAGAATCACCATGTATGTTCAGATTGAGTGTAATTAAGGCATAAAAACTGAATACGAGCAGACCGCCGATTATGACAAGGAATTTCTCGCTTTTTATCCATTTAACTATCTTCATAAAGCCTCAGGTAATGGTTCAGGTTATTTTCGAGGGAATATTGGTCAACAACAATCTGGCGGTTTCTTTTTATGGTCCCCATGCTGGTTCTCAGGTAATAATTAACCGCTTCAGCGATGGTATCTGGCCGAAGATAATCGAGAACCTTCCCTTCAACGGTACTCTCTCTGGTAAACACATCCGACGCAGCTTTCTCGGACACCACTATTGGAAGCCCGCAGGCGAGTGCCTCCAGAACGGTGAGGGGCTGCTCCTCGTCGAGAGAAGGTAAGATAAATACCTTAGACTCCGCGTAGTGTCCGGCTACAACTTCCGGCGGCGCACTTTTGATGATTTGCATATTGGGTGTTTTCTGAGCTCTTGCCAGTAGTTCAGAGGCGCCTTTTTGGGTGATGACGATAATATCGCCCTCGATATAATTAGCCGCGTCAACAAGCAAATTGAAGCCTTTTGGGAAGGTCGTACGGCCGACGAAAACTACCTGATTCTTCTTGGGTGTGGCTTGTGGCTTAAAGATCTCCACATCGACACCGTTGGGTATGAGAGTGATCTTTTTGGGCGATATTTTAAGTTCGTCAATAAGAAATTGGCGTTGATGCTCGCGAATTACGACCACGTTATCGGCATTACGCAGACCTCGCCGCTCAAGCCGCTTCATGATCCGATAAGTAAGTGGATTGAATAAAAGCCAGTATTTGGGTAGGCGGTAGAAAAGTGGGATTTTTTGAGAGCGGATAATATGACAAGTAACGATAAACCGGGTACGCGGCCGATAAAAAGCCGCGAGAGTAGATGATGTCGCCTGAATAACATCGTAATCTTGATCAATCTTCCGCAGAAGGAACCTCCCGATAATAGGCAGGAAGAACATATCACGAATAAATGGTAGCAGCCGAAGCCCAAGAGGTATTTTGCTTGCTATGAGCTTTTGACCCTGGGACGGAGCGTAGCTGAATACATCCACATGAGCCTGCTTAGCCAATCCTCGAGCGAGCGTAAGCATAGCATGCTGCTCGCCGCCTTGTCGTTGCGTATTGGCGAGCTCACAAATAATAGCTATGCGCACGAGTGCTCCAAAGTCTTTCGGTAAGCAATGGCAGTGGCTCGCCAATTGAATTTTTGTTCGGTGATCCTGGCGACACGAAGACGATTAGTGTCGCGTGCCTTGCCTATGCACATAATATAGTCAGCCGGCGACTGCGGCGAGGCAAGCCAGCCCGTCTCGCCGTCGATCACCGCATCTTTTACGCCTTCTAGATTACTCCCTACAACCGGCATTCCCGCGACGGATGCCTCTATCGCCACCGTCCCAAACCCTTCCATGTCGCCCGGCAGGGGGATGTTGGGCATGATGAAGATGTCGGAGGTATTGTAGAGGACCGTGCGCTCGCGGTCGGGTAGTTGGCCGAGGAGTCTTACGCGGTCGTGGAGACCGTGGTTTGTAATGGTCGCCTCGATGGCCGGGCGCTCCGGGCCCTCCCCTACTATCAGGTAGACGTACTCCGGGCCGAGGATGGGCATGACTTGATCGATGAACCACGCGACGCCTTTGCGTTTGACGAGCCGCCCGACGGTGAGGAGAACTTTTTTATTACTTAGGTTCATGTCCGTGATGCCCTCCAGGTCCTCGCGGCTAGCAGTGACGCGGAATTCTTGTGGGTCGACGCCCCAGGGTATGACAGTGCATTTGCTAGCAGGAACGCCACGTTGGGTGCATTGCTCTAGGGTGTGTTTGGAAACGCAGATTATGTTGTCCAGGTGGCGCAGGCTCGGCAGATTGACGGCCCTATATAGGGGGTTTTTGTAAGTGACATCAAGACCGTGAACGGTGACGCTAACTTTTTTGCGCGTGAGTATCTTTAAGGCTAGTCCGATAGGAGATAGGACCGCATCCCCAAGATGAATGTGCGTAATGCCATGCCGGGATATTTTCCAGAGAGCCAGGAAGAACGCCTGGGGTAGAAACCACAGAAGGCCGATTCTTTTGCCTCCGTAAGCGATAATTTCGACCGGCAGTTCTTCCTTGAGAGCTTGGGCGAGATTATAGGAAACTTGCTCCATCCCCCCCACGGACGGAGGATAAGCGCGGGTAATGAAGAGCAATCGGATATTCATCGGCCGCTCAAGGGATGATCCGTTTTGTGTGGGCTCTCGCCATACTCGATCTTCTTGAGGCGATAGAGCGTGTCCTCTAATAGTTTGCGGTTGATGGAGAGGAGGTCGGCGACGATGCCGATCATGACGAACATGATGCCGAGGATCATGAAGACGGCACCGAGGATTAATGATTGGACGTGACCGCCGACGTTGTAGGGTTCGGCGAAGACGCGGTAGAGCACCAGCCAGTACGGAATAGTCCCGATAAGGAACACCAGGAAGCCGCTCAGGAGGAAGACCTTGAAGGGCTGATACATGGTGTAACTGCGCAGAATGGCGACGGCCGAACGGGAAATGTGCTGGCCGATGCCGGTGAAGAGACGGGACTCGCGGGTTTTGGGGCGCTGGGGGATGGCGACGTGGGTGACGGCCAGACGTTTGTGGCCGGCCTGGATGATGGTCTCCATGGTGTAGCTGAAGGTGGTGATGATGTTGGTGGAGAGGGCGGCCTCGCGCGAGTAGGCGCGGAAGCCGCAGGGGGCATCAGGGACATTGGTGTGCGAGGCCCAGCGAACGACCTTGCTGCCGAGGCGCTGGAAGAGCTTCTTGGTGGCGCTGAATTCCTTGATGCCACGGACGCCGCGGTCGGCTACCACGATGTCGTGCGTGCCCTCCAGGATGGGGGCGATGAGGTCCGGGATGCGGTTGGCGGGGTGCTGGTTGTCGCCGTCGATGTTGACGATAATATCGGCGCCGAGGCGGAGCGATTCGTGCATGCCATCGGCGAAGGTGATGGCGAGGCCGCGGTTTTGACGGTGGCGCAGGATGTGATCGACCGGATAGGCCTCGGCTATCTCGAGGGTGCGGTCGCGTGAGCCGTCATCGATGATGAGCGTCTCGATAGCGCCGACACCCGGGATGTGCTTGGGGATGCCGTCGAGGACGTCTTTGAGGGTTTTTTCTTCGTTATAGCTGGGTATTTGGATGATGAGTTTTGGTTGTGTCATAGGGCGGTTATCTCCCGAGTCCGCGATAGAGTAGCTTGGACTCTATGAATTTGGCTTTGTCGAGGCAGTTGCGGCCGTCGAGGACGAAGCGGACGCCGTGAGCTTGGAGCTGGGCCGGGGTGAGCTTGAGGAATTCGGAATGGCCGGTGGCGACGATGACGACGTCGGCGCCCTGGAGGGCGTCCGTCAGGCTGCCGGCGAGGTGGAGGCCGGTGCGGGCCTTGCCGTTTTCCCCTACCAACGTTCCATCGTGCTTGTGGTGCCGGGCGTGCTCGTGGTATTCGCTCAGGGCGGCATCCTTGGCGATGTAGGGGTCGTAGGCGGTGATGCGGGCGCCTTTCTTCTCGAGCAGGTCAATGAGGGTGAAGGCCGGAGCTTCGCGCAGGTCGCCGACGCCGGGTTTGTAGGACAGACCGAGGAGGGCGATATGGGCGCCGTTGAGGGCTAGACCCAACTCGTTGAGGCCGTCCGTGGTGAGGGCGACGGCGTATTCCGGCATGTGGCTGTTGATGCGGCGGGCGAGTTGCAGGAAGTCGTGGTCGAAGCCGTTTTGCTTGGCGCGGTTGATGAGGTAGTAGGGGTCGACCGGGATGCAGTGGCCGCCCACGCCGATACCGGGATAGTGCGCCATGAAAGCGAACGGCTTGGTGGCGGCGCCGTTGATGACATTGACGACGTCGATGTCCATCTTGGCGAAGGAGATGGCCAGCTCGTTGACGAAGGCGATGTTGATGTCGCGAAAGGAGTTCTCGACTATTTTGACGGCTTCGGCTTCTTTGAGGCTGGCCATGGGGTAAATGTCGGCCTCGATAATGGACTGGTAGAACTCCACGGCGCGGGCCAGACCGGCCTCGGTGGAGGCGCCGACGACGCGCGGAATAGTGCCGACATGCCACTTGGCGTCGCCGGGATTGATGCGTTCGGGACAGTGAGCAACGGTGAAATCTTGGCCGGCGGTAAGGCCGGATTGCTCCTCCAGGACAGGGATGACGACGGCCTCGGTGACGCCGGGGTTGACGGTGGATTCGAGCACCACCAGCGTGCCCTTGGCCAGGTGCTTGCCGACACTGGTGGCAGCGCCGGTGACGGGCTCAAGGTTGGGCAGCTTGTCGGCATAGACCGGTGTGGGGACACAGATGATGACAATGCCGGCGCTCTTGACGGATTCAAAACTGGACGCGACCGGGAGGTCGTCCATGGCGGCGATCTTGGCCGGGTCGGTGTCGATGCCGGTGACGGAATAGCCCTTGCGTTGGACCAACTGCGCCAGGGGCAAGCCGACGTACCCCAGACCCACTACTACTACTGACTGGGATTGCATATGGTATTAACCTTTGTGTTCACTAATGAATGACCGCTGTCAGTTCTGACTGGTTGGTCTTATACATAGTAAGCGGTTGGTGCTCCGGTATGATTTGTGTAATATACCGAAAATCCGTTCCAACCTTGAGCTGCGCGGCCTTATTGTCTTGGAGTTTTTCATCTAGCAGAGCCGAAAATCGGGGAAAGAGCCGGCGCATGGCCTCGTCCTGAATGATGTAGAGCGGGCGGGATTTGAGCTCGGGAGGCAGGAAGATATACGGCGGCCGATCGGCGATGGACTGCGTGGTGCGTCCGGTAATGAGGTAATAGGGCTCGGGCAGAGCCGCTACGATGACGGCGTTTGAGGGAACGAGGCCGGTAATACGCCGGGCCGCTACAGCCTCGTAGCCCGGCTGAAACCAAGGGTTGCCAGGCTCGCCGCGCAGGCCAATGGCGCTGATAATCACTTGGATGGTAAATAATAGGGCAAATAGTGCAAGCATGGCGCGGCGGCGGCACAGCGTGATGACGGCGTAGGCGGCCGGCAGGAGCAAGAACGGTATGAGATGGGTCCAATAGCGGTCCATGGTGGGATTGATGCGGGCATAAATGACGGCCAGGAGGGTGACGCCGGCGAGGAGATAGAGCGCGAGGGCGCGGTGCTGCGGCCGGCGCAGCATGAGCGTGAGGCCGGTGACTGCCGCGATGGCGATGAGTGGATCGGTGGCTAGGAAGCCTCGGGCCGACGGCAGGACGATGAGAGCGGTGACGGCTAGGATCGCGGGGAGAGCTACAATAACGGAGCGTAATGGGGAATTTTTTACATTTTGTGTAAGAAATTTACCAGCAAGAGCCACGAGCAAAACAGCCGTCATGAGACCCAATGTAATGAGCGGCAGGCCGCCCATCTGAGCCAGAGCGGCAGCCGGGCCGTAGGCGAAGGGGTGGATGAGAGCGAAGGCCAGGGCCACGAGCAACATGTAACTGCCGAGAACGGCGCCCACCCGGGCCCATGAAAACGGTCTCACGGCGAAAGCCAGCGTGGGCAGCAGCAAAATGGCGTACTCGTAGCGCGTGAGGGTGGCCAGCGCCAGCAGCGCGCCGAGCGCGAAGTCGTGCCGGCGCCCCGCCTGCCAAATAACGAGCAGCAGCATGAGCACGCTCAGCGCCTCACTGAGCACAAAGCCGCCCCACACTACCGGGCCATACGACACGGCCAGCAGGGCGGCGGCGGCCAGGCCGGCGCGACGACTGGCGAGCAGGCGGCCACCTAGGTGGTAGGCTAGTACTATCGCCGCCAGGCCCGCCATCATATTAATGCCTTGCGCCGCTACTACCGGCCGCAGCCCCAGGCCGCTACCCAACGCGATCAACGCCGAGTAAGCCGGGCGGGTCCAGCCGAAGAGATCCGGGTACAGCAGCCCACCCGGCCCCATCGTGGCCACGGCCCGATGGGCGGTCTGGAGATTGCGAGCGACCATGAGGCTCTGGTAGCCGTCAGGATAGAAAATGTAGGGCGAAAGCGCGTGCAACCGCAGCATCAAGCCCACCGCTAATACGCCCGCCAGCACGCCGAACCGCCTCATCGCACCCCTCTTCTTTCTTAATAGATATGGTAGCATCTTGAGTAAAGTTGCCAAAAATGGTAGTATGTACCAGTTAAAAACGTTCTCGCACTTCGCTCGTTTCGTGGTCCCATCGTCTAGCGGTTAGGACACCGGGTTTTCATCCCGGCAACCGGAGTTCGATTCTCCGTGGGATCACCATGCAATTATCACATCGTTTCAAAAAAGAGCCTGGGGTAACGCGGTCGATAATTATGATAGTTTTCCGCGTCCTCGCTGAGGGTGGTTTTTAATTCAGAGTCTTTCATTATTGGTGCTCAATTTGTACTTTTTGAATACCTGCGAATGTTGGTCCAAGTGTTTCCGCCAGGTTCTTGTTGGCTTCGATCAGCACGCCGCGTCCGTCCTTCGGGTTTGGTTTTCGGGTGATTAGATTGGCTTTTTCTAGGCGATCCAGCATAAGTAAGCCGTCCAAGTAACTGCGACTAGTTTGAAGGGAGCTCCGCATGTAAAAGGCGGAGCTCCCAAAGCAATTATACAAAAATTTGACCTAACCAAGCATAAGAAGTATAAGTAATGGTAAGTATTAGCACCCAATAGGTATATGCCAAACAAAAAAACACCCGCCCGCAAAACCAAATCAACGGCCGTAAAATCGAAACGCCCCAAGACGATGCTCAGCCGGCTGAGTTTTCGGACTAAGTTTTTGTGGGGCGCCGTCTTCGCGCTGGTAATCTTTGGCGTTAGCTATCAGCTGATGACGCAGGCGGCTAGCTCTTACACCGCCTTCGTGGGTATTGCCGGCAAATGTCTCAATGATAACGACCAGGTTAAGGTGAACGGCAACACCCTTATCCAGCTCAACACCTGCGGCTCGTCGAACGCCCAGGCGTGGAAGATCAACAGTAACGGCACGATCACCAACGCCAGCGGTTACTGCCTCGATGTGGACAGTGGGTCGGTAACGGCCAAGACACTAGCGGTCTTGCAGCCATGCGCCGCCAAGACCACGGACCCGGCGGGAGCTCTCCAACAGTGGAAAGTTAATCCAGCCGACGGGACTATCGTTCATGTCAGATCGAAGCTGTGCTTAGATGACCAATATTCTAGTAGCGCTGAGGGCAACACCGTTTGGATCTGGGCCTGCAATGGCACGGATGCTCAGAAGTGGACCGCCCAAACTTTCCCGGCCAGGGCCGGCGGTGGTAGCAGTACCGGTGGCGGCACCTCAACTGCCACACCCGGCGGTCAGGCTATGCCTGTCGGCAACCTGACAGGCTGGAAGCAGATCTTCGCCGATAACTTCACCGCCACTGTCCCCAAGGGCGCCTTTAGCGACTGCGACCACAATACCAACACCGCGTATCCTTACTGCGGCGGCCTGAAGAAATACGGCAGCTACTACGGCAACTGGTGGGCCTACCCCAATACCTGGCCGGACACCGCGAAATCGGGAGCCGACGGCAACAAGGGCGCGCCCTATGGCGGCGTCTACCACCCCGAAGACACCGTATCGGTAAACAACGGCGCGATGCACATCCGCATGTATCGCCCGAAGACCGGCAAGGACAACCATGTCGCCACAGTGGCGCCCATCAAGTGTATGGCCCACAAGTACGGCCGATACGTGGAGCGGTTCAAGGTGGTGCACGCCGACCCTGGGTTTAAGAGCGCCCACTTGTTCTACGACGGCGGGTTTGAGGTGGACTACCCCGAGAATGACTACGCCCAGAGGATTAGCGCCTACACCCACCCCGGCGAGGCTAACTTCACGAGCTCGGCCAAGTGGACAAGCTGGCATACTACGGCTATCGAGTGGACCCCTGGTACGATTAAGTTCTTTATGGACGGAAAGTTGATCGGGACTACCACCAAGAAGGTACCGAATATCCCGATGTCTTGGATCCTCCAAAACGAATCTTCGATCATGGGACCCTACGCCAAGGCCGGAGCCTACGCTCAACTCGACCTTGACTGGGTGGCTTGCTACGCCCGCGCTTAGTTCTTCCCCTCGTACGCGGCTTTGAGCTGGGCGATATCGAACTTCTTCGAGCTCATAACGACTTCAGTGACACGCGCGGCTTTCCCGGGGGCTTCGTCCATCATCATCGCGCCAAGGGCAGTGGGGACAATCTGCCACGAGACGCCGAATTTGTCCTTGCACCAGCCGCATTGCTCGGATTCGGGCACCGCCGAGAGGCTGTCCCAGTAGTGATCGATCTCGTCCTGCGTCTCGCAGCTCACGGTGAAGGAAATTGATTCGTTGAACTTAAAGAGCGGCCCGCCGTCGAGCGCGATGAAGCGCTGGCCGGCCAGCTCGAAGACGCCGGTGAGCACCTTGCCTTCCATGCCTTTCATGGGACCTTCGGTGATGCCTTCGGGATAGTACTTGGTCGTCACAATTTTGGAGTCGGGGAAGACCGAGACGTAGTAATTCATCGCCTCCTCGCAGTTGGAGCCGAACCAGAGACTGGGTGTGATTTTTTGGACTGATGCCATGATTGGTGCCTTTTTTAAATGCTTCTTTATTATATTACCGGTGTTCGGGCAAAGGTTCGCCTTTCTCATCGAAGTTGGTCCTATACCCCATCTGGTGCGCGGCGAGCACCATGGCGCGGCGGTCCCCTTCCGATGTGCGGCCGGCGGCGGCCAGGCTACAGAGCAGCTCGCCGGATTCGTCCATGACCATGATGCCACCGTCCCAGGGTGTAAATTGCGGTACGCTACTTTGGAGCAGCACCATATCGGCTTCACTCCAGAGGTGGTTTTTGATGCGGTCGGCGTGTTTGATTGAGTCGGCCTGGTATGCCAAAACAGTAAAGGCTTTGTGGGTGGCGAAGATAACGCTTACGGCCTTGGCGCCGTCCATGCGCCGGAGAGCGGTCGGCACGGCTAGCACATCGGACTGGGCGACCATACAACAGATGGCGAGGGGCTGCGGGCCTTTTTGATCGGTGGCGGTGGTCTTTGCTAGAGTGGCTGCGCAATCCACAAGAGCGGCGGCGGCTTCGTCGGTAAACAATTTCTTCATGGGGCTAGTATAGAACAATTGTCGGCCATCCGCCGCCTTCCATCTTGTCTGTGAACACTACTAACCGCTTATTGTAGCACTTGATGGAACCCCGCGGAAACTGCGGTCGCGAGTGTTTTCAGACGATATTTTTGACCAAGAGCCCTACGCGGCGCGGCAGCTAGAGAAGGTTGCCGCGCGGTTGGAGGGTCTGCTCGCGGGTAGCGGCCACAAATGACTCAAAGAGCTTGGCCCACCTAGGCTCCACCGACGTGAGCGATTCGGGGTGAGCCTGGATGCCGATGGCGTAGGGATAGTTGATCAGCTCGATGGCCTCGATGACGTCGTCGCTGGTCCAGGCCGTGGCCTTGACGCCGGCGCCGAGTTTGTCGATGGCCTGGTGGTGATGGGCGTTGGTGCCGATGGGACCGGCGGCGAGAATATTGGCCAGTTTGGAATCTGGCCCGAGGCGCAGTGTGTGCGACAGGTCTTCCAGGGATTTAAGCTTGGTCGAGGCATTGTGGTCGAGAGTGCCGGGAAGGTCTTGGGCGATTTCTTGGTGTAGCGTGCCGCCGGACTCGACGTTTAATAATTGCATGCCGCGGCAGATGCCCAGCAGGGGCTTGCGGTCTTGGAGTGCCCAGCGCAACAGCATTTGCTCGGTGGTATCGCGGAGAGCGGAATGATCGCTGGCACCGGTGTAGGGCTCCTGGCCGTAGAGTGCCGGGTCCAGATCATTGCCGCCCGCCAGGCAGAGGCCGTCGAGGAGCTCGTAGAGGGGGCGAAGCACGGCCTCGTCGGCGGACAGCGGCAAGATCAGCGGTGTGCCGCCGGCCTGGATGATGCTATCGACGTAGGTGCGGCTCTGGCCGAACGCGACCGGCGACCATGGTTCGGCGATGTTGTGGATTTCTCCGGATGTAAGGCCGATGATAGGGCGCGCGCGTGATGGTTGGTGCATGGATGTATTGTAGCAAATACCTAGGGCTAAGGTTTCTTCTTGTCGGCGCGAAGATGCGCTGCTCCCTCAATTTTGGCGCGTTGGTCCATGCTTTTGATATACAGGGTCATTGGGTGTAAATTAAGAATATAAAGTAGTTATGCTTACATTATGCCCGCTGTAAAGAAAAAGAAGCCAGTAGCCGCGTCTAAGCCCAGTATTATCAAGCAGGGTGCGAAGTTCGGGTTGGTGGGGATCTCCAATACACTGATCGATTTTACGCTGTATATCACCCTGACCAAGCTGTTGAATGTGCCATTGGACCGGGTATTTGTGGTCAAGTTCTTCTCGGGAACGGCGGCCATGATTAATAGCTTTTATTGGAATCGCCGCTGGGTGTTTGTCAGCCGGGCGCATGTCGGCCGGTCGAGCGTGCGGTTTGTGCTGGCTACGCTCGTGTCGGTATACGCTATCCAGCCGACGATGGTGTTTTTGTTTTCGGGGACGGCGGCCGGCCGGGGTTTTGGCACTCTTTGGTTTGGCGCAGCTTCGGCGCTGGGCCTGACAGGACTATTGCCAAGCATTTTGACCGAGGCCTTCGTGATTAAGACGGTGGCGTTTGGCATGGGCGTGATTGGTAGCGCGATTTGGAACTTTACGCTGTATAAGCTATGGGCATTTAAAGAAGATTAAGGTACGACGCCCGTCGTGGTAAGGTGAGAGCATGAACAAGATCAAAGTTGTTGCGCTTTTGGGCGTAGCGCTAGGAGTGGTGTTGGCCGGTCTAGCTTACTTTGAGCCCATAACGCCGGGTGGTATTAGCGGCACGGTGTTTGGGCAGAGACTTACACTGATGGTGGCGTCGCTCTATTTGGTGCTGAGTATCGAGGCCGTCGTGTTGTTTTGGGCGGGACTGAAGGGCTTTAAGGGCGGCCTGCGAAAGGCGTATTTGATACTGTGCGCGGCCATCATTATGTTCGCGATCGCTCAGATCCAAGTGCCCGTCACGACCATTACCGGGCTGGAATGGTGGACTACGACCGGGCTGGTCGCGCTCCCCTACGTGCTATCGAGTTTTCTGGCGTACTGGGCGCTGCGGACCTTTGCTCAGGCGGTGGGGATTAAGGACGCGCTGACGAAGTTCCGGTTCGTATTGCCGGCCATCTTTGCCTTGATAGCCGTATCGTTCTTTTTGCCGGTGCATTTGTCTTCGATCATGCCGACGGCGGTGGCGCACCACACGTTTACGGCGATTGTTATTTGGGAGCTGGTGCTGGACGGGCTGGCGGGCTGGAACGCCTGGCGCATCCGGCAAACCATGGGCGGAACGTACCAAAGCGCGATGACATGGCTGTTTGTAGCGTTCTTCAGCTACACCCTGACACACCTGCATTTCGCGGTGTTGCAGGCTACCGGGTACGACAACTGGTACGGCCGCAACAGCCTGGAGACGGTGCCGCTGGCTGTCGTGGGGCTGCTGCTAGTGAAGGCGGGTTATGAATTTTGGAAGGTGACGGCTCCAGTGAGAGCGGCTAAAAGCTCGTCGCCTTTGGACGTGGTGATCTACGCGGCCAGCCTGGCGACGAACCGCGGAGCGATTAACCCGATCATGGACACCGTGCGCCAAGTGAGCGCCGGGATGACGCCGGGCGGGTCGCTATCCGCGCAAAACCAGGAAGCGCTGGCCCAGGTATATTTGAAGCTCGAAGCGTACCTAGTGGAGAAGGAGCCGCTGCGGACGTTTACGCGGGAGGATCTGCGGGGACGGATTGAACGAAAGTTCCCGCACGAGGCGAGCCAGGGGTCTGCGTTTTGGGGCAAGCTGGCTTAATTGCACGGGTCCTGTCAGGCGTGCAACATATCTCCTCACGCGTCCGAACGCTACCCGTCTCTTCGGTGTAGCCGGTATCTGCACCAGCGTCCGCTTGTTCGGAGATATATTTCACTCCTGCCACCCGTACCTACGGGTCACACAAAGCTAGAGCGTAAACCTCTCATACCTTATTCGTAGCGCAGCGAATCGATGGGACTCTGGCGGGCGGCGCGGGTGGCGGGTAGCGTGCCGGCCAGGAGAGCGATGCCCATGACGAGGCCCATGATCGCCAGAATCGAGATGGGCGGGAAGGTCAGAAGCTGCAGACCGGGCAGGTCCTTGAGGAAGGTGGTAGTGACGATGTGGTTGGCGACGCGTCCGACCACTTCGGCCACGCCAACGCCGATGAGGCTGCCCCAGAAGCCAAGCAGGACTGCCTCGGTGCTGAAGAGCAGGAAGATGCGGCCGCCGCCCATGCCCATGGCCTTCATCAGGCCGATTTCTTTGGTGCGCTCTTGCACCGACATCAGCAGGGTGTTGATGATACCGAAGCTGGCCGCCAAGAGTGCGATGACGGCGAAGGCGTTGAGCACCGCGATGATGCCGCTAATGACCGCCTTGAAGGTGCCGATCTGGTCTTCGATGGTTTTGGCGGCGTAGCCTTTCTTTTTGAGCTCATCTTTGAGATGCGTGATCTGGCCCGGAGAGGCGTTGGCATCGAATTTGGCGAGGAGCGCTTGATAGTTGTTGGTGACAGCTTTGGGCAGGCCGAGGCTTTGGGTGCGGTAGATTTCCTGAGTGAGGGCTTCATTGGTGTTCATACCGCCGGAATTAGTCAGACCTTTTTGCTGCACGCCTTTGAGCGCGGCCGTGATCTGGTGCTGCTTACCATTGCCGTCGGTGACGCCGAGGGTGACACTCTTGCCTACCACGGCTTCATTATTGGCGAAGCCTAGAGCCGGCACGTAATCTACCGGGAGGAGGGCTTGGCGCTCGGAGACGTCGTTCGAGACTTGATCCCCCGTCGCGAGCTCCACCTTGGTGCCCGAGACATAGGGATTGGCCGATACTTGGTATTTTTTACCGTTAGGGCCCACGATGTAATCCGTGACGACTACGAAGTTGGGCTCGACGCTCCTGATACCGGACACGCTCTTGATCTTGGTGATGTCGGAGTCGGTGAGGGCGGTGGTAGTGGTGCCGAAGGCGGTGGCGGAGGTTTTCTTGGCGGGGTCGTAGGCCTTGGGGCCGCTATCGCTGCCCGGACCTTGGCCGATAGGTTGAACTATGAGCACGTCTTTGCCGCCGAGGTTGCCGACTTGCTTATCGATATAGCTCGAGATACCGGTACCCAGCCCGCTGGTGAGGGTGAGGGTAAACGAGCCGATGAAGATCGCTACGATGGTGAGCGTGGTGCGAAGCTTGCTGCGGAACATATTGCCGCTGGCGGTGGTGAAGATGTCGATGAGCCTCATAGCCGGACTCCCCTGCGGGGACGGGGCGCTACGTCGATGACGCCGTCTTTGATATGGAGCTGACGGTCACAGCGCCGGGCCAGATCTTCATCGTGGGTGACGATGATAAGGGTGATGCCGTGGCGTTTGTTGAGGTTGAAGAGGAGATTCTCGATGTGGGCGCCGGTGGCGCTGTCGAGGTTGCCGGTGGGCTCGTCGGCGAAGATGATCTGGGGCTCATTGATGAGCGCCCGGGCGATGACGGCGCGCTGTTTTTGGCCGCCGCTGAGGTCCTTGGCCTTGTTCTTGGCTTTGTCTTCGAGCTCGACTTGGCGCAGAGCTTCGAGCCCACGGCGGCGGCGTTCGCGGCCATGAACGCCGGCGATCTTGAGCGGCAAAATGACATTCTCGAGCACGCTAGCACCGCCGTTGAGGAAGAATTGCTGGAAGACGAAGCCGAATTTCTTGTTGCGCAGGGTATTGAGGGTGCGGCCCGGCAGCCGGCCGGCGTCTTGGCCGTCGATACTGACGGTACCGGTCGAGGGCTTGTCGAGCAAGGCCAGCAAGTGCATGAGGGTGGACTTGCCCGAGCCGCTCTTGCCGATGATGGCGATGCTCTCGCCGGCTTTAACGTCGAGCGACACGCCGCGCAGAGCCGTAAACTGGCCGTCGCCTTTGCCGTAGGTCTTAATGATGTCGCGCCCGCTAATGACGGGGGATTCCGCTGGCATGTGCCGCTCTCCTATCCACTTAGGTTGTCTTTGTTATCTTGACACAGATGGTAGACGGATAGCGAGTGGTGAACGCTATCCGTCTCTTCGGTGTTGCCACCCGTAGGCTCTAGTCGCCGAACTCGAACAGGCCGGCAGAAACCTTAATCGTTTGAATATGAGAGCACTCCCCCGCCTGCCCGGCAAACTTGCCCCGGCCATGGAAAAGGTCGCAATCGCAGGCCCATGTATGATCCGGCAACAGCTCGATGTGGTGGCTATTGGTAAGCCCCTGGAGGGCGTAATGCCGGTCGTCGACCTGATGGAGCCGGCCATCGGCCAGATACGTAACGGCGTTTTTGAAAAGCTTTTTGAGTAGAATAAATTGGCTATTTTGGGCATATGATTGGGCGAAGTGTTGAACGCCGGCCTGGTCCTTGGCAGATAGCTGATCAAAGAGCGGCAGCGCGGCCACGATGGAAGTGAGGGCGTCATGGATTTGGTCGCGGTTTCCGGCCGAGAGTGTGAGCGTAAGGGCGTCGGGATGGGATTTGTAGAGTTCCGCCCAATCATCGCTGAGATGAATGACGGCAATAATGTGGACAGGGCTGGTAAAGACTTGGTCGATTGCTTCGATAAAGCGCGGCGAATAGCGCTCGATGCGGCCGATTTCGTCGATGAGCAGCAGGGGCGCGTGGTTTTTGAGCGCCTTCTGGATGGGTGTCGAGAAGAGCC
The DNA here is from genome assembly GCA_028288925.1 of Patescibacteria group bacterium. Classification (GTDB taxonomy): domain Bacteria; phylum Patescibacteriota; class Saccharimonadia; order UBA4664; family UBA4664; genus RYN-427. The sequence goes on along the minus strand of JAQGHG010000012.1, from coordinate 68,873 downwards.
GGTCGATAGCCGCGACGTCGACGTGGTGATTGCCCATGGGCACATCGGGTTTGAGGTCTTCGCGCCGGTCGATAATTTCCTCGCCACCCAGTGAGTTGACGGCCTTAAAGCCGGTGCGGATCCCCTGCGCGTCGTGAGTGCGCTCGGTTACGACCCAGAAGGCCTGGGGAGCCGCCAGAGTGAGTTCTCGGAAGAGGGTAGTTTTGCCGACGCGAGCCGGGCCGGTGAGGAGGATCTTCATCCCCGGATTATACTATGAAGCTACTCGTAGCGCAGGGCGTCGATGGGATTGAGGCGCGAGGCGCGGAAGGCCGGGTAGAGGCCGGCCAGCATGCCGATGAGCGTGGCGATGCCGATGACTGACGCGATGAGCCAGAGCGGTAGCGTGATGATATTGTGCGCGGCCAGGCCCGAGCCACCGAGCTGGGCATTGATGATGCGGTTGGCCACCAGCGTGAGGCCATAGCCCGCCGCTACACCGGCAGCGCCGCCCAGGAAGCCGAGCGCTGAGGCTTCGATAGTAAAGAGGCTGCGAATGGTGGCGCGGGTGGCGCCGCAGGCCCGCAGCACACCGATCTCGCGCGTGCGCTCCAGGATGGCCATCACCATGGTGTTGACGACACCGATGGCCGCCACCAGCAGCGCGATGCCGCCGATGCCGCCCAGCACGAGGCTGATGATGTTAAAGATCTGGAGCTGCTGCTTGATGAGGCTCTGGGCATCGGCCGCGCCGACGCCGAGCTTCTTGATGGCGGCCGTGGTGGTGGCGGCGTTTTTGACGTCGTCGACCTTGGCGGTGAAGCCGTTGTAGCCGTTTTGGGTCAGGAAATCTTGGGATACGAGCGTCATTTTGGGCTGGCCCGGCTGGCAAGGAGTATGGTTGTTTTGGCAGGCGCGGTTGGCGGCGTCTTGGGCTTTGCGGTCGGCGTCGGTCATTTGGTACATGCGCTGGGTGTTCATGCCGTTGACCCAGGCCAGGGGCGCGCGGACGGTTTCGCCGCGGTCACCGCCGTCGACGATACCCACGATGGTGGCGGTGAGCGTGGTGGGCGGCTGTTGCTGCGGGTCATTACCACCGCCACCGCCGTCGGGACCCTGCTGCGGGGGCAGCGCGATGGTGGCGCCGACGCCGGAGTAGCCGTTGCGGGTGAGCATTTGGACGGGCTTATTGAGGAGGTCGGAGTAGTGGCCCTTGAAACCCCACTTGTCGGCGTAATCCGAGGTGATGGTGATGACGCCGTCTTTGTCGGCCTCGGCGATGTCGCGGCCGGCTAGCATGGTGTTCGTAAGGATGCCGTTGGCGTCGTAGCCTTCGACCTGCTGAAGGCGGAGCTTGGTGCCGTTGTAGGTGACGGACTCCAGCGAGCCACCGGAGACGCGGCGGGCCACACCGATGACGTGCGGCACGGCTTTGATCTTGGTAACGAGCGCGTCGGTGAGCTTGACGCAGGAGTCGCAACTCCCGCCGCCGTTATTGCCTTGGTCAAACTTGGCGAGGTCGGTCTGGGACGAGATGGCGATTTGCTGGAGCGTGCCGTTGGCCGAGAATTGGCTGACGAAGAAGCTTTGGGCGCCGGTCACGAGCGCCAGCATGATGGTAACACTGGTGGCGCCGATCATAACGGCAAAGATGGTGAGGGCGGAGCGGAGCTTTTGGCGCTTGAGATTCTTGAGCGCCTGGATGATGATGTCGGTGAATTTCATGACCGGCCCTCCTTTACCGCGCCGTCGTGGATGGAGAGTACGCGGCTCGCCTGTTTGGCTACTTCCATATCGTGCGTAATGATAATGAGCGTAATCCCCTGCTTGTTGAGGCCGGCCAGCAGCGTCATGATTTCGCGGCCTTTGGCGCTGTCGAGGTTGCCGGTGGGCTCGTCGGCGATGATAATGCTAGGCTTGTTGGCGAGCGCCCGGGCGATGCTGACGCGCTGCCGCTGGCCGCCGGAGAGCTGGGTGGGCCGGTGGCTCATGCGGTCGGCCAGGCCGACATCGTTGAGGCATTCCTGGGCGCGGGCTTTGCGCTCCTTGCCGCCGGCGCCCGCGAGTACGAGCGGCAGCATCACGTTTTCCAGCGCCGTGTAGGTGGGCTGGAGGTTGAAGGCCTGGAAGACGAAGCCGATATGTTTGTTGCGGTAGACGGATAGCTGACGGTCGCCGGCTTTGGCCAGGTCGGCGCCCTCGACTTCCACGGAGCCCGAATCGGGCTTGTCGAGGCCGCCGATGATGTTGGCGAGGGTAGATTTGCCCGAGCCGGACGGCCCGGTGATGGCGATAAATTCGCCCGGTTTAATACTTAGGCTAACGTTGGCGAGCGCGTGCAGGGTCTCGTCGCCGATCGTGTAGTCTTTGCTGACGGACTTGAGTTCGATGAGGGCAGGTTGAGGCATATAAGCTCACATTTAAGCATAAGTATTATAGCGCATGACGACCCATTCAGGTCAATTTAAGTTATAATGGAGCGTAATGAAGAAATGGATAGATAAGGGCTTTGGTAATACTAAGGCTTTGCGTTTTTCGGTGTTCGCGGGGGTTTTGGCGGTTTTCGTGGCTAGCGGGTTGGCCGTGGTGGCGGCTCTTCCTCAGGCGTCGGCCGGTTTTTCTCATAACGTAAATTATCCTCCCGAGCTCCGGTCGCAGTATGCTTCGCTGGTACAGTCGGTGGGTGAGTTTAAGCGCGCGCAGAGACGCGCCGGGGCTCAGATCGTGAGCGAGCACGAGATGGAAAGCCAGCTTTCGCGGGTGCAATTGGACGCCGCCAGTGGCCAGTTTCATCGCGCCAAGGCTGACATCAAAAACTTACGGGTGTCGCTGGCCAATTGGAACTTCGAGCTAAAGGGCGGTACGGTCGCGGCCTCCAAGCCGGTCTCAGCTGATAATTCCGCGCGTAATCTGTCGGGCGGGCTTACCATTCCGATTTTGCTCTATCACTACACACCGGCCAATTTCGAACAGCAATTGTCGCATCTGCAGACGCGGGGCTATACCACCATCACCATGGATGAGGCGCTGTCCGGCCTCAACGGTGGCTCACTCCCCGCCAAGCCGGTGGTGATTACTTATGATGACGGCTTTGCGAATCAAATGCAGGCCTTTGAGATATTGCGGCGGCATAATATGAAGGCGACGTTTTATATCATCACCAGCGGCGCGGCCAGCCAATGGTGTATCGGATCGGGGCGGCGGTACAACGACCCACTGCAGCCGCCGGGTGGCTGCGGTGACGCCTATATGAACTGGAGCCAGGTGCGAGAGCTGGACCACAGCGGGCTGATCGAGATCGGCGGCCACACGGTGAACCACCGCAACTTGGCGACCTTACCGGCCGATGAGCAACGGTTTGAGATCGCCGACGGCAAGCGGGCGCTAGAAGACAAGCTGGGCCACACCATACGCCATTTCGCCTATCCCTACGGCGCCTACAATGCCACGAGCATTCAGATCGCGCGGGACGCCGGCTACCAAACGGCGGTGACGGTGCAGCCGGGATCGTACCAGAATCCGGGCTCGGAGTTTACGCTGCGGCGGGTGCGGGACGCGCTAATATTGCCGTAGGGAACGGATCTTGGCCGTTTTCGAATCGCACGGGTCCTGGCAGCTCCATGTCCCGCCGGGATGGAGTCTTCGGTATAAGTCAATTATTAACGGCCGAGGTTGTTGACGAGCGCGTACACCGCCAGCAGCAGCGCGAACAGCCACGATCCCCAGTGTGGCGACCAATCCGGCGTGTGGCGCAGGCGATGGTAGAGCCACTCGATCGCGCGCAGTCCCAAGAAGGTACCGGTAAATACCAGCGCCGCCACCAGGATTGGTTCGATAAATTTAGGCATTTTCGGCTTCGGGAGCGGGGTTAAGCTTGGCGCCGATGAGGTTGAGGACCTCGCGCGGGGTGAGCTCGGCCTTCACCAGGTATTCGGCGCCGAAGGAATGGGCCTTGTTGCGATCGGACAGCTCGGAGGAGTTGGTGAGTACGATGACGGGCATGGAATCGAAGTCGAACCCGTCAGTTTGGAGCGCGGCCAGCACTTCTAGGCCCGAAAGCTCAGGCATGTTGATGTCGAGGACGGCCAGATCCGGGTGCTCGCCCTTGATGGCTTCGAAGGCATCGCGGCCATTATTCTTGACGATCACGCGGTAGCCGCCGCTTTCGAGCTTGATCTGGTACATGCGCGAGATGAACGGATCGTCTTCGGCGATGAGGATGAGTTTGTTATCAGGTTTTGGATCGGCCATGGGTGTCCTCGTGTTTGGGCTTGGGGTGCTTAAAGGGCAGCTCGAAACCAAAGGTCGAACCTTTGCCTTCTATGCTGCTGAAGATTATTGTACCACCCTGATCCTCGATTACACGTTTGGCCAGGTAGAGGCCAAGGCCAGTGCCGTCGGGGCGGACGATCTGGGCGTTGTCGGCGCGGAAGAATTTGCTGAAGAGCTTGCGCTTGGCTTTCTCGGGCACGCCGATGCCGGTGTCGCGCACTTCCAGACGCACCGAATCGCCGGATTGCTCAAGGGTGACGCGCACCTCGCCTTTTTGCGTGTAATAGATGGCGTTGTCGATGAAGTTCATGATGACCTGGCGGGTTTTGTTGTCGTCGATCTCGGCGGGCGGCAGGGGCTCGGCGGGCTTGTCGAAGACCAGCTGAATACCTTTGGCCTTGGCGTGCGAGCCGAGCTGGCGGACTTCGTCGGCGATCATTTGCACCATATCGGTGGGTTTGGTCTGTATCAAGAACCGGCCGGCCGAGAGGCGCGACACATTGAGCAGGTCCGAGATGAGGTTGACCATGCGCTCGCTGGAACCAAAAGCGTAATCCACAAACTCTTTCTGAGGTTTGGTGAGTTTGCCGGCGTCGCCTTCGAGCAGCATGGAGAGGTAGCCCTTGATGGTAGTAAGCGGCGTGCGCAACTGGTGCGAGGCCATGCTGATGAACTCGTCCTTGGCATGGTCGAGTTCCTTGAGGTGGCGGTTGGCGACGCGCAAGCGATTGGTGGCGTGGTCCACCCGCGCCTGGAGCGTGAGGTTGAAATCCTGGATCTCGGCGTAGGCCTTGGCGTTGAGAATGGCCACGGCCAGCTCCTTGCCGACAATCTCGAGTAGCTCGAGGTCCTGACCCGAATAAATATCACCTGAAAGCTTGTCGCCGAGCAGCAAGTAGCCCACGAACTCTTCGCGCGTGCGGAGGTTGAGCGCCACTCGGATACTGTGCTTGTCCATGATGGATTTGCGTTCCCCCCCGTCGAGTTCGTCGGCCACAATCATGGGCTTGTTGAATTTGGCCAGCTCCGGCGCGATCATCAGGCGCTTGGGCAGCTCGCCATAGTGGCCGATGCGGTAGACGCGGTCGTTATTGAAGACGATGATCTGGCCAAATTGAATATGCAGGTCTTCGCAGAGCTGAGTGAGGGTTTTTTTGAGGATGCGGTTGAGCTCGAGCTCGGAGACGAGGACTTTGGAGAATTTGCTGAGCACTACTTGAGAGTCGTAGTTGTCACGATAAAATACCCGATTGGTGATGCGCTCGAAGAACCGGCGCAATGGCTGGAAGGTGAGAGCCAAAGAAATGGCCAGAGTCGCACTTAAGATGCTTTGACCACCGCTACCAACTACGCCGTGGATGAGAAGTTTTTGCGTACTCAGGAAGATGAGCCCAAACAGCCCGGCCAAGGTCAGAAGGAGAAGCGCGTAGGTAAGTGACCGAGCGACAATCGCCCGTACATCAAACAGGCGGTGACGAAGCACAGCGTAGCCGGTGGCAAAGGCAAAAAAAGCTGTATAGAACGGGCTTAGAATAATTAGTGATGATATATGAGCCGCCAGCGGCAGGATGAAATTGGTCAAGGGTAGGAGGGTCATAAAAAGCACCGTACCGATGAGGACATACCGCAGCTGGGCGCGTAGCAATCCGGCGCTCAACCAATAACGGCGAATGAGCCAGACTACTCCTCCACCGGCAAAAATAACCGCATGAATGAGAAACAGAATGATCCCCGGCCCGGGCACCGGCGAAACGCTCCCGTTCTCGACCAACAGCCTAGAGAACAGAAAAGGCGAAAGCGCATCGGCTAACACAAGGGTGGCGTAGATGATACCAATGACAGCCCAGCGATTGATTTTCATTTTTGGAGAGGGAAAGTTTTGAACAAAAAAGAAAAAGGACGTGTTCATCAACACAACAAAGAACATAATTAAGCGGATGAGATTAAGCTGACCTAAGCTGAGGTGGACGGACAGATAGTTGAAGCCCGTCCAACCAGCCATCGCTACACACAATAGCCCAAATAGCCGGTTTGTCGCGCTATTTTTGTTTTTGAGATACGCAAGACCACCTACCATAAGAGTGGCTAAAATGCTTACTACAACTCCAATAAGTTCGATCATGCTCACAACTTGCTTATGCTTTAACTATAGCAGAAGCGCTATCAGGGGGCAGCATGGGAACTAATTTTTGGCTGAATTCCGCATCAATTGGGACAATATGGTTTCTCTAGCCTGAGGCGTGTCGTCTTTATTAGGCAAAATACCGAGTACTTCATTGAATGCCACATGGGTTCGCATGCTCGGCATGTCTTCGCCGAGGGCGATTCTTTTTACAATATAAGAGGCTAAGCCGCAAACAATGCTGACTGTTCCGTACAGGTGGGGGCGCGAAACCAGGCTTTTACCAATGTTCGAGAGCGACAAGAGATTACGGTAGGAAACGTGTTCTGGACCGACAATTGCCATTGCATATTTGGCCTTGTCCTGCTCGGTCATTTCTTTTGTCAATAGGTCATCTGTCACGCCGCCGAGTAATCCATGAAATATTTCGGCAGAAGGATCGAGATCGAAGCGCTCCACGTCAACGAGAATGCTATCTTCCAGGCTGGTGAGCATAATCACTGGAACTTTGGCCTGCTTGGCTGCCAGCCGCAACCGTACTTTCATGGCGAAGCTGTCGACCACATCGAAAACAACGTTTAGCTTTGTGTCTCCCCCAATGAAGGAATCAATGTTTTCGGTGGTTATCCCATCGGAATATATGGAAATGTCGGCATAAGGATTGATTTCATAGATCTCCCGGGCAGTTACGACCGGCTTAGATTCATTCACGCTCGGAAGGCCGACTCGAACTCGGTTCAGGTTAGTGGTTTCGAAGATGTCGCGGTCGGCGATTTTAATGGTGTTAGCGATGCCACTATACACTAGAGAGAGAGCAATGCCGTTACCGAACGACAAGCCGGCTACTCCGGCGCTAAACTTGGCCAGTTTCTTTTGCTCGTCGCGGGTAATCAGGTTATTTGTACGGTTTGTGCGAAGGATATTTAATTCCTCTTCGTTGACCATGTGGAGCAAAAGACCCGACCACGGGTAATAGACGTAATTCCCTCTTAGTTCCGACTTGGGGACTGATCTCTCGGCGATAAACTCTTTGAGCTTGCCCTCAAACTCCGGCATACCGATCAGCTGGGCGTTTAAGATTTCAAAGAGCTCAGTGAGTTGAGGTTGATATATGTCTTTGAAATTCCAGATTTTTTCGTTTTTGAGTTGGCTTAGCTCGGTCTCTGTGTAGTGGCCTTCAAGCAGAATTATGGGAGCGGTCATGTTGTTGTGTATTCCTTTCATTATTTTATCGTCCATTTCTGTTTCGTCCCCGGTTTAAAGTAGATAGGATCCTCATAGGGCCAGAAGGTTAAGAGCGGATAGACGCGCTCGCCGTATTCTTCAAAGGTACGGCGATACTCTGAACTTTCGGCCAGCAGCCGCTCCACAATAGCCAGCTGCACCCGGTCGTGAAGCTCGGGCGACTCGGGCGTGTCGATTTTAAGCTCTACATGGGTGTGCAGATGCTGCTGGCCTTCGAGATCGTATTCCACGGTCATGGTAAATTTGCCTGTGAGTTCTTCGGCGAGCTGGCCGCCCGCCAAGGCATTTCGTACGGTTTGAGGATGGATTTGGAAAGCAAAGAACGAGACCGAGAAATCACTGCGCTCATGGACGTAGACAAATGGCAGGTTCCAGCTGAGGTCGGTCAGACCGGCAGCCTGGATCTCGGCGTTTAGGTCTAGGCCATGGTCGGCAAAGTGCCGCTCCATTTGCCCGTACGTGATGACACCGCCGAGATCTTGAAGATCGTAACGCACGAGCGGCAAACCGCTTGAGGCCGTGCAGTAGAGCTGACCATTGCTTTCTTCAAAGTAAAATTGCTCGGGCAGATATTGTGCCAGGGTGGGCAATTTGGCCGTCTGCCTGAAGATAGTTTCATAGAGAGCCGGCCGGTCCAAGGCCATGCGCCGGATCAGAATCGACACCGGTGTTTCGTAAGCCATGGTGCCGAGATCGACTGTGCCGTAATGGTTGAGTGTGTCGGTATAGATATTGGTTAAACCGGTCTTTTCCGCAACATAATCGCGGAAGGTTTCGCTGAAACCTTCGGCCGAAAAAATGAAGCCCAGATTGTAATCGGCCCAGTTTAGCCCAGCTCGCCGGCCGTCATCGATGATGTCTTTGAGAAAGGGCGCATACGACCCGATGATTACCTGGTCAAAATCATGTCCGATATTTTGCACCGCCTTAATTACTTCCAACTTATTGATCCCGGGAGTGATGATACTCAGCGCATAATCACCACTCTCCCCTACCCGGCGGACGGCTTCATACGTAAACAGTCCACCGATCCAAGCACCCATAGGAAACGCCACAATGTAGAGTGTACTGCGCTCATGAATACGGAAATTTGTGCGCAAATAAAGCTCCGCCAAAAGGGCATATTGCTTGTCTTGCTCGGCGGTGCGGGGAAAGTAAAAAGGCTCGCCGGTGGAGCCAGATGTGGTCGAGATAGTCCAACGGACGGAACGAAAATCACCGTTCCAGCATAGCTCTGGGCGCGAATAACGCCGTAGGTAACCGGCTTTGCTCGTGGTTGGGATAAGTACCAAATCGCCAATATCATGCACAAGTGCGGGATTAAAGCCTTGAGCCTTGAGATATTTCCGGTAGGCTGGCACGTGATCCGCCGCGTCATGGAATAGCTTAATGGCCTTTTCGGCGCCCCGAGCCAGCCAGTATTCCTCCGGCTCATGCCGAAGATGCCGGAGAAGCTCAAGCGGGTGGGCTTGAGCTGATAACGCCGGAAAGGAGGGGGTTTTGCTAACCTTGATTGACGAAACTGTCATTTATAGTATGGCTATTACAATAGGCATAATAACAAAAAATAGCCTAATAAGTTAGATTATCTCCCACATACCGCGAATAGACGCTTGGTTCGGGTCTGGAAATTAGGCTATAGTAAATGAATGATCGCCAAGCGCATCGCCCAATTCGATAGTAGCCATATACGTAAAGCATTTAGCCGGGTGCGTGAAATTCCCGACCCTATCGACTTAAGCATTGGATTTCCCGAAGATGCGACTCCGGACTATATTAAGGCCGCCGGGATTCGGGCAATTTCCCAGGATTTTACCCGTTATACACCCTCTAACGGCATCTTTGAGCTCCGCGCGGCAATAGCGGAGAAGCTTACCCGCGAAAATAAAATTAAAGTAACGCCAGATCTGGTAACGGTAACGCCTGGTGTTACTACCGGAATTTTGCTGAGTTATCTAGCTTTGCTTGACCCGGGTGATGAGGTTCTAATACCTGATCCGTATTTCCCTCCCTATTTTGATCTGGCGCGGATGCTCGGCGCGGTGCCGGTGGCGATTGATACGTACCCAAGTTTTCAGCTAACGGCCCGATTGGTGGAGCAGCATATTACACCCAAGACCAAGGTCTTGCTAATTAATTCTCCTAACAATCCCTCGGGGGCGGTTTATCCGGAGCGTGAGTTGCGCCGAATCGCCCGAATGGCCAAAGAGCACAATATCACCATTTTGTCTGACGAGATTTACGAGTATTTCTCCTATAACACCCCGCATTTCAGTATTGGAAGCGTATATAAAAACACGGTTACGCTTAATGGGTTTTCCAAGGCATATGCTATGACGGGCTGGCGGGTGGGTTACTTGGCCGGGCCCGAAGAGTTTATCCAGGCGGTTAATCAACTACAGCAGTATGTGGTGTTCTCCAATTCTTCGATTGCCGAGAAAGCGGCTCTGGCGGCGCTGTCCCATAGCCCGCAGCGTCTGATTAAAAAATATCGGGCGAAGCGCGATATGGTACTGCGCTATCTAGAGCCGATGTTCGATATCTATGGCTCCCACGGCGCTTTTTACGCGTTTGTGCAGCTACCGTCCGGGATGACGGATTTGGAGTTTTGCGAGGAAGCGGCCAAGCGCAGCCTAATTGTGCTGCCGTCGCGGGCTTTCTCGAAACGTCAGGATTACATCCGCATTGCTTTTGCTACCAAGCACACTACCCTAGTGAAGGGACTCAAGATTTTACGCACCATGATGAAAGAGTTCGCAGAGTAGGTCGCAAGGTGGATGTGAACGATCTCGAGGAATATCGGAGCTAACCGAAGAGAATATTTGGAAAGTACTGCGGTACAATTCTGTGCTGTTGAAGATGGGACGCGATAAGCAATCGTTCGGGATTGCCGAGCTTTTTGACGATAATGACCCCACTATTGTCGAACATTCTTGACATTTTGAACTCGGATCTGAATACTCACTCATGTACCTGATAATTACAGAGCATGACTCACAATATATGCTTGCGCTATCTGGAAACTCGTGTCTATACTTGGAGCATGAGCACTAAAAAAGTCAAAGTCGCCATCATCGAAGATGATATCGCGATCGTACAAATGTATCGGACCAAGTTTGAGAACGAGGGCTACGATGTAGCGACCGCTCCGGATGGTGTGAGCGGGCTAGAATTAATAGACACGTATACGCCCGATATTATTTTGCTAGATTTAATGATGCCAAATATGAACGGCCTGGACATGCTCCAGCGCCTGCGCAGCCAGCCGGCCGGGCGCGATGCCAAAGTGGTGGTGCTGACTAACATGGGCGACACCGAAACCGCTACCAAGGTCTACAAGATGGCCGCCGACGACTACATCGTGAAGGCCGAGATGACACCGAAGCAGGTGGCCGAGCGGGTGAAGGCGCTGTTGGCGAAGAGCGCGAGTTAAGCGTTAAGAAAAGTACATCCAGAGAAGCTATCGCCCGGTTTTTACAAGAACCAGGCCCAGCAATACGGGGGTTATAAAAACAGTAGTTCTAATTAAACTCGGTAGTAGTCGTACGTTTTTCAAAATGGTTAGTTGCCCCTACCAAGGTACATTGAAGTTGATGACAAATAGAATGCCCAGCACAAGGAGACAGCCGAGGCCCGCAGCACCTGCAATCCGCAGAATCGTTTTAGCTTTCCGGTTCTTAACGACAAAGCTGGAAATAAACCCAAATGGTGCCAGGAATAGACCAAGAACGAGTAATGAGGGCCAAATAATCGGCATGAGTGGGGTTATGTAAAGATCGTATACGGTCTGAAACATTTAACGCCTTCCTTAAGCGTAAGTATAAAGCGAGTATATTACCACCTACAGCGCGTCGCTTTCGGCCCACTTGCGATCGACGCTAGCGCAGAAAGAATTAATAGGCACCCCGGAATTCACCACATGATACTCGACCCTAGCATGAGGGTGAATTGGAAATAACTAAATAAGAGCAGCGCGCATGCGATTAACCAATATATAAGATATTTTTTCGATCTATCGCCGGGCTTTCTTTTTGCGAATATGACGACCGTATAAAGTGCTAGTATCAGGCCTCCAACAAGAGATGCGAGTAGGGTATACCCGATAATAGGGTTCCAAAAGCTATTGTAGATATAATTTAGAGTTTGAATAACCATGAGCATATTATACATACATGTGTATCAACCGGAGTTACACCGGCCTTGTGCGCCGCCTTCGATATGACCTGGTTTAGCCGAAGGATGGCACCGTTGATCCAGATCTGGTCGGACTTGTCGAACGTAATGCCGCCCGCCTTGCACGCGGCCGTGGGCTTGATCTTGAAGAAACGTGGGTACTCGTTGATGAGGACCTCGGCTCCTGGAGCGACCTTCGCCTTGATATTAAAAGATACTTGAGGGTTGAACCGAGGATCGCAGTCTAAAAACCCCCGGCGATGATGAATCCTCCTGGTTGAATATCATCTCTTACGGTTTATTATAGTTAGTTCTAGTAAGAAGGCGTGTGGTTGCCGGTTGTCGTTGAAGGCGCTAAAATAACGGCTATGGTCGAGAAGAGGTACTCTAAGTTTGTCCAAGGTTTCATTGGGTTCTCTCTAATTTGTTTGGTTTTGTTTGTCGTATTTACTTTTGGCCCTTTTCCGCAACGAGATGCTTTGAGCGCTGTTCAACAAGATCAACCCCGCCAATGGTATGAGTTTGTTCGATCGCTCCTAGGGTGGTCGATTCTTCCGGCTCTTTTAGGATCCCTCCTTATGACGGGACGCGGCGTTAAACTCATTCTAATTATTACAGCTGTAAGTGGGTTAGCCGCAAGTGGGCTGAGTTATATAATTGAATCATATTCGCACCTTGATTGTGGCTCATCTTGTGTGGCTTCAGTCCCGGCGTTTAGTGAGATTACTGCCCTTGCTGTACTATTGCTTGCTTTCTGGTCGGTTCTCCCTGTTGCTATTCTTTTGACTATACGTAAGCGGTAAGATGCGATCTTTCCTGCACAAATGATAAATGCTGGGGGCGCGATGCGCCCCCAGCATTGTTGTGTGCGTCGCTCTACTTGAGCTTCGGCAGCCCCCTCCAATGCTTGACCGCCCATAGAGCAGCCAGGCTAGTCCAGTTGCGCGCTATATAAAGCTGGTGAGCGCACTTGTTTTGTGCCAGCTTGGCCGCGCAGACTGCCAGGTTCTTGGAAGACAGGCTACAGACCGGGTCCCCTACCGTGCAGTAGCTGTGCGTTCGAGGAGCCAGTGTTCCCGAAATACCTCGAAGCTTGGAATCGAACTTCAGGTAAGACCCCGACAGCTTCGTGTCATAGTCACCGTCGTCGATGACTGTCTGCTTCGGGCTGAATCGGGGGTCGCCGAGTCCGATAAGCGCAGCAATGTGTTTTTGCTGCATCGAAGTCAGTACCGCGGCGGCATCAAGGGCCACCTGAGCACCCTGGCTATAACCCACGATGACGACATAGGTCGCGGGGCAGGACGCGAAGAACTTGAACAGGAACTTGCTCAGCGCCGCCCTGCCTTTGTCTACGCTGACGAGGTAGTTGGGGCCGTAGTGGATATCCCCCAGATTTACCTTGACGGCAGGATAGTTGATCGCCTGGAAGCCTGTTCCGGCGACCTTCGAAGCGATCGTCGTCTTCACAGCAGCGACTGTGGGCCCTAGCCCATCATTCATCGCTGCCGTTTCGCCTGAGCCTCTCACCCCGACGATCTGAAGTGTCGGGCACTTGCTCGGCGGTGGCGTGCTACTACCCGGCGGGAAGTCGGCTGGGGCCGGAACGCTGCCATCGCCGGCTGCGAAGGCCGGCCACTCGTTTCCACCTTGGTAGTTGGACTGGGCGGTCGGCTGGCTGCCGGTGCCGAGTGGAAGCGTGTAGATGTCGCTCCCGGTCTCGCCGTGGACATAGGCCATCACCCAGTCGTTGCCGACTGAGCCCTGGGTGTCGTAGTTGCCAGTCGTGAGCTGGATGGGCTTGTCGCCTAGCTTGGCCGCGGCAGACAGCGTGAACATGTTCACATGGCCGGTAGCGGGATCCCAGACGTCGAACAAGATGTATCGGCAGTCTGGCGTCCATGCCACTCGGTTTACCGTGATGCCGCTGGTGAGCTGGACATCACCGCTTCCGTCGGTAGCGCTGGCCACGTGCAGATCATGTGTGTCGCCCTGAGAGACAGTGTCGTACGCCATCCGGCCGTCGTGACAGGCTGCCGCCGAAAGGACCCAGATGGCATCGGTGAGCTTGACGGTCGAACCATCGCTCAACGAGATGCGATAGGCCTGGCCGTAGGCGACACCCTGATTGAGCCAGGGCGCGATCAGCTCGGTCTCGGACAGCCAGCTGGGCCGTTCGAAGTACGAACCGAGGCTCGTTACCTGAACAGGCGCGCCGCCTCCGATCGGCACCGTGTAGATCTCGGTTCGATTGACGCCGTCAGCCAGAGTGTGGCCGCGCGTGAAGGCCACCTTGTTGCCGCTGGGCGAGATGGCGGGTTGGTCATCCCAGGTACTGCGATCGGGAGTAGTCCCGGTCGTGAGCTGGGCATAGGTGCCGTCGGCATGCCTGATGGCAATGCCTAGGCTATCCGTGAAGGCATACGCGGAGAGGGTGGCGGCCCGCGCGGGACTCGTCGTGCTCGCCGTGATGCCGATCAGGAGGAGGAGCCCCAGCATCACGCTCGAGAGCGTTGCCAGGGGTCCTCTGGGTCTTGGTCTTGCGGGTTTGCGCGGCATGAGCCGTTTTTCCCTTCATTTCGAGGAACTGCGGACCGGAACGATATTACCAGATGAAACCGTCTTTGTCTATAATGAATATTAACAATGCGAGGAGGCTCCCGGCCCGAGGAGCCTCCTGAGCCAAGGAGCCTCCTTACTTAGCTCTTTGCTGCGCCGCGATGAGCAGGTTGTCGAACAGGCTGGCGACAGTCATGGGGCCCACGCCGCCAGGATTGGGCGTGATGGTGAGGTCGTCGCGGTCGTAGAGCGCGGGGTCGAGCTCGCCGAGGGGCGCGCCGGTATCGACCACGACGGCGCCTTCTTTGACCATATTGGGCTTGATAAGGCCGGGGCGGCCGGTGCCGGTAAAGATCATGTCGGCCTGGATGGTTTCAGCGCGGAGGTCTTTGGTGTTGATGTCGACGCGCACGACCTCGTGGCCGCTGGCTTCGAGGCGGTCGGCGAGCGGTTTGCCGACGAGCCTCCCCTGCCCCACTATCACGATGCGGCCGCGCAAGTCGACGTTGTGGGAGGCCAGCAGCCAGAGCGCGGCCTTGGGCGTGGCTGTCTCGAAGGAGCTGTGCGGGCCTAGACCGTCGACGTCCTTGGCCGGGTCGACGGCCTTGACGGCCTGGGCGGTGAGTTCCGCGCTGGGCAGGGGCAGCTGGATGATGATGCCGGTGACGCGCGGGTCGGCGTTGAGCTGGCGAATACGCCCAAGCAGTGTCCCGGGCTGCTCAGCGTAAACGTCCACGGCGGCGCCAATTTCCTCACCGTACTGAGATTTGAGCTTGAGATAGCGCTTGGCGCCTTCGTTGTCGGCCGAGCGGATGATGGCCAGGCGGGGCTGATTCGCTAAACCAGCGACCATTTGCTGGTGGCGCTGCTGAATAAATTGGGCGATGTCCCGGCCGTCGAGGAGTTTCATAACCGAGTTACCATACCATAAATACGCCTAGGCGTCAGCGGGCGACTCTTGGGCCAACCCATCGACTTGCCGGTGCTTCCAGAGCTTGGCTACCTCGTCGGCAACCCGCTCGGGCGTATAGTCGGACTTTACCCAATAGTCGGTGGCGCCTAGCTTCATGACGCTCTGCATTTGGGCGGCGGCAGAGATGTTGCTAAAGATAATAATGTCAGGAGTATTCTTCTTGTCGGTTTTATCGAGGCGCTCCATAAATTCGAGCCCACCCATAACGGGCATCATCATGTCCAGTAGTACGACTTGGGGCTGAAACTGGGAGACCATCTCCAGGGCGACTTGGCCGTTTTCGGCGACGGCCGTGGGAAATCCCTCCAACTCAAACTTCATGGCGTAGATCTCGCGAATGACATCATCATCTTCTACTAGCAAGACTCTGGGTAACATTACGTTCTCCTTTGAGGGAGTGTCATTACAAACTTTGTTCCGTGATCTTTCTTAGAACTCACTTCTATAGTCCCATTATGCAACTCCATGATGCGCCGAGCAAGGTATAAACCCAATCCGGTGCCTTCGATGTTGCCGCCCAACACATTGCGGGCTCGCTGAAAACGGTCAAAGATATGGCTCATCTCGGTTTCGTCGATGCCGATGCCGGTGTCGGTGACTTCGACGGACGCGCTGCCCCGTTTTTCGTGAACGGCGACCGTGATTTTGCCTTTTTCTGGGGTGTATTTGCGGGCGTTGTCTAGGAGGTTGCTGACGGCCATAAAGAGTTTTTCTTCGTCGGCTTCGAGATGGATGGGACGGGCGGCTGGCTTGAAGCGAAGGGTGATCTTTTTGCTCTCGATGGCTGTGCGCTGCTCGGCTATAACGGCCGCGACGAGAGCCCCCAGCTCGAGCTCGGAGGCGCGTAGGACTAGCCGACCGGCGTCGGCCCGGGCCACATTGAGTAGCTCGTCTATAATGCGGATCTCGCGCTCGTTGCTCTCCAACGCCTTGGAGACGAAATATTTCTGCTGCTGGCCAAGCGGGCCGAGATCGCCGGCTACCAGCATGGCCAGGATCGACTTGATGCCGGTGGCCGGCGTGCGCAGCTGATGCGATGCGAGGGAGACAAACTCGTCCTTGGCGTAGTCGAGCTCACGTTCGGCTTGGATGGCCTTCACGTACAGGTAGTACACCAATGAAGCCAGCAGCAACGTGAGCCCCAAGGTCGCTAGGCTAACGCCCCGGGCGAGACCGGCGAAGGATTCAACACTCAGCCGGCCTTGGTTTAGTAGCCCAGCCTGAGCCTCCTCAATACCGGAGACAGAGCGGCGGATCTGCCCGGATATTACGCTCTCCTGCCCGGATTTGAGGCTGGCGACGGACCCCTCAATATCGCCGGCGCTGTATAGCGCGATGCCCTGATCGAGCATAGCGAGGCGGCTATGGACCAGGCTCTGGAGCCGGAGAATGTCGGTGTGATAGGGCGCGCCATTTGATTGCTGACCGAGCGTCTGCAATTGACGATTGGCATTTATTGTGGTCTGGTGATAGGGAGTGAGGTAGACCTGATCGCCGGTAAGAAGGTAGCCGCGCTGACTCGTCTCGGCTGTCTCAAGGTTAGTCAGGAGATTTTCCATCTGAAAGCGAGCGTCGTTGTGATGCTGACTGACTTCGCGCACCTGGAGCATCTGGGTCATAGCCAAGATAGCGGTGATGGTGCCTACAAGCGCCAGGGCTATCATGCCACCGAGCGCGATGAAGATTTTGTAATTTGAGTACTGACTAAATTCCCCGACACGCACGGTAGTAATACTCACTTCTTAATATACGAAGCATGGCGGAAAAGTGCGGCCGTAGCAACGGCTAAGCGGCGGAAGATTGCTCTGCAAGGAGCGTATTTAGCTGGAAGAATGGCCAATGAGGACGGGTCCTGTCAGCCGTAGGCTCTCTAGGCTCCGGCTACAGATCGACGCGGCGGAAGAATTGGCGCTTTACGATCTCGGCGGAGAAGAGGTAGGCCACGACGATGCCGAGGATGGCCAGGAAGGCGCTCAGGGGAAGCGGCCCGAAGTGGAAGTAGCTGCCCAGCGGGCTGAGCGCCAGGTAGTAACCCAGGGCGACGGTGGCGAGAGTGCTCAGCACCAGATAGGGGCTGGGACGGCTCTGGAAGAACGGTATGAGGCGCGTGCGGATAATGTAGACCACGAAGGTTTGGGTGGCGACGGATTCGAGGAACCAGCCGGTTTGGAAGGACGCGGCGTTGAGGTGAAACACGAGGATAAGCACGCCGAAGGTGGCGAAGTCGAAGATGGAACTGAGGGGGCCGAAGACCCACATAGCCTTCTTGAGGGTGGCGATGTTGAGCCGGCGAGGGCGCTTGAGGCTGTCGGCGTCGACGCCGTCGAGGGGCAGGGCGAATTGCGAGCTGTCGTAGAGCAGGTTGGTGAGGAGGATTTGGGTGGCTTGCATGGGCAGGAAGGGCAAAAACAGCGAACCGCCGGCCATGCTAAACATATTGCCGAAGTTGGAGCCGAGCGACATCATGAGGTATTTGAGGGTGTTGGCGTAGGTGCGGCGGCCTTCGATGACGCCCTCGATGAGGCTGTCGAGCGATTTGCGCAGCAGGATGAGGTCGGCGGTGGCGCGGGCGACATCGACGGCGTTGTTGACGGATATGCCGACGTCGGCGGCCTTGAGGGCGGGGGCGTCGTTGATGCCGTCGCCGAGGTAGCCCACGACGTGATGGTTGTGGCGGAGCGTCTCGATGATACGCAGCTTTTGCTCGGGATTGACGCGGGCGAAGATGGTGGTACGCTCAACGGCCTCGCGGAGTTTGGTCTGGCTCATACGCTCGATTTCCGGGCCGGTGAGAATGCCGGTGACTTCGAGGTTGATGTCGTTGGCGATCTTGCGGGTGACGAGGGCGTTGTCGCCGGTAACGATCTTGACCTGTATGCCGTACTCGAGGATGCGCTCGAGTGTGGAGCGGACGGATTGCTTGGCCGGATCCAGGAAGGCCATGAAGCCGACGAAGGTGAGATCGTGCTCGATGCCGGGCTCATAGGTGCCATGGGTGGGCGGCACATGGTGGATGGCGACGGCCAGCACGCGGAAGCCTTCGGCGCTGAGGGAGTCGTATTCGGCCTGGACTTCGGCTTTGACGGCCTCGAAGGGCCGGCCGTCGGCGTAGCGGTGGCTGATGCGCATGATCTCCTCGGGCGCGCCCTTGCTGATGAGCAGGCGGCTGTCGCCGTGCGCCACCACCACGGATTCGCGTTTGCGCTCGAAGTCGTAGGGGATCTCGTCGAGCTTGCGGTAGCCTTTGATGTTGACGGTCTTGAAGGTGCGGACGGCCTTGTCGAGCGGGTTTTCGAAGCCGGTGGTGTAGACGCTGGCCAGGTAGCCGTAGAGCAGAACCTTGCTGGACTCGGCGCCGAAGCCGTCGACATGGCGGATGAGGGCGATGTGGTCCTCGGTGAGCGTGCCGGTTTTGTCGGTGCAGAGCACGTCCATGGAACCGAGGTTTTGGATGGACGAGAGCTGTTTGACGATGACGCCGTGCTTGGCCATGGCCAGAGAGCCCTTGGTGAGGTTGAGGGTGATGATGAGCGGCAGAAGCTCGGGCGTGAGGCCCACGGCCAGCGCCACACTAAAGAGCAATGACGACAGCAGATCGTGCCGGAAGAAGAGATTGAAGGTGAAGATGACGATCACCAGGAAGGTGGTGATCTTGATGATGAGCAGGCTGAAGTCTTTGATCTCGCGGTCAAACTCGGTGGGCTGGTCTTGAGCGGAGAGGGCATGCGCGAGGTGGGAGAATTTGGTGGCGTGGCCGGTATGGGTGACGCGCATGGTGCCCGAGCCGCTGGTGATGCTGGCGCCCAGATACAGCGGGGCGGCCGGGGGCTTGGGCTGCGGAAAGGACTCGCCGGTGAGCGAGGATTCGTTGGCATAGAGGTCCTTGCCCTCGGCGACGACGCCGTCGGCCGGAATGAGCTTGCCGGCCTGGAGCTTGACGATGTCGCCCGGCACGAGCGCCCGGAGCGGTAGTGCCACCCACTTGTGGTCGCGCAACACCTCGGCCTCTACCCGCACGCGCTCTTTGAGGGCCTCGGCGGCCTTCTCGGAGCGGAAGGTGTTGAAGAAATCGAGCACGGTGCTCACGAGCACGATGGCGATGATAATAATGAAACTCAGCCGGTCGCCGAGGAAGGCCGAGAGCGTGGCGGCCAGCATCAGGATGATGACGAGCGGGTTGGTAAAGCGCGAGAGGAACGCCAAGACAGCCGGGCGGCGTTTGACCTCGGCGAGGGTGTTGGGGCCGTAGTGCTTGAGGCGTTTGGCGGCTTCGCGGCTGGTGAGGCCGGTGGTATCGGTATTCATGCTTATGGTTAATTATAAGCCGATGCGAGCAGCCGGGCCAATGTATGTGGTCTTAGAAAAGAAAGGCCGCCCCGCACGAGTGCAGGACGGTTAAGAAGGGCAGAGCCCCGTAGGAGACCCAGGGGGGCCTCGCGCGAATATGCCGCCTGTACCGACTTTATTCGAGCGAGGCCCGCGCCCTGGGCCCTCCGGGCCGTCACCCACTACCCACCCCTAGAAAGCGGGGAGGCGCCGGAGGTTTGGTGGCCATTGGGGCCATGTTTTTAAAAGTGGGCGGTTGGGCGGAGCCCAGAGTGCCTTGCGGCGCGGCGCGGTGCGAGGCACTCTGGGCTGCCAGGACAGTCGTCGGTTCCTTTGCGGTGTCATGCCAGACAACCATGCTACAAGGAAGCTCCAAGGAGGCACAAAAATGTCCGGAATCGTCCTCGCGGCCCTGTTGGGCTCGCTCGGTTTCATGTTCATGGCCCTCGTTTTCGGGGGCATCGTGGCGTTGATCGTCACGCGAGACCCCAGCCCGGCCCAGCCCGCCTGCAACCACCAGCACCTCGTGTGCTGCGACGGTGGCTGGGCGAGTCAATGCGACTGGCGCTGCACCCACCAGTGCACAATGACGGACGGACGTCTCGACGGGCACGCTGACCGTCTCGATGACCTCAATGACCGCGTCACCTGGGAGGGCGGTCGTATCGGCCGTCTCTACGGGCGTGTCGCCGGTACTGAGCATGAGACCGACCGGGCGCATGAGCGCCTCGACACCCACGCGATCGCGTTGGTGTCCCTCTCAGGACGGATCACCGACCTGGAGGCGCAGCCCTCGGCTCCTGCGGCTTGTACGCACAGCTGCGGGCCCGTCGAGACCAAGACGCGCTGGGGTATCGTCGCCGTCGGCGCGATCGTCGGCGGGTTCCTCCTCGGAGGCCTCGCCAGCCTGGTGCACAACAACCACGCGCTGGTCGGCAACGACCCGCATCCGTGGTTCATCCTGTCCAACCCGTTGGTCGGCGTGTTCGGCGTCGTCCTCGGGGTGGTCGCAGGGGCTGCCGTGGGGTGGTTCTTCGCTCACCGCACGGTTCGTCCGGAGGTGTGACATGCGACAGCGCATAGCTGGACTCGTCATGGCGGCGTTGGTCCTCTCTCTGGGGGGCTTCGTTTTCCTCACCAGTATGGTCGTATCGGCCACGCCGGTGAAGTCGCCGCCCGCTGCCACAAAGCAGGCTCCGACCGCGACCGCCCCCACCGACCCCACCGACCCCACCGCCTGCCTCGCAGGTGGTGGACCGATGGGGCCGCCTATCTACCGAGCCAACCAGCGCGGGAAGGAAGGTCCCAACGCGGCCGGCCGGGGCGTAGACCTGAGCCCGACTCATCCCGAGGAGGGCGTACGCACGTTCTGGGTCTGGCTCTGTGAGGACCCGATCCTGGCGGTCGTAACGGCCGCCTGGTTCGACCCGAACCAGAGCCCCTATGGGGTCATTTCTCCGGCGCGCCACGCGAAGGCGCTGGATCTCCTGCGTAAGTTGGGAGACTGGCGTCACCCTAGCGTGGTCCGCCGTGCCATCCCGCCGGGATGGTGGACCAACTACATGGTTCCTGGAACACATCGCAACACCCCGCCTAGGCCGGGCTACGCCCCCTACCCCCACCCAGGGGAGAGTGACTTCCTGGTCATTCCCCTCAAGAGGGGTGGGAGCCGCATTTTCCGCGGCAAATGTGGTATGCAGGGAACGCGCCCAGGCGCCGATCTGCCCCACGCGGTCAAGCACAACAGATCCTGAGAGCCTCACGGCTCCCGGGTTCATCCGTGGCACACCCGAGACTCACCTCTCGCGTGTGCCACGGGCACACTGGAATTATTCAATAAAGCCCCTTGCTTTCGAGCAGGGGCTTTATTATTGGGCCTAGATGGCTTAGCTATTTGGGTTCGCAGATCAGGCAGTTGTCTTCGCGGCGGGTGTCTTGGATCCAAATCTTGAAGGCTCGGGGCCAGCTTTCGACGTCGGCGTAGCCGATGAGGTCGGCGAAGCGGCGCAGGACGTAGCCGATGTAGCCGTAGAGCAAGACGCGCCCCCATTCCGCTGCGGCCCAGTTTTCCCCCACCGGGATGACGCTGATGGGCGCCGCGGGATGGTAGGCCGGGCGGTCGTGGCCGTGGAGGGCGCGGACGATGTCGGCGGCGACGTAATCGGCGTCGTTGAGGGCGGTCTGGGCCATGCCGGTGTAGGGTGTGGCGGCGTTGTCGCCGATCACGTAGATGTGGGGTTGGCTTTGGAGGTGGTTGTCGACCTCGGCTTTGCCATTTTTGGCGAGTTTGAAGTGGGCGGCGTTGGCTTTGAAGAAGGGATTATTGGCTACTCCAGCGGTCCAGACGACGGTATGGGTATTGATGGGCCGGCCGTTGACCTGGAGAGCGCCGGCGGTCTCGGCCTGGACGGTGGCGCCCGTCATGACCTTCACGCCCAGGCTTTCGAGGCGGCGCTGTACCCGGGCACTCATCGATTCGGGCGAGCGCGGTAGTAGGCGCGGGGCGGCTTCGATGAGTTCAATCTGAAAATTGGGCTTGGCCAGTCCGTGCAGCTTGATGATGCGCCGTAGGTATTGGCCCAGAGCGGCTGCCAGCTCGACGCCGGTGGGACCGCCGCCTACCACGACATAGTTGGGGTCGGCCTGGTGGTCTTCCACGAGCTGTTTGTGCAAGTGCTGTTTGAAGCGCTCGGCCCCATCAATGGATTTGATGTTGTAGGCGAATTTTTCGAGACCATCGATACCGAAGTAATTGGTGACGCTGCCGAGCGCCAGGATAAGCTCATCATAATGGTAGGCTTCGCCGCCGGCGCCGGTGACGGTGCGGGCTTCGGGATCGAGCGCCGTAATGGTGTCGCGCACCACCTCGATGCCGCGGCCACCCAGCAACTCGGTCAGCGAAATAGCCGACTCGGTGTGCACACCGCCGGTGGCCGCGTGGTACAACTGCGGGTAGTAGGCGAAGCTGTCTTCGGCGGAGATGAGCGTAACGCTCACGCCTCGCTGCCGGGCGAGCTTTTGGGCGGCCCGGATACCACCAAATCCCCCGCCGATAACGAGTACATGGGCTTTTCGCTGTGAGTTGGGAGTCATGTCAGATATAATCATAAGTGTGATGATCCTTAACGTCCACCCTTGCCTTATCTGATGAATAAATTGCTCAAGCTTGGTCTTGTGATTCTGCTCGGTCTCGGAGTGGCGGTGTTACTCGTGAAGTTGCTGCACGGCCACGACATAGCCGTGCTTAATCCACGTGGCCTGATAGCCTTCAAAGAGCGTAGCCTCATGATAACCGCCACACTGCTGATGCTGATCGTGGTGATCCCGGTGTTCATCCTGACATTCGTGATTTCTTGGCGGTACCGGGCCGGTAACACTAAGGCGAAGTACGCGCCGGACTGGGACCACCACCGGGTTCTGGAATTTACTTGGTGGGCCGTTCCTACCGCCATTATCGTGGGGCTAGCGGTCATTACTTGGCAAAGTTCCCACGAGCTGGACCCCTACAAACCTCTGGCGTCCGACAAGAAGCCCATAACGATCCAGGTAGTGGCGCTGCAGTGGAAATGGCTGTTTATTTATCCGGAGCAGCATATCGCGAGCGTGAACATGGTGGAGTTTCCCGAGGGTACGCCGGTTAATTTTGAGATCACGTCTGACGCGCCGATGAACTCATTTTGGATTCCCCAGCTGGGCGGCCAGATTTATGCGATGAGCGGCATGACGACTCACCTGCACCTGATGGCAGACTCCCCCGGCAGCTTTGACGGCTCGTCGGCCAACTTGAGCGGGGCGGGGTTCGCGGGGATGAAGTTTACGGCCAAGTCGGTGCCACGGGCCGAATTTGATGTTTGGACGAAGTCGGTCGAGCGGTCGCCCCACCATCTGGACCACGGCGCGTACCAGGCTTTGGCCAAGCCTAGCCAAAATAATCCGCCCAGCTATTACTCATTCGTAACCGAAGGTCTGTATGATGAGGTGGTGATGAATTATATGACGCCGATGCCCGGAATGGTAACGCGATGATCTTTCTTGGCAACGCACTGGGCTTATTGACGCTTAACGCGCTGAAACATGACGGTTTTACCGGCGTGATGCTGCTCGCGACCGCCGTAATGGGGGCTCTGGGTGGTTTGCTGGCGGTGGCGGCCCTCACATACTTCAAGCGCTGGGGCTGGATCCTGGGCCGCGCGAAGTGGCTGTGGCGTGAGTGGCTGACCTCGCTCGACCCCAAGAAGATCGGTGTGATGTACATCGCCGTGGCGTTCTTGATGCTGCTGCGCGGCGCGACCGATGCCGCCATGATGCGGGCGCAGCAGGTGTTATCGGTGGGCCAGTCTCACGGCGTGCTGTCGGCCGATACGTTCCAGCAGGTTTTCTCGGCGCACGGCACGATTATGATTTTCTTCGTGGCGATGGGGCTGATGTTTGGCCTGATCAACCTGGTGGTGCCGCTACAGATCGGCGCCCGGGATGTGGCGTTCCCTTTTATGAACTCGGCTAGTTTTTGGCTGTACGTCGCGGGTGCCGTGCTCATGAATGTGTCACTGGTGGTGGGTGAATTCGCGGCCACCGGCTGGCTGGCGTACCCGCCGCTATCGGAGCTGCGGTATAGCCCCGGTGTGGGGGTGGATTATTGGATCTGGAGTCTACAGATCGCGGGCGTGGGAAGCTTGCTCTCGGGTGTCAATTTCCTGGTGACGATCCTGAAGCTGCGGCGGCCGGGCATGACCATGATGAAGATGCCGATGTTTGTGTGGTCGGTGCTCAACGCCATGGTGCTGGTGGTCTTTGCTTTCCCGATCTTGACGGCTACGCTGGCGATGCTGGCGCTGGACCGGACTCTGGGGATGCACTTCTTCACCTCCGGCTTCGGGGGCAATCCTATGATGTACGTCAACTTGATCTGGGCGTGGGGGCACCCGGAGGTCTACATTCTGATTTTGCCAGCCTTTGGGGTGTTTTCGGAGGTGGTAGCGACGTTCTCGAGCAAGCGGCTGTTTGGCTACAAGTCGATGGTGTGGGCGCTGGGTTCGATTACCTTTTTGTCGTTCTTGGTCTGGCTGCACCACTTCTTCACGATGGGCGCCGGGGCCAATGTGAACGCCTTCTTCGGCATTATGACGATGGTAATCGCGATTCCGACAGGCGTGAAGGTGTTTAACTGGCTGTTTACGATGTACCGGGGGCGAATCCGTTTTACCACGCCGATGCTGTGGTTTTTGGGCTTCGTAGTGACGTTTACCCTTGGGGGCATGGCCGGCGTGTTGATGGCGGTACCGTCGGTGGACTTCCAGCTGCATAATAGTCTGTTCTTGGTGGCGCACTTTCATACCATGATCGTCGGCGGCGTGATATTTGGGCTGTTCGCCGGGATCACTTACTGGTTCCCCAAGATTTTTGGCTTCCGGCTCAATGAGCGGCTGGGCCGGTACGCCTTTTGGTGCTGGCTGACCGGGTTTTTGCTGGCGTTCGTACCGTTGTATATCCTAGGAATGATGGGCGCGACGCGGCGGCTGGACCACTATGAGCCGTCTACGGGCTGGCGGGGACTATTTATCGTGGCGGGCGTGGGAGTGTGTGTGATCGGCCTCGGTATCGGGTTCCAGATTTTGCAAATGATCGTGAGCGTATGGAGACGCAAGGAGAACCTGGACATGACCGGCGACCCGTGGGGCGGGCGGACACTGGAGTGGTCTACTACTTCTCCGCCGCCGGTGTACAACTTCGCCACGCTGGACGCCGTGACTGAGCGGGACGCGTTTTGGGCAAGTAAACAAAAGAAGGCTTCGGGAGGGCGAAAACCGCATTATACCGACATCGCGCTGCCCAAGAATTCGGCGATGGGTATTATCTTGGCCGGTTTCGCGTTTGTCCTTGGGTTCGCCGTGATCTGGCACATTTGGTGGTTGGCAGTGGTGGGACTATTGGGGGTGATCGCCACTATCATCATTCGGACTTCCACGGACGACAGTGAATATACGATCCCCGCCGCTAAGGTGGAGGAAGCCGCGTGACAGAGCCAGATTCAAAAGTAACACTGGGTTTCTGGATATATCTTATGACCGACTGCGTATTGTTCGCGAGCCTCTTCGCGACTTACGCGGTATTGCACAACAACACGTTTGGCGGACCGGGCGCTCATGAGCTGTTCAGCATGCCGTTTGTACTGGCCGAGACGCTGATCCTGCTCACCAGCAGCTTCACCGCCGGCCTGGCGATACTGGCCACCCACCAAGGCAAGCGCAACCAAGTGCTGACGTGGCTCAGCCTGACGTTCTTGCTGGGCGTCGCGTTCCTCACCATGGAGATCACGGAATTCTCCCACCTGGCTGCCGAGGGCAATAGCTGGCAACGCAGCGGATTCCTCTCGGCGTTCTTTACGCTGGTGGGCACGCACGGTCTGCATATCGCTACCGGCCTGCTATGGATGACCGTGCTGATGATCCAGGTGCTGCGCCGCGGCCTGGGGACCGCTACGGTCCGGCGGCTGACATTGCTGAGCTTGTTTTGGCACTTCCTGGATGTCATCTGGATCTTTATCTTCACAATTGTGTACTTGATGGGAGCAATACAGGTATGAACACGGGCACGCGGACTTCGTATGTGGTGGGGTTTGTCTTGTCGGTACTGCTGACGCTGGGGGCATATTTTGTTGTGGCGCAGCACCTTCCCGGTGAACACCCCTGGCTGTCGCACCGCGTGCTGATCGGGGCGGTGGTGGGTCTGGCGGTAATCCAGCTGATGGTGCAATTGTTTTTCTTCCTGCATCTGGGCCGGGAGTCGAAGCCGCGCTGGAATCTGACGGTGTTTTTGTTCGCGCTGATGGTGGTGACGATCGTGGTGGGCGGCTCACTGTGGATCATGAAGAATTTGGACTACCACATGATGTCGCCGGATAAGACTGATACGTTCATCATTAAGGACGAGGGTGTGCATAAGTGATCCCTAAGACAATCCAACGGTACTACCGGCTGACCAAGCCGGGGATTATTTACGGCAATGCCATTACGGCGGCGGCCGGGTTTTTGTTGGCTTCGCGCGGGCATATTAGCGCGGGGCTATTGGTGGGCATGTTGGCGGGTATATCGCTGGTGATGGCCGGGGCATGTGTCTTTAATAATTACATTGACCGGGGCCTGGACCGGAAGATGGCCCGGACCAAGGACCGGTCGCTGGCGAAGGGTTCGATCCCGGGGCGTAATGCTTTGATTTACGCGAGCGTGCTGGGCTTGCTGGGTTTTGGGTTGTTGGCGCTATGGACGAATATGCTGACGGTGGGTGTGGCGCTGGTGGGGTTCGTGGTGTACGTGGTCCTCTACGGCCTGGCTAAGCGCCGTTCGGTGCACGGGACGCTGGTGGGCAGCATCTCGGGCGCGGTGCCGCCGGTGGTGGGCTACTGCGCGGTGACGGGCCAGTTTGACGGCGGCGCGCTGCTCTTGTTTGTGATTTTGACCCTGTGGCAGATGCCGCATTTCTACGCCATCGCCATGTACCGGCTCAAGGATTACACGGCGGCGGGCTTGCCGGTGCTGCCGGTGAAGTACGGCCCGCGCGCCGCGAAGATTCAGATCTTGGTGTATATCGTGGCCTTCATGGCGGCGGTGGCGGCGCTGACGGTGGCCGGCTACACCGGCTATACCTACCTGGCGGTAATGCTGGTGCTGAGTGCGATGTGGCTACAGCGAGCCATAAAAGGCTTCCGCGCCAAGGACGACGCGGTGTGGGCGCGGGGGCTCTTTCGGTTTTCGCTGATCGTACTGCTCGGGTTCAGCGCGATGATTTCGATTGATATATTATTGCCATAACGGTTCCGGGAGGATGTTTGCCATGGTGTTGCTGGGTCACATTTGGTGTCGCCGTCGGGGCTGATGTACGTGGGGTTGGTGCCGGTGGGAATCGGGCTAGCGCGGCGGAGATTAGATCTGGCGGAGTAGCTCGATGGCGGTGCTGGATTGTGCCACCACCGCGTCCACATCGCCGCCGACTTTGTTGATGTGCCAGGCGACTACGGCAAGCATCTTGGCGGCGGCGCAGATTTTGATGGCCTGGGGATCGGAGATCGCCAGGAGCTGCTTCATAACGAGGTCGCGCGGCTCGGGCGCGTCGATGAGCGAGTACCACAGCCCGACCAGGTCAATGGTACGGTCGCCGTAGCCGACCTGGTCCCAGTCGAGCACGGCCGAGACGCTCTGGCCTGTGAAGAGCACCTGCCCGATGCCCATCTCGCCGTGGACGAGGTCGGTTTTGGGTAGGATTTTGCCGTCGAGGCCGGCCACTAGGCCTTCGATGCTTGCCACGAGGGCGGAGGTCTGCGGCGAGAATTTCATGAGTACGCGCACGTGGCCGTCTTCGCCACGGAAGACGACGTTGGCGAGGTACCAACACCAGTCCTGGCCTTGGACTTCGGAGATGAGCTGGCCTTTTTGGAGTTCGATGAGGCGCAGCAGGTCGGTGATTTGCCCGGCAGTCGGCGCGCCGATGGCAGG
Source organism: Patescibacteria group bacterium (assembly GCA_028288925.1). GTDB lineage: Bacteria > Patescibacteriota > Saccharimonadia > UBA4664 > UBA4664 > RYN-427. Next base: position 40,735 of record JAQGHG010000012.1, on the reverse strand, counting down.
TCCGCCCGGCATTTCGTTTTCGAGCCAATAGGTGCCGCGGTCGGTGGAGCCGACGACGGTGTAGGTGGGAGCGGGGTAGTTGAGCGTGGCGAGGTGCTTACCGGCGGCTTGGGCACGCTGGATTTGGCTGATCCACTGGGGATTGCGGCTCGTCTTGAGTACAGCGGGGGCGCCGTCACCGCCTATTACTTGGAAGGCTCCCTGGTCTTCGCCACCGGAGTAGCGGGCATTGAGCGTGTAGGTGGTATGTTCGGAGGCGTTGATGAGTTCGAGGGCTTCTTCGGGTGTCATAGCTTTAGTATAGCTTAACTTCGGGATTACGGGTCTTGGCAGCCGCGGAATATTCCTTCTCTGGCCGGCGAACGTTACCCTTCTTCCTGGGCTGCCACCCGTACCTACGGGGCGTTGGCCTTGAGCGGTAGGCTAAAACCGAAGGTACTCCCCTTGCCGGCTTTGGAGGCGAAGATAATGGCGCCGCCGTGCTCCTCGATAACGCGTTTGGCCAGGTAGAGGCCGAGGCCGGTGCCGTCGGGGCGGGAGGCCCGGGCGTTTTCGGCGCGGTAGAACTTGGCAAACAGCTTGGCCTGTTCGGCCTCCGGCACGCCCATACCGGTGTCGGTGACGGTAAAGACGGCCCAGCCGTTTTCTTGCTTCACCTCTACGTGAATGCTGCCGCTGGGCGTGTAATAAATGGCATTGTCGACGTAATTCATGATGACCTGGCGAGTCTTGCTCTCGTCGATGTCGAGCTGGGGGAGGCCGGGGCTGGGGGTAAAGGTGAGGGTGAGGTTTTTGCGCTTGGCCGCCGCCTGAAGTAGTTTTACCTCTTGCTCGGCCAGATGGTTCAAGTCGACTTGTTGGCGCTGTATCGTGAAGCGGCCGGAGCTCAGGCGCGATACATTTAGGAGATCACCGGACATGGCCACCATCCGCTCGGAAGCCTCGAGCGCGAAGGTGATGTACTCGCGCTGGGCAATGGTCATATTGTCTTTGTCTTCGTCGAGAGACATGGAGAGGTAACCGGTGATGGCGGTCAGCGGCGTGCCCAGCTGGTGCGAGGCCATGGAGATGAAGTCGTCTTTGGCTTTGTCGAGCACCTTGAGGTTGCGGTTGGCCGAGCTGAGGCGGGCCGTAGCCTGCTTGATACGTTCTTGGAGTGTCATATTGAAGCGGGCGATTTCCTCGTAAGCTTTGGCATTGGCGATAGCTACGGCCAGCTCTTTGCGGAGGATTTCGAGCAAGGCCAAATCTTGGTTTGAATAGATTTCCCCACTGAGTTTGTCCCCCAGAAATAGATATCCGACTAGTTCATCGTGAGTCTTGAGCACCAGCGAGACGCGGATACCCAGGCGCCCCAGGGCATCCTTGAGCTCTCCCGGCTGGAGCTCGTCGGTGACGATGAGCGGCTGCTTGAGGCGCTGCATGAGCTCGGTCGTGACGTCGTCCTTGAGCAATGGACCGTAATGGGTTCGCGTGTAGAGCTTGTCGTGGTCAAGCACGAGGAATTGTCCGTTCCTTAGGCGCATGGGCCGGCAGATTTGCTCAAGAGCCTTGGAGAGCAGGGGTTTCAATAATAGCTCGGAGGCTAAAATGCTGCCGGTCTGGTCGAGCACAATTTGGGCATCGTAATGGTCGCGGAAGAACGCGCGGTCGGTGGTTTTTTCGAAGAACCGGCGTAGCGGCTGGTAAGTGATGGCGATGAGGATAGCCAGAGCCACAAACAGGCTGCTTTCCACGGTGGTAATGGCAGTATCGGGGAACAGGAGCCGGCTGACCGCAAATATTCCCGTACCGTAAACGGCGGTGAGCGTGGAGAGCAAGAGAATGTAGGCTACCGAGCGGGCTACCAACAGCCGGATATTAAAGAGCCGGTGAGCGGCGATGGTATACCCGATGAAGCCAATGAGAAAGAGCGTAGAGAGGAATCCGAAGCGTACTAGAGTCGGGTTACGCGTGGCCACAGGAACGATTACATTGGTGGTGAACGCTATGACCGTGGTAAGCATGAAGCCCAGAAAGACATAGTTGAGCTGCAAACGATCGGCCGAACTTCGGGCTTTACGAAATTTGTAGAAGAGATTGCCTAACGCGAATCCTAACCAGCCCAAGAAATAGATTGAGAATACACCCAGTAGCGGTCCAGGGACAATGTTGTTGCCTAGCGTGGGCGAGCTAGTGGTGCCCGACACCAGAAGGTTAGTAAAGGCCATGACAAGGAGCGGCGGTGTAGTGAAGGCCAGGCCCCAGGTGACTCTTGTCCTGGTGATGTTGGAGCTCGGATGGTTTTCCGGAAAGTAGAGCGAGAATAAAACCATAAAGAGTGAGATGGAGGCCGCGAATACAAAAGGAATATTGGCCATCAGGAGGGATAGCTTCTCGGGTCCGGCCGCGGTCTGATCATAGAAGCTGGTCGCGCTCCAGAGCATAAAGGAGGCGGTGAGGAGGGCAAATATGCGGTTTAACCGGCGGCGCGGGGCCTGCAGCCATACGACAAGTCCCAGGAGGGCGTCGGCGGTGACGACAATCATTAGCGATAAGAGAGCTAAGTAATACATCATGCTTGTGGTTACTATATCATGGGCCTAAACGGGGTTTTGAGGCCGCCGGGGAGTGCTCCCGGCGGCCTCTGTGGGCCACTAAGCCCGCCTAAGCAGGAACTCTCGGTGCGTTGAGCGTGTCTGCCTTCCAGGCGGCCAAGTCGACCTTGAGCCTGTGAAGGTTGTGAGCCCTCAGCTCGGCGAGCTCCTCCTCCGGCCTGACCCTGCCTCCGCCGACCTGCGGCTCCCCGTTGGGGAACATCAGGTCGTAGAGCTCGGGTTTGAGAATCTTGGTAGCGGGCCCAACTTCCCAGATGGGCAGGTGGAGCAAGAAAACCGGACTGAGCTGCTGCGGTCCTCCAGCCGGAGCCGGCCAGTTGATGGTTGCGTGGATCTCCCACGGCATCCAGCTGAGGGAGTACGCCAGACCAGGCAGCGCTGCGATGACCCACCACTTGCACTGGGCGTCCACCAAGGTAGCGCCGACCAGCCGGAGGAAGCCCTCCCGGCTCAGCCGCTTGTCTTCGATGTCCGGGTTTACCCCATACTTCGAGGGCTCTTCTACTTCGTCGAAGGGAACGGGTGGACTCAGGCCCAGCTTGCGATACACCTCAGAGACCGGTGTGTCGGGGCCGCGGATCACTCGCGCCGTGGCCAGTCCCTGTGCGCCGCATATAGCGGCGTAGAAACTCGTGCCGGTGGGGCGGTCGAAGGGATCATGGGGAGCGCCGGGTGTACCGGGCACGGGGCATTCCATCAGAGGCGGAAGACCATCGTGACCCACGCAGAAGATCTCGTGGCGGATCTTGAGGCTTGTCTTTTTAGCCCCATAACCCTTCAGGATCCGGATCTTCTTGCTCATCTTACTGATGCCTCTTTTCGGGCTACGTTTGGAGTACGGCCCTGATGGCGTGGTTCTGGCCGGCGTAGGCCTCGCTGTACCACTGGATCTCCCAGGGCGAGGCGTCGAACAGCCGGTAGAGTTCATCCTTGTCGGGCTGATATCCGAGCCCGTACAGCTCCCGGAGACGCTCGTTCCAGGCGAGGACCGCGCCGAAAAGGTCCAGCAGGCGCGCCTTTTCGGCGTCGGGGTCGCCGCCTCTGAGCCTCACCCCATCCAGGTGCTCCCTGAGCACAGCGAAGGGGTCGGGGTCGGGCTTGGGTGTCGACACTACCAGGATGGCGCCGGGCGCCGCCAGTGCGGCCAGCCTTCCCAGGAAGGCCGCGGGATCCCTGAGAGCGTAGAGGCCATTGCTACAGATGAAGCGATCGGGCTCGCACCTGATGCCCCACTTGGCGTGCGGCTCGTTGAGGTCGGCCTGAATGAGCTCCACGGGGAAGCCGTAATCCGAGCCGACCAGGCTCAGCATGGGCCGCGAGCCGTCCAGGCCGATCACGTCGCGGGGTCTGAACCCGCGCCTCTGTAGCGTGTCGAGTTCGATACCTCCGCCACAGAACGGGATGAGGACCCGGCTCGTTTCCTCGATGCACGCCATGTCGACTACCTGGCTGGCGTGCATCATGTACGGATCGAGCGACCTGAGCTTGGAATACTCTTGCGCGTAGCCAGCCCAGGTCTCTGCCTCGGTGGCTGTGGTGGTGTCGACGCCGCGGGTGATCATGGCATCCCTCCCAGTCCATCTTTGATGTCAACCAGCAGAAACGTTTTCTGCCACTTTTATTTTAAGACGTTGTGGGCTTCTCGGCTATAATTAGCCAGTTTTGGTTGGCGTAGGTGGTGCGGAGTTCTTTTATTTCCCAGCCGGACTGGCTGAACCACTCGCGAAGGCCGGTCTCGCTGGGGAAGTGCCCGTTCGCGCCGTAGCGCTCGAGCAGGGTTTTGTTGATTTTGAAGAGGGGCTGAAGGAGGGGCATGAGGTATTGCAGGGCCGCCTCGCGCTTTTGCCCGCCGGCCTCGGCCAGCCAGAGGTGTTCCTCGAGGATTTCATGAACGCTGGGGTTCGGCCGGGGCAGTGTCGCCACCAGGACTGCTCCGGGCTGTCCCACGTTTGCTAGGTTGGCCAGGAGGCCGGCGGGCTTATCAACGATAAAAAGACAATTATTAAGGATGATCCGGTCGAACTTCTCCGGGATCTTTCGGGAGCTTAGAGGCTCATTCACGTCTACTTGGCGAAAGTCGGCGGTAGCGCCGAATGTCTGGATTTTGCCGGCGGCGATGGCAAGCATCGGCTTGGAATAGTCTAGGCCGGTTACCCGGCATTTTATTCCCCGCTGGTCGAGCGCCCACAGAAGATTGCCCGTTCCGCTGCAAACGTCGAGAACGGTAGAGTTATGAGTAATTTTGGCGCGATCAACGACTTCGAGCAGTAGGTTTCGGTACGGAATTACTTTGAGCAGCTCATCGTAGACTTTGGAATACGCCCGCCAGAGGGCCTTATCGTCTAGCATCTTCCCCTTCTCTTGTCCGCTGGAAACACCACTACAAGAGGGCAGTTACTTTCAAAGGGAAATTTTACTTGGCGGAGCGACTATTTGCAAGGGAAAGCTACTGGGCGGCGTGGGGTACGTCCCCGCGACTGTAACCGTCCAGGATGCCGCGCACAATCTCCTCGACTTGCTTAGGCCGGTTTTCACTCTTGATGATGTAGCGAACAGCGCCGAGTTTGAGAGCGGTTTGGACATCGTTGTTGCCGGCTAGGTTGGTAAGAATGACCACCGGGATTTTTTTGAGTTCGGGATCAGATTTAAGGCGTTCCAGCACCTCCAAGCCGTTGAGCTTGGGCATCATGATGTCGAGAAGGATGAGTGTGGGGTTAAACTTTCGCGTCTTCTCCAGACCTTCTTCGCCGTCGACCGCGACATCTACCTCGTACCCGGTTGTTTTGAAGATGGTTTGATACATGCGGGAGAGCAAGGCATCGTCTTCGATGATAAGGATTTTTGACACTGTTGTCCCTTCGTTGTCACTAACTATGATACAGATTTATATTCATAAACAAAAGCTCTCATGTTCGGAAACATAAGTAAGCTGTGACCAATAGCGTTTTGGTCGTTTTTGGATGGATATCTCCACCCTAATCATGAGATTCCGTTTATATCGCCATGAGGGTATTGTATGAGCCTGAGCACACGATACCTTTGGTCAATTCGTCGACTGCGGGGCCGGACGGGAGCGAGTTATTGTAAGTATTGCCTATTGTTATTGAATGAGGGCGCTGAAGGCTGTGACGATTTGGTGCGTAACGGGTCCAACATCCCCCTTGCTGATCGTCTGATCGTCGAATCGCATAAAATGTGGAGCTGCCATAAAAATCTCGATTCTTAAAACAGATTCCATGATCTCACGTGGTAGCGTTATAATTGAGCGTATCGCATACTCGGAAGCTGAAGATGGAAAGTCTTCAGCTTATTTTAAGAGTAATGATTATATATTGAGTGTAATGCTAGAAGGAGTTTTGGAATGATAAGGTTTATAGCCTACGTGGACCCCAGCACCGGGAGTTTCGCACTGCAGGCGGCGGTTGGCGCGGTGATGGGCGTGTCGTTCATGGTGCGCAACCATGTAAAAGGATTCATTAGTAAGTTCAGGAAGCCACGGCCTGGAAAACCTAATGACATTGAATAGCCCGGCGGGCGGTCGCGACAGTTCATCGTTTCGGGATGACTGGGGCTTTGTGTTTTGGAAGAACGGCCAGATTTACCGCCAGGTAAACGAAGCGGGTGGGGAGGCTTACCGGAAGCTCATGACGGGCGGCCTGTACGAAGCGCTGACACAGCGCGGCCTACTGGTGAAGCACGAGGAGGCCGGAGAGCCCGCGGGCGACGGCGCCGTGGTAGTGTTGAAGCCGGAGCTATTGGACTGGGTGACGTATCCCTACGAATGGGCATTTTCGCAGCTCAAGGACGCGGCGCTGACCACGCTCCGGATCCAGAAACTGGCCATGAAGCACGGCATGAGTCTGCGGGACGCCAGCGCCTATAACATCCAGTTCGCGGAAGGGCGGCCGGTATTCATCGATACGCTATCATTTGAGCCGTACCGCGAAGGCGAGCCGTGGGTGGCCTACCGGCAGTTTTGTCAGCACTTTTTGGCGCCGTTAGCGCTGATGAGCCGGGTCGATCTGGGACTTTCGCGGCTCTTGCAGGTGCATATCGACGGCATTCCTTTGCCATTGGCGGCCAGGCTACTGCCGCTCAAGGACCGGCTCAACTTCGGCATGGCCACGCATATCAGCTTGCACGCCAAGTTTCAGCGCCAGCACGAAGGCACCGCCGAGAAGCCCAAAGCGGCGATGAACGTCACTTCACTCCAGGGCCTGATAGACAGTCTTGAGCGAACGGTGAAGGCGCTCAAGCTGCCCAAGACCAAGACGGAGTGGGGGGATTATTATGACAACACCAACTACAGCGACTCGTCGCTGGATCAGAAGCGCTCGCTCGTGAGTGACTTTTTGGCTCAGGTAAAGCCCAAACGAGTGCTCGACTTGGGCGCGAACGACGGCTCATTCAGCCGGATCGCGGCCGGCCAGGGCGCGCTCGTGATGAGCTCGGATATCGATCCATTGGCGGTGGAGAGCAATTATTTACAAATGAAGGCCCGCCACGAGACCAAACTGATTCCGCTGCTGGTGGATCTGACGAACCCGAGCCCGGCGCTGGGCTGGGCCAACCATGAGCGGCAGAGTTTTTCGGCGCGGGCCAAGGCTGACGCGGCGCTGGCGTTGGCGCTCATCCACCACTTGGCAATCGCGAGTAATGTCCCCTTGGGGCATGTGGCCGAGTATTTCGCGAGCCTGGCGCCGCACTTGGTGATCGAGTTTGTGCCCAAGTCGGACTCGCAGGTGCAACGGCTACTGGCGACGCGCGAGGATATCTTCCCGGACTACACCCCGGAAGGCTTCGAAGCGGCGTTTGGCCGGTATTTCGAGATTGTGCGGAAACAGGCCGTGACCGGTTCGGCGCGCATGCTGTATTTGATGCGCCGTAAGCGCGATGAAGTTTAGACTCCCAGCCGGCCTAAAGCTGTGGGCGCCGGTGGCGATGGTGGCGCTGCTGTCGCCTATCTCGACATTCTTGGGCAACCGCTACCAAGTAACCGCCCAAGACCTGGTGGTGCCTGTAATTTTGACTCTGCTTACGGCCACGGCTATCAGCGCCGGGTTTTACCGTGTGTGGCGCCGGGACCAGCTCGGCGGTTACGTAGCGGCGGTGCTTGTAGCCTTGGTGCTTTCGGGTGAGTACGACGATCGTTTCGACACGGTCTACCAGTGGATTCATGGCTGGCTCTTCTTACCCAAGGAACCCGTGGGAATGGTAGGCGTGGTAGGCAGCCTGCTGATGATCGGCCTCACCTGCATTGGCGCCTACTGGTTGGGCCGGGTGGCGGCCGGCGCGGCGCGGCGCTGGGTCGGCAAACAGCGCGATGTCCAGATCGCGCTGCTCATTATGATTGTCGCGACGTTTGGCTTTAAGGCCGTCCCGCTAGCGTGGGATCTGGCCGTGGAATGGCCGCAGTTTTTCTACAAGCCGCCGCACATCGCGGCCCAGGCTACCGCCAAGCCGACGATGGCTGATTCGCCGGATATTTATTACATCGTGCTTGACCGCTACGCCAGCGAGGACGTGCTGAATCAACAGTTTCATTTTGATAATTCGGACTTCTTGAATTTCTTAAAAGACCGGGATTACTATGTGAACCCGTCGGCGCATAATAATTACCCCTACACCACGATGTCGATTGCCTCTACCATGAACGCCGATTATTTGAACGATCTGGTCGGGCGGTTTGGGACCTCGCCGCGGCAGACAATTGTGCCGTTTAATGAGACCATCCGCAATTCGGCCATCGCCCAAAAGCTGAAATCGCTGGGTTACTCATACGATATGATCGGCAACTGGTACGAGACCTCCAATAAGTCAGATGTGGCCGACCGGGTGTACCAGGGCACAGGGCGGATGACCATTATGAATGCTGATGTAATTTTGAATAACTTCTCGAAGAATATTTTGACCGAGAGCCCCTGGTGGCGGTTTGTGCAGCCGGGTCTGGGCCTGGGCGGGTTTACGGCTTTTAGCTACGCCAATATGGGCGACGTGGATATGGCCCATTACCAACTCCAAACACTCCGGCAAGAAGCAGCCAAGCCGGCGGGTGGGCGGTTTGTATTCGCGCATATCTTGGTGCCGCACGATCCCTACAACTTTAACGCCGACGGCTCGGTCTCGGCCAACCCGGGTGATGATAATAACGGCAAGCCGATCAAGCAGAAGTATCTGGGCCAGGTGCAGTTCATTAATAGCCAAATGAAGGACATCCTAAGCGAGATTGACCGCTCCGGCCAGGGCAAATCAATAGTGGTGCTGCAGGCAGACGAGGGGCCCTACCCAATGCAGCTCAACCATGAGCAATTCGACGTCGACAGAGTAGAGGGTGAGCTACGGGCCGGTGATATGCGCAAATGGACGGACGCCGACCTGCAAATGAAGTTTGGGAATCTGGCGGCCTATCATATTCCGGCGGTAGACTGGAGCAAGGACGCGGGCGCGGCGGACTCGGCGAACGTGTTTCGGCTGGTGCTCAACAGTTACTTCGGGACCAGTCTCCCCTACCTGCCCGATTGCTACTACGCCTATGCCGACGGGCGCGAGAACCCAATGACGTTTGTGGACATCACCGGGCGGCTGAGTGGGAAGCCGGCGGATGCGCGGTGTCTGGCGGATGGACGGGTGAAGGAATAACGCCGCGCTCGGGATACGGGTCCTGTCAGCCCAGGAATACCTCCCCTCGGGCGAGCGAACGCTATCCTTCTCTTCGGTGTTACCGGTATCAGTACCCGCACTCGCTTCCTCGGGGAGATATTCCTGGGCTGCCACCCGTAGGTTTGGGCTGCATTTTGAAAACATAGAGGGTAGGGCGCCATAAGATTGTATAATTCTAGCATTTATGTTATAGTTAAGAAATCTGCGACACTCGTCGTGGTGTACGTTCAATCTCCCAGGAGGACCCGTGTCTTCTGCGCTGCCCCCGTGGATCTGGCCGCACGTAGCGACCGATCCCTATTTCGGGGCCATAGAACGTCGGTCATTCTGCCGAGTCGTGGCTCTACTCCACGAAATCGGGCAGTTCAAGGGCAAGCGCGACTTCGTCGCGTTGGACCCGCCCCGCAGTACGGTGTACTACCCCACTACAGGGCTGTACCTGTACCTCCGCTCGGCCGTCAAGGGCCTGCGGCCGCTCGCGAGCTTCGAGCTCATGGATGGCAACTTCATCCGCTCGGTCTGTCTGACCTTTCGCGACCCTCTCAACCCGCAAGGCGGGAAACGAGGAAGCGAGCAGGTCATGCACTCGGGCTGGATGGGCACCGTCGCGTTGATCGCCTCGGCCGTCAATCAGTCGCCGTTCTTCGGTCGGCTGGAGACGATCGAAGTGAGTAACAGGCGCACGAAATCGCTCTACAGCGACGTTCCGGGAGCGAACCTCTCCATCTACGAGATCTGGGCCACTCCCAGGCAGAGCTGGACGGTCTCGTGGCTCAAGAACCGGGCATATCCGGCCGATGGAAGCATCGAGTTCCGACACAACCAGCCGGTTCTCCTCGCCTCCGTCACTGTCGAGCGCCCCATCGTAAACGACCCGCGCCTCGAGTGCGAGATCGTCCGCGATGTCGCACTGTACCCCCAAGTCTGCGCGGAGCTCGAGGGATGGACCGACGTCGACGATTGCTACGGAGACGACCCTTCGGCCTCGCCGTTCGCGTACCAAGGGATCGGGTTTGTCGTCGAGCGGGATCATCCGTTCCTCGGTATCGAGAGCGACGAGCGGGTACTAAACCTGCCGCCTCACTCGGAGATCGTACTGGACGGGCGGTCATTTAAGCGCCTGTAAGGCTTGACGCCGGTGAAAGAAGAGTTACCGGGCAAGGCTCGATTGGTTGGCCGTATTCGGCCGAAAGTAATATCTCGATGAGATTTCTGCACATAACGCAACGTATAAAGGCCTGTACACTGAGTGTGCGGGCCTATATTCTTGCCCATAGAACCAAAAAAAGAGACCGGGTGGTCTCTTTTTTTGGTTCCGTCGGGATGCGGGCTGGCCTAGCTCGCAACCATTTCGAAATTTTCGATGTCTGTGACTTCGGCTTTGTCCACCACGATGATGGGGCCGGCGCCTCCCTGCTTGGTGCGGGTGAAGACGATGTACTGCTTTGACTCGAAGATGGCCAGGATCTCGTATTGGCCCTCTTGCTCTTCCAGTTGTCCCACTTCGGCATACCACTTCTTCTTGCTATTGGTATAGCTAAGGCTGAATATCCGGCTTTCCAGCAGAGGGAGGCGGAATTGGCTGCTCAGAGATTTTTTGATCTCTTGATAGGCCGCCTCGGCTTCACCTTTGCCGGTGTGAGGGAGGAAGAATCGCATTAGTGGTTTCGCCGGCTATTAGTAGCGGCGAGGTCCACCAAAGCTGGGACGGCTCGAGCGGTCTTCCTTGGGCTTGGCGATGTTTACGATGATCGCGCGGCCTTCGAGCTCTTTGCCGTTCAGGCTGCTGATAGCGGCCTGAGCCTCGTCGTCTGAACCCATCTCTACGAAGCCGAAGCCCTTGGAGCGGTCAGTGTCGCGGTCTTTGATGATGCTGGCGCTGGTGACGGTGCCGGCGGTCTCAAACAGCTCCCTGAGCTGGTCTTCTGTTACGTTAAATCCTAATGAACCGATAAATAGCTTGTTTGCAGCCATATTTTCTCCTTACCCGAAAGCTTGTAATTAGTTGCTCTGGAATAAGATTGAGTGTGAGCCGCTCGAGGTACCACGGCTTTAAACGAAATCGACAAGCAGGGTGCTTGTTTCTAGATTGGCTTTATTATACCAGACTTCTGGGATTTTTCCTAATCGTGGGTTTGGAGAGCACGTTAGGGAGGCCGAAATGTTACTATGGGGGCATGAAACATCTCATTCTCGCCTCCTCCTCTCCGCGCCGCAAAGAGCTCCTCGCTCTGACCGGTGCGCCGTTTGAAGTAATCGCCAGTGAGTTTGAAGAAGATAATTCGATCGACTTGCCGCCGGGCGAGCTCGTGGCACAGCTAGCGCTGGGGAAAGCCCAGTGGGTGGCCGACAAGCATCCGGAAGCTGTGGTTATCGGGTCCGATACGCTCATAGCGCTCGACGGCCGGGTGATCGGCAAGCAAACGGACCGGGCCGAGCTGATCGAGACGCTCACGGCTCTGAGCGGCCGCTCGCATTCGGCTTTTTCGGGCCTGGCGATTATCGAGGGTGACCGTGTCGTCACCGAGAGCCTGGAGACCAAGGTGTTTTTCCGTCAGTTGGAGGCGGCAGAGATCGAACGCTACGCCGACACGGCTGACTGGCAGGGCCTGGCGGGAGGCTACGGTATTCAGTCTACCGCCGCCGTATTTATCGAACGGGTCGAGGGAGACTATCTGACAGTGGTGGGGCTCCCCTTGTGCCGATTGTCGGTGTTGTTGAAGGAATTCGGGGTCGAGCTGCTAGCCGGTAAGACTGCTTAAGAAAAGAGCAGCTTCTGGCCGCTATTGTGGGCTTCGATCATTCGGGGTAGCGAAGCGATGTCGTCCACTACGCGGATGGCACCGGCTTCTTTGAGCTCGGCCGGTGTTCCAAAGCCATGCGATATACCAATACCGGGGACGCCGGCCGCTGCCGCGGCTTGCATATCTACGGCATGGTCTCCGAGGACGATGACTTCATCGGCGGCAAGCTCCATCTGACTCATGAGTGTGAGAATTCCCTCTGGATCGGGCTTAGTCTTGGTGACATCTTCGCATGTCACCACGGTGAGATGGGGCATCCCATAAACTGCCTTGGCGCGCGCGATGAAAGCGTTGAGTCTTTCGCCTACATCGGTTTCGTCCGCTTTGAAAAGGTTGGTATAGCCCATAACCGGCAGACTTACCCCAAAATTACGGATAATCATGCGGCGGTCTCCACTAGTAAAGATACCTAAACTCGTCTTGCTGGAGCCAAGCCAGGTGAATAATTCGGTCAGACCGTGGAAGGGGTGGACGTAGAGCGGTGCGATTCTGTCCTGGACGGGCGCCAGCCGCTTATCGAGCTCATCAAAGTCTATCTTGTCGAGGTGGCGCTCGTGGGTCCGGCTGAAGAGAAGGCGAATAGTCTTTTCGAAGGTTTCCCGCGTACTCCCTCCCACCGCCTTGTTGATGAAGCTTTCATAGATCTCGTAGCTTGGGATGTCGTGGTGGGGTATGCCGCGACCGATGAGATACTCTACGGCTACTTCGTATTGCCCGTGGCGGATAAGATACACAGTATTGACAAGTGTGCCGTCTGCATCTGAAATTATGGCTCTAATCATGGCCATATGATAACAAAAAATGTGAGATTGCGCTCTCTGGCTTAAAAATAGGAAGTAATTTACCCCTTTTGTCGCTAATATTCGGAGCGCTTGTTTGAATCTTTGCCACCGGAAATGGAGAGCCGCTTGGGTTGGGACCGCTCGTTGAGGGGAATCTCGACCCTCAAAATGCCTTGGTCAAACGAAGAGACGGCCTTGTCCCGGTCGGCGTCGGCAGGTAGCGTAATGAACCGATAGAAGCTGCCATACGAGCTTTCGCGCACCAGGTATTTGCGCTTTTGAACCTCGTTGTCGGTGCCGCGTTCGGCTTTGATTTCCAGGCCCCGGTCGCTGAGGTTCACTTCGATGTCTTTTTGGTCAAAGTTGGGCAATGACACCTCAACGATTAATCTGCCGCCCTGCTCATAGACGTCGGTGGCGGGCAGGCTGACTTGACTCAAGGCGCCGCTGCCGAAACTATCATTGAGTAAACGGTCGAGGCGGTCCTGCTCGCGGGCGAGTTCTCGTAATGGATTCCATGATAATAGTTGCATGATGTGTTCCCCTAGCATGCGAAAAGCGTATCTCTCCGGCGGCTCCGTTGCATCGGCTAAACTAACGGAATTACTTTTAATGTGTGCTTGAGTTGTGGGAGTTTGCGCCTAGTATGGACTCGCCATGGGCGTACCATTGAAATATTGGATGCGTAGCGAGGGGTAGTTATGAGTGAATTGGTCATGCCGGTGGGCGTTAGGGATCACGCTCAGGGCAGCGCGTACGCGCCCGTGACGCTGTTGGAGTATGGTGATTATGAATGCCCCTACTGCGGACAGGCGTATGTCATTGTGAAGCGGCTGCAAGCAGAATTGGGAGATGAACTACGGTTTGTGTTTCGTAACTTTCCTTTGGCTCAAGTTCATCCTCACGCGCTACGGGCTGCCCTGGCGGCTGAAGCGGCTGGATTTCAGGGAGCATTTTGGCCCATGCACGATGTCTTGTTTGAGCACCAAGGCGCCCTGGGTACGGACCACCTCGTTACTTACGCGACGTTGCTGGAACTGGACGTGGAGAGGTTTATCCACGATACGGAATCGGGCAAAGCCGAGCGGCGGGTGCGCGAAGACTTTATGAGTGGCGTGCGCAGCGGCGTGAACGGCACACCGACGTTCTTCGTTAATGACCACCGGCATGACCAATGGTACCAGTACGGGGCGCTGCGAGAGGCCGTCTATGCCGCGGCCGGGGTGATGAGGAGCTAGCGGATTATGAGTACGAACACCCCTTTAGCATCCGGGGCTGAAGCGCCCGGCTTTAAACTACGAGATACGCCGGACCAGGATGTATCGCTTAAGGAACTGCGGGGACGTCCGGTAGTTTTGATGTTTTACCCGGCGGACTTCAGCCCTATTTGTGGCAGCGAGGTCTCGCTATTCAATGAGATCCTCCCCGAGCTGCAAAAACATGCCGCGCAATTGCTCGGTATATCAGTAGATAGCGCGTGGTGCCACTTGGCGTTCGCCCGCGAGAATAATTTGCGTTTCCCTTTGTTGGCCGACTTCCACCCTAAAGGCGAAGTGGCCCGGCGCTACCAGAGCTACCGCGAGAGCGAAGGTGAGGCCGAGCGTGCCCTGTACGTGATTGACAAGGATGGTCTTATCGCCTGGAGCTATATTTCGCCGGTGGGCGTGAATCCCGGCGCCGAAGGCGTACTCAAGGCATTGGAGGGGCTGAGCGGCAAGGTCTACGAAGACTGAGACGGGCCGTAGTAATTGTTATCGCGCTACGCCGAACTGACCCGCCGGCCTACCCTTGCTGGTCGGTCGGGCGGATAAGGATCTCGTTCACGTCGACATGGTCGGGCTGGGTGACGGCGTAGAGCACCGCCTCGGCGATGTCTTCGGATTGGAGCTGGCGCACCGTACCGGCCCATTCGTTCACCTGCCGCTTAGACGGCTGGTGGGTGATGTGGTCGCGCAGCTCCGTAGCTACCAGGCCCGGCTCTATGAGCGTGGTGCGAATTTTGTGCTCCACGAGCTCTTGCCGTAGGCCTTCGGTGAAGCCGTTGACACCCCACTTGGTGAGGTTGTACACGGCGCTACCTTCTTTGGCGGTGCGGCCGGCCACCGATGAGGTCTGCACGATGTGGCCACTCCCCTGCTTAACCATCTGCGGTAGAACGGCGTGGGTGCACCAGATGAGCCCGTAGAGGTTGGTGCCGATCATGCGCTGCCAGTCGGTGATATCGGCGTTTATCACCGGGCCCAGCAGCATGACGCCGGCGTTGTTGAACAATATGTCGATTTTGCCATATTTTTGCTGGACCGCGTCTACCATGCCGCGCACGCTGTCGTACTTAGTGACGTCAGTAGGCACGGCTAGCGCTTGTCCCCCGCTCTTTTCGATGTCTGCCAGCAGCTTTTCTAGCCGTTCCCGCCGCCGGCCGGCCAGGACGACGATGGCGCCAGCCTGGGCCAAGACTCTGGCGGTGGCCTCGCCGATGCCCGAAGTGGCACCCGTAATGATGACTACTTTGTCTTTGATGCTCTTCTTTGCCATAGTAAAATCCCCTGGGGTTATTTTACGAAGAGTATGGCCGTGATGATTTGGGCAAGTTTACAGGATGGTGCTAGAATACGCTTATGACTCAAGCTTTACCCCGTATCCTCTTAGTTGAGGATGATATGACAGTTGCCAGCGTTTATCAGACGCGTTTGGAAGCCGAAGGTTTTGAGGTCCGCTACTGTGATAGTGGCGAGGCCGCGCTGCAAGCCGCCAAGGATTTTAAGCCCCAGCTTATCCTGCTAGATATCATGATGCCCCGCCTGAACGGCTTCGATGTACTGGATATATTGCGCAATACTACCGAGACCCGGAAGATTAAGATTATAGTGATGTCGGCTTTGAGCCAACCTTCCGACCAGCAGCGCGCCAAGGATCTAGGCGCCGATGATTATCTCGTAAAGTCGCAGGTCGTGATCGCGGATGTCGTGTCGCGCATTCGCCGGCTGCTTAACTTGCCGCCTAATCCAGCCACCGAAGCAGCCGACTAGCGCCTATCCGATGAAGCACACCGCCCACCACGAACTTGCTCGCCGGGAGGCTGATTATGAGCAGATTACCCGGCAGATTCGTTGGCTGGCGATTGTTATTATTTTCGTAACCTTTCCGCTAAATCAGCCGCAGAGCCTCCTGGTCTATGGATTTTTGGTCCTGACGGCCCTCTACAACCTTAGCCGCTACATGCCCGCCCTGATCCGGACGCGGCTCTACGCCTCGCGGGTGATGATGCTCACGCTCGATAATGTCGTCGTGGCGATCTTTTTGCTCTTGGTAGGCCAAGCCAGCACCCCCTACTCCGGCCTTTTGATTCTGATGCTGATTGCCGCCACCTACTGGTTTGGCATTCGGGGTATGCTCGTGGTGCTCGTGAGCCAGGCTCTAGTGGTGGCCGGCATCTCGGTAGTCCACCCTTTCCAACCGCTCGTGCTGGGCCCGTCGCGCGTCGCGGCCCTGAGCGCGCTGATACTTTTGGCCATCGGCCTGCTGGTAGAGCGCCTGACACATGTGGAGCGGCACGAGCGTCTGGCCTTTGAGTCGCTGAGCGACGAGAACCAGACCGAGCGGGACCAGCTCCTGGCGCTCGTCAACAGTCTCCACGACGCCATTTTGGTAGTCGACGCCAAGGGCCGGGTGGTGCTCTCGAACGCCGCCGCTCAGGAACTGTCCGGCGCGCAGGGCAACCTTCACGGCCGGGATATCTCCCGCCTGCTGCCGGTGCGCCACCGGGCCCGAGGCCGCGTTCAGTTTCTGAGTATCCTGAAGGACAGCTCCACGCCGCAGCGTCGGCGCGACTTGACCATGGCCGGCGTGGACGGCCGGGATCTGGACCTGGACATTACCATAACCCCGATCAAGAATCTCAAAGACACCAACTATATAATCGTTTGTAATGATATTACGAAAGAAAAGTCTCTAGACCAGCAGCGCGAAGAGTTTATCGCCATAGCTTCGCACGAATTGCGCACCCCACTCACTATCGTGGAGGCCGCCCTCTCGACCGCGCTCCTTTCCAGGGCGTCTTTTTCGCCCCCCATCACAACCATGCTAGACCAAGCTCACCGCAACACTGTCTTTTTGGCGGGCATCGTAAAGGACCTTACCACCCTTTCCCAAGCCCAAAATGACAATATCCCGATACAGTTGGCCCCGGTGAATCCCCGGACGTTGCTCGATCAGCTGGTGAAGGATTTCACGCCGCAGGCCAAAGGTAAAGGCCTGTCATTTACCAGGCTCCTGATGCCCGATACGCCGAGCGTACTCTCTACCGAACACCATATCCATGAAATTTTGCAAAATTACATTAGCAACGCCTTGAAGTACACAAAGGAAGGCGGCGTTCAGCTAAAGGCTGAGCCGGGCCGTAACGGCGGCGTGGTCTTCGCTATCCAAGATAGCGGCATTGGTATTTCGGCCGGCGACCAGCGGCACTTATTCACTAAGTTTTACCGCTCGGAGAATTACCGCACCCGCGAGACGGGTGGCACCGGCTTGGGGCTGTATCTTTGCCTCGAGCTGGCCGAGCGGATCAATGGCAGAGTCTGGTGCAAAAGCACGCTCAATCATGGCTCTACCTTTTACCTGGAGGTGCCGCCGTTTAGCCGGCTCCAGCGCGATCACGCCAAGGTGGTCGAGGCCGAGGTTTCGACGCTCATCGACCAACTCTGAACCGCTAAATAGCGTTGGGGGCCGGCGCCTTGGCCGAAGCCGGGCTGGATAGCGACAAGCTTTGCTCCAAGCGGTAGACCACGCCGATCCCCACCAGAACGATGCTAACCATCGAGAAAATATCGGCTATCAAGTAGAGCTGGCTCGTGCGGGCGACGTCGTGGAGCGGACCCGCCGTCATGAGCAAGAAGAAGCCCGTGCCCAATAGCAAAGAGCGGACTCGGCGGGTACTGTGGCTCTTGAAGGCGTTGATGATGAACAGCACCGCCGCGGGTAACACCGAGACGGCAGCCAAGATGCCGATGGAGGCGCCGACAATCGGGTGGGCGTTGAAGAGGGTTACGTTGTTGGCGTAGTCAAACGTCGGCTGCTTGCCCCAGATCATGGTAATGGCGTTAATGGTCGTAATCACGACGCACAAGGCGTAGCCCACGAGGGTGGCCAAGCGCTCCTTGGATGCCAACTTCGGCACGATCACGCAGGTCATCTGGGCGATATCAATAAACGCCAGGTAAAGGAAGATATGGCCGAACGTATAGCCGATCGCCATAGGCAGGGAAAAATTGATTGGATCAAACGTAATCCACAGGTGCGGCGCCCACATGAGGAGGAAGAAGATAGCCATATGCAAAAAGAATTTGTGCAGCAACAGTACGGGGCGCAGCGTTGCCGTATGAGCCTGCCGGATGCGGCTGCCGACAAAGACCCAGGCGCCAAACATGACTAGAACGCCTACAAGTGTCGTGATGGCGGTGATCGGAATGAACATATATTTCCTTCCCTATACATAAGCATTATACAACCGCTTCCCGGCTATTGGATAGTAATATGGGCCGTGTTACCGGGGTTAAGGTGGTTGTGAAGGCCGAAGGCGCCTTTCTTGGTGAGCACGACGGTCTTGCTCTGACCGGGGGCGATAGTCCCTACGTTTAGATCTTCGTTGTCGGTATGGATGGGATGCGGATCGGAGTCAACCTGGACTTCGCTGGACGAGGTATTTTTAAACGTCACCGACTGGCCGGACTTAATGGTTGTGGTCGCGGGTGAGAACCCATTGGCGGAATACGTAATGGTGGCCGCCGCTTGGGCATTCTGAGTGTTGGGCGCCGGGCTTGGCGTAGCCGCCGGTGTACCGGACGGGCGCTGGGAGACCGCGAAGATTGCGCCTCCTACCACTACGACTCCCGCGACAATGGCGATGATGATTTTATTATTCATGACTCATCCGTCCCTTTCGTAAACTTAATCGCCGCGTTAATCAGTTCGATGTCGGCCTCATATTTTTTGGGGTTGGTGTGAGTAATAGTTACCCACTCCTTCATCGCCCGGCCGCCCATGACGAGGCGTTCGGCGCGGCCATGCTTGATTAGGGCGTCGGTCATTTCCGCGGGTAGCTTAAGTGTTAAACCCTCATTTTTGGTGAATGCAAAGACTTTCCCTCCTACGGTGAAGTTGGTGTTATTAAACTTTCTGCTCATACTAACGAGCGGCAAGCCACTCAACAGCTCTTCCAGGACAAGCACTGTCTGCTTAATCCGCTTCTTTGAATCTTCGGTGGCTTTATCCATACCAACATAGTAACAAAAAAGATCCGAACCATACTATTTACCAGTTGGCCGATATGGTGTGTGATAGTAATCGTAGGTCCCCTACTTTAACCAACGAATACCCCGGCGTTAGTGGCCCACGGCTATCTTTAAGCTGACGATCGCAAGCCCAATGGCTAGGTGCCCCGCGGTCAGGATTAAGGTAGATAGTTTTCCGGCCTTCATGGCTCGCGCCGAGAGCAACGACCACCCGAGGATCAGCAGCAGCGACGCGCCGGTTGCGATGTCGATAGCGACCGCTAGACTGATTGCTCCGATGAATGACAAAAAGATGGTGAATAGCGGGAAGATTGCCGCTACCAGGAGCGGCGAATGGCGCACAAATTGTTTGTCGAGCACCGCCGTGTCTGATCGCGCCTGCGTGATGATCCGATACGCCATGCGCGATGCTACCAAGCTAGCCGCCCACAGCGATAGCGCGGTGCCGCCGACGATTACGGCGGCCTTGGCAGTGGATGTGTGGGCTGTGTCGATGGTGAGCAGGATGGCCAGTAGCGCCAGGGTGGCGTAAATGCGCTCTTTTAGCAATTCAATTCGTTGTTCCAGGTCGCTCGTGCTGATTTCGCGGCTTTTTGTCATGGTTTTAAGTATACCAAAATCGTCTTCACCGCTAGCCAGAATGATGCCGCGGCCAGCGGTATCTCGGCCGCCAAGCCGGTGATGAGCGCCCACGTGAGCTCGTTCCCCGGCGCGGCCGTCGTGATGTCGAGCCAGGCGTCCACGAGCAGCAGGACGCCCAGGGCCATAGCCGGCAGAATAACCCAAACCGAGCGCCGATAGCTCAGGAAGACGGTTGTCGCCAGCGTAGTGAGGAGCACCAGATCAAACCCTACCCATGTTACGTTCCAGTGGGGTGCAAAATGCTGGGCGGGCAGAGTATAGACCAGACTAATAGTCCAGGGAATTAGCCCTAGCATCACCGCTATATAAACCGCCATGAGCCGGCGTGGCGGCCATTTAGCGGGCGCGACTTTCTTTTTATTCGCCATGGTTTAACTATACTATGGAACTATGGAGGATTGCCGCAGATCCCCTAAAATACAGTGCGAAGAAATGCTACCGCCCAGGCAGAGAACGGGAATCCGCGCCACTCAAAGCCGGGAAGGCTACCCATAGCCTTAAAGAAGGCATCCGAGGTGATATCCTGAGGTAGTAGCGATCGTACAGCTGACCGAAGGCTAGCGGATCGGTCTTGGCCCGTTCGACGGACGCCGGAATGGCAGAAAGGTTGCAGAGCGGACCCAGTCGTGGCCGAAACGGCCCTCATCCCATGGGCAGACCGACTTGACCCACAACTTTTCGGGATCGATCGTCCCGTTTTTTGGGCTTTCATTGGTATAGATAAGTATCTGGCAATTCGTAAAGTATTTGTACGGCTCTTCGAAGAGTAGATGGAACCGCGATCCAGTAAGGCCTTCGCGATAAGCGCGAACCATCCGCATCGTGCCGCCATGAGACACAACGACCCGGTTCTTCCCAGCGCTCTGGGTATCCCAATCCCGACACGCGGCCGCCACTTGGGCATACATTTCTTGCCATGGTTCGAATTTCCGCGGCTCGGGGTTGCCTTGCCAGTCGGCTTCGCGCAAACGCGCGTCATTGGCCCATTCGATGTCAGGCAGGCCGAGTAGCTGCGCGGTCTCCATGGCCCGGCGCGATCCGGAGTGGACGCCGATAGTGAAGGCCTCGGGATAGTGTGTTTGCAGGTACGCGGCGACGGCTTGGGCTTGGCGTTTGCCTTCTTTGGTCAACCCCCAGCCGGTTTCGGCGGAGGCTTGGCCGTGGCGAATGTGTATTTCTACCATGCGGCCGGCCTAGTAATTGGCTTCGGTATAATTCGGGAAGAAATCTTGCCTGAGCTGGGCTTCGGGCAGACCGGACGCCTTGAGCTGGTCACCGAGCGACTCAACCATGGGCTCGGGGCCGGACAGATAGACGAGCGAGTCGTTGAGCTTGGGTTCGAGCGCGGTGAGGCCGGCGGGCGTGAGCGGTTCGCCGATGACGTAGTGGATTTTGAAGCGAGGGTCGGCGGCGGCCCACTGGTCGAATTCGGCGCGGAACGGCAGGTCGGCGGTGCGGCCACCATAGACCAGCATGACGCCGAGTGGTTGGTGGTCGTGAAAGCGCTGCTTGAGCATGCTGTAGAACGGCGTGGCACCGATGCCGCCGGCGATGAAGATGAGCGGCAGTTCCGAATCCGGCCAGACAAAGTCGCCGTCCGGGGCTTCGAGCATATCGATTTCGGCGCCCACGGGAACGGCGGCCAGAGCCCGCTTGAAGGTGGTGCCGGTGACGCGGGTGGTGATCTGCATGAGCCCCTCGTACGGCGCGGACGACACGGTAAACCAGCGCTTGGCTCCTTCCTCGTCCGGCTGTTCGTGAGGAATTTCGACGCGGATAAACTGGCCGGGGATCCAGCTTTGCTTTTCATCAGGCTCGAAGCGGAACGCCCAGATGTTGTCGGTGAGGTTTTCTTTATTTATAAGTTTAAGCTTCATGTTATGTAGCCTCCATTACTCGCTTGAGCTTTTCGAGAGTAGCCTGGGTAAACTGGTCTCCTAGCTCGCCCTCCTCTACTCGTTCGTGAAATTCCAGTTCGGTCAGATTCTCGCCAAGAGGCTTGACGGTGTACGTGACGTGGAACGAGCCGTCTTTGCGCGACATCGTGAAGGTATAGTTCTCGGCGTAGCTCGTGACTTCCAGCTCCGACCATTGGCCGTCGCCGGAATGATTTCGGTAGATTGTTCCAACCTTTGGCGGCCACTCATTGGTCTGCTCTTCCGTGATAAAGTCTATCCACTTCGGGGTATTGGCGGGATTGGTCGTGAATTCAAACACGTCTTCCGGCGTGCGCGCGATTTTGATTCTGAGTGTGAGTTCTTTCATCGCGGCTCCAAAACAGTACTTAGCTTTCAGTATATCCCAGGTCGAACCGGCTTGTTGAGTAAAGAACCTCTACGGCAAAAGGTAGGCATTTCTCACCCGGTGGAGGCTATACAGATTAGACTTGGTCTGAACGGTGCCGGGTATAGTGCTGACCGCCGTTAAGAAGCCGGCGCCCTGCACGATCGCGATGGTCGTGGCGTTGTAGCTGCCGTACGGATATGCGAAGTGGCGTACCGCATGCCCTAGCTGCGCCTCTAGCTCGGCCTTCGCCTGTATGATTTCGAGGCGTTCCTGGTCGAGGGGGAGGCTGGGCAGGCTTAAATGATCAAGCGTATGCGACCCAATGGTGATGAGGCCGCTCCGGTCGAGTTCCCTTACCTGATCCCAACTCATGTATTGGTCGCCGCACCCACCCGCCGGCTGTGTGGGCAAGCCGTACTGCCGGCCGGCGCCGATGCACCAATTGCTGGCATCGCCCGCATTTATGATGTAGAAGGTGGCTTTCATGCCGTACTTTTTGAGCAAGCTAAAGGCCGTCATTTGGTCGGAAAAGCCGTCATCAAAGGTAATGACGACGGGCTTGCCCGGTAACGGGCCTCCGGCCGTAATAGCCGAGTGCAGCTGATCCAAGTCGATGGCGTGATAGCCTTTCGCTACTAATGTCTGGAGCTGGCTCTCGAAGTCCGCGGGCGTGTCGTGGTATATCAGAATGGGTATCTGCCAGTAGGGCTGCCCCGGCGCCGTGCCGGCAGCCGCCGCTCGCTGCTGAGCTTGTTGGGCCGCCGCTTGTTGAGCCGCTTCTTGTCGCTGTTTTTGCGTAATCGCATCGGCTACCTGTTTCTGCCAGCCGGGTATGTGGCTTCTGAGATGGTCCAAATCCTTGTGGGCTTTTTTCAGTTTTTGGCCCTGGAGGTCAAGACTTACGGCCGATATTTCGGCCTGGACCATCGCGTCCGGCACCGCGCTCACGCCGGCTTTGGCCTGCGCGTCTTCCAGCGTCCTAATCTGGTCTCTCGCGGCCAACAGCTTACCGCGTATGTCCTTGGAGATAGATGACCGGACCGTTATATCCGCCGTATTGGCGATGCTGGAGTCGTCGAGCGGTTTCGTCATTCGCGTCAACACTCCGATCAGAAGCAGTAGGGCGGCCGAAAACAGAAGCAAGAGTTCTTTCCGGTATATTTTTTGCCGAAGTCGTTTAAGCCGGCTTACTGTGGTGCCGCCTCTACGTCTCTGTCTCTTGGGTCTTGGTTTGGTTGTCATTCTTACTGACTGTACGTTTAAGCATAAGTATTATCAAGTCTTAAGCGCCATAGGTTCCCAGCGGCAAGAGGTATCTTTCAGGTACAATGAGGCAATGAACACCTATGTGATACTTCTGCGCGGCATCAATGTCGGCGGCAAAAACAGCGTACCGATGGCGGGCTTGAGAACCTGCCTAGAGGAATTGGGGTTTTCCAATATCTCAACCTATATCGCCAGCGGTAATGTGATTTTAGAATCCGCCAAGTCTGCCGACGAGATACAAGCTCAGATTGAAGTGGATCTGACTAAGAGCTTCAAACTCGATAGCGAGCTTATCAAAGTCTTGGTGTTAACCCGGGGTCAGCTCCAGGCCGTCATCGACGACAAGCCTAAGGGTTTCGGTGAGCAGCCGGAGAATTATCATAGCGATGCGGTCTTCTTGATGGGTATTGATTCGGCCCAGGCTATGGCCGTGTTCGCTCCCCGGGAGGGCGTCGACAAGGTCTGGCCGGGCGATGGCGTAATCTACTCCCAGCGCCTCAGTGCCGAGCGCACCAAAAGCCGTCTCGGCAAAATCGTCGGCACACCGGCCTACAAATCCATGACCATCCGCAGCTGGAACACGACAACAAAGTTGCTGAAGCTACTTGAGAAGATGGACGACCGGAAGTAAGGGCTACCCGCCGACCGCTAGTTGGGTCGAGCCGCTTTATTAATCTCTTGCAATGCCCAGGAGTTGCCGTCGGGGTCTTCAAAATAGGCGTATTTTACCCCGCCCATATCATTCACGTCACTCACGTCAACATCGCGGCCGACGAGATCCGCCCGGGCGGCATCAATGTCTTTTACTACTAAATGTAAGTTCTTGATTGAGCCGATCCTGTCTGAATCATCCTCCATCCCGGTGCCAATCACGATTGAGCAAGCTGAACCAGGCGGAGTAAGCTGTACAATTCTCATCCCGTTGCCCGGCCGCACGTCGTGGTCCAGATTGAATCCGACTTTGTCTTTATAAAATGCCAAGCTCTGATCAACGTCGCTGACGGGTAGGGGTACAAGTTCTAATTTCATTTCCATTGGTAGATTGTAACAAAAAATTTCTCCGCATAGCAACGAAGACGACCCGAGGATACCTTTTGAAATAATGTTATGAGGGGCCATCGTCGAAGTCGTTAGAACCGCGCTTATGGCCACAAGGTTCTAATTACAAGTTCTCGGGCTCGTCGCTGGAGCTGGTAATCTTTTTGGCCATACCGACAATCATATTTACCACCTCATCGGTTGTGAGGCTTGTAGTGTCAATTTCTATGGCGTCATCAGGCTTCCGGAGTGGTGCGTTTTCGCGCTCCGAATCCAGACGGTCACGCTCGAGCAACTCCTCGATGGTTTCATTATTCCCATCTTGCTTCCTCCTCCGAACGCGCTCCTGCGGGTCGCAAGTGAGGTAAACTTTTATATCCGCGTCCGGCATTACCGCAGTCCCAATCGCCCTTCCCTCCATAACGGCTCCGTGGTGAGTCGCGTACTCTTGCTGTATGTCTGAGACGACCTGACGTACTCCCGGATGTTTCGCAACACGGGGAGTGGCCGCACTGATTATATCGGAACCTAAGATTCCCGAGACGTCAAAATTGCCAAGCTTTGTAACCGCGCCGGCTTCGATTATGGGCTCCATGGACGCAGCTATCTCAGCGGCACGGTTTGGGTCATCAAGGTCCTCGCCTCGGGCCCGCATAAGATACGCGACTGAGCGATATAGTTGGCCGGAATTTAGCGAAGGTATTCCCAGCCGTTCGGCAACTAATTTCGCGACCGTAGATTTACCGGTACCAGCGGGTCCGTCGATAGCAATGCGCAGCGGATGCTCTTTCTCGGTCTTCTCGTGCTCAATATTCCCGTGCAATGATTCTTCCTTATCCAAAGTAAAGTTAATGGCATCATCAAATGTAGGCTCTGGTCGGTCGGGCCGCTGTATTACCATACATGAAGTATATCGCAGTTCTAGCTCGCTCTTGGAGTAATAAGTACGTAACAAAATAACGGCTCTGTAGAGTCGTTATTTTGCGAATTATTCCTGGGCGGGCATCGTGCTTTCCACCGGCTCTTGGATGTAATTACGGTGGACTAATCGATATCCGCAAACACTACCAGCCGTCGAGGATAGCTTCCCAGAGCCTTATTCCAAGTACCCATACAGGTAATCAGATTAAGGTGCTGCCCGCCGTCGTGCGAATCAAAAACGTCCGATGCATCAGCTTCGGGGTCATAACTTCGGCTTTCGCGCACCATAAACCGGGTGATAACCCCGGCATCATCTTCTGCGTACAGTAGGTCCCCCCGGCGCAGCTCGAATAAGTTGTCGAACACTGAGCCTTGGCCACTCGGCCACTGGCCAAAGTGGCCCGCGATGACGGCATTACCTGCCTCGCCAGGGCGTGGTCCTAATTTATACCAAGCCAGCCCGTCCGGAGTTGTTGGCGCGGCCATGACTCCGTCAGGTGTCAGGCCCAATGGCTCGATGGCCGCCCCGACCTGTATTGCCGGGATGCTGAGACGAGCGGGCAGGCCGTACTTTGCCGATTGCCGTTTCGCGATAGCATTTTTTTGATGAGATGTGGCAGTTTGCACAAATACAGGTATTCTAGTTGGCGCCGGGGTCTTGGGGGCGGCAAAGAATACTACCAAGCCCGCGGCCAATCCTACCGACAAAATAACGGCGCACAGCAGTTTCTCATGTATTGGCCGCGACTTATTTCGATAGCTCATGCATAAAGCACACTACTTGGAATCGATGTTCGCGTCCGCGACTTGCGCGGCATGAAGAGATTATCCGACTGGTGTCGCCGACTCGGTTCGTGTGGCTGAATCGTTTCTTGTGGACTACGTCGTAGACAAGGAGCCAATATAGGAGTATTAGCCGATGTAATCTATCCACATGGCGGGTATAAATGAAGGTAGTAGATCCCGTGCAACCCATAATTACGTTGGATCGGGCCGTGGTTCCGCCACCCCAACCATCGCGAGGTGAACTCTTTTGGACTTTATCAAGCCAGCCGCCGCCCTGAGCAGATTCTTTGAGTCTGGAAAAGACGTGGTGCTAGGCAGGAATGAAGTAGTGGTCGCGATCGACGAAACACCAAAAGGAGTGTATCTGGTTTACTCCGGCCGTATCAAAGTTGTGTCTGTAACAGGCACCGGCGAAGAGCGTATTGACCTAATACTCAAAGAGGGCGATCTCTTCCCCATTGGCTGGGCCCTTGGAGATATGCCTATATGCGCGTCATACGCGGCCATGGGTGACACCCGTTTAAGGCTACAGTCTCTCGAAAGATTCAATCAATTTATTAATACCCACCCAGGAGCGATCGCGGGTGTTATCCCAAAGCTCTTGGCGGCCTATGCCCGTGTCCATAACCTGAATCTAGACACAGCCAGAGAGAGGGTTATTCATCGCCTGCTGGTGTTGTCCGAGCGGTTCGCGAGCAAGGCGGACGACCACAAGAATGGCTTCGTGGTTATTGATCTGCGCCAAACTCAGCAGGAATTCGCCAGCTCAGTGCGTCTATCCCGGGAAACGGCCGGCAAGATACTGAACGAATTGGAGCTCGCGAATGCCATCATTCTGGGACGAAAAGTCGTGAGAGTATTCCCCGAAAAGCTCATTGCCATGCTGCACGACGGCGAGCCCCAGGCCCAACGGATTACCGAGAAATAGCCTGGAACGGTCCGGTCTTGGGGAATTTTGGCGCGGTCGTGGCGACGACAACCGTGACGATAGCGGAATCTGTGGCCGTCAGGCCATTGGCCTCGCCGGTGGCGGTAGCAGTGTTAGTGGTGGTTTTCGTGAGGTTGGCCTGGCAGGTATACACCCAGGCCTCGGTTATATCAAGCTGCGAGTTGCCGTTAGTATCCCCGGAAATCAAGTTTACGGGGCCGCACTTGTCGTCCGTTAGCCCGACGTTCGTGAGCGCGACCGTTCCTGGGTTGGTGACGGTCTCGGTATAGACTACCACGCCACCCCCGGCGGGCAATGTCTGCGGATTGGGTATCTTCGTGACGCGAATGAGAGGCGATACCAGCGGTAAGCCCACTACGACAGTGGCGCTAGCCGTGTCGGTGGCCGTGAGGCCATTGGCCAGGCCCGTGGCGGTAACCGTGTTGGTGTGCGTCGCCAACAGCACCGTGGAACAGGTATACGTCCAGGTTTCGCTCACCTCCAATTGGGTATTGTTATTGGTATCCCCGGCCGTCAAAATGGCGGGGCTGCAGCTATCATCAACCATGGTTATGTTGGTGGCCGTGACTGTGCCAATGTTATGAAGCGTAAACGTATACGTGACCAGACCGGGGCCGAGGGGCAGACTTGATGGGCTCGGTACTTTTACAACGCTAATAATGGGCGGCACAGGCAGGCCGATATCGTCGTTGGTGATAGTGCAGGTTTTGTCGGCGGCCAAGGCCAATGACACGTTGCCGGCAGCGTCGCAGTCCCCGCTGAAGCTTTGCGCATAGGTAACGTTGGTGTTTTCGCTCACCACGTAGGCGCCCGCGTTCAATGAGTACGGCGTCCCGGGTGATCCAGCGCCAGCGGCCGGGCTGCCGCCGACGTCAGTGCCGGCTAGCTTTACGTGCAGAGTGAAGCTTGCGGCGGTGGCGGCGCCGCCGCTGTTGTTTACCACGACTTTGATGACGTGCAGCGTGGCCGAAATATCATTGTTGGTAATGGTGCAGGTCTTGGCATCTCCGACCACCAACACTACGCTGCCGCCCGAGTTGCAGTCGCCACTAAAGGCGAAGCTATACCCCGCCAGGGCATCCTCGCTCACGGTATATGTATTGGCACTCAAGGTATAGGGCGTTCCGGGCGCGCCCTGGCCTGCCTGCGGGCTGCCTGCTACATCGACAGAGCTGGTTTTGACATGGATAATGGCGCTCGAGACGGCTGCCGTACCACCGTTGTCATTGATGACGACTTTGATGACGCGGAGCGTTGGGGCGATGTCGGTATTGGTGATGGTGCAGGTTTTATCATCGCCCGCGGCCAGCGTGACGCTGCCCCCGGAGTTACAGCCCCCGCTAAAGCTGGCCGTATAGGCGGCGTTGGGGTTTTCGCTCACGATGTACGTGCCGGCATTGAGCGAAAACGAAGTTCCCGGCGACGCCGCTCCGGCAGCCGGGCTGCCAGTAACGTCGACTCCGGCCAGTTTGACGTGCATGGTGAAGTTTGATGATGTCGCGACGCCACCGCTATTGTTTATGACGGTCTTGACGATGTGCAATGTGGGCGAGGCGTCATTATTGGTGATGGTGCAGGTTTGACTATCGCCCGGGCTGAGGCTGATGTTGCCGCTGGCGTCGCAGTCGCCAGAGAACGTCTGAACATAGTTGGGGTCGGTACTTTCGGTGATGGCGTATGAGGCAGGCGCAGAAAATGCATTGGTAGCGCCAGAGGTAACAGGCGTACCGCCGACGAACAATGGAAAATCAGCCACGACCTTGGTACCGCCATTATCGTTGATAATGGTCTTGACGACGGTGATGGAGCCGGGCCGGTCGTCGTTCGTGATGGTACAGGTTTTGTCGGAGCCGGCGGTCAGGGTGATGTTACCGCTGGCGTCACAATCGCCGGTGAAGGTTTGAGCATAGGCGACGTTGGTGTTTTCGCTCACCACGTATGTCCCTGCCGTCAGCGAGTATGGCGTTCCGGGCGATCCGGCGCCGGCGGCTGGGCTGCCGATCACATCGGTCCCGGCCTGTTTTACATGCATAGCAAAGCTGGAAGCCGTGGCCGAGCCGCCGCTATTGTTTATGACTTGCTTGATGACATGCAAGGTAGCTGGAGGCGGTGCGCAGGAGGGCAAGTTGATGGTAGTGGTAGCCGTGGTGACCGGCCCGTTAAAGGCCAGAATCCGGCCCAGAATACTGGTGCCGGCGCCCGAAGTCACGGCATCATTATCAAACAGCGTGCCTACGAACGAGGCGCCGGCGCCAAAGGTGGTAGCGTGGGGCGTCCAAAAAACGTCACAGGCCGAGGCGCCGCCGGCCAGGATAATGGACGCGCCGGCCACCATATCGAAGGCGCCTACGGATCGAAAGATATACGTGCCGCTGCCGCTCAACGTCAAGGTGGTGTTGACGGCCATCGCTCCCGCGCCGCAATATACACCCGGAGCCAGTGTGCCGGACAAAACGACCGCGCCAGGGTAATTGACGGTGCACGCTTCCGCGTTCAGGGAGGCCAAAGCCGTGGCCTGATTGGCGCCGGCCGTGACATAGGGCCCGCTAGTGCCATAGTTGGTATGCCCGCCGACTGGAGCCGGCTCAACCGTTGGCGCCACCAGGAAACCAACGTCGCCGTTGACAGTGGTTCCGGCCGCCGAGTTGGTATAGGTGTTGGCCAGGATGCCATAGGTTGAGGCCGCGCCCAGCGATGGCGTGGTGGCCGCCTGTGTCGCAAACGGATTTACCAGAGCAGCCACAACCAGCGCGACGGCCATAACCAGCGCCGTCGTCTTGGGATGTTTTTTTACCTTTTCAATATTCATATCTGCTCTGCGCTCTGTTGATAATACTTATGCTTACTAGTCACACCTTACTCCTAGTTGGGAGCAACTCCTACTTTAATCAAAAAAAAGAGACCTTTCGGTCTCTTTAAGCATATGTGTTATGGAGGGCTATCGTCGAAGCTGTTAGAACCGCAGTACTGAATGTCGGCTCAGAAATGGCTGCCTCAGACATTGGATTGGTAGGCGTCTAGGGAATTAGGCTTCGCTCCATGACCCTTTGTATTTCTCTGTTTGCACGAGCTTCTCTATGTCAGCTTTAATTTCTTTAATATCCTCATCATCTAGGGGTTTGAAGTTGTCGTAAAAACCACCCTCCCGATGAGGCAGCTGTACCGCGTCACCATACTTTTGAGTTGTAGCAGTAGTGGCGCGGCCGTATATCTGCATATGTAGCGTCGGACCCTCCGGCTTGAAAACACCCCAGTTCCCCATGTCTTGATAATTCACAATTCCAATATCCACACCACGTCTGGCCATAGCCGACTTCAGGGCTTCACCCACCATCATGGATAGCTTCATGTATTCAATGGCTAGCTTGGGTGAGAGCTGGGTGCGGTCACGGACCGGTACTTTTGGGAAAATGTAAATGTGGCCTCCCTCCGTGCGGTCGACAAATGGTCGGTCGGCGGCTCTGATGATAAAGTCTTCGGTCTCGTAAATAATGAGCATGCGAACAGTATAGCAAGTGGCGGTTCGAGCCTGCTTTTGGGGTACTGGTTTTATAACAATATAAAGGCTCTGTGAAGCCTTTATTCGAAGATAATTCCTGGAGAGCCATCGTCGAAGCTGTTAGAACTGCAATGCTAGCTTATGCTAAATGTCTGGACGGGGCCGTGCCAAATATCCGAGTTTAATGTGTTTTCTTCATACTCGCCGTTGGTGACTTCGCCAATCACATTGCGCCAGAAGCGTATTGCTAGCTGATTTGCTTCCATTTGGGCTACTTCCCATTTTCCTGGAAATTTCCTAAAGGCTAGCTCGGCGGCTCGCTCCCCTATTCCCTGGCGACGAGAATTAGGGACGACGTAGAACTCGGCAATTGAGTGGGCGTTTTCTTCGATTAAGGTGTGTTTATTTACAAGGACAAAGCCCGCTACTTTGCCATCGGCGTAGATGAAGAAAGCTGAGCGGTCCGAATCTGTAAAATAGCTCGACAGATATTTGTACTCTCCCGCTTCATTTAGCAGCTCCATTTGATAATCATGGAGAAGTGTTGATAAGGATTTTTTATCCTTTTCGCTGGCTGGTTGCAACGTGATGGAGGGCATCGCCATGGAGCTACTATCAGCATTCTTGAAGACGAAACTAGATTTTAGCTCTGGGTGATACTTTTCCTGATAGCGTAAGTCGTTCTCGGCCCACAGGTCCCAGTGGGCAGCGTTTTCATTGCTACCGTCCCGAGCGTGGCCGCGCTCCTTGGCTATTGGTAGAGGCGTATCAATCCAGATTTTGAAATCGTAATAGTGAGCAATGCTCGGGTGATAAGATGATATTCCCTCAATGATGAGGTAGCGCGATGAGGGTACCGGGATGAATTCGCTCAGCTTACTATCTTGCCAGATGAGCCGCTGGTATCGGGCAGTCTCACCCCGGCTGAGAGGTCTTAGGATTTGTTGCTCTAGCCTCTCTCTATCAAAACCACCTTTATCCCAGGACGGTTCCAATATTTTCTCTTTAACAATGAAATCGTCGAGATGAATGATTTGGGTATCGCCCAATTCCTTAGCTAGTTTCTCTGCAAAGGTGGTTTTGCCGGCACCACCAAATCCTTCGATGGCGATGAGAACCGGTAAACGAGACGACTTGTGCGTCTTGATTTTGGATGCTATTTCTTCAAGTGTCATGGCATAATTATATCAGTGGTTCGAACGTGCATTTGGGGTAGCGATTTAACAACAAGATAACGGCTTTGCAGAGCCGTTATCTTGCGAATAATTCCTAGAGGCCATTGTGCGCTATTGCAACTGAACTACAAGCCCACCCTTTAAACTTTTTAGCCAACTTAGCTGCCTAGAGTGCAACTTGTTCTAGCCTTCCACGAAAGCGGACAATTCCTCCCAGATGGCATCGGCAATCTCAATTTCGTTTTGAGCATTGGCTTTATCAGTGAGCTGGTCGCCACGCGCGCCGGGGAGTAAGACCATTTGGCCCGGGAGTGGCTTGGCGGAGGTGACTTTTTCAGCCAGCTCAGTGGCCGCTTTGAGATAGGCCTCTTTGCCAATGAGCAGCCCAGGATCAATCGCCATTACAAACGTGCCGGCACCTTCGTCCTTATTTGCGTCCACAAATGAAGCACCTAAGAATGGGCCGCCTAAGAGTTGGACAAGCAGCGAAAGGCCGAAGCCCTTGTGTCCGGCGAAAGTTGAAACGGAACCGTCGAGGGCTTTGGTGGCATCAGTGGTGGGATTGCCCTCGGCGTCAAAGGCCACACCTTCGGGGAGCGGTTCTCCCTTGAGTTTGTACTCCATGACGCCGAAGAAGGCCATGGCGGCAGTGGCGGTATCAAAGACTACGGATTGCTTACTGGTTGGGAAGGCATAACTTAACGGGTTGGTGCCGAGCTTAGCTTCGGCCGAGCCGTGCGGAGCCACGAAAGGCGGGGTGCCGACACAGACTAGACCGATGTAACCGGCGTCCGCGATTTTGCGGACGAAATAGCCGATGGCACCCGATGAAGTGAACGTGTGGGTCGAGCCGACAATGCCGATGCCGTGGTCACCGGCCAGTTCGATGACGAGCTTTACCGCATTGTTTGTGGCGACCATGGCATGACCACCAGAGACTAGCGCGCCACATTTATTCATTTTGACTACGCGGTATTCCTCGACGTCGCCGGCTTTGGGTACCCCGCCGGTGGCTATTTTGGTAATGCCTTGATTATTACCGCGTAGCTGGGCATAAAGCAGGGTGTCGGAAATTACTTTGGCATCATCACCACTGTAACCAAGCTTGGCCACGCCAGCGTTAACTTTTTCTCGAAGTTCACTGACTCTTGCCTTCATATCCGTCCTCGATGTGGTTAATGTATCTAATATACCATGAGACATATAGCAAAATAACAGCTCTGTGAAGCCGTTATTTTGCGGATAACTACTGGAGAGCCATCGTAAATGCTGTTAGAACCGCTATTACTGCTTATGATTCAGGCGATTCTATCATTTGCTCCAATTGAAAATCGATTTCACCAACTTCAGCAAATTGCGCAATATGGTTGCGTAATTCTCTCAGGGTTTTGAAATATTGATGACCAACCTTCAAGCGTAAAGTTTCAATAATAGCTTCGGTATTAGGCTTGGCTACAATTATAAAAGGAAGTTTACCATCTGATTCGATATAATTTCCGGCGACATTAGGAAAGCCCGGCGAGCAAGCAATAAACTCAGACATATAGCCCATATCCCCATCTTTGTTGCCCCTAGGCTTCTTATAAAATGGCTTCGTTTTATTATACGAACGGTCATAAGCATCATATATGCTGAACTCACCCATCGCATACCACTCGCCGTCATCCACCACTTGAATAGCCCTATCGTCAGAGGTGCCAAAACCATGATTCAGCCACAGGACCTGATTCAGTCGAGGCTGTAATGCTTGCCCCGGATACTCAGGGTGCTCGCCTTCTCGGCCATCGTTATTGATGCGTTCAATAATCCATCCTGCCGGAACTATACCGCCAGTCTCAGCATCAAGCTTTATCCCCTTTTTCTCACTTATAATTTGCCACTCTGTGTCGACGGGTGTCCACATTGCCCAATGAGGATGGTGCCTGGCCTTTGGCGTGAAGTTTTTCATAACTTCGGACTCGTCTGGCCCAAAATAGGTCTTAAAACGAAATCGACTGATGTCCTGCACTGCGGACCTGCCAATTTTTGACCACAGCCCTTGCTTTACGCCCGCACTCAGGGTTGTGTGTGTGTAAAAGAACACTGGTTCGTGCGCAAGTTCAGAAGGCGACAGTCCAGGGCGAACACGATAAATAGCAGCCACATCGCTGCTGAGTTGAATGTGGTCAATCGTAGCGAGCTGGATGAAATACTTTTTGTCTGATGTCTCGAAAACGTCACCGACTTTAGTTACCACGCGTTTTGGGCGTTGAGTTGGGTGGATGCTGGTCATAAAGATAGTTTATCAGGACTAGATGAGTACTGTAGTTCTAACCCGCCATTGGGTTAATTCCGAGAGAGCAAAAATAACGGCTCTACGAAGCCGTTATCTTGCGGATAATTACTGGAGGGCCATCTGGGACTCGAACCCAGGACACGCTGCTTAAGAGGCAGCTGCTCTAACCAACTGAGCTAATGGCCCACGCGTTTTGTGGGGTTATTTGCGGAGCTTCATCTCGAAGTAGCGGATGCCTAGGATGAGAAAGCGTCCAAGTAGATAGTACATCACCACTGCTGGAATGATAATGATAATGGGTAACAAGGATAAAAATAGATCCATGTTTATTCCTTTATTTGTTGTTACCTGGTGCGCTCGGAGGGACTCGAACCCCCGACACCTAGGTTCGAAGCCTAGTGCTCTATCCAACTGAGCTACGAGCGCATGGGGGATGATCTGGCGCAACTAACCTTTTATAGCACAAAATTTTGTGCCTGACTAGACCGTGGCGCTAGATTTGGGCTACCCAGCCGATGAGGTAGACTTCGCCCGTGTCTGGGTCATCGAAGCTCGCGACGGAGCCCCGGACGGGCTTGAGCTCGCTGGATTTGGTGCGCACGCGGATGCTGACGGTGATTGATTCGCCGTTGAGGATGGCGTCTTGTAGGGTCAGCTCTACATGTGGGACATCCTCGGGGGCGGCGAATTCGAGTGCATGACGGCCGATCACCTCCCGCGACTCGTAGCCTAGCACCGCCGTACTGCGGGAATTCACGTACAGGTACACCCCGGCGAGATTTAGCAGCAGAACCATCGCTTCTGAATGCTGGTCTTCGAGTTCATCGAGCCGTTCTTTGAGTATTTGCTTCATACGTAGTCTAGGAGTTATTGATTTGGTTTGATCTGGAAAAGCGTGTTCTCGCACTCGGTTTGGGCGGCGGTCATGGCGCATAGCAGGTGCTCGCTATCCACCACGTGCCGGCCCGGCGCCTTGAACGGGTCCGCCAGGAGGTAACTACCCCGGCTGTCCCGGCCGTATACGACGACGAGGTGGTTATAGAGTACCCCGTTCACATCGTCCGGGACAATCTGCCGCGGGCCGGTTTCGCGGTACCGGCCCGGACCGTGCAGCACCGCGTAGTTGACGGTGGCCAGGAAGGGGCCCCGGTCCAGAAGCTCGTCGAGCAGGCCGGTGGTCATATGTGTGTGGATGCCGAGGTCTCCGCCGGCCTCGAGCAGATCGATATAGGCTTGCATGTAGTGCCTGAGGAAGGCTTTGCCCGGGCGTGATATCGCTGCCATAATGACTCAGCAAGATGGCTGAAGCCGTTTGTCCGCAGCTAACGTTCGTGGGTTGATAATAGTGCTGGACGGGATATTCTATACGCGACATAGTTCTATCCGATACAAATATTAATGCTGGTGCGCCCGGAGGGATTTGAACCCCCGACACCCAGTACCGGAAACTGGTGCTCTATCCCCTGAGCTACGGGCGCATGAACCTATCAAGATTAATACGAATTGCCAGGATTCTCAACCTTTGATTGCTCTCGAAGGTGATTGATATTGGTGGTAGTGCTCCAGATCGAGCCAATTACCATGATGATGAATACCAAATAGTTCCAGCCGCTGACGGGTACATCGGCGCCGTCGGAGGTGGCTTTGAGCTCGCGCAGCTGGTGGTAGCGGAGCGCCGGGAGCGGTAGAAAGAGGAGAATGGCTACAAACTGCAGAAATTGTCCGACGATGGGGATATAGCGAACGGGGAGGAAGATGCCCGGCAGGCTGAGAGCGCCCCAGACGTCCCAGAAGCGGTGAGCCGCCAGCTCTTTGCTGCGGCGGAGGGCGGCACGGCCGGTGAGGCCTTCGTCTACCACCACATAGCCGACGAAGCTATACCAAGCGGTGAAGATGACGCCGGGAACGATTAGGAGCAGGAAGCCGCCGAGGATGATGAGGCCCGCGAGCAGCTTGGCCAGCGTAAGCTGCCAGCCTAGCCGCCAGGAGGGCTGGACCACTTCCCGGAAACTCACCGATTTATGACGGGCTATAGCCAGACCGAAGCGATAAGGCGCGGCCGCGAAGCTGATGGAGAGCCAGATACTTAAGCCCAAGGCCAGCAGCACACCCAGAGCTCCCAGCCAAGGTCCGGTGTCCTTGATGAAGAAGAGGGCGACCACCGCGCCCAGGACTGCTACCCAGACGAGTACGATGCCGCAAACGGTTAAGGCTAGCCATAAACAAGTCTTGGCATTGAGACGTATGCCCGCGAGCATGGGCCGGAGAAGCATGAAGGGGTTGGATTGGTATCGCGATGGGGTTGTAGTAGTGGGCACTATGGGCCTTTCTTTGAAGCCATTATTCCAGAATACTTGGAGCCAGGTCAAATGACAGTTATGCTTAAGGCATGAATGCTGAACCCGCCACCGAGGTCACCAAGACAACGCTTGAGAATAGTGTGAATTGGTTTTTGGCCGACAAACTGCAGAACGCGAGCACTCCGATCGCCACCAAGAAGTATCTGACCAACCAAAACGTCTTGGTGTATTTGACGAGCTGCAATGTGGCCGAGCTGAGTATACCACGGGTAAAAGTACAGGTACTGAGCCGGGTGCCGGGCGGTGTCCACGAGGTGGGGTACCAATTGTTTGGCGACCACCGTCTGGAGAAATACAATAACGACATGATCTTCGGCACCAAGCCGGGGTCGGCGGCCGGCGACCAGAGCGTGCCCGTGTACGAGCCGGAGGCGCAGGAGCTCCTGGCGCTGGTAAACGGCCTCGGCCAGGCCCAGCAGACTCTGTAAGCGGATGAGCCTGGTACAATAAGGCCATGCAGCAACTCAAGAATCTCCAAGAACAGGTTGAACTGGCGCCGTACACCACGATGAAGGTGGGCGGACCGGCGGATTATTTGGTAGTAGTGCGGACGGCCGCCGAAGTGAAGGCGGCCTGCGATTGGGCGGCGGCTCAGAATGTGCCGGTATTTGTACTGGGCGAGGGATCGAATATCGTGGTAAGCGGCGAGGGCGTACACAAGCTAGTGATGAAGGTGGAGCTGGCCGGATTTGAGGCGATCACCGAAGACGACACGGCCGTTACTCTGCGCGTAGGAGCGGGCGAACACTGGGACGGCGTAGTGGAACGGACCGTGGAGCAGGGCTGGGCCGGCATCGAAGCCATGAGCATGATTCCCGGGACGGCGGGAGCGGCGCCAGTACAGAACGCGGGCGCCTACGGCCAAGAGATCGCCAACACGCTGGTGGAGCTGGAAGCGTACGATATGAATGAGCACCGGTTTGTGACGCTGAAACGGGCGGATTGTGGCTTTGCCTACCGTCATAGCCGGTTTAAGGGCGATTGGGCCGGACGGTTCGTGATTACCCGCGTGACGTTGCGTCTGAGCAAGCAGCCGCCGGCCGAGCCGACCTACGCGTCGCTGCGGCGGTGGCTCGATGAGAACGCCATCGCCAAGCCGACCGTGGCGCAGATTCGCGAGGGTGTGATGGCTATCCGGGCGCGGATCCTGCCGGACCCAAGCGTGGTGCCGAACTCGGGGTCGTTCTTTAAGAACCCAATTGTGGACGGCGCGAGGTTGGCCGAGCTGAAGAAGCGGTTTCCGGATATTCCGTCGTATGAATACGAGGATAAGTTTAAGCTTTCGGCCGGGTGGATTCTTGACCAGTGCGGATTTAAGGGTCAGGAGCATTTTGGATTTAAATTTTGGACCGGACACGCGCTCGTGATTACGAACCCGGGCGGATCCGCGGGGTATGATGATCTTTTGAAGTTAGTAGATTTGATCGTGAGGACGGCCCAGGACAAGTTTGGAATAACACTTGAACCTGAGCCGTTGTTTGTAGGGTGAGTGCGGAAGGTTCGCAGGACCCGGGCTTTGCCGCCCGGAAAAATCCAGTACGAGTCTCATGACCACGTAGGCCAAGGGCATCAATTGCCACCAGGCTATATGTCGTCAAACGATATATAGCCTGTGTGATCTGACCTCAGATAATTGATTCTTATATGTCGTTTGGCGACATATAGAGACAGGGAGATGGACTATCCCGCCGATGTACGAGTCTAATTAGCTAGTAGCGGTAGTGCTCGGGTTTGAAAGGCCCGGCGGCAGGCAGACCGAGGTACTCGGATTGGCCGGCGTTGAGCTGGGTGAGCTTGCCGCCGAGAGCTTCCAGGTGGATGCGCGCGACTTTCTCGTCGAGGTGCTTGGGCAGTACGTGGACGCCGACCTCGTAGCTGGGGTTGGTCCAGAGCTCGAGCTGGGCCAGCACCTGGTTGCTGAAGGAGTTGCTCATGACGAATGATGGGTGACCGGTGGCGCAGCCGAGGTTCACGAGGCGGCCTTCGGCTAGCAGGATAACGCGGTGGCCGTCGGGGAAGGTGTAGAGGTCGACCTGGGGCTTAATCTCTTCTTTTTTGATGCCGGGGAGGTTGTTGAGCGCGCCGACCTGGATCTCGACATCGAAGTGGCCGATGTTGCAGACGATGGCGGTGTCCTTCATGGCCTTCATGTGATCGGCAGTGATGATGTCGCTGCAGCCGGTGGTGGTCACGAAGATGTGGCCTTCTTTGACGGCCTCTTCCATGGTGACGACCTCGAAGCCTTCCATCATGGCCTGGAGGGCACAGATGGGGTCGATCTCGGTGACGAGCACGCGGCAGCCGTAGGTGTCGAGTGATTGCGCGCAGCCCTTGCCGACGTCGCCGTAGCCGGCCACGACCGCGACTTTGCCGGCCAGCATTACGTCGGTGGCGCGCTTGATGCCGTCGACGAGCGATTCGCGGCAGCCGTACTTATTGTCGAATTTGCTCTTGGTGACTGAGTCGTTGACGTTGATGGCGGGGAGCTTGAGGGCGCCTTTGGCCATCATTTGGTAGAGATGGTGGACGCCGGTGGTGGTTTCTTCGGAGACGCCCTTGATGTCCTTGAGGAGCTCGGGGTACTTGTCGTGGACGCGCCCGGTGAGGTCGCCGCCGTCATCGAGCAGGAGGTTGGGGCCCTGGCCGTCCGCGAATTTCAGAATCTGATCGGTGCACCACCAATATTCCTCTTCGCTCTCCCCTTTCCAGGCGAATACCGGCACGCTGGCTTTGGCGATGGCCGCCGCCGCATGGTCTTGGGTGCTAAAGATATTGCAGGAGGCCCAGCGGACTTCGGCGCCCAGCTCCACTAGTGTCTCGATGAGGACGGCGGTCTGGATGGTCATGTGCAGGCTGCCGGCGATGCGGGCGCCCTTGAGCGGCGTCTTACCGGCGTATTCGGCGCGCAGGGCCATGAGGCCGGGCATTTCTTTTTCGGCGAGGATAATTTCGCGGCGGCCAAAATCGGCCTGGGTAAGGTCGGCGACTTTGTAATCGGTGGTGGTGGGCATGGTGGCTCCTTAGGTGATGGTTAACGCGGAGGGCAAGGGCTGGTGAAAATTGGCCTCGTAGCGGGCAGCGATTTGCGCGGGCGTGAAGGTGTGGCTTTGGGTGCCGGTGTGCTCGATGGCGTAGGCCGCGCAGGTGGCACCGAGCTGGGCGCACTCGCGCAGGCCCCAGCCTTGGCCGCGGCCGTACAGGAAGCCGGCGCGGAAGGCGTCGCCGGCGCCGGTGGGATCGGCCACTTGGTCGGGCTTGGCGATGCCGACGCGGATAGGCTCCGGCACGCTGGCGCCTTCGACCACCGAGCCGTCTTTGCCGAGCGTGGTGACGACGATAGGCACGGCGGCCTTGATGGCCTCGATGCCGCGGCCGATCTTGGCGGCTAGCGCGGTCATCTCGTAATCGTTGAGAATGAGGATCTCGGCCGCGTCCACCCCCTCGGCGATGTCGGCGGCATCCAGATTGCTGACCTGCTGGCCGACATCATAGCACAGGCTGAGGCCCCACTCCCGGCATTCGGCCACCTGGCGCTTCATGGCCACCGGATCGTGGGGCGAGACCACCGCGATGGGTTTTTGGGCTTTCCATGGCTCAAAACTGAGCGTTTTGCTGTCGAACATCGCGCCCGGGTAAAAGCCACCGACTTGGTTTTCGTCGCTGTCGGTAATGACATTGAACGAGGCGGTAGGCAGCTCGCTCTCGAAGACGTGCGTAATATTGACGCCGTGGTGCGCCAATTCCTCCAGATAGAGCCGGGCGTCTTTGCCGGCCGAACCCAGCAAGAAGGGCTCCTCGCCGAGCAGGGCTAGGGTATACGCGATATTGGCGCCTACACCACCGTGGCTATCGTGCAGCTCTTTGAGGAAGATGGATATCGAGAGGGACTCGAGCTTCTCGGGGCGGATGTGATCGGTGTAGCGGCCGGCAAAACTCATAATGCGGTCAATGGCGATGGAGCCGGAAATGACGATGGGGGCGGTTTTCATGGGGTTAATACTACCAGATTAATCCTTTATGAGACGGATTTCGCCGGCGTCTTGGTGTGGAGATTCTCGAGGTAGTGCTGGGCATCGAGCGCGGCCATGCAACCGGTGCCGGCCGAGGTGACGGCTTGGCGATAGAGGCGGTCTTGCACGTCACCGGCGGCGTAAATGCCGGGCTTGCTGGTGGCGACGCCCCGGGTGACGATATAGCCGCCTTCGTCGAGCTCGAGCTGGTCCTTGAAGAGCTCGGAGTTGGGCGTGTGGCCGATGGCCACGAAGAGGCCTTCGACGGCGAGCGTGGATTCCGCGCCGGTGACGGTGTCGCGGAGGGTGGCGCCGGCGAGCTTGGCTTCGCCTTCCAGGCCGATTACCTCGGCGTTCCAGTGGAATTTGATCTTGGGATCGGCGTGAGCGCGGTC
>JAQGHG010000023.1 GCA_028288925.1 Patescibacteria group bacterium | reverse complement strand
AGAAAGGTGGTAGCGGTCTTTGTCATAATGTACTTTAGCTTAACTTCTAGTAGACGGGGGTGCAAGTGTAGACTACCGTCGTGGTGTACGTACCGGGCTTGGTGGTTAGCGAGATGCCGACCTGGTGACCAATGCGGTAGGTGCTGATGGTGACACCGGCGGACTCGTAGGCGACTTCGGCGTTGCTGGCGGTGAGGGCCGCCCATTTCTGGCCGCCGTTGGTGAAGCGGTTGGCGCTACCCGTCCCTAGCGTAGTGTCGTTGGAAGTGACACCGTAGGCCTCGGTGCCGGCGGCCGGGAAGGTGGTCGGCGATGTGTTGGTGCCGGTCCAGTCGGCGATGCTTTGGCTGAGGGCGTTGGTGGGAGCATTGGTGTAACGGCTGTAGATGGTGTAGCCGTTGGTGGCGTTTGTGGCCGCCGTGAGGTCCTGGCAGACCACGCCGTTAGAGGCCGCAGTGACCGTGCCGAAGGGAATCGTGGTGGCGGTGGAGGCTTGCGTGGTGGTGGCGCCGTCGCAGGATGTGCTGGAGGATACGGCGTTGACGGTGAAGCTCAAGGTGTTGTCAACGGTTAGTGACAAAGTAGAGCCGTTGGTGTTGAGGAACTCAACCGTGGCGTTGTCGACTGGGTTGCTGGAGCAGTTGATGTTGTCGTAAGTGCTGACTTTGAGGTAGTAGGCCGTGTCGGCGGTGTTGGAGTTGGTGATGCCGGCCATGATGAAGGTGGCGCCGGTGGTGGTAGAAGGCGTGACGCCGGTAGCGTTGGTGTACTGCCAAACATTCTTCTGGCCGGTGGAGCTGGTGCCGTCGCTGGTGGCGAGGGTCCAGCCTGTGCCGTTCGAATTAACGAGCGTGGACGAGGCGGCCGTCACAGATCCGGAAGCGCCGCTCCAGCCCGTGGGGGCGGTGTCGCCGGTGGGGGTCGTCGAGAAGATGGCTTTTACGCACTTAATGTTTGAGGATGTCACCGATGAGCCGGTAAAGGTGTAGTTGACACTGGTGGCGCTGGGGCGTGGGTCGCTCAGGGCCGTCGAAGCGCTGCTGAGGGTGGCGGCGTCGGCGATGCCGGCGCTGAGGCCCATGCTCATGAGCGCGACGAGCACGGTAGCGACCTTTGCCAATTCAGACATTATATTCTTTGGCGATCGTATGCCTAGCGCGTTCGCCGCCCGTGTAATTCGATTTGTCACTCTCGCATCCTCCACAGATGTTATTCAGTTGTTTTAAGCTTAACCAGTATGAAAGGCCTTGTCAAACCTATTTTTCGGGGTTTTTAATAGACCGGCGTACAGATATAAACGATGGTTGTGCTGTAGGTTCCGCCGGGTGTGGTGCTGGAAATGCCGACCTGATGGCCAATGCGGTAAGTCGTGGCGGCGGTGCCGGCGGCCGCGAAAGCGACCTCGGCGTTGGCGGTGGTGGCCGCGGCCCATTTTTGGCCGCCGGCGGTAAAGCGGCCGGCAGTGCCGGTACCGAGCGTAGCGTCGTCGGTGGTGTAGCCATAGGCCTCGGTGCCCGCGGCGCTAAAGGTGGACGGGCTGGCATTGCTGCCGCTGTGGTCGGCGATGGTGTCCGAAGTGGCATTTTGGGGCGCGCCGGTGTAGCGCAGACTAATAGTATAGCCGCTGGGAGCGTTGGTGGCGGCCACCAAGTCCTGACACACCACACTATTGGAAGCCGTGCTAACCGCGCCAAACGGTATGGTGGTGGAGGTAGAGGTGCCCGTGGTGGTGGCGCCGTCGCAGCTGGCGCCGTTATTTACGCCGCTGACGCTAAAGCTAAGGTTGGCGTCGACGGTGAGTGAGAGCGTGGAGCCGTTGGTATTAATGAATCCGACGGTGGCGTTGTCGATGGCGGCGCTGGAACAGTTTGTGTTGCCGTAAGTGTTGAGCTTGAAATAGTAAGCTGTGTCGGCAGTGTTGGGGTTGGTGATAGTACTAAGGACGAAGGTGGCGCCGGTGGTCGTGGAGGGCGTGACGCCGGTGGCGTTGGTGTATTGGTAAATGTTGTTTTGACCGGTGGAGCCGGCGCCGTCGCTCTTGGTGAGGCTCCAGCCGGAGGCGCTGGAGTTGATGAGCGTCGAGGCGCCGGCGTTGACCGACCCGGACGCGCCGCTAAAGCCGGCCGGGGCCGTGTCGCCGGTGGGCGTGGTTGACCACACCACCTGGACGCACTTAACGGCCGTGGCGCCGTCGGCTGACGAGCCTTTGAACGTATAGCTAACGCTAGCCTGCCCAGGGCGCGGATCGCTGAGCGACACCGAACCGCTGGTTAAGCTGCCGGCCGCTACGCTCATGCCGGCCGGAAACGCGCTTACCCAAGCCAAGATTGACCATAGCGCGACGCGCCAAATTGTACGCCGGACACCACCCGTGGGTACTGATATGCCCAAGGCGGCAAGGGCGCGTGTAATACGCTCCACTCACAAACTCCATCAAGAGTTGTATGAAGTGTAACAGATACCGCTTATGTTTTGCAAAGCTCGTACTATACGCCGCGATTAAGGCGTTTCTAATACACTGGTGTGCAAGTGTAGACGACGGTTGTGGTGTATGTACCCGGCTTGGTGGTGGATGATACGCCTACCTGGTGGCCGACGCGATAGGTGGTGCTGTTGACGCCCGCCGATTCGTAGGCGAGCTCGGCGTTGGTGGTGGCCATACTCGCCCATTCCTGGGCCGGGCTGGTGAAGCGGTTGGCGGTGCCGGTGCCGAGCGTGGTGTCATTGGTGGTGTAGCCGTAGGATTCGGTGCCGGCGGCCGAGAAGGCGGTGGGGGTGGTGTTGGTGCCGGTGTGGTTGGCGATGGTTTGGGCTAGCGCGTTGGCGGGCTGGGCCGTGTAGCGCGCATAGATAGTGTAGCCGTTGGTGGCGTTGGTGGCGGCTTGAAGATCCTGGCAAACGATGGCGTTCGAGGCCGCGCTGACGGTACCAAACGGGATGGTAGTAGCCGTGGAGGCGGCCGTGGTGGTGGTGCCGTCGCAGCCCTGGCCGGCGCCGACCGCGTTGATGGTGAAGCTCAGGGTGTCGTCGACGGTGAGGGTGAGCGTGGAAGCATTGGTGAGGATGAAGGTAACGCTGGCGCTATCGACGGGGCTGCTGGAGCAGTCGGTGTTGTTGTAGGTGTTGATGCGCATAAAGAAGCGGGTGTCGGCGGTGCTGGAGTTGGTGATGCCGTTGATGACGACTTTGCGGGCCGCGGCGCTGGCCGGTATCTCCCCTGCCGCGTTGGTGAGAGTAAGCGTGCCGTTGGCGGGTTTGTTGAGGGTCCAGGAGGCGGGCGTGGGCATGTAGTTGGAGTTGGTGGTGTCGAGTGTGACGCCGCCGCCGTTGGTGCTCATACCGGACGGCACGGTGCTGCCCGAGGCTGTGTCGGCGTAGACTATCTTGATGCATTTGATGGTACCGGGGACGCCTGTGGTGACGCTCGAGCCGGTGAAGGTGTAATTTGAGCTCAGAGCGCTTGGCCGGGGGTCGGAAACGCTCAAAGAAGCGCTTGATAGGGTGGCGGCGTGGGCGTTGAGTGCCGGCACGGTCAGGATTAAAGCAACAAAAATGCCAACCAGCCAGAGGTGGCGGTTAGCCATAAAGGGATTATTTGAGTGTTTGCGGTATCGTCTTGGTTTTGGCACGGTTTTTTGGTTTGTTTATTTATTTTTGGATATTTGGAGCCCGGTAAAAGAGCTTGGGTTAAGCGTAACTATTATTCTGAGGGCTGTCAATATGTGTCTGTTCTCTGGCTTTACGGGTCCTGGCAGCCGCGGAATATTCCTGCGCTGCCACCCGTAGGCCGGGGCAAGGCGACGGGCCTAATAATGCAGCGCGGCAGCCAAGGGGCGCTGGATGGAGAGCCGGTGGCGCTCGCCGAGCCAGAAGCTCAGTACGACTATCCCGCTCAGACCCAGGAACGGCCACGCTACCGCCAGGTTGCCTGGCTGCCGGGTGTCGCGCTGATTGGTGAGGGCGGCAGCGGCGACGGGGCCGTTTACGACTACCATTATCTGAATGACCGACTCACGGCCCAGGGCGTCGACCGCCCGGACAGTGACTTGGTAGGATCCAGGCTGTTTGTACGTATGGTCTTGGCTGATATCGCCGGCCGCGTCAGCCTGGCTCTGGCTGGTGACGTTATC
Organism: Patescibacteria group bacterium; assembly: GCA_028288925.1. Lineage (GTDB taxonomy): Bacteria > Patescibacteriota > Saccharimonadia > UBA4664 > UBA4664 > RYN-427. The sequence continues at coordinate 9,337 of JAQGHG010000023.1, read as the reverse complement.
GCCCCACTGCCAGGTCAGATGGTAGGGCGGGCGGCCGCTTCTGAGAGTAATGGTGAGGTTCACGGGCGTACCGATATCGGCGCCTTGGTAAGAATGTTGGTTGGCGTCGAGCAGGAAGACGGGGGCGGGCGCGGGGGTCGCCGGGGGTTGCGGCGAGGTCTTGGGAGTGGGCGTAACGGTGGGGCGCGGAATACCAGGCGCGGCTGACGGCGCGAGGCTGGGGGTAGGTGACGGGGTGGGCGTTGGGCTAGGCGGTGGCGGCGGGTCGTAAAAGATACTGATGATATTGGAGTCGGGGCCATACTGGTTTAGCGCGTCGGCGTCCCGGGCCACCAGGTCGTTTTGGCCCGGGACGAGCGTGATGAGTACGGCGTAGAGGCCGTTTATGTCACACTGGCCGCTGCCCGCGAAGGCTGTGTTGCGGTAGAATTCCACGAGCAAGCCACTGGGGCAAGTGCCGCGGATGGTTTGAGCGTTGGTGGCGAAGCGGTCGGCGTCGGCGGGATCATCGATGGTGGCTGGGGTTGAGGGCGGCGGCCCTGTGACGGTGAGTGATACGACCGAAGAGGCGGCTTGAGTACCATACGAAGCGCCGGCCGCGAGCACCGTAGCCACCAGCACCAAGAAGGCCAGTGCCGGATACGAGGTATGATGGTGAGCCAGTAATTTGCCGCTGTGATGGTGGGCGCTCAGGCCGCGCCGCCGCGGAAGATCATGGCCGATGGCGTGCCGGCGCAAGCCAATCCACCGCCGCATCCGAAACCAATAGGGCTCGAGGAACAGGCGCGGCGGTGTGAGCGCCGAGCGAATGTTGGCGCGCAGCCGCGGCCGGCGCAAGCCGAGCACCAGCAAGCCCAGGAGAGCCAGTATCCCCATCCCTAGGCCGCTCCAGCCGAGCACGCGATTCTGGGGCTTGGGCGCGCCGGCAAGCACGGCGGGCAGTGGTCGCGGCCGGGGCGTGGCAGCGGGAGAGGGGCTGCCCGAGGCCAGCGGCAACGCGGCCGGCGGCATAGCGCCGGGCGAAGCCGTGGGCGTAGGAGTGGCTCCGGCCGCCGGCGCGGGCGTAGCGCCGCCACCCTTGGCCGGCGCCTGGCCGCCACCTGTACTTTGGCCAGTACCTCCCCCGCTTGAACCGCCGGGGTTGGCCGTGGGAGTGGGGGTAGCCGGTGGCGGAGTCGGGGTGGGCGTGGGTGACGGCGGCGTAGAATCTTTGACGACCGTGTAGTTGGCCACATTGGTGTGCGGCGGCGTGAAGGGATCGCCACACGAGTTTATGAGCATCATGCCGCCGCCATCGATCGTCACTAGCAGCGAGCCGTCGGTGGATCCATAGAAGGCGAAGGTATGAGTGCCTTCCAGATTGTTGCTATAAGAACTGTTGTAGCTTAGCCCGCTGGTGCAAGAAATATACGTATTAAAGGTATAAGTACCGGTAAACACTCCCCCGCTCTGCGCTCCGGTGGGCGCTTGGACAGCCGGCTGGCCGGCCGACACAAATCCGGGTACGCCAAGGACCACCACTACCAGCAGAGCCATGAGCAAGCTCCATTTGGTAGTAGGGTGCGGCTTTCCGGAGGGAATTAGTCCCATAACAACACGCGCGCTCATTAAGATATAGTTTAGCACAAGCGGTAACGGTGCATTTTTTAGTGGCAAGCCGCCCAACCCCAAGGTGCAGGGCTGGACGGCTAGGGCCTATGGCGGTTGGTGAACGGTTTTGCTGATGTGGGCTTGGCCCTACTCGATCCTCCCGCCTTCAATCTCCCGCTTGAGCTCGGCATTTTGCTCCGCCGAGAACTCGTCGGCTTTCTGGTTGGCTGCCTGCTGCTCCGCCAGCCGATCTGCAGCCTCCTGATCCAGACCCTGGTCTTTGTTTGCGGGCACAGCCCCTCCACTTGATCGTGTCACGGAAATTGCTGGCGTATTTGATTATGTTGCTTCCGAAAAACAATTTACATGTCCAAATTGACTAAACGAGCCTACATTCGGCTGCATTATCATGTAATATAAGAGGTATGAAACTCTATTCTTGGAATGTTAATGGAATCCGCGCGGTATTGCGCAAAGAAGCCCTCAAGCCTTTTATCGAGGCCGAGCAGCCCGACATCCTCTGCCTGCAAGAAACCAAAGCCCAGCCAGGCGAGGCGGTAGTGGATCTGCCTGAGTACCACGAATATTGGAACTCGGCCGACAAGAAAGGCTACTCGGGCACGGCTATTTTTAGCAAATTTGAGCCGCTCAGTACCAGCCATGGGTTGCCGGCCGACTTACAGACCAAGTACGATATGACCGCCGACGGCTACGGCGACCCTAATACCGAGGGGCGCGTGCTGACGGCCGAGTATGAGCATTTTTACGTCGTCACCGTTTATACACCCAACGCCAAGGACGACCTCAGCCGTATTCCGCTGCGGCACGACCACTGGGATCCGGCATTTTTGGAATATTGCCAACGGCTCGAGAAGACTAAGCCAGTGGTGTTTTGCGGCGATTTGAATGTAGCCCATACCGAGCTCGATCTAGCCCGGCCCAAGCCAAACGCGGGCAAGAAAGGGTTTACTACCGAGGAGCGGGCGGGCTTTCAGGCGTTTATTGACGCGGGATTCGTTGATACGCTGCGGATGTTTAAAGAAGGTAACGGCTTCTACACCTGGTGGAGCAACTTTGGCGGCGCGCGCGGTAACAATGTGGGGTGGCGCATCGACTACTTCTTGGTCTCGGCGGCCTTGCGCGACAAGGTCGTAGCGGCCGACATCCACCCGGCGGTGATGGGCTCGGACCACTGCCCGATCAGCGTGACGCTGGATATCTAGATCAGAGCTGGTCTTCGTCCAGGAGCGGAATAACGTCGATGATTACCTCTTCGTATGGGTGCGCCTTTTTGAGCGCCGCGATGACCTGCTTGGCCTTGCTGCGGTCGCATACGACCTCGATCCGTTCTTCTTCGACTACTTCGAGCGCGTTTGCCACGCCAATGTGCGGATTAGCCTTTTCCGAAGGCATGAACCGGCCCTTCCCGACTGACGAGTAGCTGCAAAAAGTGTACTCGCCCACCTCTCCGGCGCCGGCTTCGCCCAGGGCTTGGCGGACGGCTTCGGCGGTGTCGACCGGGGTGGTAGTGCTGATTTTGACGCGGGTGAAGTCCATGGGGTTCATTATACCAAAAGGCCTTTTTTTGGCTCATTAATGAACGAGGAATACGGGCAACCACTCCGGATGATACGCGTGTATGAGAGCTAGATAGAGCACAAAATCGAGCGTCAGATGGATCGTAACGATATACAACAGCGAATCCGTGCGCCGGAAGATCTCGCCCTGAAGCAAGGCAAAGAGGAAGATAGCAACCGGGCCCCAGCCCCTGAACCCTAGTTCGTACAGAAACGATGTCCACAATATTGCCTGCGCGATATTTGCCCACCAGAAGGGCAGATAGCGACGGAAGACGGCCAGTATCGTGGTCACGAAGAATAGCTCGTCCCACAGCCCCAGGCCGTTGGTGCCGATGAACAAACGGACGAGGTTGCCCACTCCGGGCTCGACTGTCCAGTTGTGGTACGAGCCGGTGTTGGAGAGGTAGAACGGCAATATGAGGTATGCCACGACAGCCGTGAATACAACGTAGCCAATCTCGCTGCGGTACCACCGCCGGCCGTGATGCAACGGAAACCGGATGATCCGCTCGTGATGGATTTTGGATGAGACAACGTACGGGATGATAACCGCCAGCGCGATCATCGTACCCATGAAGGCTACATGGCCGACGCCGACGTCGGTGGTGATCGGCGTGATGCCCACGAGCGCCAGCGACAAGATGACCAGCGGCAAATGGCGCCGGATGGGATGGCGCCAGAGCAGCGTCAGGATAAGCGTGATCCCGAGGAGCGGCCAACCGAACTCAGGGCTGCGCAAGCCCATGAGCACAAAGCCACTCAGGCAGGTCAGCCCGATGAGCAGAAACGGCGCGGTTCGCGGGTTTTTGAATACTTCGTTCATAGCTAGAGTAGCCGGTTTTGGCGCGCTTCTATTTCCATTTTTTCGACCTCTTCAATGCCCTTTTCCCGCATATATTTGAGCTTCTCCGCTTGTTTTTCGGGTGTGCTGTTGGGGTGATTATCGAGCCTTGGTATAGGTACTAATACTTCGGATAGGGGCGGGAGATCGTAGCCGGCTTTCTTCGCCAAACACTCCAGAGCGTAGGCGTTGGTTTCGGATCGGACTTGGTCACAGAACAGTATGGGTGTGTGTCCGGGGTATTTTGTCTGCCAGGTGTCCAAGAAGGTGCGGGCGATGGTGATGCTCGTGATGCTGGCTTCGTCGGCGACCAGTTTTAGATCTGGCGTATCTTTGGCTTCGAGCCGCCGCTGAAGTTCGGGGATGGTGGTCTCGCACTCGGTGCGGCCGTGTTGGTCGCGCAGGCCGCCCGAGACGTAGACGGCTTCGATTTGATCTTTCAGGGCGGCGAGGGCGCTCGCCACGCCTTCCAGATACTGGTCGTAGCCGATAGTTTCCACGGGGTGGCGCAGGCCGGGTGCCCAGGCGCCGTAGCAGTTGACCCAGGCGAGGATGTTAGAGGGGTGATTCATAGGCCCATATTACTAAACCCACCAAAAGAAACCACCCACAAGGCCGTGTGAGTGGTCTTAATACACCTGATTATGCGATCCAATGTCTACAAACTCATAGTGCTCAGCCGTTTCCCGATATACCACTCTCAAGTCACCACCAACCGAGAAAGCACGAAGACCCTTCATCGTTCCGACCAAACCATGGTCATCAAGAGGATAATCTCGAACACCCTCCTTGAATAGCTCTAGACGCACGGCAAACTGTTTTTTGAGCTTTAGGTTTGGAGAGATACGACTGCGGAAGTTCTTTTCAAATCGGCGACTACGAATTATCGGCTTCACGTCTACAGATCTTTCATAAAGGCGTCGACAGACGTGAATTCCTCGGTTTTGCCAGCCTTTTTGTCTGCGTCAAGCTCAGCGATTATTTTTTCGTAGCGGGCGTTCGCCTCAGGACTCAGTACGACAACCTTGCCGTCAAAATCAAGCTTGCGGCCATCGGCTTCGGCTTTTGCCCACACACGAATATATGCTTGTGCTGAGTCAAAGCCTAAACTGCGTGCACGACGCTCTAAGCCATCACGAACATCTTGATCAATGGGGATTTGCAATTTTGTAGTCATAGTACTTAAAGTGTATCAAAAGGGTATAGTTATGTCAAACCCTTCATTTTCTACCAAATATTTTGCGCCGCCAAAAACGGCAGCACATGGTCTAAGGTCATCGGTGTCATAAGATCCTTTTTCTTTTCAACTTCTTCTTGGTCCATCCATGAGATTTCTTCAATCTCTGCTTGAGGATGTGGGTCGCCCTGCAATACTCCAGAGTACAGATGCATTTCTATATCACGGCCGTCAGGGGTCTGGCCTGACACAAGGCCAAGCTTCTTTACTTCAGTCGCTTGCACGCCCAGCTCTTCCTGGAGCTCTCTCTGTAGCGCCTCGTCTATTGTCTCGCCTTCCTCTTGTTTGCCTCCAGGGAAAATATAGAACTCTCTACCTTTCGCGCGAACGAATAAGAGCTGTTTTGCGCCTTGATTGTCGCGAAACAGTAAGAATGCAGCTTTGGTCATCATATTTTGATTATACCAAGCTTTTACGCGTCCTGATCTCCTCTGTCGAGATTTAATGGCTTCATATCAAAAGAAACCACCCACAAGGCTGTGTGAGTGGTTTCTTTTGGTGGGCAATAAAGGACTCGAACCTTTGACCCCCTCGGTGTAAACGAGGTGCTCTAACCAACTGAGCTAATTGCCCATAACGGGTACGATGTGGGACTTGCCTATTTTACAGAATATGTTGATCCTTGGCAATAAGGACTCGAGAGCTACTTCTTTTTGGGCTAGTCATGCTGCTGTGGCGCGGGCACGGCCGCACCGGTATCGTCCCAGACGTTGGCCGAATTTTGGCTCAGTACGGTCTGGGTACTAATGAGGATGACGCAACCGCTAAAGCTTTGGTGGCGGCCGAAGCGATTGCCTGTGATGTAGATGCCCGTGAGCTGGGGATGACCCGATACGTGGTTAAAGTTGAGGGTGCACCCGCCACCGTCGAGCCAATTGTTTTCAACGTGGGTGTTACTAGCGGAGCTTTGCAGGGCGGCGTTGGGGTCACTGGTGCTGGCCAGATCGATGTTGTTGTGGCGCAGGGTAACGTTGGACTCGCCCAGGAAAGATTGCGCGCCGTCATTGTGGGTGGGCGTGCCGCCTTGATTTGGATCGGAGGCAAACCAGGATAGGTCGTGAATGTAGCTATCCTGCACCAGCGTATTGCTATCGGCCTTCATGCCGTCGACACTGCCGTGGATGTTGGCGCGGAAAACGTTTGTGTTGCGCGTCCAGAGGCCGTCTATGGTGGCCGAGGGGTTGGACGGGACAAACTCGGAGTCGAGCACGGTGATGGTGCCGGTAGAGCTTTCGGTGTCAAGCAGGGCGTTGTTGGAGCTGATGGCCCGGCCGCGGAAGATGCAGTTGCTGAAGGTGATGTTGGCGCCGGTAACGTGGATAAAACCATGGAAGTCTTTGCCGGTTATCGTTTGGCCATTGCTACTAGCACCGTAGGTTTGGTCGCCGTTGACTACAATGAGACTGGTGCCGGCGACGACACCAGTGTTACTGGCCACCGGCTTAAGGCTGGCGGGGAACGGGCTGGGGCGGACACCGGGCGCGGGAGTAGGTGTCAGGGTTGGAGCGGGAGTTGGCGCGGGGGTCGGGGCGGGAGCCGGCCCAGTGAGCTTCACAGCCTGGCCGCCCGAAGCGCCGGTGGTAGCCACAAGGGTGGCACCGTTGGCGCGGGTACCGGATTCGGTCTCGATGACGGCCGAGTAGCCGGCGGCGAAGATGCGGATAGCCATATAGCCGACGATGAGCGTTACCGCGACGGCCGGAATGGCGTGCCAGGGTTTGAGGGCGTTTTTTGGCTTCACATTAATCATTAGGGTTAATCTAGGGTGACTGGCAGTCCCGTTTCGTGATAGACGTTGCCAGATTTAATCTCGTTGGTGTTGCAATCGCTAGATGGGCCGTAGTTGCCAACTTTGGTATAGAACAGACGGCTGAAGTGGTTATTCGTGACATTAAAGTTGGTGGTAGAAGGAATGGGGCAATACAAGGTGTAGGCGCCTCCGCCTAGCAAGTTGTTGCTCACGGTGGCATTGGTGGTGTGAGGGCCGCCGGAACTGTTATTGATATTGATGGACGAGGTGCCGTCGTTGGCGTAGATGGTGTTGTGGTTGATGATGAGGTTGGTGCCATTGGACGATTGCAGCCCGTCAGTGTGGGCGGCCGCGCTTTGGTAGAGGTCGTGAACATAGCTGTCTTGAATGGTGGCGTCGCTATCGGCGTCGAAACCGTTTTCGCAGTTGTAGATATTGAGGCGGTAGGCGTTGAAGTTGGCGCCGCTGATGGCGGTGCCGCCATCCGCAGCGGAGCCGCCGGTAGCGTTGCAGTACATTTCGGAGTCTTGTACCGTGAGGCGGGTGCCAGTAAGAGCGCCGGCATTGAGGGTGATGATGATGTTTACGCAGTGAATCTTGGAGTTTTTAATGACAACGCCCGGGGCACGCACGTCGATGCAGCCATTGATGTCCTTACCGCTTATCACGGTGCCGGCGATGGAGATGGTCATACCACCGTTTACGACGGTGAGACTGGTGCCTGCCGGAACGCCGGTGCAACTAGCGCTCGGGTAGGCGGGCAGCGGGCAGGTGGTGGGGCCGGGCGTTGGCGTAGGCGTAGGAGCCGGGGTGGGTACAGGAGTCGGAGTAGGAGTCGGCGCCGGTGTGGGGCCGGTGAGCTTCACAGCCTGGCCGCCCGAAGCGCCGGTGGTGGAAACTAATACGGCGCCGTTGGCGCGGACGCCAGACTCAGTCTCGACGCTGGCTGAGTAACCGGCAGCAAAGATAATCGTGATGAGGGTCACGCCTACGGCCCCGGAAGCAACCATAAAGCCACTGAGTTGACGACGCGAGAACCGGGGAGGGCGTAATAACTTCATACCAGCTAGTATAGCTTTGCATCGGCACAAATAAAACTTATGCTAGGATAAATATATGAGATTATCTATCCACCCTTTTCGTTACTTGGTTCTAATTGGATACATTAGTGTTATGGGCTTGAGCTGTTGGTCCCTGGGCACGGCGCGGCCAGCCCAGGCAGCTTGCGGCGCCAGTCTCCCTACTACCACCGGCACCCTCACTATGAATATGAGCGTATCGTCGGCCGGCACATACCGGGTGTGGGCCCGTATTTTGGGAAGTTCAAGCAATATTAACGGGTTTTACTTGCAAATTCCCGATGCCAGCTTATGCAATGTCACCATGGGTAATGCCTCCATTACCGCTAATACCTGGACTTGGGTGGATTATCGCGACGGTACGAACTCTAGCAAGATAAATGCTACCTTAACGGCGGGTAGCCATCAGGTGCTACTGGCCGGCCTGGATGATGGGCTGGTGGTAGACAAGCTTCTGCTCGCCACCGACGCCGCCTGTATCCCCACGGGCGACGGTAGCAACTGCGTGACAGCCGCGACCTCCCCTACCCCCACACCCTCAGCCGGCGCCACCCCGGGAGCGACGCCGTCAGCCACCCCTACCCCGGTGGTTATCCCGGCTTCCGGAGGCACTACCAAGCCCGTAACCGTGAGCGGCACCATTAGCATAGCGGCGCCCTCCAACACTACAAATGCCACTTGTAAGGTTGATGGCAAAGCGGTGAATTGCGCCAAAATAGATACCACGGCACTGACCGACGGCAATCATACCGTGGAAGTCCAGGCAACTGATCAGCAGGGTAAGACGGTGACTAAGCAGACCACCATTAAAGTAAAGAATAAACTGAGCCTAATGGAGCGGCTAGTGGCAGGCTTGCAGCGATACAAGTGGCCTATCGTGGCTGTAGTAGCCTTGACTATCCTGATAGGCGGCGGGTGGTACATCTGGTATCGCTTGCGACCCAGACCGTCAATACAAGCTGAGCTCGGCCCGACAGCCGCAGCGCCTACCGGCTCCCCGGCAGTTGTATTGCCAACCGCTCTAATAGCACCGGCATCGAGTACGACGGTTTTACCGAATACGCCTAGCGACCCACCGGTTCCGCCATCGGTGCCTCCTACCGTATAGATACGGGAGCTCTGCTTATGACGATCGCAGTCCGTGTATAGAAGTGAAGATGGAACCCAAAACGCCAGCCTAATAACAGGGTTGGACAAGTTATTTTCGGTTGGCGAAATTGGAATATTATTGCTGGTGCGCCAATGCGACGTTAGGTGGAA
>JAQGHG010000009.1 GCA_028288925.1 Patescibacteria group bacterium | reverse complement strand
TGTTTACCAATATCTGCGCGAGCTTCGGCGGCAGCATGCCTACCACCGCGCTGCGGGCCGGCCGGCCATAATCGCGCCGAGAATACCAATCAATATCCTGCACGCCGGTGGTACGCGCCACGATCATGCGCTGGCCGCTCACTACCACCAACAGCTCAAAGCCGCGCTCCAGCACGCCGTTATGACGCAATTGCGCTGCCGTCACCGCCAAGCCGTCGCTCGGCGCGATCAGCCGCACCGAAGCGCCCCGCTGCCGCAACTCCTTCTTGAGCGCCAACCCCGCCGCTTCCACAAACCGCCGCGTCGCCTTGAGGCCGTACACGCTGATCGCGAAGGGCGTCTTGCCGTCACCCGTCAGCAAAGCCGCCATATCAATCGGCAAAGGCCTCAGATCGACCACCGGCCCGTCATACAGCACGCGGCCAATCTTCTGAGCGCCGCCTAGCCGGTCGACGGAGACCTCATCGGCAATCAAAGCCGCCAGCCGTCCAAACGGCTGTACGCGCTCCGCGCCCAGCAAAGATTCCAACTCCACCAGGCCCAGCTCCGGCTGCCGACCTAATATTGCGATGTGATTAAACGAGGACATAATTCCAACATTATATCAAGACTTACGCTCAATTACCAGCTCTCGATACAATCATGAAAATACCCACAGAGCCACTAACCGTTGACAACATACATAACCACTTTATAAGATAGAGAGCATGAGGGGTGTCACATCAATTCGAGAAGTCTTCGGACCTACCGGACAGACCACACCCTTCTGCATGACCTGAAATCGCCCACCGGGCGATTTTTTGACATCCTGCCCCAGGAGAGCAATGAACCGAAAAAGGACCGAAGCTCGCCGGCGATGGGCCCACAGCCCCACCACCTCCGCCGCAAGCGGTTCCAAGAGCTGATCACTTACCGGGTCGAGGGCCACGTCAAGAGCGGCGAGCGCTCCCGAGTAACAGCTTCGAGCTAGACCACCCTCCGAGAAGAGGAACTCATGGAGCGAGCGCTGATGGCACCGATGGTCGTGGGACGAGAGAGGGGAGGCCCCAGGGCCTAACTCCTCGGAGCTAGAGTCCACCATCTCGCCCGCCCTGCGATAAGGGTCAGCTGAGCGACGCCGGGAACGTTCAGCTGGTTGCTGAAAGGCGACACCCACCTCCTCACCCCCTGGAGGATATATATTCGGATGGGGCCGCGCCACGCGGCCCCATCCGCTCCATCCTTCCTCCCGCACCCAGAGAGGTCAGCCGTGACCGCGAGCGCCGGTACTCAGCTCTGTCCCACCTGGGCCTTCGACCCCCGCAACCGCCAAACGCATCCGCGCACCGGCGGCAAATGGCAGCCGATATGGAAACCAGATCGCAAGAGAATACCCATGTCGGGGTATGAGCAATTCGTGGCCGGCCTACTAACCGAAGCCAGCCTTATCTGGGTCTACGAATCCCTCTGGGTGCCCATCCGACGCCCCACCAGCCTGCCCGACCCACGTATCAAACGGCGGCGGCCCCGCCACATCCTGTGCAACGATTTCTACCTGCCAGAACGTGGCATCATTATAGAAATCTACAGCGGCTATTCCGAGCAGGGCTGGGCCAAAAAATACCGTCATCTGGAACGAATGATGGCCCACCATCGGATTCCGTTCCTCCTTCTGGACGTTCAGGACTGGGAGCTCCTCAAGAAAAACCCCCGCCTGCTCTCCCGCTGGATTGATCAACGTATCACCACCGCCTAGAGGAACTCCGCCTCCGGGCGGTTTTCTTTTGGGTCAGTTATACTTAGACCACATGAATCCCCAAGTCATCTCTGTCAGCGAATTTATTAAGATCATTAATGAAACTCTCGGATTTGCCTACCCACAAGTAACGGTCGAAGGGGAAGTATCGAGTTTTAAGATCAATCAGGGAAAATTCGTCTTTTTTGACCTCAAAGATGAGAATGGCGTTCTAAATTGCTTCATGATGGCCCGCGACCTCAAACTACCCATCGAAGACGGTATGAAAGTGCGGGTAACAGGCTCACCCAAAGTCTTCCCGAAGAGTTCGCGTTTCAGCCTCACCGTGCGCGATATCCAGCTGGCCGGAGAAGGGGAGTTGCGCCGCGCTCTGGAGCTGCTCAAGAAGAAGCTAGCGGGGGAGGGGCTGTTTGATCCCACACGCAAACGCCCGCTGCCACCGTTTCCACGGCGCATCGGCCTCATCACGTCGGCCACATCGGCGGCCTACAGCGACTTCATCAAGATTCTCAACGCCCGCTGGAGCGGCGTAGAAGTGCTGCTAGCCGATGTGACGGTACAGGGGGCCACCGCGCCGGATCAGATCATCGGCGCGCTTGAGTACTTCAACCAACTCAGTGATCCGGCCGACGTGCTCGTGCTGATCCGCGGCGGCGGCTCGCTCGAGGACCTCATCGCCTTCTCGACCGAGCCGGTAACGCGCGCCGTGGCCGCTAGCCGCACGCCCATCGTGGTGGGAGTGGGCCACGAAATCGACACCTCGCTGGCCGACCACGCCGCCGACCTGCGCGCCGCCACCCCCACCGACGCCGCGCGCCTAGTGGTACCGGACCGGCAAGAGGTCGGCGCGCGCGTGCAGCACCTGAATCGCCGCCTCGACGCCGGCCTCAGCCAGCAGCTCGACCGCCGTCAGCTGGCCGTCGACCGCGCGCTCGGACGCCTGGAGGCCTACCTGCGCCACCCTCGCGAGCGCGTACAGGCCGACGAAACCAAACTCTGGCGCGGCCTCGACCGGCTATCGCACCGCCTCGCCGCCGACCAAGAGCGCACCACCACCCTGCGGCACCGGCTCGGCAGCTCCGGCCAGCTCCTGATAGGGGAGCGCCGCACCCGCCTGGCCGGCCTCGAGCGCGTGCTGCGCGGCCTCGATCCCACCGCCGTCCTGGGCCGCGGCTACGCCATCGTGCGCCACGGCGGCACCATCCTGCGCGACCCGGCCCAGACCAAACCCGGCGAAGCCATTACCATCCAGCTGGCCCAGGGCAAACTCGGCGCTCAAGTCACCAAACCGCTACACCCCCATGATACAATTGCCCCATGACAGACAAGCCTTTCGAATTCGAAAAAGCCCTCAAGGAGCTTGAGGACATCACCACTTGGTTTGAATCCACCGATGTCGACCTCGACCAAGGCCTTGATAAGTTTGAACGCGGCATGGAGCTCGCCAGCCAGCTCAAAGCCCACCTCGTCACGGTCGAAAACCGCGTCGAAAAAATCAAGCAGCGCTTCAGTGCCACCACCACCGGCGAGACCGCGCAGCCCGGCCCCGACAGCCAAGCCGGTCTCTTCGGAGCCTAGCCCATGCTCCTACTGATACTCCTCGTTGTCGTCGGCGCCTTCGCGTTAGGCGCCTTGCTCGGTGCGCCGTATCTGCCCATCATGCGCCGCGAAACCCGAGGCCTCCTCGCCCTGGCCGAGCTCAAACCCGGCCAGACGCTCATCGACCTCGGCTCCGGCGACGGCCGTCTCTTGCGCGCCGCCGCGGCCCAAGACATCCGGTGCATCGGCTACGAGATCAATCCGTTCCTCGTGCTTATTTCGCGCATTGTCTGCTGGCGCTACCGCCGGCTCATTACCATCCACCTCGCCAACTTCTGGCACGTCAAGCTCCCACCAGCCGATATCATTTATGTATTCCTCATCGACCGCTACATGGCTCGTCTCGACCGCAAACTCACGGCCGAGCTCACCCAGCCTACCCGAGTCATCTCATTTGTCTTCGCGATCCCGGGCCGCACCCCCGCCCGCCACAACGCCAACACCTACATTTATGAATACGAAGCCGCCAGGACCCGTAAAGCTTGAAGAACTCGTCGTGACGTTGTAGCATAAGCATTAATATGCCACCCAACCAACCATCTCCCATGCCCGTTATGCCCACCAGCCCCGGCCCATTCAATTCCGGCGGCAGCAGCAGTAATCCGCTGTTATTTATCCTCATCGTCATTCTGGGTATCGGCGCGGTAACGTTCGCCATCCTTGCGGTCGTAGCCTACGGCAACGCTTCCACCGCCACCAAGACCGTCAACGCCCAAAAAGAAACCGCCGCCGCCAAGGCCAAGATCGAACAGAAAAAAGCCGACGACTTCGCCAACACCATCGCCAACGAATCACCCTTCCGCTCCTACGTGGCGCCGGTAGAGTACGGCTCCTTCGAAATCAAATTCCCAAAAAACTGGAGCAGCTTCATCGACCAAGAAAAATCCGGTAAGCAAATCGACCTCATCCTCAACCCCGACTTTGTACGCCGCATCAACGCCACCGATGAGCTATCGGCCGCGCGCGTCCTACTCCAGGAAACCAGCGCCGAAACATTCATGGCTGCCTTCTCCAGCCAAATCAAGCGCGGCGCGCTCAAGCAAACCGACATCACCGTGTCCGGCCAACATGCCTACGACCTCAACGGCCAATTCCAAGACCGCCGCACCACCCGCGAAGTTGTCATACCTGTGCGCGACAAGGTCTTGGTGTTCATCAACGAAAACAACCGGTATTCGACCGAATTTAATCAAATTCTTGCCCAGTCCAAGATTATCCCTTAACAGCGCATTTAATCCGTCTCATGCTTGAGTGTGACCCGTACTAAATGCTACCGTTAAGAGCAAGAAAGGTGGCTCAAGTGGTATGGCACTCTCAAAGCCCGGCGTAGCTGAACAAACACTCACGCTCGCGAAGCTCAACCCACTCCTGGCTGAGCTCGCCGCCGCCGACACCACGAGCCGGCTCGTGCGAAATCTGGCCAAACTGCTCCACCTCACCACCAGCCTGCCCGTAAGTACATTCGCCTATGGCCCCACTGGTTTCTGCGATCACCTCGACGAGCAGACCCTGCCCACCGCCCTCCGAGACACGGTATCCTATCCAGAGCTCATCGGCGGCGACCACCGGCCCACCATGGGCCCCGCCGCCTGGAGCCGCCAGCCTCAAATCCAACAGCTCGCCGCCCAGCTAAATGCCAAACAACCCGGGCTGTATTGGCTAGAGTACCGCGGCGAAGCCCTCGGAGGTGCAGTCATCTGGGGCGCTCCGGCCAAAGCCGCCGCCGATCTTGTCGAGCTCATCCTGCGCGAAGCCGCCGGCACACTGCAGCGCCTCAAGATGCACCAGGAGGTCAACAACAACTTAGCCGAATCAATGGCGCTTCAACGCATCACTCAAGCTATCACGCGCTCGCTCGACTTCGATCAGGTCGCCTCCACACTCCTCAAGCACGCCCACAAGCTTTTTCAGGTCGACGCCGTAGCTCTGGCGCTCTCCAACCCCAAAGACCACGAATTCTATGTCGACCAAGCCATCGGCCTCTCCGAGGAGTATATGCGGGCGCTGCGCGTACCACACGACTCCGACATCGCCCGCCAACTCATCAAAAACGCCAGCCCCACGGAATACTACGACGTAAGCAACGCTCCGATCTCCAACCGTCCCGAGCTTACCCGCCGGGAGGGCATCAAATCGCTCCTCCTTACGCCGATCTTTTCGGGCGGCAAGCCGGTTGGCGCGCTTGGGCTCATCTCCAAGCGCCCTCGGCATTTTGTATATTCCGAGCTCCGATTTGCCCAGAGCCTAGCCGAGCAAGCCGGCATCGCCTTTGCCAACGCCAATCTCCACGCCAATCTCCAAAAAGTCTCCAACGAGATCGAGCAAACCCGCAACCTCATGCGCGACGGCCTGCTCGTCTTCGACCTGCAACATCGCCTACGGTACTTCAACGCGGCCGCCGGTTCGCTCCTTAAGTTAAACTCCAAGACCCTCATGCATCCTCTTTCCCTCGCGCCGCTAGTGGATCAGGGCGAGCTCAAAATCGACCTCGCCCAGCTTCACACCGCCATCGTCAATGCTTCACAGGGCCAAGCCGGAAACACCAACTTCTCCCTGGAAGGAGGCAAACCAGGCCACTACGAAGCCATTTATTCGCCCTACCGCGACACCAAGGGCGATCCCGTAGGAGTGCTTATGAATATTCGCAACGTTACCTCGCTCTACCGGGAAAAAGAAAAGCTGCGTACCATCCAGGACAATATCTCCGATGGGCTCATCATGGTCGATGCCAAGGGTGCGACCATCGAATACAACCAAGAATGGCAACGCCTCTTCGATATCAAGGAAGACCTTACGGGCAAACCGTTCTTCGCCATGATGGGCGCCCGCAAAGACTTCGTCTGCGATCAAGACCCCGCCGAGCTCATCAAAGAAGTACTTCAAGGCAGACGTCTAATATGCTATGGACGCTCTCAAACCAAAGCCCAACACATCCAAATATCCCTCAGCCCCATTACCGCGGCCGGATGTGTCACCGGCGCGGTGGCCACCGCCCGCGACATCACGCCGCTTATCGAAAAAACCGTGGAAGCCAACGAGATGGCCGCCAAAGCCCAGCGTCACCTTCGCGAACTCTCCCAACTAGCGGAGCTCTCCGGCATCGTCGGGTTCAATGTAGCCAATATCTACCAAAAATACCTCTCGAAGACAGCCGCCCTGCTCAACTCAACATCGGTGAGCATCTATCTCTACAATCCGGTCGAACAGCACCTCGTGCGGCGCGAGACCCTTAATCCCAGCAAGGCCGATACCGAAACCGTCAGCCTCGACACCGACCATCCGGTCACCCAAGCCTTCATGACCCGCCGCGCCACCAACACCCAGTCGCACAACCCCGCACACCTCCTGGCCATCCCTATCACTCATCATTCCAAGACGCTGGGCGTACTGCTGGTAGGGCGCTCAGACCGGCCGTTTAGCGAGCACGATGCCAAGCTAGCCCGCCTCGTAGCCACCCGCCTAGCCGTGTTGGTCGAAAACGCCAATCTTTACCACGACGTCAACGCCCGGCGCGAGCGCTGGGAGGCGGTCTTCCGCTTCACCGAAGAGGGGATTGTGATTTTCGACCGCTCCGGCACCATCGTCGGCTTCAACCCCGCCTCCACCGAAATTACCCAGTACAACGCCGCCGAAGCCATTGGTCAGCCGTTCGCCAGAATCATCAAAACCATCGGCCCCGAAGGCGCCGGCGCCGGTCTGGCGCCGCTCGAGCGCGTGCTGGGGGAGGGGATTACCATCGCCAAGAGCGAGCAGCTCATCGAAAGCCGTACCGGCAGCCGTATTTGGACCGAGGTCAGTTACTCGCCGATCTTCGACGACACCGGCCGTGTCACCTCGGGCATCGCCATTATCCGCAACACCTCCAAAGACCGCGAGGTCGAAGAGATCAAGAGCGACTTCATCAGCATCGTCTCGCACGAGCTGCGCACTCCGCTGACCGCCATCAAGGGCTTCCTGTCCATGACGCTCAAGGGCGATTTTGGCGCCCTGGCCGGGAAGCAATACCACTACCTCAGCCGGGTCTACCAATCCAACCAACGCATGATCGACCTCGTCGAGGACCTCATGGACGCTACCTACATCGAATCCGGCAAGATCAACCTAGCCATCAGCCCGGTCGCCATGGAATCGGTCATCAGCGAGGTCGTCTCCGAGCTCGCCGCCAAGGGCGCCGCCAACCAGATCATGATCAACGTCCGCCGCCGCCAGCGCCTGCCGCTTGTGCTCGCCGACGAAACCCGCCTCCACCAAATCGTCCTCAATCTGGTCGACAACGCCATCAAATATTCAATGCCGGGCACCGAGGTAGAGATCGATTTCAAGATCCAAGGCGACGAGCTCATTACCACCGTCGCGGACCATGGCGTCGGCATCAGCAAAAACCAAATCGACCGGCTCTTCACCAAATTCGGCCGTATCTTCAACCCCTTAAGCGTCCAGGCCGGCGGCACCGGGCTTGGCCTCTACATTGTCAAAAACCTCGTAGAGTCCCACAACGGCCGCATTTGGGTCACCAGCCAAGAAGGAAAAGGGAGTAAGTTTCATTTTTCGCTACCCATCGCCAAACAACTACCCCTACTAGCCTAAGAAGCCGTTGCCGCTATCGGTGTTGGCGGAGTAAACCCTATCTGTTAGACTAACAAAACAAGGAGAGATTCATGGCAAAGATTTTACTGGTCGAAGACGACACCATATTAGTTGAAATGTACCAGGCAAAATTCGAACTCGAAGGTCATGAAGTCCGCGTCGCCACCAATGGCGAAGAATGCCTCGCGGTCCTCAAGGAGTTTCAGCCCGAACTCATTCTCTTGGACATCCTGATGCCCAAGCTCAATGGTTTTCATGTTCTCAAAGAGATCAAGAAGCAGCCGGACCTGCGCCAAATACCCGTAATCCTACTCACCAATCTCGGCCAAGCTGAAGTTGATATGAATCAGGAACTCGCCAAGGCGCTGGGCGTAAACGACTATCTCATCAAGAGCCACCATACGCCGGACGAAGTCGTCGCCAAAGCCGTCAAAGTACTCAAAGCCGCCGGTCACTCCGACGCGACCACCAACCCCGAAAAGCCCGAAAAATAAGGGGCCCATGCCCAGCTATCAAACCACCGGTATCGTCATCGGCCGCACCAATTTTGGCGAAGCCGATAGGGTAGTGCGGTTTCTCACGGCCGAACACGGCAAGATTAGCGCCGTAGCCAAGGGTGTGCGGCGCATCAAGAGCCGGGCCGCCGGCCACCTCGAGCTCTTCGGCGAAGTTAACCTCATGCTCGCCAACGGCCGCAACCTCGACGTCGTCACCTCGGCCCGTCTCGTGTGGTATCCGCACGAGCTCGTCGCCGCCTACGAGCGCCTCGGGCTAGCCTTTGCCATGGCAACGGCCATCGACCGGCTCACCGAGCCGGGCCAAGCCCACCCCCAGCTCTACACCGTCCTGCGCGAAGGACTGCGGGCCGTCGACGCCGGTGCCAGCGGCGCCTTGCCGGAACTCTGGTTCAAGCTGCGGCTACTCGAGACCCTCGGTTACCGGCCGGAGCTAGCAGCCTGCATCGTCTGCGGCCGCCGCGACCCCGGCACCACCTACGTCTTCGATCCCGCTCGCGGCGGCCTTGCCTGCGCCGCCGACGCCGAACCCGGCGCCCAGCCCTTCAGCCACGCCGCTATCAAATTCTGGCGCCTCCTCACCGATTATCCCTATGCCACCGTCCATCAAATCACCGACGCGCCCACTCTCGCCGCCGACACCCTCCCGCTCTGCGATGCTTTCTATGAACATCACCTCGGTCGGGCCTTCCGGCCAATAATCGAATAGTCGACATTATATGCTAAATCGATACCTCGATCGGCCTTTCCTCGTGTCTATTGCTCGTTAATGAGTTTCGCCGTACCACGATAAATTGGCAAAATGGCCGCCAGCCGCGGATTAATTTGCACTTTTGGATCCACGTCCCAACCCTTGGGCGGCAGACACCTATTATTTACAATCATTGCCTGGACTGATTCGGGCAGCTCATCAAATACCGGGGCATAAGCAATGGTAATGCAGGTACGCCACTCATCAGAAGCGTTAGCGTAGGTCGCATGAAGGATGCGACGATCACCAATGAAGAGGTCGCCAGCTTTCAGCGGCACATCAACCGGTTCTTGTTTTGTTTTGGGATCTAAATGCGAGCCCGGTACCACCCGCAAACAACCATTTCCTGGCGCCGTATCTTGCAAATAATAAATCAGAAAAAGCTCTGCCGGATTAACCGCATTATAGTCATAAAATAAATCCGAATGCCACGCTAGCGCCTCGGATTTCGGCGGCTTCGCTGATACATAAAAGCTGTGCAATTTTGGATGAGGGAAATCAAGAGCCGCCAGAGCTTCGAGCGTAATTGGCCAGCTTAGCACTTCGGCAATAGTCGGATCTTCGTAGCTCAGCTCTACAAACCCTCCCGACTCACCAAAATTACTCCGGGAAGTCTTCTGCAGCTCGAAAGCGTCAAAACGCTTCTGTAGAGTGTGCAACATCGGCTCAGACAAAACCCCCGCTACAGTACAATATCCTTCGTTGTCTAATTGTAGTCGCCTGTCAGTCACATCCAGCATAGGATCTTCCTTATTGAAGTGGTCGTATTTTACCTGCCTCGGACGTGCCTGACAAGCCTCAACCGCAGTACATTCTGCCGTACTGGTCACCCCTCCACAGCCGCTCGTTCGAGCCCAGGTCAAATCTAGACCCTTCCCTTTTGTTTTAAAATAATGTTTAATAAGTTAACCCAAATCTACCCGACAAGGGAGTTCCCCGGTGATGAAAAGTCTGCTCGCTAGCCGAAAGACTGTATCGGATTGGGCTATGGGGCCGACATTGATCTACTTTATAGTTGCAAGCATAAGCGTAGCCTCGTCTATGCCCATGGGGACAATAGACAAGTACATCTTCGGCCACCCCCTTTTGGCCGGAACATCAGTCGGCATCATACTGGTTCTCAGCAGTTTGCTCTTCGGGCGATTCATCCCTAACCGCAGCGAGAACGGCTCTCGAACCTACCCTCTTGCATTTCTTCTGACATACTTCGCTGTCGGCGCCACGCTAACCGGACTGCTCATACACAGTACTTGGTCAGCGTGACCCCTCGAATCAACGCCCCGAGACCGACTCTCACCGACCAGCCGGCCCCAGGAATCCATCCTGGGGCCAAGGCATATCCGAAGATGGTACAATATCCCCCATGAAAACACCCATCTCCGAATTATCCTGGAAGTTGGCCGACTACCTCGCCGCCGAAACCGAGCCGCCGGCCCGCTGTATTTCCAACCCCGAAAGCACCGAAGGCGAGATGATGCTCGACGACGAAATCCAAGACTTCATCAAAGACTCCATCGCCACCCTGCGCATCCTGGCCGACCACAAATCACCGCGCTACGACGAGATCCGCGGCAACTACCACGCCGACCTCGCCTACCTCGCCAGCCTTGGCCGAATTGAGCAAGACGACTATAATGAGCTAATTCGCTCCGATAACTTACACTTTTAGGAAAGACCATGACCAAAGAATCCGCCAACACCCCTTCCATGGAAACCATCGTATCGCTCACCAAGCGCCGGGGCTTCGTGTTCCAAGCCTCCGAGATCTACGGTGGCATCGCCGGATTCTGGGATTATGGTCCCTACGGTGTAGAACTCGCCAACAACCTCAAAGCCGCCTGGTGGAAGGCCTTTGTCGAAGAGCCCATCAACACCTTCGGCATCGACAGCGCCATCATTCAGAGCCCCAAGCTCTGGGAGGCTAGCGGCCACGTGGCCGGCTTCGTCGACCCCATGATCGACTGCAAAGCCTGCAAGCACCGCTTCCGCGCCGACCACATCGCCGACCTCGACACCGGCGACCTCCAGGAGCTAGCCGCCGCCCTCAAGGACAAAGCCTGCCCAAATTGTGGCAAGCACGGCACCTTCACCGAGCCGCGCCAGTTCAACATGATGCTCACCACCCACATCGGCCCGGTCGAAGAAGACACCACCAAAGCCTACCTCCGCCCCGAAACCGCCGGCGGCATCTTTGTAAACTACGACAACGTCCGCGAGACCACGCGTTCCAAAATTCCCTTTGGTATCGGTCAAATCGGCAAAGCCTTCCGCAACGAGATCACTCCCAAAGACTTCATTTTCCGCGTGCGCGAGCTCGAGCAGATGGAAATGCAATACTTCGTAGACCCCAAAACCCGCGACAAAGAATACGAAAACTGGCGCACCTTTACCCGCGATTTCTTACTCAACTACGTCGGCCTCTCGGAAGACAACATCAAGTGGCACGAGCACCAAGAAGGGGAGCGGGCTCACTACGCCGCCGCTGCCCACGACATCTACTACCGCTTCCCACACGGTTTCAAGGAGCTCCTGGGCGTCCACAACCGCACCGATTTCGACCTCAAAGCCCACATTGAGCACAGCAAAAAAGACCTGTCCTACTTCGACGAAGAAACGCGCGAACGCTTCATCCCCAACGTCATCGAATCGTCCATGGGCGTCGGCCGCCTGTTCGTGGCCGCCCTCACCGAAGCCTACACCGAGGAGAAGGTCAACGACGAAACCCGCGTCGTGCTCAAATTTAAGCCCGCTATCGCCCCCATCAAGATCGCCGTACTGCCCCTGAGCAAAAAACCCGAGCTCACGTCCGTCGCCCGCGAAATCTACGCCTCACTCGCCGGCACCTTCCGCACCGAATACGACGAGACCCAGTCCATCGGCCGGCGCTACCGCCGCCAAGACGAGATCGGCACGCCGCTGTGCGTCACCATTGACTTCGAATCGCTCGAAGACAAAGCCGTCACCGTCCGTCACCGCGACACCATGGAGCAGACGCGCGTCAAGATCGCCGGCCTGCCGGCCGCCCTCAAGCAGCAGCTCAGCGAATTTTAAATGAAATCCACCCCCACCGGTCCTAAGATCGTCGTCATCGGCGGAGGCACGGGCACCTTTACGGTCCTCACATCGCTCAAACACTACGCTCAAGACATCACCGCCGTCGTCAACATGATTGACGACGGCGGCTCTACCGGCATTCTGCGCGACGAACTCGGCGTCCTGCCGCCCGGCGACGTCCGTCAGTCTCTGGTGGCGCTGTCTTCCTCGTCCCGCGAACTCCGCGAGCTCTTCAACTACCGATTTCCCGAAGGCACCTTTGCCGGCCACGCTTTTGGCAACCTCTTTCTGACAGCTCTCGAGAAAGTTACCGGCTCATTCGCCGAAGCCGTAGAGGTAGCAAGCAAAGTCCTATCCATCCAGGGCAAAGTCCTGCCCGCCTCCACCGACGACGCCCGCCTCGTGCTCGAGACCAATAGTGGACGCGTCATCCGCGG
Source organism: Patescibacteria group bacterium (assembly GCA_028288925.1). Classification (GTDB taxonomy): domain Bacteria; phylum Patescibacteriota; class Saccharimonadia; order UBA4664; family UBA4664; genus RYN-427. The sequence goes on along the minus strand of JAQGHG010000009.1, from coordinate 21,272 downwards.
CGAAGATCGGATAGGCGAGGGGCCGATCGACGATCAGCTATTCGTGAAAGGGGAGCCTCATCACCTCTATCTAGAGCCCAAAGCCACCCTCAACCTCAAAGCTAAGCAAGCCATCGCCAAGGCCGATCTTATCGTCATCACGCCAGGTAAATTGTATTCTTCGATCATTCCATCCTTCCTGATCGGCGGCATGAGCGAAGCACTTCGCGAAGCCCGCGCCAAAAAAGTCTATGTCTGCAATCTTATGACCCGCCCGACCCAAACCGCCGGATTCAGCGTACAGGACTTCGCGGCCGAGCTCGAACGTTACAACGGCGGCCCATTCCTAGATTACGTCATCTACAACACCGAGCATCCCGCCGCGTCACTCCTCAGACGCTACGCTTTGGGGGGCGAGGAGCCCGTTAACTTCGACCAAGAAATCCTCAGCCGCCAGACCTATCGGGCGATAGGGGACCACCTCATCGCTCACAGCATCCCTCCGAGTAACGCCAATGATACTCTCCTCAAACGCACCCTCATCCGCCACGACTCCGACAAGCTCGCGCGCCTCATCATGCGGATATATTTTAGCTAATGACCCGCCGCCTCTACATCTTAGATTTCGATCGCACAGTTTTCGATACCGACTGTTTTATTGCTGATACCAAAATTCTCTTTCGTCACGCCCTCGGCATATCAGCTAGAGACTTTGACGCCACCCAGAACCTTTATATTGAACCCAACACCAAGTACTATAATTTCCACGGCCACATCGAATCGCTTGCCGGAATCGGCCAGCACGACCTCGACCAGCTCATAACGAGTCAGCTCCGCGACCGCGACTACCTATATCCGGATTCGGCGGCCTGGCTAGCTACCCGCGATCCGCTCACCGACACGGTCATCATAATGACCGTAGGCCGGCCCCCTTTCCAGCAGCTCAAGTTCAATTACGCCAAAGCCATCGACGGCCTCCGCAAAATCATCGTGCCCAAGAACAAAGGCGAGCTCATCCGCGAGCACATTCTGGACCAGCCGGAAATCGGCGATCTCAATCTCACATTGAACCTGTACGACCGCGTCTATCTCGTCGACGACAGCCCAGAGACCTTTACCGGGCTGGGCAAGATCAACGGAGTCAAAGGGCTCCGCATAGTCCGTCCCGATGGCAAGTACAGACACATTCCAACCCCGCCCAGCGCCCAACAAATCACCAATTTCGGAGACCTTCCATGAATGTTACTACCGCAGTTATCTTTGCTTCGGGCTTCGGCAGCCGTATGCTTCCCGTCACCGCCGCGGTGCAAAAGGAGCTACTGCCCATCCTTAACCGCCCTATCATCGACTACGTCGTGGCCGACTGCGTAGCCGCTGGTGTCACCGATGTCATCTTCGTGATCCGGCCCAATTCGCACGCTTTGCAGGATTACTACGTAGGCAACTCCGGGCTTCAGGCCCACCTCAAACGCTTTGGCAAGCACGAAGCCCTTGCCAAGCTCGAAGAAACCCACCACCGGGCCACCTTCAGCTTCGTCGAGCAGCCCGAGACGGCCGGCTACGGCACCGCCGTGCCGCTCCAGATCGCCGCGCCTCATCTGCCCAAGGACGAAGCCTTCATCGTCTGCGGCGGCGACGATTTCCTCTGGCGTACCGACGGCGGCTCCGACATGACCGAGCTCGTCGCCACCTTTGCCAAAACCCAAGCTGCCGGCGCCATGATGGCCCTCGAGCGCCCCGATGCGGAACTCTCGCGTTACGGAGTATTGAGCGTGGAAACCCGGCAGGGGAGTGAGTACCTGCAAGACTTTGTCGAAAAACCCGCCCCCGGCGAAGCCCCCTCCAACCTCATCAATATCTCCAAATACATCCTGACGCCCCAGATGATGGACTTTGTAGCCAAGGTTAAGCCCGACGTCAAATCCGGCGAATACTACATTACCGACGCTATTTTGGCAGCAGCCAAGCAGCAAGCCATTGCCGTTCACCGCGCCAGCGGCAAATTTCTCGACGCCGGAAACACCGCCGGCTGGCTCGAAGCCAATCTAACCGTCGCCGCCGCCCGGTCCGACCTCCATTCCATCCTCCAAACCACCGTTCCTCCCCAAAAAAGCTGATGTTTCGCTTAGCTATTTACAAAATCGACGTTTTGTTATAATATTACATAACCATTCGAGTGACGCCCCGGGGAAACCGCAGATAGCTGAAGTCGTTGACACCACAAACCTGATATTTTATAATTCTAAGTAATGACCAACATTATGACCACCAAAGCAGACACAACTTACGACTACAAACAAGCGGTTGAACAAATCCTGAAAGAGTTGCGCCGCGATCGCGACCGTCAGATTATTGCTCGCCGTTTTGGCTTTGGCTTGAGCCGCCGCCAGACGCTCGAGAAGATTGGCAACGACTTTGATATTACCCGCGAGCGGGTTCGCCAGATCGAGAAGGCCGCTATTGCCAAGATGCGCGCCAACGAATCGGCCGAAATCGCCCGCGCCAACGAACTATTGCGCAACATCGTAGCCGACCAAGGCGGGATCGCCCTCACCACCGAAATCACCGCCATCCTTGGCGCCGCCGCCAATGACGTAGCCTACGTGGTCTTCCTAGCGCTCCTCGCGCCCAGCGTCGACCTCATCGACGAAGACGACCACCTGCGACAGGCCGTCAGCTTGGCCCCCATCTACTCGCGTAGCCAAACCACTCAGCTACTCACCGAGATCATCAAGACCATCACCGATTACGCCAAGCCCATTACCCTCGCCAAACTCAAGGCCAAACTGCCCTCCGAGCTCGACGCCACTACGCTCGAGCAACTCATGCGTGCTTCCAAGCACCTGGCTCACTTCGACGGCAAGTGGGGCCTGGTTACCTGGCCCGAGGTCAATCCCAAGAGTATTCGCGACAAAACCTATCTCGTGCTGTCCCGCCACGGCCGGCCCCTGCACTTCTCCGAGATCGCCGGACACGTCCGCAACCTCGGCGCCTCCAAACGCGATGTTACCATCCAGGCCGTCCACAACGAGCTCATCAAAGATCTCCGCTTCATCCTGATCGGCCGCGGCATCTACGCGCTTGCCGAGTGGGGCTACACTCCCGGCACCGTCGCCGAGATTATCGCGAGCGTCTTGCGCGAAGAGCAGCCACTCCACAAGGACGAAATCGTCCGCCGCGTGCTCATGAAGCGCCAGGTTAAAACCACTACCATCATTCTCAACCTGCAAGAAAAAGAGCAATTTCAGCGTACCGCCAAAGCCACCTACAAACTCAAAGACTAACAGTCTACAATGAGAGTTACGGAGGGTTAAAAAAGTCGAACAAATCCAGGGCATTCTCGCCCCCATCATGGCCATTCTCCAAATCATCGGCCTCGTGCTGTTTAAATTCTACGGCTGGGTCGTGGTTGTGGCTGTGCTCGGCTACCTCATTTGGCAAAACCGCCGGCGCGAAGAATGGGTCGGCTCCACCGACAATCTTCTGCTGCTCATCGAAGTCCCGCGCGACAACGAAAAGAAAGAGCTCTCGGCCGAGCAAATGTTTGCCTCGCTACACGGCATCCTGCGCCCTCACAGCGAGCTCGTCAAAGAAGGTTCACTCCAGGAACACATCTCATTCGAGATCGTAGCGCGCCAAAATTCGATTCAATTTTACGTCTGGACGCCCAAGCACCTCAAAGATTTCGTCGAAAGTCAGATCTACGCCCAATACCCGACCGTCCAGATCAAAGAAGGCCCCGACGACTACTCGCGCACGCCCGTAGCCGGCCGGACCATCTACGGCGTCGAGCTCGGCCTCACCAAAGATATGGTGATGCCCATCAAGACCTTCGCTTCGTTTGAAGTCGACCCGATGGCCGGCATCACCGGCGTCCTCGCCAAGCTCGAGCAGCTAGGGGAGGAGTGCTGGATCCAAATCCTAGCCCGCCCGATCGACGACGCCTGGCAAAACCAGGGCAAAGCCTACGTCGACGGTGTCAAGAACGGCCCCAAGCTCGACTGGGGTGCCAACCTCACCAATATCTTCCTGCAAGTCCCCATCTATATCTTCTCGAATTTCGTGCTGGCACTCTTTGCCCCGCCCCCTTCGGCCGAAAAGAAACCGGCCGAGAAAAAAGAAGTTAGCACCGGGCAGCAAACCATCATCAAGGCTGTCGAAGAAAAGATCACCAAGCTCGGTTATCAGGTCAAAATCCGCATCGCCTACCTCGGACCCGACGAGGCCTCGGGCCGCCAGCGCCTGCAGGCCATCGTGGGCGGCTTCAAACAATTCAATACCACCAACCTCAACGGCTTTACCACCCTCAAAACCTTCAATTCACCCGAATTTCTCCAAGACTACCAGGCCCGCCTCTTCTTCGACCAAGGCTACATCCTCAACATCGAAGAGCTCGCCTCGCTCTACCACCTGCCGCACAAATCCGTCGAGACCCCCAACATGGCTTGGACCACCACCAAGACCAGCGAACCACCGGCCAACCTTCCGTCCGAAGGCATCGCCGAAGCCAGCGAGGTCAGTTTATTCGGCCTCACCAACTTCCGTGGCCGCCACCTCAAATTTGGCATCAAGCGCCGCGACCGTGGCCGGCATGCCTACATCATCGGCCAAACCGGCGCCGGCAAATCCATGCTCCTGCAGCTCCTCACGCTGTCTGACGTCTACCAGGACCAAGGCTTCGCCATCATCGACCCCCACGGCGACTACGCCACCGATATCATGAAGTACATCCCCGAACACCGCATCAAGGACGTCATCTACTTCAACGCCACCGACACGCACCACCCCATGGCCTTCAACCCGCTCGAAGTCATCGACGAAAACCTGCGCAACCATATCGCCTCCGAACTCGTCGGTGTGCTCAAGCGCATGTTCGAGAACTCCTGGGGACCGCGCCTAGAGTACATTCTGCGTTACACCGCCTTGGCCCTCCTCGATTACCCCGGCTCCACCATGCTCGACATCACCCGCATGCTCACCGAGAAGGACTTCCGCAAAAAGGTCATCCGCGAGGTCAAAGACCCCGTGGTCCGCACCTTCTGGGTCACAGAATTTGCCTCCTGGAACGAGAAATTCGCCTCCGAAGCCGTCGCGCCAGTGCTCAACAAAGTCGGCGCCTTCGTAGCCAACCCGCTCGTCCGCAACATCGTCGGCCAGCAGAAGAGCGCTTTCAACATCCGCCAAATCATGGACGAAGGCAAAATCCTCATCGTCAACCTCAGCCGCGGCCAAGTAGGGGAGGACAACGCCGCCATCCTCGGCGCCCTCATGGTCACCAAGATCCAGCTGGCCGCCATGGGACGCGCCGACATGCCGCTCGACCAACGCCGCCCCTTCTACCTCTACGTCGACGAATTCCAAAACTTCGCCACCGACTCATTCGCCGTCATCCTGTCTGAGGCGCGTAAGTACGGCCTCAACCTGACCGTCGCCAACCAGTACGTTTCCCAGATGCCCGAGGTGGTGCGCGACGCCGTCTTCGGCAACGTCGGTACCATGATCAGCTTCCGCATCGGCCCCGGCGACTCCGTAGTGCTCGGCAAGTATTTTGAGCCCGTCTTCGAGGCCGCCGACATTACCCGCCTGCATAACCAAAACATCTTCATATCAATGATCATCAATGGCGAAAAAGCCGCCCCCTTCTCGGCCAGCACCCTGCGCATGCCCGATCCCGAAAACGACCTCACCGACCGTATCGTGACCTTCTCCCGCGAACGCTACGCCACCACCCGCGAAGCCGCCGAAGCCGATATCCGCACCCGTACCTCCACCGGCGAAGACGAAGGCGCCCGTGCCGCCGGCCTCCTGGTAGAAGAACGAAAACCGAACAAAGAACTCCTCGGCGTGCTCAAGAACCCCGGCCTGCCACCAGTGGCACCCCGCCCGGCAGACCGAAGCAGGGGAGAGAGCACCCGTCCCAGCGGGGGAGACCGCAACGCGAATGCCGACCGCGAACGCGAGCGCCCGCACAAAGCGCAGGGGAGTAACAGCCACAACCAAGCCTCCGGCCCCTACCCGGCCCGGCATCACATAATCGCGGCCGCCCCATCCCAGCCTGCCGCCGCTGCTCCGGCGCCCGTACATCATCCGGCGCCACACCCTGCGCCGGCCGTGGCCCCGCGGCCCGCACCAGCACCGTCCCCCGCGCATTCAAACGTGCAGCCGGTCCAGCCCGGCGAGTCAATTAGCTTACGCTAGACCGCGACTCCCCTATTTATTCGCAAGCTCCTGGTTACCGTTTTCGGTAAACGGGTAACTATCCATTTTCCCAAGACAAAGAACCCGGCACCCAGAGTCTAGCAAAGTAGGGCACAAGCGCTATCACAAACGCCGGCTTAACAGAAGCATGGCTATACCCAACATCCAAAACACCCAAAAGCTGCATAGTAGGGCATCTCATTGCTGCAATGCTCAGTGTCGCACATTGTATATTTTGCGACTCAATCATGCTAAAACGCTCTAAAACACCCGATTTAGGCCCAAAACCAAATTTGAATCCAAACCCTCATTTTGGACCACTTCCCCCTCTACAGGTAGAAGCGACCTTCCTTAACGTGTATTAACGATTCGCTTAAATAAAGCCCATTCAAATCTCGCATACAAAAACCGAACTTTAAGCAGGGGAGAAGGCCTATTTGTAATAGGCCTTGCCACCAACTCGCAGGTCGACATACTCAGCCGGAGCCTTCTTTTGCGTCGCGAGCAGCTTTTGCACCGCCCTCAGGTCCACCATCTCCTCGGCCACGCCCCTACTCGTATCGAATATCAAGCGGTAGCCCCTATTAGTAACCACATCCAGATCCAGGGTGGTCTCCTTCACGTTGAACCCCCTCACACCGATCCCCTCGGCCGCCAACGCTGGTACGAGCTCAGTCACGAAGCCCACGAACCGCCCCGAGGTAACACGAGCGCCCACCTGTACCGGCAAGTTACTGCCGTCTACCACCAGGGGAAGCTGCGAGCCGGGCGGAAAGACGCCGATAGCCGTCCCGTCACGATCAAGCAAAAAACCTTGGTTGCCGCTCGACCAACCCATGCTTGGTTGCTTCATCACGGCCGTAATCTCAATCGTGTGAAACAGTCTTCGTTTCACGGTCACGCTCCGCAACAACGGATCGTCTTGTTGTAGTTTTGACACCAGCTCTTCTTCGTTGAATGTCAGCAAGTTCCCTATCCGCCACGAACCACCGACCAGCTTCAGTGTCTCCTGCCTGATCTCCTCCCTCCGGGCGGTATTCTTGACGCTCACGGTAGTGATCGCGAAAGCTTGCCACAAGCCGTAGCCTGCCGCGGCCAACAGCAATATCAGCAACACCAACCGCCGCGGAATCAGCCCCAAGCCGATCCGCCGCGCCGCCCGCCGCCGGCCCGGCCGTGGCGTTGGCTGCTGACGGCCATAAGTTTGCCGGCCTCCCGGCACACGCACCCTCCGCTCGTTCAAGACTGCTCCTCCCCTACTCTCCCCACTTCCAGAATAAGTTTGGCCAAGTCCTGCGCCGCGTCGGGCCGGCTAAACTGGCTGAGCGCCTTCCCCAGTCTTTCACGCTCGTCTTGGTCCCCTACTAGCCGGCTCACCTCCCCTACTAGCCGCTCGGTAGTCAATTTTGACCCATCCAGCACGCGCACCGCGCCCGCCCGAGACAGTACCCGGGCATTCTCTACCTGATGGCCCGCCATTTCGTAGTTCGGTATTAGTACGGTCGGCTTGCTCAAGAATGCCAGCTCGGCGATCGCGCTAGCGCCCGCCCGGGTAATGACCACATCAGCCACAGCCATCGCCGCCGGCATCTCGGCCATCAAAAATCCATACGAATGATACCGCTCAATATTGGGCACCTTGCCCATCCGGCGCAGGGCAAACTGCACCCGCTGATACTCGCGCTCGCCCGTCAGGTGCAGCACTTGGCAATGCTCTAGCAGCTGCGGTAGCGCCTCGAGTATCGCGTCGTTAATCTGCGCCGATCCCTGCGAACCGCCCGTCACAAAAACCACCGGCAGATCGCTGTCGAGTTTAAACTTGGCCAAGCCCTCCAGCCGGTGCACCTTTCCCAACTCAGCCCGCACCGGATTGCCGGTAAACACCAACCGGCTCTTATCGAAATCATGATAACTGCGCACCGGAAAACCCACGGCAATCCGCTCGGCCCACCGCCCCAGAACACGGTTGGCCAAGCCGGGGCTCACGTCCGACTCATGAATCACATAGGGAATACGCAAAATCCGAGCCGCCAGCCCCACCGGCACACACACGAATCCGCCTTTCAAAAACACCACATCCGGCTTAAACCGGCGCAAAATCCGCAATGCTCCGACCAACCCCGCCACCGCCCGGCCGCCATCGCGAATATTGGGCCCGATGGTCCGTAGATTCAGCACCTTGGCCAAGGCATTTGTCGAATGATACCGCCGAAATTTCCCAGCCTGGATCGCCGCGAATTTCCAGCCCGAAGCCGCCACGATCTTGGCCTCCATGCCGTCAGTCTGCCCCACGTATAGCAGCTCGATAGACTTATCGAGCGACTTTAACGCGTCGCTGGTTGCCAGAGTTGGGGAAATATGGCCGGCTGTCCCCCCGCCGCTCACGACTACTCGCATCGTTTACCTCTCTTATAGTGTACTTGGAAATATTAAGCAAAATACCAGCCCCAAACAGGGAAATTATCAGGCTCGTCCCGCCATACGAAATGAATGGCAGCGGAATTCCCGTCAAGGGCACGAGCGAGAGCATCGCCCCGACATTAATGATCGCCTGAAACAAAAACCACAGCGAAATCCCGGTCGCCGCTAGGCGCGAAAACGTATCGGGCGCGGCCCTAGCCACCGCCAAGCCCCGATATACCAGGAACCCAAACAAACCGATCACCGCCAGCGAACCGATCATCCCAAATTCCTCGGCGATGATCGAAAAAATCGAATCGTTGGCGGCCTCGGGCAAGTAGCCATACACTTGGATGCTATGTCCTAGTCCCAGGCCCAACAACCCGCCCGAACCCACGCCCAGCAGCGCCTGGCAAACATGCAGCGAAGCGTTCATGGCATACTGCGGATCGTCGCACCGCGGGTTTAGAAACGTCGTCAGGCGGCTCAGCCGGTGCGGAAACAGCGCGATCGCCGCCCACGCCGCCACACCCCCGCCGGCCAGCACCATCAGCATATGATGCCACCGCATGCCCGCCGCGAAATACATTCCCAACGCGGCCAGCGCCAGCACCATCATCGTACCCATGTCTCGCTGCAGCACCACAATCACAAAACAAGCCGCCCCCACCATAATCACGAACGGCACCACGCCGTCCATCCAGGAGCGCAGCTCACTCTGCCGCTTCTCCAGCCACACCGCCAGATACAAAATGAGCGAAATCTTGAGGATCTCGGCAGGCTGCACCGAAATCGGCCCCAAATCCAGCCAACGCGTAGCACCATGCGAACTATGCGACAGAGCCGGCACCAGCAACGCCAGCAAGCTCACGATCGACACCATCAGCAAGCGCGGCGCCCACTTGCGCCACACGGGAAACGGAATCGAGCTCGCCGCGATCCATACCCCTATGCCCAAAACGACATATTTGATCTGGTTCACAAAGTAATAATTCCGGTCAGTATTACCAACCAGTTTATGGCTCAGTATAGGGCTAATCGAATACATCAGCACCGCTCCCACCGCCAGCAATATGGCGATCACGAGAGCAATAACATAGTCTGGGTGGTGCGCCCGCATAGTTTTCCCTCCGGCGGTGTTCATGCGGGCCTTCTCATGTAACCTTGTTCCCTAGCAGCGCCAGCACCAGTCCCAGCGCTCCCACCACCTGGCCTATCACCCATAGCCGCATCGTTACCTTGGTCTCGGGCCAGCCGATGGCTTCCAGGTGGTGGTGCAGCGGCGCCGATAGGAAAATCTTGCGATGAAAGATCTTCTTCGAGAGAATCTGCAGCGCGCTCGAACCGCCTTCTACCACGAACACCGCCGCGATGATCGGCAGCACAAAGACCGTATTGGTCAGCATCGCGATCACGCCCAGCGTCGTCCCAAACGCGAACGACCCGCTATCGCCCATAAAGAACCGCGCCGGATAAATACTAAACCAAGTGTAGGTCAAAAATGCCCCCACGATCGTGGCGCAAAAGCCCGCGATACCAAAGTTGCCCTGGAAATACGCGATCACCGCGTACACCCCGAAAGCCGTCGCCAAAAGCCCGCCGGACAACCCGTCCATGCCGTCGGTGATGTTCACGGCATTGGCCGTAGACACCACCACCGCGATAAACAGCGGTATATACAGCCAGCCAATGCTAAAATCGCCCACCGCCGGCACATGGATGAGGTTGTAGCCCAGCTTGAGCGAGAAGTACAACGCGCCCATCACCGCGATGCCCAAAATCAACGAAAACTTAATCTTGGCCCGCATCCCCGCCACGCCCAAGCCTAGCCCCGTAGCCCGCACGTTCAGATAGTCGTCGAACATCCCCACAATACCCGCGGCTATCAAGACAAACAGCGGCAGATACGTCTGGCTGCGCGACAAATTAAACAGCAACGTGATCACCGCGACCGCCACGATGAACACCACGCCGCCCATCGTTGGGATATTGCGCTTATGCTTAGCCGCGTGCAGCTTGGTATAAATCGGCGCTTTCTCGCCGGTTATCGCGTCGGCGCTGGGTTGCTTCCACAGCTTGTATTTAAAGCCTAGCTTGGTGTAATACGGCACCAATACCATCGAGAGCAAAAACGCGCCAAACGCCAAGATCCCGATGCGCGACAGCGAGGTAATCTCTTGGGCGTGAATAAAGTTGATAGTTGGTAGAAATGTCATAATACTGCTCGTGTTATTTTACCATATCTGGAGGATTAGCTGACGCCCCAAAGCCTACGGGTGGCAGCACAGGAATATACCTTCTCGATAAAGCCGGTGCAGGTTCTGATACCGGATACATGAAAAGAGAAGGATAGCGTTCGCCGGCCAGAGAAGGAATATTCCGCAGCTGCCAGAACCCGTTATGCATCATGAGCTCGGCGGTATCCCATAATATTTAAACAACCACCGGCATACATCGCCAAACACCGGCACCGTCGTCGTCTCGGCATAGCCGTTTACGCCCGGCTCATTAATGCGCACGATCACCACAAACTTAGGGTTATCGGCCGGCGCGAACCCCACGAATGAGCCGATATTCGCCCCGTCGATATAGCCCTGGCCATCCGGCCGCGGAATCTGCGCCGTACCCGTCTTGCCGGCGATCTTGTAGCCCGGGTTCATACCCCCGGCGATATAACCTGAGCCGTGTTGCACCACCACCTGAAGCATCTGGTTCAGGTCGGCCACCGCCGCCGGGCTCATTACGTGGTCGCTCACCAACTTCGGCGCCACCGGCTGCAAGCTGCCGTCGAGCTTCATCGCCGCCTCCACCAAGTGCGGTTGGTACAGCTTGCCGCCGTTGGCGATCGCCGCCATCGCCGCCGCCATCTGGATCATCGTCACACTCATACCCTGGCCGAAGGTCATATTGGCATACGACACATCGTTAGTATTGGGCGGGGGCACCGAACCAGCCGCCTCGCCGGCCTGCTCGATCCCCGTGCGAAGCCCAAAACCAAAGTGCTTAGTGAAATAATCGTACAATATCTTCTTGCCGTTCGAAGTAATCTTGTCCGGATCTCCTCCCAGCATTCTCAGCACAAACACCACGCCGGTGTTCAGCGAATCGCGCAGCACCATGGTCATCGTCTTATTTTTACCCGGCTTGTCGCCCTGGGCATTATTAATTACCTTATCCGCCACCTTGATGGAGCCCGGGTCGTCGTACGTAGTGCCCGGCTTCACCTTGCCCTGATCCAACCCCGCCGCCATGGTAAACGCCTTCATACCCGAACCGGGCTCAAACTGACTCGTAACCGCTTGATTCACGAATACGTTGTAGTCATTCACGTTCCCGTATTGATTAGGATCATACGTTGGGTAATTCGCCATCGCCCGCACCGCTCCGGTCGACGGGTCCAACACCACAATGCTGCCTGATTTGGCTTTTACTTTGTCGATCTGGTCCTTAAGCTCCATCTCCGCCATCGCCTGGATATTGCGGTCGATCGTCAGCAAATAATTGACCCCATCCACCGGCGGCGCCACCACATTGCTGGCTGTAGCAATCGGAATGCCGTGGGTGTCGGTCTTGGCCGCCAGCCTTCCAGCCTTCCCGGACAGCTGGTCATTGAGATACCCCTCCACGCCATATTGGCCTAGACCGTCGGCGTTCACAAAGCCCAGCACCTGGGCCGCCAGCTGACCTTCTGGATACGTCCGGTAATCGCGGTCGGCCAGGCCAATGCCGGCCAGATTCAGCGCTTTCACTCTGTCCGCCACATCCGAAGGTATCCGCTCGGCCAACACGGCGTACTCGATACCCTGCTCCAGCCGTTTCTGATAACTAGCCGCCGAACCACCCGTCACCGCCGCCAGCCGCCGGGCCGCCTCGGCTTTGTCGCCCACATAGCGCGGGTCCGCATACAGCAGTTTAAGCGTCTGATTCAAAGCCACCGGCGAGGTACCGTCACCGTCGCGCACGTACAATTCCCCGCGCCGCGCCGGAACCTCGTACTTACGTGTGTGTTCGTTGGAGGCCTGCGCCAAATACGCTTCGTGCCTCACTACCTGCAAGTAAAATAATCGGGCCACCAGTGCCATACCAAAAACCACCAAGAGTACCGTGAAGTACCTTAGCCGCCGTCGTTGTAATATGGTATCGCTTGGTCGTATCACGCCATTCCTATCCTACCCATTCCCGCATTGTACTCCCCCAGGCCAAAGCCCAAGGCAAAACGCTCGAATGCAGCCAAATCTCGCAAGGCCGGAGCGTAAAGGAAAAACTCAGCACCAATGATGGTATGTGCATCCGTCTTAGCTCCTATTTTGCGTATGAGACTTGGCCGGTCGGGACCATGCGGGCCACCGTCGCCGAAGCTTTGGTCGCGGCGATCGACTGCAAACGAGCCGCTTCTACACCCAGTTCTTGCTTCTCGGCCAGCACCTGGTTGCGCTTACCTGTCAGATCCGTCACCTTGTAGCCAAATGTGCCGGTTTTCGTAATTTGATTCAAATATAACAGCGCGAGCACGCTAATAAGTGCGATTACTACAAACGTCGCCGAAGTTGGCCCGAGCTGTAATTTAGTCGGTTGACGATATAGATTTTGATTACGGCGCGCCGTAAGAGTAGCGGTAGACATGGCGCATACCTCCCTTGTTTTGTTTTTGTGTTTTTTAGAATTTTTTTGGTGGGCAGCGTGGCCCGGTTTTTTTGTGGGACACGCTGCCCGGGGACGAGGAACAGTTAGCGCTTCACGTTTACGCGAATCGCGATTGCCTTGCGGCCTTTGGATAGGTTTTTTACCTTGATGGACATTTTAGTCCCTCCTTTTGTTTTTGTTTATTTTTTCGGCGGCGCGGAGCTTCGCACTCCTGGCTCGCGGGTTGATAACTAATTCATCAGTGGTCGCCATGATCGGCTTACTGGTCAGCTTCCGCAAGGAAGCTACATGCCCACAGGTACATATTGGCTGTTTTGGTGGGCAAATGCAATCACGCGATTCACGGTCAAAGAACTGCTTAACGATACGGTCTTCGAGGGAATGAAAGCTAATGACAGCCATCCGGCCGCCCGGTACTAAAAGTTTTGTTAGTATCGGTAGCGCGTCCTTGAGCTGTTCTAGCTCGGCATTCACTTCGATCCGAATGGCCTGAAACGTCCGGGTAGCCGCATCGATATCCTTGGTCTGCAGTGCTGATTTTCGCACTACTTTGGCCAAGCTACCGGTGGTGGCGATAGGCCGGGCCGCTACAATCGCTTGCGCGACTGCCCGTGCCCGTGGCTCTTCGCCATACTCCCGGATGATTCGCTCTAATTCGCGAACGGACGTATGGTTTACTACCTCGGCCGCCGTCATAGACTGGGATTGATCCATCCGCATATCTAGCGGCACATCGGTCCGAAAGCTGAATCCTCGCTCTGTATTGTCAAGTTGTGGTGACGAGACTCCCAGATCTAGCAGGATCATATCTACCAGTGTTCCGTCCTCGAGCAGCTGTTCAGCCGCTTCCAGAAAGCTCCTGTGTATGATCTCTACCCGGTCTCCAAACCGCTCGCCGAGCGCCTGTGTGGCGCGCGCGTCGCGGTCTACCAGTATGGTTCGCCCGTCGTCGCCGATCCTTTGCAGAATCGCCGCGGCGTGACCGCCATAACCAGCCGTAGCGTCGAGATACGCCTCCCCCTTCTGGGGTTGGAGCATTTCAATAACTTGGGTGATTAATACTGGTTGGTGTTGCGAAGTCATATTCATTTTCAAGGTCACCTATTCAGCAGCCAGCTTTTTGTTTGCACATTTTTGTTTTTGTTTCGCCGGTTCAGGGCGAAAAATGGAGTTTTGTGTGGTAAGGAATTATCGAGTTGATAATTCCTAAAAAGAGTGTTGTGAGGTGGAGTTTTACGAGATTTAGGTTCGAGGCTGTTAACGGTAGCCTATGGGCCGTTTCGCTGACTGCCAAATAGTTGCCTTTAAAATGTTTGTTTTTGGTTTTGAAAGTGCTTTTCGTTTTGGAATGAAAACTAAGTTAAGATTTTGCCGTCAGGCGCCAGTAGTTCCCGGCTCTCACGGCCACCACCTCTTTGCCAATACCAGCGTAATCGAGGAGATGCTGTTCTATGGTAATCCGGCCTTGCTTGGCATCCATTGCACTGGCCGATTTACCCATTCGGAATTGAACGTTGAGGTCGGCCGTGCGCTCGTCAAGTATATCACCCTTGAGTGCCGGTTCCATCTCTTCGTTCCAAACTTTGTCAGTGTACAAGTGCAGGTAGTTAGCAAAACCTCGAGTAATGATTACCTGGCCTCCCTCGAATTCGTGACGCAGCTCCGCGGGAATCGTAAGCCGGTTCTTATCGTCAAGTTTTCGTTCAAAGAAGTCCATATTTGTAATCTCTACTGTGGTTTGCTACCCACTGCAACCCACTGAAGCCAGTATAATACCCACACTTACCCACTGTCTAGTGTTTTATTATCCACAGTTTCTAGGCGTGTTTTACCCATGCGGGTAGAGCGAAGGAAGCATATTCCCGCCTTAGCGAGCGCCGGTCCTGTCACGCGCAGAAATTAGCAGGGGGATAGCGTTCGTGAGCCAGGCGGGAACATACTTCCGCAGCTAGTTCGAAAAAGGTAGACCCCCATAAGAAACAAAAAGACCCCCACGAAGGAGGATCTCTCTGTTGCTCTCACAATAAATTGCGACAGGCGCCAATTACGTTACGGGGCCGAAGCCCCGCCGCGGGCTCTCTAGCGCTTGCGCCGCAGAGCGTCCAGCAGCGACTTGCGCGACCGCAGGTAGTAGCGCGAAGCCACACCGATGGCCGACAGGCCGGCAATGCCGCCCAAAGCCGCTTCGGGACCCGTCGCCGGCAGGCTCACGCCCAGCACGTGGCCGGTAGAAGCCGGCGTCGGCGTAGGACTCGGCTGGTTAACGTTCACGGTAGCACTACAAGCATCGCTGATAGCCGTGACGCCGGCGGTCGTCTTGACCTGACCGTGCACCGTCAAGCTGCCAGAAGCAACATCACGGTCGGTATATGGCAGGCTCGCCGCCGTGTCACTCACCGCTGCGTTGTCGCTAAAGCTGAAACGGAAGCCGGTCAGCTTCACATTGCCCGAAACATTGGGCGATACCGTAAAACGGAACCTGTTAGGATGGTTAATCTTATCGGGCTGCGACGGAATCAGCTCGATACAGCTGAAGGAGCCAGGGGTCGGCGTAGGTTTGGGGGTAGGGGTCGGCGTGGGGGTTGGGGTAGGCTTGGGAGTAGGCGTCGGCTTGGGGGTGGGCTGAGAAACCACCTTCGCCCGTACCGTATTACCACACGACTTAATAACCGCATAATGGAACACGCCGCCCTCCATGTTCACGAACGCCGGGATAGAATCCGAGCGGAAGCTCACCGAGGTTGGCCGCTCATATACGCTGCCGTCTTTGTGCGAACCAGCCATAAAGTCACGCCCAGTGCTTTGCGCGCCGGTCGCCACGGTCTTACCGCCGACAATAACTCTGCCGTCCTTAGTAACACTGCCGTCTTTCGTTGAGCTAGAGTTAAAGTTCGCCTCAGTAATACCGCGGCCTTCGTGGTAATAAATCTGCTTGAGATTGGCCGAACTGTGGTGACCATCACCATTATTAATATTTTGGAGGCACTCACTCTTCGTGTAGCAGCCGCCCCAAATGATGGAGTTGGCGTCGCTATCGCGCGAGCTAGCGCCCATTGCCAAAGCGGGCGTCAGCAAACTGCCAAGCATAATAGCTACAGCCGCTAGCTTATTCCAACTTTTGCGCATCCGGATTATTAATGACATTCTCGTATCTCCTTCGAATCTTGACTAATAGTATGGATTATTTCGCAATCCTTGCAAGCATAACCAGATCGCGAGTCCCCTGCTACGGCCGGCCTCGGATATTAAGGTAAAATACTAACACAAAAGCGCTACGAAGTCAACCTTCTCGTTGAACCACTCCGAAACTGCCAGGGCCCGCGCCTACCGCCACATCGGCTTAAGCGCCTTCTCATATTCCCCTGCCAGCTTCGGCGTCACCGCCCCCAAGAAGCTCAAACCTGACCGCCCGCCAATTGTCGCCTTCTGGGCGATCGCCCGCACTTCGTCGGGCCGCACTTCGCGCAAGAGTTCCAGGCTCTTATCAAAGTCCCGCACCTCACCGGCTTCATCGTAGGGTTCGGTATACCAGCCCAGGATATCACTGGCCGTCTGGGTAGAGCGCTTGATCGAGCCAATCACCAAATCTTTGGCCGCGTTCAGCTCGGCTTCGGTGACGCCGTCTTCGCGCACCGCCATGAACTCCCGCGCCATCAGTTCAAACAGCGGCTGGGCGTTGCCGGGCGTCACATAGCCCACAAACCCAAAAGAGCTGTTGCCCGGCTCGGTATGGCCGGCGCCGCCCACGGCATAGGCCAAGCCCCGCCGGCGCGCCTCGCCATACACCCGCGCCCCCATGCCGCCGGTCAGCACCATTCGCAGCAACAGCATCGCGCGCCGCTCGGGCTCTGTCAGCTCGCCGAAATACAGCATCGCGCGGTAGTAAAGCTGTTGGATATCGCGCGCGGTCACGATCGGCTCGGGTAGGCCGCGGCCAATCTCGCGGCTACGCACCCGCCGCTCCCCCACCGCCAGCCGCCGGAAGATCCGGTCCAGCCGCTTCACCACATCCACTCCCCCATCCGCGAAATCGCCGGCCACAAAAAACCGCCCGTTCGACGCGGTGTGCGTAGCCTCATAGTGCTCCCGCACCGCCGCCAGCCGGATGTCCGGCAATTGAGCGATCCGCTCATCATAGTCCATCAATAAATGCGGAAAAGCCTTTTCGCCCAGCAAAATCGAGCACACATTAGCATGCTGAGTCGTATTACGCGACAGCTCCTCCCGCACGTTGCCCAGCTCCGCCTTGAGCGGCTCCGCGGCAAACAACGGCTCGGTTACTTGTTCCTCCACCAAATCCAGAATCCGGTCGAGCTCAAAATCCGCGCATTCATACACGTAGCCATTCACATCAGTGCTCGTAAGCGCGTTCACATACGCGCCATTCTTCTGGGCCTCGATATGAAATTCATTGGGCCCCGGATGTTTCTTGGTCACCGTCGCCAGCAAATGCTCCAACACGTGGGGGAGTTCATACGTCTTCCGGTCGGTAAACTGAAACCCGGAGTTAAACCGAACCTGCAAATTCACCACATCGCTCCCAGGCACGTGCACCACCAGTCCAGATGCACCGCCCGCTACATGATGTTCGGCTACGCTATGTTTCATTCTTGCCTCCTATTACGACCAAGCCGCCACCGCTGCCTTAAATTGATCTCCACGCTCTTTATAATTAGTAAATAGACCAAACGACGCGCACGCCGGCGACAGCAAAACTACGTCGCCCTTCTGGGCTGCCTCCCGGGCTATCTTCGCTATTTCTGGCATCGTTCGCGGACCCATCGTAATATCGGTAAAACCAGCCGCCTCCAAGTCGTGCCGGAGGCGCGGCGCCATGTCGCCGATCAAAATCACCCGCCGCACGTTGCCCCGCGCTACCGCCCGGGCCAGCTCACCATACTCCGACTGCTTGTCTGAGCCGCCCAAGATCAGCACCTTCGGCCCAGCAAATGACGCGATCGCCGCCACAGCCGTCTCGGGTGTCGTAGAAAACGAATCGTCATAATAGCGCACGCCATCCACCTCGCCGGCCGGCTCCAGCCGGTGTTCCAGGCCCTTAAACGCCTTCACAGCCCGCCGCACAGGTTCCGGATCGCACCCCGCTAGCTCCCAGGTGGCAGTTACCGCCGCGCAGATATTCTCCAAGTTGTGCGGCCCCACCAAGCCTACTTCATCACTACCGCAAATAACTTCGTCATCAATTACAATCTGGCCGTCACGCACCTCCGCGCCAGGCGCCCTCAGATATGGCACCCGCTTGCCCGGCGAGAGCTCCGCCAGCTTTGCCGAATATTCATTTCCCGGATGATACACCGCCATATCACCCGCCTGCTGAAAACGAAACAAATTGCCCTTTGCCGCCACATATTCGGCCATATTCGGGTGCCAATTCATATGCTCCGGCACGATCATCAAACACACGGCGATATGCGGGCTTGTCTCCACGTCCATCAGCTGAAAGCTCGACAGCTCCAGCACTACCACATCCTCCGGCTTCACCTGGGCCAAAAAATCCAGTGGCGGCACGCCGATGTTGCCCCCCACCCAGACCTGCTTGCCGGCCTGCTTCAAAATCTCGCTCACCAAAGACGCGGTTGTCCCCTTGCCCTTCGTACCCGTCACGCCAATGATCGGCGCCGGGCACTGCTTCATAAACTCTCTCGTCACCGACGTCACCGGCGCGTCGCCGTGGATGGTGTCCGGGCGCGTTCCCGGCGACCGCACGATCAGATCGTAGCCATCCAGCTTTTGCAAGTAATCCGGCCCCAGCACTCCGTCTACATCCGCCGGCAATCGCGTGTCCGGGTTCACATCATGCACGGCAATATCCGCGCCCTGCGCCTTCCAATACCGGTAGGCTGCCTCGCCTTCGGTCCCAAAGCCAATAATCGCAATCTTCATTGCCCTATTGTATCAGGCATAGCAAAATGGGTCCTTCTTGTTATCACTACACTATGGAACAACCCTCATCCGAAGATCGTCCCTTACGAGAAGATTACAGCCCCACCCCCAAGCCGGAGGAGCTATTACAGGCCCAGGTAGCCGCCTTTGCCGCCGAACGATTGGCTCACGGTCCCGATGAAAAACATGTCTTTGACAATATGAGCTCAATTGCCAATTCTCAACCCACTAGCCTAGTCCGCATGACAACGGAAAATGAATACCCCACCCAAGACGGAGAACCATCAAAAATCTCCCCCGGCACCGACCGTACCATTGCCACAATAGGACAATACGCCGACTATCTCCGCGAAGTTGGCGGCTCTGCTAGCGAAGAAATCTCACGACGCGCTCAATTACTCACGCGCTACAAAACAGACTTTGAACCCATCGTGCAGCCCCTTCTCGAAGATCTCCGCGACCCCACTTCCCGGCGCTTGAATGACAGGTACATTGGGTCCGGAACAATCTCTCAAGCATTCCTCATCCCCCATCAAGACCAGGAATATGTCGTGAGACTGCCCAGCGGACCAAACCTAAACCCCCAAGCAATTGATAAATATATGCGCGTTGCGATCCAGTGCATCGGTATCCCGCATACCGAACAAATGGTTGCGGCCTCGTACGAAACCGGCGTAACAGTATCCGAACGCATGCCTGGAGTCGAGCTAGGCAACCTGGGGACGAACGATCTAGGACAAATCACGCCTGATCAACTAAGCGAATTAATCGGCACTATAGAGGCACTAAACAATGCCGGTCTACATCTCGACCCAAAAACTTCGAATATATTTTACGATAAAGACCAAGGCTTTGGCGTCATAGATAGTAACCTTCGAGATACTACGCTATCGGCAGACCAGAACTTAGTAAGCTCACTCAGGAACGCCGCTCACGTCATCAGTCAGGCAGGCATACCCAGCTCGCTCCCTACGACTAAAGAAGATTTTGCCTCATCTCGAGATATGCTCGCCGTTTCTCTTCCACTCCTCATCGAGTTCCAGGCGTCCTGCAGAGAGACGGTATCGGGCGAAGTAGGCGAGCTGGCTGCCGGGGAAATTAACCAACAGATCGAGGCTACCCAGGAACTCATCGAAAACTATTCGAATGAAGAGTGGGTAGATAATCGCATTCAGAGCTCTAAGCACCGAACACACCAGGCAGAACAAGACAGAGCTTCCGCTGTTGGCTCAGGCTTAAATACCACTACCATTAAGCTCGATATACCTGAGTAGCTGATCAGACATTTAGATTCCACGCTCCTCAGAGAAGCCTCCGCGCAATCAACCGGGCGCTTTTGTACACCGTAACGCCAGCTGGCCGGTGCGGCGCCAATTCGTCGTAGTACATTACGTCCCAATCCTCAAACCGCTCCCTAAGCGCTCCGGCCGGGAATTGGTACCTATACCCTTCCGGCAGCTTCTGCCCGTCTACATACGAAGCTACTACCAAGCACCCGCCAGGCGCCACCAATGCGCGCAGCTTGGCGAGAGCGTCGTCGATCTCCTCGGCTTCCAAAAAATGCAGGACCATCGTACATACCACCACATCAAACTGCCGGTCCGGCGTGTACGACAACATATCTGCCTGCACCACCTCTATGTCGTCCCGGCCGCGCAACAGCGACCGGTGGTCCTCTAGCCACTTCCGTTCCGGCTCAATTGCCGTCACCTTAAACCCATGATCGGCCAAAAACACGGCATTATTGCCCAGATAAGCACCAATCTCCAGCGCCGTACCCGATTGGGCCCATTTCAAAACAGCCTCTGCATACGATCGTGGCCGAAGCTGGTCAAAAAAATTCCCTACCCGGTACTCCCGGCCCGCCCGATCGCGCTCCAGATACCCGTGTTCCACCAGCTCACGCCGCAGGAGCGGCCAATCACCAAAGGTATGCCAGCGCTTCAATACTTCATTTACTTCAGGCTCAGAATATACTCTCGTAAGCTCGAACTTATGGGCCAAATAAGCCAAGATCTGTACCCGTGCGTCAGACTTGGTAGGCCATTGCGTCACTATGCCATCACCGTCAATAAAAGCATTCAGATGACGTGAGCCCATTACCGCCGCTTCTTGCGTTTCTTGGAAGCAGGCTTGGTAGCCGAGAGCTC
>JAQGHG010000007.1 GCA_028288925.1 Patescibacteria group bacterium | reverse complement strand
ATACCCATTATGAACACCACTACCGAATCCACCACCGAAACCCTCACCGAATTGCTCACACACCTCGTTCAGTTCCCCACGGTCACATCCGACCTCGCCACCAACCGCGCGGCCCTGGACTGGGTCGAGGAGCAACTGGCCGGCCTCCCCCTACACATAAAACGCTTCGAGCAAAACGGCCACCCCAGTCTCGTAGCTACCACCGTCAAAGACGCCAAAAACCCCAAACTTTGGCTGGCCGGCCATCTGGATGTCGTCACCGGCGGCACCAAAGCCTTCAAGGCCACCGTGCGCGACGGCAGACTCCATGGCCGCGGCGCCCACGATATGAAGTTTGCCCTCGCCACCTTTATCGCCCTCTTGCGAGAACTCGGCCAAGATCTTACCCAGTATGACCTCGGCCTCATGATCACCACCGACGAAGAAATCGGCGGCTACGACGGTACGAAAATGCTCATCGAAGACCTTGGTTACCGTGGAGGCGCCGCCCTCATCCCCGACAGCGGTGGCAATTGGGAGATGGAAACCGGCGCCAAAGGCATCATGTGGTGGGAGCTCACGGCTCAAGGCCGTTCGGCGCACGCCTCGCGTACCTGGGAAGGCACGAACGCCGTCGACGAGCTGGTTAAATTCGTCGGGCACATGCGCTCGCACCTCCCGGCGGAGCCCTGCGGCGACTCTCACCACCGGCACCCCAGCATAAACTTCGCCAACCTGACAGCACCCGGCGCCACCAACCAAGTGCCAGATGCCGCCACCGCCCGTCTCGACATTCGCTTCCCTCCGGAACTCGCCATCGAAGACGTCAAATCATGGATCAGCGAAGCCGAAACGGCCATACCCAGTGTACGCGCCAAGAACATCTTCGCCGACCCGCCCTACCAGGTGAAAAACGACGCGCCGGCCATGCGCTTCCGCGAAATCGTCCGGGAGGTTACCGGCCACGACGTGCAGCCTACCACCGCCCACGGCTCATCCGACGCGCGCCATTTTGCCCGCCGCCACATCTCCACCGTCAATATCTGCCCCACCGGCAGCGGCTTCCACGTGCCCGACGAGTGGATCGACATCGAGGACCTCGGCCGGTTCTACGAAATCACCCGACGCTTCGTCCAAGACTGGGCCGAAGCTTAAAGCTCCGCCGTCACCTCGCCAAGCTTCACCAGCTTAGTCTCGTCGCTGTCGCGCCGCTTCCACTCCACCGATTCCTCGGCCAAGGTCCGCTTGCTCACCGTCAGACGCAGCGGCACGCCGATCATGTCTGCTTCGGCAAATTTGGCTCCGGCCGACACATCGCGGTCGTCGTACAGCACCTCTACACCGGCTTTCGTCAGCTCGTCGTAGAGCTTGTCGGCCGCCCGCGTCACCGCCTCGTCGGCGCCAAGCCGCACCACCTGCACGGCGAAAGGCGCCGCGCTCTCCGGCCATACGATCCCCTTCTCATCGGCATACTTCTCCACGATCACGCCCATCACCCGCGAAATGCCAATACCGTAGCAACCCACCACCGGAAATTGCTTCTGATCATGCTCATCCACGAAGCCCATATCAAAGGCCTTGCCATACTTTTGGCCCAAGTCAAACACATTACCCACCTCGGCGCTTTTGCCTTCTTTGAGCTCACTCTTACCACAGCGCGGGCACGTTTCACCCGGCTTCACTTTGGCAATCTCGTCTTCCACGCAGAAGTCACATTTCTCGCAATAGTAAATCACATCCTCGCCGGCGTCGGTCAGCACTTCAAATTCGTAAGAAATCTTCTCGCTAAACGCCCCGCCCGAAGCCTCAGTCACCTTAGCCGTCAGACCCAAGCGTTTAAAGATGCGCAAATACGCCTCTTTGGCCTGCTGATAAAACGCATCAAAATCCTCCTGCGTCGTGTGGAACGAATACATGTCCTTCATAAAGAATTCCCGGCCGCGCATAATACCCGACTTCGCCCGCAACTCATCCCGAAACTTCCAGTGAATCTGGTAAACCTTGATCGGATACTGCTTGTAGCTCGGCGCCCGGCTCAATACTAGCGGCGCCACCACCTCTTCTTCGCTCTGGCCCAGGGCGTAATCATTGCCGGTGCGCGACTTGATCTTAAACAGCACATCAATGCTATCCCAGCCACCGGTCTTCACCCACGGCTCCTTGGGGTGCAGCATCGGCATCAGCACTTCCTCGGCGCCCAGAGCATCCATCTCCTCGCGCACCACCTGCTCGATCTTACGCAACACCCGCAGGCCCAACGGCAAATACGTGTATACGCCGGCCATCAGCTGATCCACAAATCCAGCCCGCGTCAGCAGTTGATAATTCAGGCTATCGCCTTCGCCGCTCAAGGTCTTCGACGACTTCACAAATGTTTGTGACATTCTCATAGTAATTTCTCCTTAAAATAATGTACTACCCAATGGTGTATCTTTATCCGGCACCGCCAGCACCACCGCTCCATCCGCGTCAGCGAAACCCAATGTCAGGACCTCCGACACAAACGGCCCAATCTGCTTCGGCGGAAAATTCACCACCCCCATCACCAACCGGCCTTCCAAATCACCCAATTGGTAATGCTCAGTGATCCGCGCCGACGACCGTTTGATGCCAAGCTCCGGCCCAAAATCAATCGTCAACTTGTAAGCTGGCTTCCGCGCCTGGGGAAACGCCTCGGCCTTCACGATCCGGCCTACTCGAATATCGACTTTTTCAAAATTCCCATACGCGATCTGCATGATGGCTCCCATTAAAAAATCCCCGCTCCAAGCCAAACACAAAAAATGTGTTTAGCAAGAACGAGGTGTCTCGTGGTACCATCTTGCCTTCGTTACCGGCCCGGAGACCAGCAACCTCGATTACTCATTTCACGGCTGAGATTCCGGCTCTGCTCATCGCAGGCAGCTCCAGGGCGGGATACCCCTTCACGGCTTTGGGCCTATCATACCATTACTTACCCGACAGCGCCAAAAACGCCAAATAATTATTGGCCATGTGCAAGAAAATCCCCGGCACGATACTCCGCAGCCGCACGTACATAAAGCACAATAGCAATCCCAGCACAAACGTATAAATACTAACATTCGCCTGCCAGTGCGCCACCCCGAAGATCACCGAAGAAAAAATAGCGCCCCACACCACGCCCATCCTCTTGGAAAGAGCCGGGAAAATAAACCCACGGAAGATCGTCTCCTCCAAGATGGGCGGCAGCAACACCAACGCGATCAAAGCCAGATTGTGATGCGAGCCGGCCGCCTGAGTAAAGTCGTTCTGCTGAGCTTGGTTCGGATTAAAATGCGGCACCAGTATGGTCACCAGCAGCAACACCACATTTACCGACACCACGAAGAAGACCAAAATCCCCAGCATATACAGGACCATCCTCCGAATATTCACCGGCTGCCAGCCCAGCACTTTCCACCCCACGCCGTACTTGCGCAAGATCACCGCGATCACACCCATGCCAATGCCCGCGTCGATCAAGCTAAAAGCAAATGAAACGCCAATATTACCGTCTACGAGGCCGCTCAAAAACTGTGAGGCGGCCGGCACCGCCGGCGCCATCGCCCTGAGTACCAAAATAAATACAACCTGAAGCCCAAGCCACGCCAATCCAAACAACAGCAAGTCGCGCAGCGTCCACGGCACGTTCAGAAAATCGGGGAGCTTTCGGGGGTGTTCACGCCGGCGCCACGGCAATCTGGGCACTAGAAGAATTTCCGCAGGTCGTAAATACTAATGAGAATCATCAGCCCAATCAGCGCCATGAAGCCCACCGCGTGTATCCTAGCCTCAATGTCAGCGCTAATCTGGCGCTTCGTCACGCGTTGTACCGCCAAAACAGCCCAGCGTCCGCCGTCCAAAGCCGGTAGCGGCAATACGTTAAAAGCCGCCAGCGCCACCGCGATATTGGCCATAAACAAGAACACATAGGCAAATCCCAGCGACGAAATGCTCTTCATGATGAAGAAAATACCCAACGGACCGGACGCCGCTTGCGCCGCTTGCGGCACGTTGTGCGAAAACACGCTCAGGAGCAATGTCGGAATATGAATAATCAGCTGCACCACCCCCACTACCGTCGCCACAAACAACCCGCCGGCTATGTATCCAGCCGCCACTACCGCCCGCAGCGGGTCGTAGCGCAATTTGTAGACCTGCTGGCTCACCACCCCGAGATAGCCCTCCTTGGTGTTAGGATCACGCAGCTTCAGCCGCACATCCCGTTCGTCACCATTGCTGCGTATGTGCAGTGTCACCTCTTTGCCGGCATGGGCCTTGGTGAAATCACGCAAATCAACATCGGTCTCCAGCCGCTTCCCGTCAGCCAACAGCACATAATCACCACGTTTAATGCCGGCCTTGGCGGCCGGTGATTTAGCTTCTACTTCGGCCAAAATCAGTTGCTTGGGCTGGGCATACGTCGACGGCAAAAACCGCGGCTCAAACCCGCTACCCAAGGCCGGTAGGCCGGCCACGCACAGCGCATACAAAATCAGTACGGCTGTCAGCAGATTCATCACTACGCCGGCCAGCAAAATCTTGGTCTTCACCCAAAAGCTCGCGCCACCAAACGTCCCCGGCCCCCGGTCCGACGAGTCCTCGCCCTTCAGACGCACGAATCCACCTAGCGGCAGTAAATTTATCGAATATAATGTTCCCCGCACCTTCCGGCCCCAAACCTTAGGCGGAAAGCCAATCCCAAATTCCTCGACCTCCACGCCGTTGCGCTTGGCGGCGATAAAGTGCCCCCACTCGTGCAGAATTACCAAGGACGCGAATAATAGGATGATAAGGATAATCATTAACATTGCTATCTATTCTACCCTATTAAGGCTAGTTGCCATACCGCCGCTGCCGCCGTGCGAATTCCGCCAACGCGTCGTCCAAATCCGCTACCGTAAACGCCGGCCAATGCTTGTTCACAAAATATAATTCCGCGTAATTTATCCGCCACAACATAAACCCGCTGATCCGCTGCTCACCCGACATGCGGATGACCAAGTCCACCGGCGGCACCTCCGGCGCGTATATATGCTCCGCGATCAATGCCGGCGTCACCTCGTCCGGCGTCACGCCCGCCGCCAGCATCGACCGGAATGCATCGGCCAGCTCTTGCTGGCCGCCATAATTGAGACACAACGACACCGTACCGTTGGGATAATCCGCCGTCCGGCTTTCCAGATCGTCAATCGCCCCCACGAGCCGCTTCGACAGACCCTCCCGGCTACCAAGCACCCGAAACCGCACTCCACGCTTTTCCAGCTCCTGAAATTCCCGGGTGACGACGCCATAAAACAATTCCATGAGATAGCCGACCTCTTCTTCGGTCCGCCGCCAGTTTTCGGTCGAAAACCCATACATCGTAAAGAACCGCACTCCACGGTCAAACGAAGCGATCGCGATTTCTTTGGCCAGCCTCACGCCCCGGCGATGGCCCTCAATACTCGGCAGCCCCTGGCTCTTAGCCCAGCGGCGGTTGCCGTCCGGAATTATTCCTAAATGGGTCGGTACCATAATGGACCTAGACCTCCATGATCTCCTTGGCCTTGGCGGCTTCCAGCTCGTCAATCTTTCTCTGGAACCGGTCGATCATTTTATTAAGCTCGGCTTCGGCGAACTTCACGTCGTCGGTAGTCGCGTCCTTGGCCTTTTCCATGCGCTTCACTTCGTTAAGCACATCGTGGCGGATATTGCGCAAGTGTATGCGGCACTCCTCCACTTTGCCCCCCAGAGCCTTCACGACATCGCGCCGGCGCTCCTCGGTCATGGCGGGGATAGATACCCGAATCACATTGCCGTCGTTCATGGGGTTGAGCCCCAGCGACTGGTTCTCGCGGATAGCCTTCTCGATCGGTCCCAGCATGCCCTTATCCCACGGCGTTACCGCCAGGCTTCGCGCATCCGGCGTGTTGATAGACGCCATGGTTTTGAGTGGCTGCAACGCGCCATACGATTCCACCATTACGCCGTCCAGCACCGTCACCGACGCGCGGCCCGTCCGCAAGCTCTTCAGCTCTTCGCTAAAGCGCTCAATTGCCTTTTCCATCTTCGGACCGGCCGACTCTACTATAGTGCGTATCATATGCGCCTCACCTTTCGCTAATTCGTTCCCAATTCCATGCGCTCGAACCGCCGGATGATGATGTTCTCACCCAGCTTAGCTACCATATTACTCGTCAGCTTGCTGACCGTCACGTCAGGATCCTTCACAAAAGGCTGGTTTACCAGGCAAATCTGCTCGTAAAACTTAGCCAGCTTGCCATCTACGATTTTCTCGATAATCTCGGCCGGCTTGCCTTCTACTTCTTTGCGGTAAACCGCCTTTTCGCGCTCTACGATCTCTTCCGGCACCATTTCAGCGTTCAGATACTCAGGGTTAGCCGCCGCCACGTGCATCGCGATATCGCGGGCAAAACCCTTAAAATCTTCGGTGCGCGCGACAAAGTCGGTCTCGCAGTTCACTTCTACCAGCACGCCGATGCGGCCGCTGTGTACGTAAGCTTCGATCAGGCCGGCACGAGCCTCGCGGTCGGCTTTCTTGGCTGCTGTCGCCTCGCCTTTTTCGCGCAGGTACAGCACGGCCTTGTCAAAATCGCCGCCGGAAGCCTCAAGTGCCTCCTTGGCCTTCATCATGCCCGCGCCGGTCTGGTCACGCAGCTTTTTAACGTCTTCTACGGAAATCGCCATGGTCTTTAAGCCTCTTTAGTCTCTTCTTTTGCCTTGCTGGCGTACATCTGCGCGCCCTCGGCCGTAGCCTCGGCGATCGCGTGGGTAATCACCCGCACCGCCTTGATGGCGTCGTCGTTGGCCGGGATCGGATAGTCCATCAGGTCCGGGTCGGCGTTGGAGTCGGCGATCGCGATCACCGGGATGCCGAGTTTACGAGCTTCGGCCACCGCGATGGTCTCCTTGGGAGCGTCCACCACGAAGATCGCGCCCGGCAGGCCGTCCATCTTCTTGATGCCACCGAAGATACGGTCTAGAGCCGCGGCTTCGTTCGTAAAGTCGAGCACTTCCTTCTTGTTGTACTTAGAGACAAAGTCGCCGCTTTCCAAGCCGGCTTCGAGCTTCTTCAGCCGCTGCACCTGCAAGCGGATGGTGCGGAAGTTGGTGAGCATACCGCCCAGCCACCGCTCGGTCACGAACGGCATGCCTACGGCCACGGCCTCTTCCTTCACCACCGGAGCGGCCTGGCGCTTAGTACCCACGAACAGCACCTTGCCACCCTTGGCCGCCGTCTGGCGGGCAAAGTCGGTCGCTTCCTTGAGCAAGACGCCTGTCTTGGTGAGGTCAATAATATGTACACCACCACGGGCGCCAAAGATGTATTGCTTCATCTTAGGGTTCCAGCGGCGGGTCTGGTGACCGAAGTGTGCTCCGGCCTCCAATAATTCCTTCAAGGCTACATCTGCCATATGAGAAATCCTTTCATCTTCACCGATCGTACCCAGTTGGGAGGATCAACCGACCGGTTGTTTCATTAATAGTGTTTGACGCACTCAAATCTACCATAATCCGCGCTTTTGCGCAACATCCCTAACCCGCTTAAGCACATCGGCCTGCAGCCTCAGACGCCGCTCGCCTACTATAATCATGAGAATTTTATTACCCAAGAAAATGCACCTTCATCAACAATGATGTCCGAAGTTCGTACATCATAACGAGTGGGCGTGGACCCACCACATATACAAGGGTTGACCCCGCCGCCTACATCAGGTACAATCTCATGGTTATGAAAACCGGCATTCACCCCGAAATATTTGAGACTAAGGTCCACTGCAGTGGCTGCAACACCACCTTCACGAGTCATTCGACCGTAAAGGAGATTAGTGTAGAAATCTGCTCCAACTGCCACCCGTTCTACACGGGCAAGCAGAAGCTGATCGACACCGCCGGCCGCGTCAACAAGTTCAAGGACCGTCAGGCCCAGGCTGCCAAGCTCGCCGAAGAGCGCGCCGCTGCCCAGAACAAAAAAGACGCCGGCCTCTCCAAGATCCAGCAGGAATTGCAGACCGAAACCGTTGAAGCCAACGCCAAAACCGAAGCTTAGCTACGCATATAAAAACGCTCTTGTTACAATAGGTACATGAGCGTTTTTTGTTGACCCAAGTAAAAGCGTTTGTCCAAGGAGAATACATGGATCCGACCGAACAAAAAATCCGCTCCGAACACACCGAAATAGGTCAGAATATGACCGACTCCGCGCTATTCGGCACGCCCGAGATGGTCAAGCTGGCCAAACGCCAAGCCGAGCTCGCACCCCTCATCGAGCTCTACGACCGTCGGGCTAAGCTTCAAGCCGAGCTCGCCGATAGCCGCGAAGCCCTAAACGACCCCGAGCTCGCCGAGCTTGCCCGTGAAGAGCTGCCACAGCTCGAAGAGGCCCTCGTACAGGTCAGCGATAGCCTGCGCCTAGCGCTCGTACCCAAAGATCCGGCCGACGCCAAGGCCGCCATCGTGGAAATCCGGGCCGGGGCCGGCGGCGACGAAGCCAGCCTCTTCGCCGGCGAGCTCTACCGCCTGTACGCCCGCTACGCCGAAACCCGCGGCTGGCGCCTTGAGCTCATCAGTGAAAGCCCCAGCGAGGTTGGCGGCTACAAGGAGATCATCTTCGAGGTCAAGGGGCCGGAAGCCTACGGCTGGCTCAAGTACGAATCCGGCGTCCACCGCGTACAGCGCGTACCCGAGACCGAGTCCCAAGGCCGCGTCCACACCAGCACCGTCACCGTCGCCGTCCTGCCCGAGGCCGAGGAAACCGACCTCGAGATCAGCGAAAACGACCTGCGCATCGACGTCTACCGCTCCGGCGGCCACGGCGGACAATCCGTAAACACCACCGACTCAGCGGTACGCATCACGCACATACCCACCGGCCTGGTCGTGACGTGTCAGGACGAAAAATCGCAGCTCAAAAACAAACTCAAGGCCATGGGAGTCCTGCGCTCCCGCCTCCTGGCCCAAAAACTCGAGGACGAACAGCGCGCCAACCGTGACGCCCGCCTCAGCCAGATCGGCACCGGCGACCGCAGCGAAAAGATCCGTACTTACAATTTTCCCCAAGATCGTGTCACCGATCACCGCATTAGCCGGACCCAACATGGCCTTCCGGGCTTTATGACAGGACAAATCAATGATATGCTCGAAGCCCTTCGTGCCGAAGATCTTCGACTTAAACTGGAGCAAGCCGCCGCATGAGCAACAACATCTACCTTATTACCGGACCCTCGGGTGCCGGCAAAACCACCCTTTCCGAACACCTTGAGTCTCAAGGCTATCAATCCATTGACGCCGACAGCACTGCCGGCCTCAGCTACTATGTCAACAAAAACAATAAACCCGTTCCCTACCCAGCCGACGCCAATGCCTCCTGGTGGACTACTCACAACTACATTTGGGAGCTCGACCGCGTACGGCGCCTTCTCACTACCCTAGAGTCGCACCCCGGCCCGGTCTTCTTCTGCGGCAACGCCGGCAACATCGACAAGGCATGGGACATGTTCGCCGCCGTCTTCTACCTCGATATTCCGGAAGACATCATGCTGGCCCGCGTCGCCAAAGGCACCAAGGACCACAGCTTCGGGCAGCGGCTGGAAGAGCGCGAGCAACTCGTGCGCTGGGCCGCGCCCTTTAAGCAAAAAATGCTCGAGCTCGGCGCCATCTCTATCGACGCCACCCAGCCGGTCGAGAAAGTTGGCAACGACATTTTGGCCAAGATTAAGACTAACCCGTCCGCGTAAACCAGACCAAACCGCATGAGCAAGTACCTCATCACCGGCACCCCCGGCTCGGGGAAGTCGACCATTATCGAAGCATTTGCTCAACGCGGTTATACCGCATACGACACCGACAATATAGCCGGCGCGACCCAGTTCGAATACCGCCGTACTGGCCGGCCAGTCGCTCGACCCGCGTCCCCCATTGACTGGGGAATATACGAGTGGAGTTGGCAAGAAGCCAAGATTAATGAGCTCCTCGCTAGCGCCGACACTGTTTTTCTTGGCGCCGTAGTAGGCAACCAAGAAAAATTCTACCCTCTGTTTGATCGTATATTCGTGCTCACCCTCGACGAGGCCACACTCAGCCACCGCCTCATCACGCGAACCGGCAATGACTATGGCAAACACCCCGACGATTTACAGCATATTTTAAGCCGGCGCCAAGACAAACTGGCGCACTTGCTCGCCGCTCCCCGAGCCGTAGCTATCGACGCGTCACCGTCAGCCGAAGCCGTAGCGGATGAAATTCTCCACCACCTCCCCGACGCGCGCGTGGAGCAACCATGAATCTCATCATCATCACGGGAATTTCTGGATCGGGCAAAACTACCGTCGGCCGCCGACTAAACGAACTAGGATACACCGCCTTCGATAGCAAAATAAATCCCGGGCTCTTCCACTTCGTCGATAATGAGGGCCACCAGCCCTCTATCAATCACCCCAACGATCCGGAGTGGAAAGCGCTCCACAAGTGGGTCATCG
>JAQGHG010000001.1 GCA_028288925.1 Patescibacteria group bacterium | reverse complement strand
CGACCCAGTCCAGGGCCGCGCGGTTGGTGGCGAGGTCGGATGTGACCGTGGGGAACTGAACGAGGTGTGTGAGCAATTCGGTGAGGGTTTCGGTGGTGGATTCGGTAGTGGTGTTCATAATGGGTATGATTATAAGTTAGCAAATATGATTTAGGAACGGGGTGGGGCTTGTAGGCCCCACCCCAGTATCGGGACGTGGGACGGCGGTTACGTTGCTACGAATGAGCCATAGGCCTCGAGCTTTCGGCGGACGTCACTAGTAATATCATTGGGATTGAATACTAGTGTCTGACCGGGCCTAAGTTTGAGCTTGGAATTGCGTGGGGTGACACTTGCTAGCTCTAGGACGCCCCAAACGCCGCTCGCATGCTTTCGCTCCTCTCCGATGGTGAAGCGTACCGTGGGTGCTTCGCCTGAGGCTGGGCCGTTTGAATTCTTGCGATTGTTCGTGAGAGTTCCGAGCCGGGCTAGAACCTTGAGCTGCCTTGCATCCGGATTGCCCAGTATGACTATAGTGCTTCCTGGCCCTACGTTGCCGGTGTATTTAATGCCAGCTTGGCGGAGGGTTTTACAGGTGGCGGTATTGTCTCTGGCTACGGCATTGAGTTTGAGCGTCAAGCGGTGACCCTGGGCCATAGTTTCATCTCCGGGTTGTGAGGTACAAGGCTCCGCGGGGGTGCGGTATCCACATACGATTCCAACTTAAAAACCGCTCTGGAGAGCGGTGCCTAGGTCGGGGTTTGCGTAGAGTTTACGCACTCTGACCAATCGCCGCTGATCCCAGGTACAGTACCATAATAATGCTGGCGATTTTAGTCATGGGGAAAGCTTAACTCAGGTACAAAAACGTGTCAAATGGCGCTGACGTTAAAGCGGAGGTAATAATTGCGCGGATCCCTACGGCAGCCGTGGCCGCCGTAGGGTCGCACCTCAGTTCTTGTACTGGTACTGATCCCCGTAGGTAGACCAGCGGAGGGTGCCGTGGAGATCGAGGTTGCGCTCATTAAGGAATACGCGCTGCATGTCTTCCACCCGGCTTGCTTTGTTATCGGGACGCTCGGCCTGAATGCGGGCCTTGCGGGCGTCGAGGAAGGCGTTGAGGTACTTGACCTCGTCGCCGCCCTGGGCCGGGGTCCTGGTCCGGCACATGGCGATCTGTCGGATCCCAGGGAAGCTCAGACCGGCCAGTTTCTGGCCGGTCGGGATGGCATCGCACGCGATTCGGTCGTTTCCCGGTCCGTGGTTCACGTATGCGTCGTAGTAGATGAACTGCCCGAGAGGGCCGAGTCCATCCTCCTTGGCCTGGGTGACGGCGGGGTGGAAGTACATCGAATCGCGAAGATCGTTCTGCGCATTTTGGAACAAGGGGTCCTTGGCGGCCTGCTTCCAGGCTGCGATGAACTTTGGTCCGAGGCCGGAGTGCGAGTCGGTGCCGTCGACGCTCTCGAGGGCACCGATGAATCCGGCGAGTGGGTTGCTGGGGCAATCAGCGGTGTATCTCTTTACGAGCTCCAGCATGTCGTGAGTGCCGGAGGTGAAGCCGATGATGCCGCCGGTGTAGCCGCGGCCGTCGCCGATGTCTTCGATGTAGGCGTACTGGCCCCTCCAATCTAGAGAGGAATTTTCGGCGCTGGATACGAGCTCCATCGCCAGTTCCTTCAGACGTGGGCTGTTGAGGTCGGATTGCGCAGATCTGCTGGTAGCGCTTGGCACTGAGGTTGCGCAGACGGCTGGGCGGATGGAGGCGGGCTTGGTTCTTGCGGTGCCCGCACCGCCGTAGCACGCGGAGATCGATAGAACTCCGGAAATGATGACGACCCCTAGAGAACCGAGTTTGCCGAGGCGTATACGCATCGAGCGTCACATCCTAACTCTGGAGAAGGGATGGTGGTGAACTGAGTATGCGAAAGAACACAGCCAACACCTGACTGCATCCTGTTTCTACAATATGCTAGCGTGTAGGTCAAGGTTGAGCATGGTAATCTGAGAGTCTGTAGGCTTGTTGGGTCCAGATGACACCTGGTAGACTAGGAGAGATGAAAGCCCGCTACCTGTGATTAACCGCCTCCTCGGATTGCTGTCCCACGATATTGGCATCGACCTCGGTACCGCCAATACGTTGGTGTATGTGCGTGGCAAGGGGATTGTGATTAATGAGCCGAGCGTGGTGGCGATTAATGTGAAGACCAAGCAGGTGCTGGCGATTGGTGATGAAGCTAAGAAGATGGTAGGCAAGACGCCGGCCAGCATCGTGGCGACACGGCCGCTGGTGGACGGGGTGGTGAGTGACTTTGAAGTAACCGAGCAAATGCTCAAATATTTCATTAATAAGGTGCACAAAGAGACCTACGCGATCTTTCCGCGGCCGCGGGTGGTGGTGGGCATTCCGAGTGGTGTGACCGAGGTCGAGAAGCGGGCGGTGGAAGACGCGGCGACCAACGCCGGAGCGCGGCAGACGTTTTTGATCGAGGAGCCGATGGCGGCGGCTATCGGGAGCCGGTTGCCGATTCAGGACGCGGCGGGCTCGATGATCGTGGATATCGGCGGCGGTACGACCGAAGTGGCGATTATCTCGCTGGGCGGGATTGTGGCTTCCAGGAGCCTTAGAATCGCGGGCGATGAGCTGAGTGATGACATCATAAAATACGCGCGGGAGCAGTTTAATCTGCAGATTGGTGAGCGGACGGCCGAGAACATTAAGATCGCGATCGGTTCGGCGATGCGGGTGGATGGACTCAAGGACGTGCCAATGCGCGGGCGTGATCTGGTGACCGGCCTGCCCAAGGAGATCATGGTGACGCCGGACCAGGTGCGGCAGGCGTTGGCCAAGAGCGTGCGCGAGATTGTGGAGGCGGTCAAGATTACCATCGAAGAGACGCCGCCGGAGCTGGTGGCGGATATTATGGAGCGGGGGATTTATGTGGCCGGCGGCGGCGCGTTGCTGAAGGGCCTGGATACGCTGCTGGCGCGTGAGACGCTGATGCCGGTGCACATCGCCGAGGATCCGCTGACGGCGGTGGCGCGGGGAACGGGATTGGTGCTGGAAGACATCGACGCGCTCAAGGAAGTGCTGGTGCCGACACAATACGGCAAGATGCCGAGATAGGAGACACCAGTGACCAAAGCTAACCGCCGCATCGTAACTACCGTTATCGTAGGCGCGTTATTGGTGACATTGGGCGTGGCGGGTAAGCTGGGCCCGGCGCGGTGGATATTTGACCATACTCTTTTGCCACTGGGAAGCGGGATGACCGGACTGGGCGTGAATGTGAGCGAGGCGCTGAGTAATATAGGACGGGTGCAGGACCTAGCGCGGCATAATGTGCAATTGGAGCGCGAGAATGCTGATTTGCGGCAACGGCTAGCGGCTGACGCCGAGACCCGTCGCGACAACGAACTGCTGCGTAAACAGCTGGGGCTGGATGTCGCGACCGCGCCGCGGCAGGTGGCGGCCGAGGTGGTGGCGTTCGCGCCTGATTCGTACCGGCAATTTGTGACAATAAACAAAGGCAGTCAGGCTGGCATCAAGCCGGGCATGGCGGTGGAGAGCGAAGGCGTGGTGATCGGTACGATCGCGGATGCCCAGGCGGGCTCGGCACGCATTATGCTGGTGACGGACCCGGAGTTCAAGCTAACCGCGAAGGACCAAGACACGGGTGCGACGGGCATTGTGCGGGGGCAATTGGGAAGCGGCTTGGTGCTCGATAAAATCGGCCAAACCGATACGGTAAAGCCGGGGGATAGCATTACCACTTCGGGGCTTGGTGGGCTGGTGCCGGCCGGATTGCTGATCGGGCAAGTGGAGTCGGTGGATACCCGGGCAAATGTGGTGTTTCAATCGGCGCGGGTGAGTACGAGCTTAAGGGTTTCCCGTCTGCGCTTTGCTTATGTAGTCTTGGGATTGTGAGGGTGAGATGAAGCGGTTTTGGACGGTGTTGCTGGTAAGTGTGGCCTTGATGGTGCAGTTGAGCCTACTGCCGGCGTGGCGACCGTTTGGAGTAGTGCCCAATGTAATGTTGGTGCTGGTGGTGTTGCTGGGGCTTGAAGGTACGGCTAGCGCGGCCTTGGCCGTGGCTGTGGTGGCCGGCATCGCGCTGGATTTGGCCAGTGTGTCGAACTTTGGCTTATGGACGGGCCTCTTGATGCTCGCGGCGTTGGTGACCGGAATGGTGCGCCGGGCTGGTTTTGAGCTAAGTGGCGGTATTGTGGCAGTGGTATTGGTGGTGGCGGGTACGGCTTTGAGCGCGCTGGTGATACTGATGGGGGTGGCGTCGTCGGTGGACCGCTGGCCGGTGGGTTTGATCGTAGGGCGCGGCGGCTTGGAGATAGTGGTAAACTTAGCCTTGATGATGGCGTTGCGGCCGGCGATGCGCTGGTTGGTGGCGGGTTTTCAGCCAGGCGTGATGCCGGTAAGGTAGGGGCGATGCGGCGATCAATCTTTGGATATTTGGAGCATGGCGGCCGCGATAATCTGCGGTTGAGCCGGGATTTGGCGCGTCACGAGGAATGGACCGAGGCGATCTTGCCGGCTGATGTCGAGGCTGAGAGCCCGGAGGGCGAGACGAACCGCCGGCCGTTGATGATCTTCGGCGGCGTGGCATTGGTGGCGGTGGCGATTTTGAGTGTGCGGCTGTTTGCCTTGCAAGTGCTGGCGGGTGATCATAACTTATCGCTGGCGAATGGAAACCGTATTCGGGAGCGGGTGGCGCGGGCCCCACGCGGTATGATCTACGATCGCACAGGCGCGGTGCTGGCGCGCAACCAAGCTAGTTTTGATGTGGCGGTAGTGCCGCAGCTTTTGCCGCGCGACGAGACGGCTAGGCACGCTGAATACGCGCGGGTGGCGGGCCTTATAGGCTTGAGCGCCGCCGAGGTGCAGGCCAAGGCTGAGGTGACGTGCCGGGCCAAGGAGCCCAATTGTCTGAGCAGCCCGGTGCCTCAGCTGGTGCTGGCGGGGGTGGACCGCGACAAGGCACTTCTGCTCGACCAAGATGCCGCCCGGGTCCCGGGATTTTCGCTCGACGTAAACCCGATCCGGCAATACACGGGCGATCCCTTGCTATCGGCGTTTTTGGGCTATACCGGCCGGGTGAACGCCGAAGAGGTGAAGGATAATCCCGATTATGGCCCCACCGACCTCATCGGCAAGCAGGGCTTGGAGAAGCAGTATGAGTCGGTGCTGCGGGGGCTCAATGGCGGTGAGCGCACCGAGGTCGACGCTACCGGCCGGCCGATCCGGGTACTGGCTAGCCGTGATCCGGTGCCAGGTAACAACCTGGTGTTGTCGGTGGACCAGGGCTTGGAGCACAAAATGGCTGAGGTGGTCGGTAAGCAGATGGGCCTGGCTCATGCTCAGCGGGCATCCGGGGTGGCTATTAACCCTAAGACGGGCGAGGTGTTGGCGGCGGTGTCGCTGCCGGGCTATGACAATAATTTATTTAGCCGGGGTATTTCGCAGACCGACTACCAGAAGTTGCTGAATGATCCCGGCCAGCCGCTCTTCAATAAGGTGATTTCCGGGGCTTTCCCGTCCGGCTCGATCATTAAGCCCCTGGGAGCATCGGCGGCGCTCCAGGAAGGCATTATTACGCCTCAGACGACGATCACCGACACTGGTCAGCTTGATGTGGTGAATCCATACGATCCGTCGATCCACTATATCTATAAAGGCTGGGAACATAGCGGGCTTGGAGTCATGAACTTGTTTTCGGCCATCGCGCGGTCATCGGATATTTATTTTTATACGATCGCGGGTGGATTTACGAACTTCACCCGGTATCTGGGCGTCGAGAAGCTGACGGCTTATTATGAGAAGTTTGGATTGGGCGCGCGGACTGGGGTGGATATTCCGGGTGAGACGGCCGGGCGGGTACCGACGCCGGATTGGAAGAAGAAGTTTGCGAACTTGCCTTGGTACACTGGTGACACCTACAACATTTCGGTGGGACAAGGCGACCTCTTGGTGTCGCCGCTTCAAATGGCGTCGGCCATTGGAGTGATCGCCAATGGCGGCACACTGTACAAGCCGCACTTTGTGAATCAGGTGAAGGACGGCGCCGGCAAGGTGGTGAGCACGACCGCGCCGGAAGTGTTGCGCAAGGACTTTATTTCGGCAGAGAATTTGGCGCTGGTGCGCCAAGCGATGCGGCAGACGGTGCACGACCCTCAGGGGACGGCCTGTTGCTTCATGGACCGTGACGTGCCGGTGCCGGTGGCCGGCAAGACTGGTTCGGCCGAGACCGACCCGGGCAATAATGTGCCGCCGCACTCGTGGTTTGTGTCGTTCGCGCCTTACGATGACCCCCAGATTGTGACGGTGGTTTTGGTGGAGAAAGCCGGTGAGGGGGCGGAGTTTGCCGTGCCGGCGACGCGCGAGCTGTTGCAGTGGTACTTTACGCAGGGGGCTGGGGCGAAGCATTAGGCGGGTTTGTCTATCCTTTCTGCGCTCTACCCCTCTTCTCGTGTGGCTTTGGGCTACGGCTGACAGGACCCGTAAGCGACCCGGGTTATCCACAAGCAGTTATTTGGCTAGGGAGGGGTAAACAGCACTTTGTTTCCTTGGTAGAGCCAAATAGGTTAGTTAAACAACAATAACTCTTGACGCGTTCGGGGCCTTGGAGGAACATAGTAGGGCAAAAGAAATAGCCAATACTTAGAAGCCTAAACTTATCGTAGCTCAAGCACTACTCGGGGAGCCCCCGAGGATTTTTTTCACCCTTTTGTAATGCTTGCCTCCGAAGAGGAGTACACATGAACAGTCAGAAAAGCCAATTTTATTTAACTGCCGAAGGCCTCCAAGCGCTCAAGGTTGAACTTCAGGAACTCAGCACCTCTAAGCGTGAGGAGATTGCCGGCCGGCTCAAGGAAGCGAAGGCTGACGGTGATCTGAGCGAGAACGCCATGTATGACGCCGCCCGGGATGAGCAGAGCTTTGTGGAAGGCCGTATCGCGGAGATTGAGCACATCTTGAAGCACGCTACGGTGATTATGAATAAAGGCAAAGGTGGCGCCGTGGCTCTGGGCTCGAAGGTGCACGTGGAGCTCGAAGAGGGTGAGCAGGAATACGTGATCGTGGGCTCCACCGAGGCGAATCCCGACAAGGGCTACATCTCCGACCAGTCGCCGATTGGTAAGGCGCTGATGGGCAAGAAGTCCGGCGACCAGGTGGCCGTAGAAGTACCATCCGGCACCATTACGTACAAGATTAAGCATATTTCGTAAGCGGGGACTCTCGGCGCGAGGAGGCTCCTTGCTCGAGGAGCCTCCCTGGCCAAAGAGCCTCCTTTCGGGAGCCGCCCTCGCCTGAGGGCGGTTTTTCGGTTAGAATGGGCAAGTTATGGCAGAACGAACAGACAATTTAGAACCAATGGATTGGCTCGACCAGCTGGTCGAGCGGGTCAACGAACAATATCCCGAAGGCGAGCTGGTGGTGGCGAGCGGACATTCGCCGTCTGGCACATACCATATCGGGACGTTGCGTGAGATTATGACGGCCAACGCGATTGCCTGGGCGCTGCGGCGGTCGGGTCGTAAGGCGCGGCATGTTGACTTCGTTGACGATTTTGACGCCTTCCGCAAAGTGCCGAAGTTTGTGCCTGAAGAGTGGTCGCGGTATATTGGGCAGCCCTATCCAGTAGTGCCGGACCCGTTTGAGTGCCATGAAAGTTATGGAGCGCATTTTTTGACGCAGCTTCATGAAGGTCTGGAGGCGCTGGGTGCGATGCCGGACGAGACGGTGTTGGGGTACGATAATTATCGCAGCGGCGGTATGGCGGACCAGGTGGCGAGAACGCTGGATAATTTGGATGAGGCTCGCCAGATCCTGACCGAAGTCGGTGGCCGGCAGTTGGATGAGCATTGGGCGCCGGTGCAGATTTTAGATGATAACCAAAACCTGCGAACATTGAAGTTTACCGGCTGGGATCGTGACAAGCGGCTGGTGACGTGGCGCGACCGCGACGG
>JAQGHG010000017.1 GCA_028288925.1 Patescibacteria group bacterium | reverse complement strand
CCCCTGGCGCAACCCCTCCAAATCCTCGGCAAACAACTCGTGCGGCACCTTAAACACCGTGATGACATCGGGCATTACCCCGTTGTAGCCGTCATTGCGCCGGGGCAGGGGAATGCCCTCGTACAAGCCCAAAAGCGTACCGCGCCCATGCAACATGCCATGCACACCCAGCTGCTCACGTGTCGGCTCGTCCGCCACCATGAACGCCACATTGCTCAAATGCCGCGCGAACCGCTCCGGAATCGCCGCCACCGACTCCTCGACCATCCCCTCAAATACATCGTCCGATACATGAATCATAATGACTTAACCTTACCGCAGTAGCGGACTCTCACCAATAACCATCGTCATGGCCATATCGTATGATGAAGAAGTGATAAAGCATCCCCGCATCCTAGCCATCCTGATATGTCTGCTCTGCCTATTGGCGATCAGCGCGATCGCCTGGAACACCTACGCCGGCCACCGGGCCTCGCCCGCCGTGGCACCCCGGCCCCACATCGCCCGCACCACACCAACCCCAGCTCCCACGCCCGCCCTCGATCCCCTGGCAATCGCCGCGATCGCCTCGCGCAACTACCCGGGAAGCCGTCTGGCCACAGAGCAGGAACTCGGCGGCCAAGCCGGCTACCATGACCAAATCGCCTCCTACCAATCCGATGGGTTCAAAATCTATGCCCTAGTAAGCGTCCCGAGCGGCGCCCCGCCGGCCGGCGGCTGGCCGGTCATCATCCTGGAGCACGGCTACACCGACCCCGCCGCCTACCACACCAACAGCAATGACTACCGCCAGTTCATCACCGCCTTCGCCCAGGCCGGCTACGCGGTCATCAAGCCCGATTTCCGCGGCCACGGCTCCAGCCAAGGCACGCCCGAAGGCGGCCATTTCTCACCCGTCTACACCTACGACGTCATGAACCTCATCGCTAGCCTCAAGCAAGACCCCCGGTTCAACGCCAAGCGCGTCGGCCAATTCGCCCACAGCCTAGGCGGCCACACCGCCCTGCGCACGGCCGTAGTGTCCAAAGACATCAAAGCCACCGCCCTCATGGCCGGCGTCGTCGGCTCCTTCGACGATATCTTCTACCACTGGCCCACCAGCCCCATGGCATCAGACCGGCCGGCCATCGTCCAAACCGCCAAGCAAGCCCTGATCGCGAGATACGGCACGCCCCAAACCAATCCCGATTTCTGGGCCAAAGCCTCGGCCGTCAACTTCGTGAGCCAAATCTCCGGCGCCACCCAAGTAAACCAAGACGCCGGAGACAGCGTTGTACCGCAAATCTTCGCCGACCACCTCGTAGACGCCCTGCGCAAAGCCGGCAAACCCGTAGACTACCACCTCTATCCCGGCGACGACCACCAATTTATTCAGAACCGCACGTCTTTGCTCCAGAACCTATTGGCGTTTTATAAGGCTCATTTATAGCCGCGAAAACCAACTGTTATACTTACCTGTATGAGCTCTAACCTACGGGCAATTTATCACTTCACCAAGCAAATAGGAGCTTTCAAAGAAATTGAACGCTTCCGCGGCCAGTTCTATTGGAAAGACTACCCCCAACGCG
This sequence comes from Patescibacteria group bacterium, assembly GCA_028288925.1. Classification (GTDB taxonomy): domain Bacteria; phylum Patescibacteriota; class Saccharimonadia; order UBA4664; family UBA4664; genus RYN-427. Next base: position 40,699 of record JAQGHG010000017.1, on the reverse strand, counting down.
ACCGTTACGATTCCGACGCCGATCACAGCTGGCGGATGGCAATGATCGTAGTCCTCATTCAGCCCCAACTATCCCAACCGCTCAATATCGAAAAAGCCCTCCAGATGGCATTAATCCACGATCTGCCCGAAATCATCGCCGGCGACCCCAGCCCGTTGGGCGCGGAGGGGACCGGCCAAGATTCCCACGCCTATAATTCCAAGCGCAAACAACAAAAATTTGAAAACGAACACGCCGCCGCCCAACAACTCCTCTCCGGACTGCCGGCACCACTCGGCGGGGAGTTGCTCGATGTATGGCTCGAATTCGAAGCCGGCAAAACCTACGAAGCCCAAGTCGTGCGGGCCATCGACAAGTGGGAAGCCAAACTCCAAGTACTGGAATACTCGGAAGGAGTGCTCTACCCAGCCCACTTAGAATTCACCCTCAAATACCGCGATAACTACTTCGACTTTGACCCGGCGATTCGTGGGCTCATGGACGAATTGAGCCAAGATTTCGCTGCGCAATATCGGGAATTTACAGCATGAACGTAATTTGCTCAATGGTCGTCACACCCAACGGGTACATCGCACGCTTGGATGGCCGGGAAGACTACGCATCTCACGAAGGCTGGCTAGAATATCTGGAAACCGCCAAACAATATAATAATTTTGTGATTGGCCGCAAAACCCTCGACATCGTCGACGAACAATACGACGGCTTCGGCTTCGAAGACGTCAAGTGCGATTACAAAGTCGTCGTCTCACGACATGCGCAAGCAAACCTAGACCCGATTTACACACCTGCAGCCTCTCCCCAAGATGTCCTGGATCAGCTCGAAGGAAAGGTAGATACCGTACTGCTGGTCGGCGGCGGAGAAATTAACAGCGCTTTTGCCAAACAGCAGCTCATCGATGAAGTTATTCTGACAGTTGAATCGCATATCATCGGCCAAGGCATAAACCTCTTCGCCCCAGCAGACTTCGACCTCAAGCTCACCTTCAAAAGCGTCGAGGAGCTAAGCGGCGGACGAGTGAAGCTGCATTATCTCGTCGACAAAGCCAAGATTTGACCAATAAGCTCAAGCGTGTTATAATCACCACCATGAAACATTTCGCCAACTACATCGTCATCCCCGAGACAGCGACAGCTACGTTCTAGCCTGCCGGTAGTTGCGAATGCTCAAAATTCTCCCGGCAGCGGGAGTTTTTTGTATCTCGGCACAAAACTCCATTTAGAACGGCGCCCAGAGTCCACACCTACTAAATGGAGCTCCTGTAATGAAAGACAATTATTACGTCATCAAAAAGAACGGCCAAATCATCGACGCCCAAGCTTATGTGAAAGCGGGGGAGGGGTCGGATGATTTCCGGCTGTTCGTCAAACGCGAAGCCTTGCGCCACGAAGTCAATCGTGGCGCCGAAGGCAAGCCGGACTACCTAGCCATTGCCAAGAAATTTGGCTTCGGCTGGGAGCCCAACGCCGACATCGGCATCGCCCAGTACGACTTCAAGGCCAACCTGATGCGCCGGCTCGTGCAAGACTATGCCCGCATGCTCGTACACCGCGTCGGCCTGCCCGTGTATGAGGTCAACGGCTCAAACATCTTCAACCTCGACCACCCCGTGGTGGCGGCCTACGCGCGGCTCTACGGCGACCGCCTCTACCGGTTCAAATCCGGCGCCAATGAAGTGGTGATGAGCTACGACGCCAGCTACCCGCAATTCAACCTCGCCCAGCAGCACGCGCTGAGCTATCGAAACCTGCCCTTCGCGCACTTTTCGATATCCGACTGCTACCGGCACGAGCAAAGGGGCGAGTGCATGCTGCTCTACCGCCAGCGCCGGTTCTACATGCCCGACATCCACCCGTACTTCCGCGATGTGGCGCAGGCTTTCGAGTGGTTTCCCAAGTTCCAGGAGCAAATCCTGGCCAGCGGCCGGGAGCTCGGCCGCGAATACGAAGTCGCCATCGAAGTATCCTCGCCCGCGCATTGGGAGCGCTACCGGGCCGAAATCCTACAAGTAGCCGCCGGACTGGACCGCGACGTGCTGGTGGGCGTCATCAATGACCACGAGGACCGGTATTGGATCATCAACGTCGACTACAAAATCATCGACGCGCTCGGCCAGTCCCGCGAGATCGCCTGCGTCCAGATCGACATCGGCAACGCCCCGCGCCTAGGCATCCAATACATCGACGAAGCCGGGGAGAGCCGCCACCCCGTGATCATCCACTCGGCCATCCCCGGCGGCATCGAGCGCTACCTATACATGGCGCTCGACGGATTTCCCGGCAGCCTGCCGCTCTGGCTTCACCCGGTGCAGATCCGTCTCATCCCCGTGAGCGATCAGCACATTGCCCTCTGCCAAGAGCTCAGCGCCCGGCTAGCCGGCCGGCCCGTCCGCCTCGAAATCGACGACCGCAACGACAGCGTCGGCAAAAAGCTCAAACAAGCCCGCGAAGACCTCGTGCCCCATGCCATCGTAATAGGAGAGAAGGAGGCCGCCGGCTCACCCGAGCTAGAGGAGGCCGTGCAAAAAATCCTCGCCGCCTCGGCCGGCAAGCCGTTCATCCCGCGCGAATGGCCGGAGCTGCTCAGCCGGCAAATCCGGTAGCCAAAACCAAATCCACCGGAGCTATTTTGAAGTTCCGGTGGATTAATGGTTCTAAGAGATATGATTCCTGGTAGACTACCGTGTTTTAAATTGGAACCAACTAGTCCACGAGCTGAAAGATCTATACTCGATACTGCAACCTATCACGTAGTGGTCACATCCAAGACTACCCGAAGTTACTGGAACCTCCACATTTTGTAGAGGTTGTAACAAAACCGCTTTCACCTATAATTCATTGCAGCAAGAGATGGAGTTATATGGCGCAAGAAGGCATCGCAACAGTTGAACAAATTGCCGCCACGATGGTAAAAACTGATCAGGCTCTCCTGGTTTGCCCAGTAAGGGGTCCTTTGAACGTCACGATGCTGGCGAAAGATGGTCTTACTGTGTCGGAAGAAGCGAGAAGAATCGACTGCATCAAATATCTTTTGGAGCGTGGTTACCCAAAAAATCAAATCGACGTAGAGACGGTTATTCTAAAGCACCTAGGAGAATCTGGACGGAACACACTCAGATGCGACATTATCGTCTATGACGATCGTGTAGTTGAACTTGCGCACTTGCCATTTGATAAGCGTTTAAACCATGCTTTGTTGGTCGGCGAAATAAAGCGAGATTCTTCCAAGAAAGAGGGTGGCGTTAAGTTCCAACTAGAGCCTGCGATGAGGCAACTTGCGAGGACCGATGTTCTGGGTGTTTATTGGGATGATATCAATAGGTTTCTGTTCACAAAGTCGGTAAAGAGCGACAAGGGCGGCCAAATCACTGAAGTTGTTCAAGATAGTCTAGCGAACCTGCCTAAATACGGCACAACTTATAAATCAAAAGCAATTATCTTTGAAACGCTTACGCCAGCCGAAAACCTAGTGGGGATTTTACACGGTATAGCTAATGCCATGCGCTCTCATGGAGTTAATGATGAGCACACGAGATATAAGGAAACCGTTAAGTTACTACTGGCCCGGTATTGTGACGAAAAAGAAGCTGCCCAGTCGACCTCAAAAGAATTGAAATTACAGGTTTTGAAGGGTGTTGATCCGAGTTTTAGAGATAGGGTTGATGAAGTATACAGAGTTGCTGGCAAAAGATATAGCCGAGCGGAAACACTATTCTCTCCGTCTTCAGTTTCTGAATTAACTGATTCAGCACTGCGGGCAGTAGTTGCGCTTATAGAAGGCATCAATCTTTCATCGGCTTCCACTGAGTCTATGCAACAAGTATTTATGTCCTTTGTCCCCGCAGTATTCAAAAAGAGTCTAGATCAATACTTCACACCAATGACGCTAATTGAGACGATGGTTGAAATGGCTCAAATAGGTCCCAATGACAAAATCGCTGATCCCGCAATGGGAACTGCCGATTTTCTCGCTTCGGCCTTGGAATTTAGAACTCGGAAGGGCGATGCTGACATAGTTCAAAGAATCTTTGGAATAGATAAAGATCCCAAAGCGTATGACTTGGCAATAATTAACATGATTCTAAATCGCGATGGGCAGACCAATTTGTTCCGCGATGATTCGATTGAAAACCATTCCTTGTGGGAACAGGAAATGGACGTTCTTTTATGCAACCCGCCCTTTGGAGCGAAAACGCTAGAAAAGAATCCCAATGTTTTGAAACATTATGACCTCGGGCATGTCTGGGCCATTGATGAGACGAGCAAAAAATGGGTTATGACAGAAGAAATTTTGGGATCACAGCAGCTTGGCATCCTATTTATTGAGCGATGCTACAAAATGCTGGCAAATAACGGTAGGATATCAATAATTTTGCCGGAGGGGTACTTATGCACGACGCTCTACGGTTATGTGAGGGAATGGATCGTCTCACATATACAAATTTTGAATTTAACAGAGTTACCGAGGAGAATCTTCGCTAAATCCGATGCCGACCTACGTTCTAATATCCTCACCGGCGTGAAACTCCCCCCCGCTGTGTTGAACGAAGCGATACGTAACAATTACGCCATACACACTGGCTTGGTTAGGAATGTTGGTTTCAAAATGGGGGGCGGTTTCTTACCTACGTACAAACGCGACGAGGAAACTGGCCTAGAAATACGAGATGCAGAGAACCACCCCGTTGTCTCATCTGATTTCAATGCCATCACCGAGGACTTTCTCTCTTTCGTTCGAGACGGCGGGGACAGGACGTGGAATGGTGCGCATATTGACGATATACTTTCTCACTCCAATCTAGACATGAAGCCTCGTCGTTTAATGCCACGAGCATTGAAGAACATAAAATCTATCCAGTCTCTGCCGCACATTCGCCTGGGAACAATCGCTGACGTCGTAAAGGCCACTGTAGACCTTAATGAGACTGAACCGTCTAAAATGTGGAGATTAGTCGAAGGCCTAGATATTCGTGCTGTGGAAGGAGTGGTTGTACCACAGCCGCTCACAAAGGCATGGAGAATAGCCGAAAGGAAATCAAATAAGGTTTATCCTCTCGCAAAGAATGATATTATCGTAGGCCTTGTTCGCCCTGAGAGACGAAACATTGGGTTTGTTATCAATCATGACAAAGACCTAGTCGGAAGCCCCGATGGGGTAGCTGTTGTGCGACTGAGACCTGAGTACGAAAATGAATACTCTCAAGCCTGGCTATTTGCGATCCTGCGATCCGAACAAAGCAGGCTGCAGCTTTGGACGGAATCCGGGGGGACAAGTTACGGAAAGCTATCAGCAGAGCATATCGAGAATGTATTAATAAAAAAACCATCAAAGACAGAACTCGCTACCGTCACAAACCAGATAATGAGTTGGTCTAGTAACCTAGAAGCCGGGTTTCGTGAATGGGCTACCATCGGTAGCGATGAAGATCGCGCGCCAATCGTTAACTCCGCCATAACAGGCCTAGGAGAAGAGTAGACAAAGCGTTAAACCAACGCGAAAATATAGTAAAGCTAATCCATTATTTCCGCTGAGAAATGTACTGATTTGCTCTAAGGGCCACAACATGACGGGTAGCTCCCCGCGCGGTAATGGAGGAGTTTATCATAAGTATCACTATTCTCAATGCAGAGGGAAGGGCACGAGCCATCCTAAGGAACTAGTTGAATCACAGTTTAGAGTTTTGATAGAAGGGCTGGAGTATCAAGTCGAGCTCAAAGATGCTCTAAGCCAAGCAATACGGGGACGAGAAGACGAAGCAGTTACTGATTGATAACGATGTTGAGATAGCTAAGAAAAAGTTGGAGATTAGTAGCTATAAAGAGATGGATGAAGACGTATCTGAAATTGTCGAATTTGGCTTTTCGAGCCTAAGCCGCATAGGTCGCGTTTGGGATGAACTTGATGATATAGAGGTTAAACAAAAGTTCCAAAGATGGTTATTTCCTGCTGGCTTAACATATGACGGCAAAAGTTCTGGAACCAGTGTAATGCCAATGTGCGTGAGTACGAAAAAGGCCTTCGATGCTCTAAAGGCTCATGAGAATATTCCAATGGTAGTCCCAAGGGGATTCGAACCCCTGTTACCGCCGTGAGAGGGCAGCGTCCTAACCGCTAGACGATGGGACCGTACAGCTGTAAAACCATACAAATATAGCAGGTTCTTACCCATTTGTCCAATCGCTAGGTCCGACCCTGAGCGAGGCACCCGCGACGCTCAAGCTTGCAGGAAACACCCTAAGACCCCATAATTAACCACAAGCATAATGTGTTAGGTGAGTGCGCGAACCAGATAATGTCAGATCAACGCTTACGTAGTTTGAAGACGCTCGGCATCATCCAGGCCGCGATGGGTGGTGTGATTGCCGTGGTAATCTTCAGTATCTACGGCATTTCGCCCCATATCCTTACAAATACTGGATTATCACTGGCCGCCGCCATTATGGGCGCCATCGGAGCCGTCTATTACCTCACGCTGCATCAAATACTTTCACGGCAACGCCTAGCCCTCTCCACGCTCATCCTCACGCTCATCACGGCGCTCAATCTCGCGCTCGTCATCACTACCACCGGCGGCCTGGACTCGCCGTATTACTCGCTGTGGCTGCTGGCGATCGTCGCCGCCGGCATCTTTGGCTTGGCCGAGACACTCACGGTACTTGGGCTGACCGTAGCGTACTATGCCTTCGAGATCGTCATGCAGGGCCTGCACGCCCCCTACATCCGCGACCACATCGTGCAGCTAGTCCTCACCATCACCGCCGCCGGGCTGGCCGAATGGGTTCATTCGCGCGGCCGCAAAGCCACCGGTAGCAGCAGTGGCGCCGCCAAGCCCAGCGGCACCGCCGGACAATTTTCGACTGCCCAGCTCAAGGCCGATACCATCATGTCGAGCATCGGCGAAGGCGTAATGGTGATCGACGGCACCCACAAGATCCAGCTCTTCAACAAAGCTGCCCAGGAACTGACCGGCTGGGACGAAGCCAGCGCCCAAAATATCGACTACAACGCCGTGCTTCAGCTCAAAAACACCGAAGACCAACCCCTCTCCGAGCTCACCGATCCTTTCAATGAAGCCTGGAGCAAACAAATCACCGTGGTCCGCGACAACCTTACCACCACCACGCGCTCCGGCCGCAAAGTACAGCTCAGCCTCTCCGTATCGCCCATGTACGACGATGCCAAAAACCCCACCGGCGCCATCGCCCTCTTCCGCGACATCAGCCAGGAAAAAGAAGTGGAGCGCCAAAAAGAAGAATTCGTGAGCACCGCCAGCCACGAAATGCGCACGCCCGTCGCGGCAATCGAAGGCTATATCTCGCTGGCCATGAACGCCAACGTCGCCACCATCGACGACCGCGCTATGAAATACCTCACCAAAGCCCACGAGACCATCTCCCACCTGGGTGAGCTCTTCCGCGACCTACTAAGCGTCACCAAAGCCGAAGAAGGCCAACTCAACGCCAAAATCGAGCCCACCAATCTGGGCAAGCTCCTCCAGAGCGCCGTCGACGACATGCAGTTTACCGTCCAGAAGAAGAAGCTCACCCTGGTCTACCAGATAGGCAATCAAACCGGTAAGACCATTTCGCCACTATATTATGTAGCGGTCAATCCCGAACGGCTGCGCGAGGTAGTAATGAACCTCATCGACAACGCCGTTAAATTTACACCCGAAGGGGGAATCAAGGTGATCCTGGAAGGCACCGAAAAAGACGTCACCGTCAGCGTATCCGACACCGGTCTCGGCATCGCCGCCGAAGACATCCCGCACCTCTTCCAGAAGTTCTACCGCATCGACAGCACCGATACCCGGACCATCGGCGGCACCGGGCTGGGTCTGTACCTCTGCCGGCGCGTAATCGAAGCGTTCAACGGCCGCGTCTGGATAGAATCCAAACTGGGGCAGGGAAGTAACTTCCGCTTCACCCTGCCCCGCCTCAGCCAAGACGAAGTCTCGCGCATGGAAGCCGCCGCCACCGCCGCCGTCTCCAGCGGGCCGGGCGGAGTCGTGCAGCCCGGCGTAGCGCCTGCCCCCGCTCCGGCAGCCACCGTCCCGCCTCCAACCCCGGTTCAACCCGCCTACACGCCCCAAGCCCAGCCCGTCCCCGGCCAGGCCACCGAAACCGGCCCCGCGATTACTCCCACACCAACACCCAATCCTGCCCCCGCCGCACAAAGCAGTGCCGAAACCCAGCGACGTAGGATACAATAGAAGTAATAGGCGGCCCATATCCCATGAACCCTATTGCTAAGCACAAGCGATTTAAGTAAAGTAAGGTTACCAATGGCAAAGATTCTGTTAGTCGAAGACGACGTCAACTTACGCGAGATCTACTCCGCGCGGTTCGCTGCCGAAGCATATCAAGTAATTACCGCCTCAGACGGCGAAGAAGCCTTAGCCACCGCCGTACGCGAGCGCCCCGACCTCATCGTGCTCGACGTGATGATGCCCAAGATCTCCGGTTTTGACGTGCTAGACATCCTGCGCTCCACCCCCGAAACCAAAGACACCAAAGTCATTATGATGACCGCCCTCAGCCAAGACACCGACCGCCAGCGCGGCGAAAGCCTGGGCGCCAATAAATACCTCATTAAGTCACAAGTCACCCTGGAAGACGTAGTGAACTCGGTGAAAGAATCGCTCGGCGCCGCGCCAGCGACACCACCCACCGTTGCCCCGGCGCCGGCCGCCCCTACACCGCCACCCACCACGCCCACGCCTCCGTCACCCCCTGCGACACCACCAACCGCATAGAGAACAAAATTAGCTGATTATTTGCATGATCCGCCAATGCCAACCCAATTCCGCTATCTTATAATGCTTCCACGCTAAGCAGAGGAGAAGTATTATGAAGCGGAGTTATCAGCCGGCCGAAGACGCCGATACAGAATTTTACGAAGCCCTGTCCGCCACGGCCGGCCACTATGTATATCGCGATGACACGCCGGAGAACGGCACGGAACCAGCCGCCGGCGACCAAGCCAGAAATATCGCTATCATCGCCCTAGCAACCACGGCTATCACCGCGATTGGCTTCGCCATATTGTTCATGCAAGGCATAGACATCATCCGGCAGGCTCGCTAAAAGCACGAGCGGCTTGGTACAATAACATTGTAATAACGATGAGACTATGGCGCATACGGTCGCGGTCGGAGAATTCGAAGGACCGCTAGGAATACTGCTCGACCTTGTCGAGCGCAAAAAACTCGAAGTTACCGCCATTTCCGTAGCCGAAATTACGGCGGAATACTTGGCGCGTGTCCGCCGGCTGGAATCAAACTCGCCGGAAGAGCTGAGCGATTTTGTCCAGCTCGGAGCTAGGCTTCTCTACATCAAAAGCTTCGCCCTCTTGCCCGTGGCCACCGCGAGCAGCGACCAAGACGAGGAATTGCGCCAGCTCAATTTGGAACTCACCGAATACCGCCGTCTCCAATCCGCCGCGCGTCTCCTCTCGCGCCAACAAGCCGCCCCTACCTGGGAACGCCAAGCCACCGAACGCCTCAGCCCAGGCGACCTCCCGCTGCCCAATATCACCCTCGCTCAGCTCAACCGGGCGCTCACCGAAGCCTTAAGGCGCGTCCTACCGGCTCCCAAAAAAGTTCTCCCGCGAAAACGTATCAGTTTTCAAATCGTCAGTCTCAAACTCCAAGCCCGCTTAACGGACGGATTTGAATTGCAAAATATCCTAGACGAGTGCGAAGACCACTTAGAAATAATCATTACCTTCTTGGCCCTGCTCGAGCTCGTGCGCGAAAATCTAGCCCAAGTCGAGCAGCCAAATCCCTTTGGCGCTATCAGAGTGGAGGCGCACCGTGGCTGAGACACCCCTAATTCACAACCTAGAAGCTCTCTTGTTTGTAGCCACCGAGCCCCTCTCGGTGGCACAGCTAGCCGGCGCCGCCGGCGCCGGGCCCGACGACACCGCCCGCGCGCTGGCAGACCTCCAGAAGCAGCTCAGCACGACCGGCCTGCGCCTCAGCCAGCTAAACGGCACCTACCGGCTCGTAACCGCGCCCGAAACCGCCGCCACCGTCCGCGGATTCCTACGAGCCGAGAGCAAGGCCGAGCTGTCGCGGGCCGCCCTCGAAACGCTAGCCATCGTGGCCTACCGCGGGCCGCTCACCCGGAGCCAAATCGAGACCCTCCGCGGCGTATCCTCCGAAACCATGCTACGCAATCTGCTCGGCCGCGGGCTCATCGTAGAAGCCGGCCGCAGCCGCGAACCCGGCCGGCCCCTTCAGTACGCCATCAGCCACAGCTTCTTGCAACACTTCGGCCTCACCAGCCCCACCGACCTGCCGCCCATACCAGAGGAAGTCGGAGAACCCCATGCGAATTAATCAATTTGTGGCAGCCGCTAGCGGTATGTCGCGCCGCGCCGCCGACGCCGCCATCTCGGACGGCCGTGTACGGCTCGGCGACCAGACCGCCCAGCTCGGCCAAAGCGTCGGCGAGGACGATGTCGTATCACTCGATGGTCAGGCGCTCGCCCTCCGGGCCACTCACGCCTACGTCATACTCAACAAGCCGGTCGGCTACGTATCCAGCCGCGTCCGCCAGGGCAACGATCCTACACTCTACGAACTCCTTCCGCCCGAGCATCGCCGGCTGCGCATCGCCGGCCGCCTCGACCGCGAATCCAGCGGCCTCATTTTGCTCTCGGACGACGGCGATTTCGTACACCGCTACACCCATCCGTCATTTGGCAAATCCAAAATCTACCAGCTCGAGCTGTCCCGCCCCCTCGCCCCCGCTGACAGTACCCGTCTCGAAGCCGGCGTCGAACTAAACGACGGCCCCAGCCGTCTCGGTATCGTCCACGTCGACGGCCGCCATGTCACCGTCAGCCTCAGCGAAGGCCGCAACCGCCAGCTCCGACGCACATTTGGTGCTCTCGGCTACGGCGTCGAAGCACTTCAGCGCACCCAGATGGGGCCGTACCTCCTCGCCGGCCTCGCCGCCGGCCAATGGAAGACCGTAACGGCCCTATGAAGAGCCTAGCCCTACTCGCCATCCTCGTCTTGCACGCCACCGGATTGTGGTCGCGCCTGCCGGACCAAACCCGCCACGACCTCGTCAATACCGGCGCGAATACCGCGGCGGTCGCCGCGCCGGCAACCGCGACCAGCCCCGCGCCCGGCCGCATCGGCGCGATTCCCATCCGGGCCGGCACCGGGCCGCTCCTGCTCGACGCCGCCGGCGCGATAGCCTTCGATACGTCCACCAACACCGTACTTTACAGCAAGAACCCCACGGCCCAACGGCCCATCGCCAGCGTTACCAAACTCGTCACCAGCCTCGTTATCCTCTCGCGCCATAGTCCCGCCGAGTCCGTCACCATCCCGCGACTCCCCGCCTATGGCCCCGAGGACGAGCGTATCGGCCTCGTACCCGGCGAGACCTACCGCCTCAGCAGCCTCATTGAGGCCACACTCGTCCAGTCGGCCAACGATGCCGCCGACTCACTGGCTCGCTGGGATGCCGGCACCCAGGTCAAGTTTGCCGCCCAGATGAACGCCAAAATGGGGGAGTGGGGTATCACCGGCACCCGCTTCTCCGGACCCAGCGGCCTCCAGGACGCCGATAACTACGCCTCGGCCGAAGCCCTTGGCAAAATAGCCAAGCTCGCTCTCGCCAATCCACTCATCCGTCAGACCGTCGGCCACACCGAAGCCACCATCACCAGCGGCGCCGGCCGCATCATCAACCTGGAGACCACCAATAAACTCTTGGCTTCGGGTCAGTATTATGGTATAAAGACAGGGTACACCCTCGCAGCCGGCGAATGCTTCGTCGGCCTTACTCGTATAAACGGGCACGAGGTCATCACTGTCGTACTCGGCTCAAGCGACCGCTTTGGCGCCACCACGACCCTAACTAACTGGATTGGACATACCTGGCAATGGCTGTAACAACCCCCATCGTGGCAATCGTGGGCCGCCCAAATGTGGGCAAATCGAGTCTATTCAATAGGCTGGTAGGCACGCGCCAAGCCATTACGCACGACACCGCCGGCACCACCCGCAACGCCAACTACGGCAACGTAAACTGGCGCGGCTACCACTTCACCCTCGTCGACACCGCCGGCCTCTCCAAAGCCGACGGCGAGATCGAGCTGCAGGCACAAGACCAGATCAAGCAAATGGCCACCACCGCCTCGGTCATCGTCGTGGTCGTAGACGCCGCCACCATGATCACCGCCGAGGACCAAACCGCCGCCCGCCTCGCCCTCAAGAGCGGCAAACCCGTCATCCTGGTGCTCGGCAAGTTCGACACCGCCCGCCAGGCGGAGGTAGAGACCTGGCGCCGCCTCGGCATTAGCGAAATCATCGGCGCGTCGGCCATCCATGGCCATGGCACCGGCGATCTGCTCGACGCCATTACGGTTCACCTCGAGCAATTGCCCGCCCCCGACGCCAACGCGCCGCTCAAACTCGCCCTCATCGGCCGGCCCAACGTCGGCAAGTCCAGCCTGCTCAACGCCCTCGTCGGCAAGCAGAAAGCCGTCGTGTCCAGCGTACCCGGCACCACCCGCGACGTCGCCACCGAGGTCATCAAATATCACGGCCGCGCCATCGAGCTGGTCGACACCGCCGGCATCCGCCGCCGCGGCCGCATCGAGCCCGGCGTCGAGAAGTTCAGCGCCCTGCGCACCCTCAGCGCCATCAACGAAGCCGACGTCTGCGCGCTCGTCATGGACTCCGAGGAAGGCCACGTCGCCGGCGACCTCAACCTGGCCGGACAAATCCTCGAAGCCGGCAAAGGCCTCATCCTCGTCATGAACAAATGGGACGTTGTCGAAAAAGACGACAAAACCCAAGACCACCTCAGCGCCATCCTCAAAAAAGACTTCCAGTTTGCCTGGTGGGCGCCGCTCGTCTACACCTCCGCTACCCACGGTCTCAACGTCAACCGCCTCATGGAGCTCACCGTCCAGATCGACGAACGCCGCCGTACCAACGTCCCCACCGGCCCGCTCAACCGCCTCGTCGAGAAGCTCGTCAACAAACAACCCCCGTCGGCACTCAAAGGCCGCCTGCCCAAGCTCAATTACGTCACCCAAACCGGCACCAATCCGCCCACCTTTACCTTCTTCTGCACCTACCCGGACCTCATCCACTTCGGCTACCGCCGTTATCTGGAAAACAATCTGCGCGAAGAATGGGACTTCGCCGGCACACCCATCCGCCTCGAATTCCGTCACAAACACGGCGACGAACTGCGCCGCGGCAAGGATCACAAGCGCAAATGAAGTTAGTCGTTGGCCTCGGTAATATTGGCGCCCAGTACGCTCGGACCCGTCATAATATCGGGTTTATGGTCGCCGATCAGCTCGCCGCCAATCTAGAAGTCAGCTGGAAACTCGAATCCAAGCTCAAAGCCGAAATCGCCACCGCTAGTTTGGACGGCGAAAAAATTCTCCTCGCCAAACCCCAGACCATGATGAATCTATCCGGTGAGGCGGTTCAGCGCATTGTGCAATTTTACAAACTCACTCCGGAAGACATCTGGGCCGTCTTCGACGAGCTCGACGTGCCCTTCGGCCGCCTGCGCATCCGCCGCGGCGGCAGCGGGGGAGGCCACCAGGGCGTCAATTCGCTCATCCAGCACACCGGCGCGGACTTCCTGCGCCTGCGCACCGGGATCAGCCTCAACGACCGCGCCCAGGAATCCAGCGAAGTCTACGTCCTACGCGGTTTCAACCCCGACGAACGCGAGCAACTCCCCAAGCTCATCACCAACGCAGCCAAGCTCATCCAGGACCAGCTCGTCCGTGACGCCCCCGAGGAATCAACCTTCGATCTACTCAGCTAACCGAAAGGAAAGTGACAGGTCCGGCCAAGATGACTGAATTCGCCCCCCAAGAACACTGAAGCCATAGGTCGATAGTCGACCTATGTGAAAATAAGCGCCAACCCCGACAGCACCATCACCACCGCCAAGCCGGCTTTCACAAACCGGTCGCCCTTCTTGACCGCCAGATGCGTACCCAAATGACCGCCCAGCCATGCTCCCGCCAGCCCAGCCAGCGCGTGGTTCCACACGATCAGACCTTGGGGCGCCAAAATAGCAAATATCAACACGGCTTGCACCAAGCCAACTACCCGTTTTGTGGCATTAGCCTGAAGCGCCGTGAGACCCATGAGAAACATGAGCGGCAAAAACAGCAAAGCCGCCAAACCCGAGGATAATAGCGCGTTCCCAAACAACAATATTCCATACAATACATGCCCGAGCGTCACCATTCGAGGCGAACGCGCCCCGGGCAGAAAAGCCGCTTTATTGACGAAAAGCGTCGGCACCAACAGAAGCAGCAGCACGCCAATCATCATCGTGAGCGACTTAGCGCCTACCTTGGGCAGCACCGACATCGCCAGTAGCGTCACGACGACCGTTATGACTACCAATGGCCCCAACAACCGCCGGCTCACCAGATTCCTGCCCCGTACTACCAACAAGGAGCTGCCAGACAGGCCTATGCCTAACACCGAGCCTATCGCCACATTTTGCAGCGGCGACAGGCCGATCAGCAGGAAATAGGGGGTCATGATAAACCCGCCGCCCCCGCCGCTAATACCGCTTAATATACTTGAAAATAACGCGACAAAAAACGTCGCCAAGATCATTAGATCCATAAAATTCCTTAACTTAGAGTGGGTCGAGAGTTAATCTCGAATGAGTAGTTAGTACTATAGCACAAAGACTACTAAACGTCAAGCTCGGGGAAATAACTCCGGTTGCTCTGCCAGCAATTTTCGCAACTGAAGCCACAATTCATGTACCAACGGATCAGCCAGGGTAGTCTTATCCTTATTCGTCAAAAGCTCTTCGCGGCTCCAACCCAACTCGTGCCAGACTTTGCCATCCTGCAGATAGGTAAGCAACATCGGCATCAGCTTATCCAGCGCGTAAACCAGCTTCGCTTCGGCATCCGACCGCTCATCGTAACGCCGCACCCAGCTCACCAGCTCCGGAAACTCAGGAAACTTCGCGGCGATCCGCTTCAATGCGGCGGTTTCCCGCTGGTCTTTGCCCTCCCGTCCGATATAGTCCAACGACGTCACATCGCCGGCATACGCTTCGGCCAGATCATGTACCAAGGCATAGCGCAATATACGCTCGAGGTTCAGGCCCAGCCCGGCAGCATCATTGAGATACCACGCCGTCATGGCCAACTGATAGCTATGCTCCGCATCATTTTCCATATACTCACGGCCCGGCGGACGCGTCACCCGCAGCACCTCCTGCAGCTTGAGCATAAGACGCATAAACTCAAGCGTCTGGGCTAGAGAAGGGGATTGAGTCACATTACGACCTGGTTAACACCACGATATCGGCCCGGCGCCCCAACACGTCAATATTTGATATGGTGCGCTCTTGCTTGAGCCTCGATTGAGCCTTAATAAGCCGCTTCAGCAGCTCCCACTCGCTCGAGAGCAACACCGCGCGGCCGCCCGGGCGCAACACCCGCGCCACCTCGGCCAACACATCGCGGTACAACGCCGGCAAATCCTCCGGCCGGCCAATCTGGCGGCCCCACGGCAAATTCGTCGCCAGCGCGTCCACCGAGGCATCCTCCAGCGGCAAATGCCGTGCGTCCCAACGCTCAATGCGCCGCGGCTGGTGGCGCGGCCCAAAGTTGGCCAGAGCCGCCTTTACGGCCGCCGCGTCGTTGTCGCCACCCAGCAATAGGCCATAGCGGCCCGCCCGCGCCCGCTCCAGCAGCACCGTACCGGTGCCGCACATCGGATCCAGGAACACATCGTCGTCGGCCGGCACGCTCAGGTACACCAAAGCCGCCGCGATCGTCGGCCGCAGCGCCGCCGTCCGTTCCTGCTCGCGGCCGCCACGCTGGCGATGAGCGTTTGTCGTCAGGCGCAGGCTCACGAGCGCCTCACGCCCCACCTGATGCAACCAAATTTCCACCGGCGCTTCCTCGCGGTCCAGCCGCCAGCCCGGATGTGCCCGCGCTATCGCCGCCTCCGCCGCCGCCTGCGTATCCACCCGCCGGTATAGCCGCCAACGTGCGTCATCCGCCTGCACCACCACCCGAAACCGCGACTTACTCGCCTGTGGGCCGCGCTCGGCCACAGCCTTCGCCAGACCACCCCGAAACGCCGGGGAGGCTCCCAGTGCCTTCAGGTCGGCCGTCTGGCCGGTCAAGCTCACCTTGCCGAGCAGCACAAACATGTCTTCGACCAGCCGCACATCCAGTAAGGGCCGGCTCGCTTCAGACCGCACCTGCATTACTTCGCGATCGCGCACCCGCTTAACACCGGTGCTCTTCAAGCCGGTCCGCGCCAGCAGTTCTTCGCCCGCCAACCCGGCCAGGCCCGGAAAAACCGTCAATAAATACGTGTTCATTATTCCCATCACTAATATTATGTCACAAGGCAAAAATAAAGACCCGAGCGATGAATAGTGGGTGGTCACATTCATGCTCGGGTCTTTATGACACCCTTCAATCCTCACCTCAGAGGTGTTTTGAGCAATGCGCAAGTTAATAAGGGCATCGGGAATTGAAGGGACTCATCCGCCTGCAGGAGGGTATCTAAAGGAGGGTGCATTCAGATATCTTTGCAGGCGAATAAGTGGTATGTTTGGATGGTTCTTACCTTCGATTGGAAGGTATGATAAAGATGCTAACACACTTTATTAATTATGTCAACACTATTATGCAAATTACCCGTATAAATCTCAAAGATTCCGCCTTTCCTGACGTCCTTCGTAATATAGCAATACCGCCAAAAGACCTCTACACCTTAGGAGAAATACCCAAAGACGGCATGGTAGCCATCGTCGGCAGCCGCCGCCCCACCGCCTACGGCGAGCAAATCACCTACCAATTGGCCAACGAATTAGCCAAGGCCGGCGTCACTATCGTCAGCGGCCTGGCCATCGGCGTCGACGGCATCGCCCACCGCGCCGCGCTAGACGCCGGCGGCCGCACCGTGGCGGTGCTGGCTCACGGCCTCGACCGCATCTATCCGCACCGCCACCGGGCGCTCGCCATGGAAATCCTGGCCTCCGGCGGCGCGCTCGTCTCGGAGTACGAGGTGGGGGACGTGCCGATGAAGCACCACTTCGTCGAACGCAACCGCATCATCGGCGCGCTGTGCGAGGCCACCATTATCACCGAATCAGCCGTTAAGGGCGGCTCGCTCATCACCGCCCGCGACGCCAAAGACGCCGGTCGCACCGTCATGGCCGTCCCCGGCAACATCACCTCTGAATTCTCGGTCGGGCCCAACAACCTCATTCGCACCGGCGCCGTGCCCATCACATCGGCTAGCGATGTCATCATCCAGCTCGGCTTTGAAGCCCGCGAGGCCGTCCCCGTGCCGGCTCAGAGCCCCGATGAAGCCGCCATCATCAAGCTCCTGCAAAAGGGCGTCACCAGCAGTCAGGACCTCATTGAAGAGAGCAAGCTCACCGCCGCCCAATTCGCCAATATCATCAGCCTCATGGAGATCACCGGCAAAGTCCGCAACCTAGGCGCCGGCCAGTGGGTGATACGTTAAAAACATGCTAAAATATCATAATGAGTTTTTGGCAACAGCTACCTAACCCTTTCTTTGTGCTCGCCCCCATGGACGACGTCACCGACGCCGTCTTTCGGCAGATCGTCGCGCGCGCGGCCGCACCGGATGTGCTCTTTACTGAGTTCGTCTCCATCGACGGCCTGCAATCGCCCGGACGCGAGGCCACGCTCAAACGGCTGCGCATCGAGCCGGGCCTCCAACAGCCGCTTGTCGCCCAGATCTGGGGCATGGACCCCGACCGCTACTACAAAAGTGCCCAAGACATCGCCGCCCTGGGATTTGCCGGCATCGACATCAACCTCGGCTGCCCCGAACGGGGGATTGTGGCCCGCGGCTGCTGCGGCGGCATGATCGGCCACGACCACCAAGTCGCCGAGATCGTCGCCGCCATCAAGGCCGGCGCGCCCGGCCTGCCTCTAAGCATCAAGACGCGCATCGGCCTAAACACCATCATTACCGAAGAATGGGCCGGCTTCCTGCTCACCCAAGACCTGGCGGCACTCACCATCCACGGCCGCACCGTGCGCGAAATGAGCCGCGTACCGGCCCGCTGGGACGAAATCGCCAAGGTTGTGGCCCTACGCGACCAAATCGCCCCCCAGACGGTCATTATCGGCAACGGCGATGTCCAAAACCGTACCCACGGTCTCCAACTCGCCGCCGAAACCGGCGTCGATGGCATCATGATCGGCCGGGGCATCTTCCACGACATCTACGCCTTTGCCCACGAATCCGCCGAGCACCCACCGGCCGCCCACCTCGAACTCCTGCGCCACCACCTCGACCTCTACGAACAATCGCCGACTAAATCATTCCAACCCCTCAAAAAATTCTTCAAAATCTACGTCCACGGCTGGCCCGGCGCCGCCGAACTGCGCACCAAACTCATGGAAGCCACCAATCCCGACGAGGTTCGGACCATCCTAACCCATCAAGTAGGCTAAAAACCGCCTACTTAAAATAGTTATGCACACTTTCGTAGACCCCAAATCCGCACTCCCGCACCCGTCCAACAGATAGCCAAACTACCCACCATGTTTTAGGAACGAAAAGGGAAGTATTGTAATTGTGCTTGTGGTATAATGCCAGCCATCAAAAAAGACCCCGCACGCTATAGCGATTGGGGTCTTTTTTGATACCAGAGTCGTAATTTACCAGTTGTGACGACCCGCCCAGTGGCTGTAAGCCCCGGCCCACGAGCCATAGCTACCCACGGCGTAGGCATTAGCCCACTTTAACTGGGTTACTGGGTTGGTCAGGTAGTCGTCGCCAAACTTCGCCATTTTACCGGCGGGCATGGCCTGGCCCAGACCATAGGCGCCCGAACCAGCATAGTTGCTCTTGGTCACACCCCAACCACTTTCATGGTCGATAATGTAATCCACGAAGCCAAAATCGCTTTCGGCGATGCCGGCCTCACGCATCCAGTCGGTGTGGCTACCCGCGGGCAGAACCACTGTGGTCACCACGCTAGCCTTAGCATGAGCCGCGACTTTCGCCTTGGCCGCCGCAACCTGGGCCGCCTTAGCTTCAGCCTTAGCAGCTGCCTCGGCCTGAGCCTGGTGGAGGGGAGCTAGCACTTCGGCCTCGTAGTCAGGCTGCTTGGTAGCAGGCACCAACTCGAGAGGCACGGCGCTATTGGTATTTAGTTTCACCTCGTAAACTCCAGCGGCTTCGGCGACAGGCGCCTTAACCGCGGCGGCTACATCACCCAAAATCGGTAAGATCGGGGTGCGAACCTGAGTGACTAGTAGCAACAGGGTTGCCACCAGCTTTGAAATGTTACGCATAGGGGCCACACAAAGGAGGCTCATATACCTTTCGTTTACGGTTAGCTCAGGAATTAAAAAAGACCCCGTTTCCAAGGTCATTTCGAGAGCTGGAGGAAGTATACCCCTAAAGTGAAGTTGTGTCAATAGTTTTGAGGTGAATTGTGTTATAATACTTATGTCACACCACTCATACGGCGGAAAAGGAACCCGCCGAGCTAACCACGAAACCGCATGCCCACACCCCAGGAGTAGTTGTGTCGAAGACCCAGCCCACTGAGTTCATATACTTCGAGCGCCCCGGGAAGGGAGAAATCTTCGTCCTCACCATCGCGCCGAACGGCGAGATCCAGATCGGCCGCTGGGCCAAAGGTACCCAGCTGTACGGCCACCGGTTCTACCAGCTGGCGATCGTAAGCATCAGCTCCGTCTGCTTCGACTGCATCATCTACGAGATCGAGGCCCAGGACGTCATCACGAACCGGACCATCACGCTCCGCTTCGACGGCAAGACCAAGACCTTGCTGGTTGACGGGGTCCTCTTCCAGCTCATCGATGAGCCCGAGGGTACCCCGCAAAAAGAGATGCTCGTTCCCTTCGAGGAGTTCCACCAGCCCATCGACTTGACGTCGGACCGGGAGTTCGCCCTGGAAATGGTATTCATTGTGCCGCCGGGCGGCCAGGTGATCTACATCTTCCGGTACCTCGACGACAACAGCTGGTTCGGCATGCTGCTCACCGGCCACGCCAGAAAGCTGCTCGAGATCACGGTCGAGCTCCTCACGTCCGACGGCCAGCTACGGGCACAGATCGGGGGTTGGGGCACCCTGAACCTTCCGGACTTCCGAGACCCACCCGCCACCATCAACGTGAGAAAAGTCCGGCCGCTCACCGACCCGCCCGCCCCCATCGAGGTGAGCGAAGACCGGCAACTCACCAGCCCTCCACGCAGCACGTGGAAGCCCAAGAAGGTTTACACCTTGGCCACCTTGCTGGCCAACGCCCAAGCCCTTTAGCAGTTGATCCTGCTCACTGGCCACTCGACCCCTCTACGCCTGCCGTGGAGGGGTCGAACCATTTCTATGAGAACCCACTCCAGTGGTACAATACCCTTATGCTTGTTGTGGCGTTTATTCAATGGTGGTATGGTCCCGGCTGGAACGATGCTGCTCGCCGGCTTAAAAACCATATTCGTACCACCTATTTGAGTTTCTCAATTCCCATTCTGCTCGCTACGCTTTTTGAGCCCTGGAAACGCATTATTTCGCCTCCCGGCGCCTCACTTCAGGATAAATTCCGCGCCCTCGGCGACAACGCCATATCCCGCGCCGTCGGCTTTACCGTACGCGTCATGGTGCTCATAGCGGCTGTGGCCACCATTTTGTTTTATGCCGTCTTTGGCGGATTGTTACTGATACTCTGGCCCTTTCTGCCCATCCTCGGACCCGTCATGGTAGTAGGGGGGCTCGTATTGTGAACCATTATTCCTTTAATCCGCACGCGCTCCGGGTAGCCAAGGCCAAGATAGCCACGGGCCTCGGGCCGGCGATAGAACGGATTCTGCAGATTACCGCGATTCTTCTCTTGGTAAGTGCGGCCGCGCTGATCGCCACCGGCCACCATCAAGGCTTTAGCCTCGGCGGACTGATGATTATGCTACTCACCAGCTTTCTCTGGCTACACCGGGACCTGGACCACCTGCCACCCGTGGCCGTCGGCTCCACCACGGCGCTCGACCAACTCCTGCCACCCAAGCTCACGGCCGTCTACCGCCCCACCATGACCGCCACCGAGCTCTGGAATATGCTGACGGGCAATTGGGAAACCGGCTTCCTCATGCTGAGGTTCGCGCTCAAGCCCGAGACCATCACCCCCAACCTCGCCGGCTGGCAGCTCAACCACGACGAGCTCTGGGCCGAAGTAGAAAGGCTATGCCAAGCCAATAATCAGACCCATGTGTCCGCCGCGGTAATCGTCTGCGCTTTCTTTACCCTCAATCCGCAGCTCGCGGCGCAACTCACCACCGCCAAGCTAACGCCCGAGGACCTGGGCGAAGGCGCCCGCTGGCTAGCCCGCTTGGATGCCTACGAGCACGCCGTTCGGCCACTCTACGGCGGTATTGCCCGCGACTGGGCCGCCGGCTTTACGCCGCTGCTCGCACGCTTCGGCACCAACCTCAGCCACGAAGTCGAATATGCCGGCCAGCATCTGAGCATCCGCGAGCGCACCAACCAACTCGACGCCCTCGTGACCGGCCTCAATAATGGGGGAGGCAGCGTCATCCTAGTGGGCGAACCCGGCATCGGCAAATCCGCGCTGCTGCTCGGCCTGGCCGATCGCTTACTCCAAGGCATCGAGAGCGGCGGCCTCAAGCACCACCAGATCATGTCACTCAGCGCTTCGGTCATCCTCTCTAGCGCCCAAGGCCCCGGCGATATCGAAAATATCGTGCTCGGCCTATTCGACGAAGCCGTCCGGGCCGGCAATATCGTGGTCGCGCTCGACGAAGCCCAACTTTTCTTCGGCGAAGGCACCGGCGCGGTCAACCTCAGCCAAATCCTCCTGCCCATCCTACAACAGCGCAGCCTCAAACTCGTGCTAGCCGTCACGCCGGGCGACTGGCAGCGGCTCAAGGCCACCAACACCGCCATGGCCAGCCTCCTCACGCCGCTCGTCCTGGCCGAGCCTACCGAAATCGAAGTCATGCGCGAGCTAGCCGACCGCGCCCTCACCCTGGAACGCGACCACATCACCACCTGGAGCGCCCTGCTCGAAGCCTACCGGCTCTCCGGCCGCTACCTAGACGATGAGGCTTATCCCGGCCGGGCCCTCAAGCTCCTCGAAGCCGCCTGCAACTTCCCCGACGGCAGCTTCATCAGCGAGCGCTCCGTGCAACAAGCCGTCGAGAGCCAGTTCGGCGTCAAGGTTCAGCAAGCCAGCGGCGCCGAGTCCGATGTGCTCTTGCACCTGGAAGACAAAATTCACGAGCGCATGATCAACCAAACCCGCGCCGTCAGCGTCATCGCCAACGCCCTGCGCCGGGCCCGCGCCGGCGTCGCCAACCCACGCCGGCCTATCGGTTCGTTCCTCTTCCTCGGCCCCACCGGCGTCGGCAAAACCGAGCTGGCCAAGAGCATCGCCGCGCTCTACTTCGGCGCCGAAGACAGCATCATCCGCCTCGACATGAGCGAATACCAGCAAGTCGCCGACGTCGACCGCATCCTGGAATCCGCCGCCCAAAATCCCGCCGGCTTCCTCCCCCGCGTCCATCAAAATCCCTTCACCGTCGTGCTGTTCGACGAGATCGAAAAAGCCCATCCCAATATCCTCAACCTCCTCCTCCAACTCCTCGACGAAGGCAACCTCACCGACCTCGAAAACCGTCCCACCTCCTTCAAAGACGCCATCATCATCGCCACCTCCAACGCCGGCTCCGACGAAATCCGCGAGCACATCGAGGCCGGAGAGGAACTCGAAAACTTCGAAGAGCAATTTACCAACGACCTCATCAGCTCCGGCGCCTTCCGCCCCGAGCTCCTCAACCGCTTTGACGAAATCGTCCTCTTCCGCCCGCTCAAGCCCGAAGAGCTCGGGCAAGTCGTCAAGCTCATGATCACCGAGGTCAACAAGACCCTCGCCAATCAAAAGATTAACGTCACGCTCACCGAAGACGCCGTTGCCCAGCTCGTCGAAGCCGGTTACGACCCCCGCCTGGGCGCCCGCCCCATGCGCCGCATGGTTCAGCGCCGCGTCGAAGACGCCGTCGCCGGCATGATCCTCCGCGGCGACGCCAAGCCCGGCGACACCATTACCCTCGACGCCGAGCACCTCGCCGGCAGCCCACCCCCGTCCGACACACCGGCATAGCCATCCGCTCTTCACCCGCCCAGAACAATGGTCATTTTTAACCCATATATGATATAAGAATTTCATTCTGAGCACGCTTAAAATCGTTTTGTTCTATACCATATATGAGCTAAAATGACCCATGCTTCCACCACCTCATAACTCCACTCAAAATTCGTAACAATGCTCAATGACGCACCTGCCGCCATGATGGATGATCTCTAGCATAACCGTGAGGTGTTATTATGAACGACCCCGACTCTGTGCGCCGGCGCACTCGCGCCCGCGAGGATTCCGAAACGTTTCGCGAAACGCTCGCCGCGCCCATACCAAATCAAACCTACCGCAGCCAAGTCGACCTTATCGACACCCGGCCCTCAGCCATAGAGCAAGCAGTGCGTCTTATAGCCACGCTGCTAAGCCTCCTGTTGGTAGGCCGGCTCATCGCGGGTCTATTTACCACCAGTCCCACCAATGGCTACCTCAGCTTCTTCTATGCCGCCACCAATTGGATGGTCTGGCCGTTCCAAGCCATCTTCGGCCAACCGCCCATCAACACCACCGGTGGATTCTTCGACTGGCCGGCCGTAGCTGCCCTCGTCGCCGTCAGTCTCATCGCCGGTCTGCTCATACGGGCTATCCGCCCACCGAGTATTTAGCCAACAAAAAAACGACCACAAGTAGTGGCCGTTTTTTATAGGCTTCCGGAGGGTTTAGCGCCGGCCGCCGGGACGCGGAGGCTCAAAGCTCGCCGCGCCACTCGTTACGAACGTCAGAGCCATGCCCATCTGGCCGGCCCGGCCGGTACGGCCGATACGGTGGATGTAGTCTTCGTATTGCTTGGGAGCATCGAAGTTGATCACATGTGACACGTTGGGAATATCAAGACCACGAGCCGCGACATCAGTCGCGATCAAGGCTTGTACCCGCTCGCTCTTGAAGTCGTTCAGAGCCTTCTGGCGCTGCGACTGGCTCTTGTTGCCGTGGATCGCCGCTACCCGGAGGCCGCGCTGATTCAGGCGGTCGGCCAGCTTCTGGACGCCCCACTTGGTCTCGCCGAAGATCAAAACCTTCTTGAATTCCGGGCCGGAGAGCAACTCTACGAGCTTCTCTTCCTTGGCTTCCTTGCCGCCTTCTACGCGCACCACATCCTGCTCGACATGGCTGCTGGTCTCGCCCTTGCGGACGCTCACGGTAGCGGGGTCTTTGAGGATAGTCGTAATGAGCTGCTCGATATCAGGCGTAATCGTCGCGCTCAGGAACAGCGTCTGCCGCTCTTCGCGCAAGTTACTCATGATCGAGCGGATGTCGCGGATGAAGCCCATATCCAACATGCGGTCGGCTTCGTCGAGCACGAGCACATCGAAGTCGTCGATGCGCTGGCCGTAGTTTTCCAGCAAGTCCTTGAGCCGGCCGGGGGTCGACACAATAAACTGAGGCTTGCGCGCCAGCTGCGACAGCTGACGGTTGATCGAAGCGCCACCTACCACGAGGGTAGCGTACAGGCTGAGGCCTTTCGCGAAGATGCGGAATTCCTCTTCGATCTGGATGGCCAGCTCGCGCGTCGGCACCAGGATCAAGCAGCGCTTGACCTCGTGACGCAGCATACGGTGGATCGTCGGCAGCAAAAACGCCGCCGTCTTACCAGTACCGGTGTTGGCTAGGCCAATGAGGTCGCGGCCTTCCTGGACGTAGGGGATAGCACCATCCTGAACGGGGGTGGGGTGCTCATAGCCATGCGCGTCAATATTGAATTGCAAGCGCTTATCAAAACCAAAATCGACGAACTTGTGCTCGGGCACAAACGGCGTCTCTTCAATGATAGGCGTAGCCTTATTAATAAATTTGTTGGGGTCAATCGATTTGACCTGCGGTCCACGCCGATTCTTCGACGAAAACATCGGTCGTGCGCCTTTACGGCCACGGCCAGAGAGTGAGCTCTGAGGATACATAGGGTTCCTTTATTTACTAAACTGCCTCGCAAATTGGCAGTTCCAGTAACAAGGTCCGCAATTCACGATCAACAATTACTAGAACTCTAGCATATATAAGGATGTTTGTCAAAACTAACAACTTCTCATAAATCCAGACCTAGTTTGACTTCAAGATCAGAGCTCGTTGCTTGACCAATAGCATCAAAGGTGTCATTATGAATTACGTCAAAGCGGCCTACGCCGCCGCACGGCAAAACCCCGAAAGGTCAGGCATGAAAAGGCCGAGGAAATTCCCGATCCTACTGATCCTCACCGCAATAGGGTCGTTCGTAGGGGCCCTGGTTCTCCTCAGTATTGGAGGGACACTGGAGATCATAGGTGGCATCGTCCTGGCAATCATCCTCTTGATCAGCGGCACCCCGCTAATGAAGAGGCTGGGCTACCTCGACCCCAACTCGCCCACCGGCGGCGATGGGGACAAGCCCGAGTAGGCGGCCACCGCCTGGCCAGCTGGGCCCACCACCTAGGCCCGAACGAGAGAGTCGCTATGATTCTCTCGTTCGGGCCTCCTTCATGCAAACTAACCTTGACGCGCCCCACCCCACCTGATAACGTCGGTTCCCAGTGCGCGGCGATCTGCCGCCAGATAGTTTTCCCCTAGACCACTAACCATAAGAACTGATACCGTAAGCATCATGAGCAAACACCTAGTTATAGTAGAGAGCCCCGCCAAGGCCAAAACCATCAATCAATTCCTCGGTAAAGATTACCAGGTCGAGGCTTCGTACGGTCATGTCCGCGATCTGCCCAAGTCCGGCATGTCGATCGACATTGAGCACGATTTTAAACCGACCTACGAGATTACCCCCGACAAGAAAAAACGCATTAATGAACTCAAGAAATACGCCAAAGCCGCCGACACCGTCTGGCTCGCGACCGATGAAGACCGCGAAGGAGAAGCCATTAGTTGGCACTTGTGCCAGGCGCTCGGGCTCGACGTCAAAACCACCAAGCGCATCGCCTTCCACGAAATCACCAAAACCGCCATCGAGAAGGCCATCGCCAACTCGCGCTTCGTCGACCAAGGCCTGGTGGACGCCCAGCAAGCCCGCCGCGTACTTGACCGCCTCGTAGGCTACGAGCTCTCGCCGGTGCTCTGGAAGAAGGTCCAACGCGGGCTCTCCGCCGGCCGCGTACAGAGTGTGGCGGTGCGCATCATCGTGGAACGCGAGCGTGAAATCGAAGGCTTCGCGGCCAAATCGGCCTACCGCGTCACCGCCGACTTCACGGTAGCCGGCGAATCCCTGCTGAAGGCCGAGCTGCCGACGCGCTTCAAGACCGACGCCGAGGCCCGCAAATTTCTGGAAGACGTCATCGGCGCCGAGTTCAAGGTCGCCGACATCGAGACCAAGCCGGCCGCCCGCAAGCCCGCCGCGCCGTTTACCACCTCTACCCTCCAGCAGGAGGCCAGCCGCAAGCTCGGCTTCAGCGTCCGCCAGACCATGACGCTCTCCCAGCGCCTCTACGAAGCCGGAAAAATCACCTACATGCGTACCGACTCCGTCCATCTCTCGGACCAGGCCATCGACGGCGCCGCCGAGCAGATCAAGAGCCAGTTTGGCCCGCAGTACCACCAGATGCGCCAGTTTACCACCAAATCGGCCGGCGCCCAGGAGGCTCACGAAGCCATCCGCCCCACCAACTTCGCCAATACCACCACGAGCGGCGAGACCGGCGAAACCCGCCTCTACGAGCTCATCTGGAAGCGCACCGTCGCCTCCCAGATGGCCGACGCCAAGCTCGAGCGCACCACCGCCCGCATCGACATCTCTACCCGGCCCGAGCAATTCGTCGCCAAGGGCGAAGTCGTGCTGTTTGACGGCTTCCTCAAGCTCTATCTGGCCCACGATTCGGACGAAGAGCCGGAAGAAGAGGGGATACTGCCACCCATGGAGGTCGGTCAAAACCTGCCGCTACAATTCATGCAGGCCATCCAAGTCTACGACCGCCCCAAGCCCCGCTACACTGAAGCCAGCCTCGTTAAGCGCATGGAAGAAATGGGCATCGGCCGGCCGTCCACCTACGCCCCGACCATCTCCACCATCCAAGATCGCGAATACATCGTGAAAGGGGAGCTGGAAGGCAAACAACGCCCGGTCAAGAAATTTGAGCTCAAAGAAGGCAATATCACCGAGCAAGACACTATCGAGACCTACGGCGCCGACCGCAACAAACTCTTTCCCACCTCCGTCGGCATGCTCGTCAACGACTTCTTGGTAGAGCACTTCGCGGCCGTCGTCGACTTCGACTTCACCAAGAAAGTCGAAGAAGAATTCGACGAAATCGCCGAAGGCAAGCAAAAATGGAACACCATGATCGCCGAATTCTACGGACCGTTCCACGAAACCGTCGAAGCCGCCGAAGGCGTCAGCCGCATGGAAGCCGCCGGCGCGCGCGAGCTCGGCAAAGACCCCAAGACCGGCAAACCCATCATCGCCCGCCTCGGCCGCTACGGCCCCATGCTCCAGCTCGGCGAAGCCACCGACAAGGACAAGGACGGCAACGAAGAGAAGCCCAAGTTCGCCCCCATCCCCGAAGGCAAGCGCATGGACGAGGTCACCCTCGAAGACGCCCTGGAGCTCTTCAAACTTCCGCGCATCGTCGGCCAGACCGAGGACGGCCAGGATATCGCCGCCAACTTCGGCCGCTTCGGCCCCTACATCAAGTGGGGGAGCACTTACGCCTCCATCAAGCCCGACGATCCCTTGAGCATCACACTCGAGCGCGCCCGCGAGCTCATCGCCGAGAAGACCGCCACCGATGCCGCCAAGCACATCAAGACCTTCGAAGGCAGCCCCATCGCCATCCTCAACGGCCGCTTCGGGCCCTACATCACCGACGGCAAGAAAAACGCCAAAATCCCCAAGGACACCGAACCCGCCTCGATCGAGCTCAAGCAAGCCGAAGAGCTGCTGGCCGCCGCGCCTGCCCGCTCCAAGCGCCGCCGCATCGTTAAGTCTTAAGGCTACGGGTCCTGTCAGCCGCGGAATATTCCTGCGTTGCCACCCGCAGGCTAGAGCTACACAGACACACGCCAGAGGAGCAGAGCGCGGAAGCAAAAGGGGAGAGCAATGCGAAAATCCTAGCCAAATTCCATATTGTAATATCGCCCAACACCGGCTACGATAATTGGTGAAAGTGACAACTCGTATCAGTCACACCCTCCTAAACCAATTCAACTAGCGGGAATGCCCATGGCCAAATCAAAGAAACACAAACGCAAGCCTACCCGCCGCAGCGCTTTTTACGAGAGTGTACCGGCTACCCTCACGCCCCCGGCCACCGTTCCCGATATGCGCGAGCACCTTTACGAGAGTACCCTTACACTCGCCGAGCTCGGACAGCGTTTTATTAATCATCTCCAGACCATCCAGTGGTCCCGGATCCGGCATTTTGATCCCGACCAACGGCAGGCCATCCTTGCCGTTGGTCAACGATCGCTCACAATATCTCGCAAGGTCCTGGCATACACCGCGATTCAAAGCCGCCGGGCGAGCCTGAACGCCACCCGTTACCTCTTGCGAACCAGCCGGTTGGCCTGGGGAGCGGCCCAATCCGGCGCCCAAACAGCCCGCACCTTCGCGCCGCCCATCGCCGCCGATCTGCGAGCCTACACCCACCGTGGCGGCCGCACCCTATCCAGCCGCCGCGCCCGGGCGCTCTACCTGGCCGTCGCCGCCGCCGGTAGCCTTGCCATTATTACCATCGCGGTATCAACGGCCGCTTCTACTATGTCTTCCTACGCCAACGACATCTCCAGCCCCGCCGCCTTGCTCGCCAAGAAGAAAACCGGCACCACCATCCTCGACCGCAACGGTCAGGTGCTATACGAAGGCTACGGTGGCCAAGCCACCAACGTCGTACCGCTCAAGCAGCTGCCGCAGCAGCTCAAAGACGCCACCCTGGCCGCCGAAGATCCCGATTTCTACGCCCATCCCGGTTTCTCGTGGCGTGGAACCGCCCGGGCCGCCTGGGTCGATATCACTCACCGTAGCCGGGTCGAGGGGGGCTCCACACTTACTCAGCAGCTCGTCAAAAACGCTCTCCTTACCTCGCACAAAAACCTCCAACGCAAATACCAGGAGCTTCTACTCTCCATGGAGCTCGAGCGGCACTACTCCAAAGATCAAATTCTCGAAATGTATCTCAATGAAGTCTATTACGGCCAAGGGTCTTCGGGCATCGCCGCCGCCAGCCAAACCTACTTTCACAAAGCCCCACGCGATCTCAGTCTGGGCGAATCGGCTCTAATCGCCGGTCTTCCGCTTGGTCCCAACCGTTTCGATCCCAACGCCGACCTCGGCGCTGCCACCGGCCGGCGAGACTACGTCCTGAGCCGCATGCTCGAGCTCGGTAAGATCACCAAGACTCAGGCTGAAGCCGCCAAAAACCAGCCCCTCCAACTCGCGGCCGGCGCCACCGTCTCCGCCCCAAACCCCATGACGGTCTACGCCAAGAGCCTCAACATCCAAGCGCCGCATTTTGTATTTTACGTACTCAACCAGTTGCGCCAGCAATACGGCACCGAAGCCGTCGAAGAAGGCGGCATCACCGTCCAGACTACGCTCGACCTCAGCAAGCAACACCTAGCCGAACAAACCGTCGCCGAGCACGTAAACGCCCTCGCCGAGCACCACGTCACCAATGGTGGCCTCATCTCGCTTGAACCCACCTCCGGCGACATCCTGGCCATGGTCGGCAGTGTCGACTACAACGCCCCTGGCTTCGGCAACGTCAACGTTATAATGTCCGAGCTCCAGCCCGGTTCGAGCTTCAAACCCATCGCCTACGCCACCGCGTTTAAAAAAGGCTGGAACGGCGCCACCCACGTCGACGACACCCCGCTCGTTCTCCCGAACGGCGACGGCAGCCAATACATTCCCCAAAACTACGACCTCAAATTCCATGGCTCGGTATCGCTCCGCCATGCCCTCGACAACTCCCTCAACATCCCCGCCATCAAAGTCCTGCAATACGCCGGGATCCACGACACCATCCAGACCGCCCACGACCTAGGCATTACCACCCTCCAAGACGAAAACCGCTTCGGTTTGGCGCTCGTGCTGGGCGGGGGAGAGGTGCGCCCCATTGATATGGCGACCGCGTATGCCACCTTCGCCAACAACGGCACCAAAGTCCCTCCGCGCGCGATCGCCAAAGTGTCAGACCGCTACGGCAAGGACATCACTAAATCCGGCGCCAAAGCCCAAGCCGCCCTCGACCCGCGCGTGGCCTATATGATTACCAATATCCTCTCCGACAACAACTCGCGCGCGCCGGAATTCCCCTTAAACTCGCCACTCTTGCTCTCCCGCCCCTCCGCCGCCAAGACCGGCACCACCAACGATTTCCGCGACAACTGGACCGTCGGCTACACGCCCCAGCTCGTCACCGCTGTCTGGGTCGGCAACAACGACCACTCGGCCATGAACAACATCGACGGCATCACCGGCGCCGCCCCCATCTGGCACGACTACATGGAAGGCGCGCTAGCTAGCCTGCCGGTAGCCAACTTTACGCCCCCCGCCGGCGTGGCCACGGCCAAGGTCTGCAGCGGCGGTGGGCTCGCCAACCCCTGGGACGCCGCCACCGATGAGGTCTTCTTTGCCGGCGCTCTACCCACCGCGCGCTGCAACAGCAACCCAGCCGCGATTAAACTCTGGAACCTTACCCTCCCCGGAAGCGCCACGCCGGTGCCATTGGACGCCTCCGGCCAGCCCATCCCGCCGCAGGTTCCCGCGGACGCCAATCCCTTTAGGTTCAAGTTCCAACCCAACAACTAGCCCGTTGTAACTTTGCTCTAAAACTATTGACAAACGTAAAATCTTTGGGTATAATACTCAACATTCATTCAAATACGAATGAAATTTCGTACCAAAGGAGTTTACGAACGACTATGACTACCAAGAAATTTACTCAAATATCGGTCGCCGCCACCGCCATGGTGCTGCTCTC
Organism: Patescibacteria group bacterium; assembly: GCA_028288925.1. Classification (GTDB taxonomy): domain Bacteria; phylum Patescibacteriota; class Saccharimonadia; order UBA4664; family UBA4664; genus RYN-427. The sequence goes on along the minus strand of JAQGHG010000017.1, from coordinate 9,592 downwards.
GACCGGCATTGCCGCCGCCTGCCACCCCAAGGGTGTCATCCGGAAGGACGTTCAGAACGTTACCACCCAATCGGCCCTTTCTAAGGCCGATACCGCCGCTTCCGCTGTGGTCGCCCACCCCGGCGACACGCTGGTATACCACATTACGGTCTCCAACGTAGCCGTAGGCAAAGGCGACGAGATGATCAAAACCATGATCACCGACCAGCTTCCCGCCGGTCTCCAGCTCGTCAGCCAGGACAACTTCAATGTTGGTACCATCGGCATGAAGAAGAGCGCTGAGCGCACCATCACCGTCAAAGTGACCGCTACCAGCGACGTCACTATCAAGAACCAAGCTTGTTTCACCGGTGATTCCACCGACCACAAGCAGCCCCAGAAGGGTTGCGACCTGGCTTACGTGAAGGTTGAAGTACCTACTCCCACTCCCACCCCCACGCCTACGCCTACGCCCAGCCCCACCCCGACTCCTCCCGTAGTCCCCACGCCTACCCCGACCCCCGAGGTCTTGGGTACCAGCACCGAGCAGCCCGTGCTGCCCCAAACCGGTGCCCCGGTAGCCGCCTCCGCCCTTGGCCTGAGCGCCATGATCGGCAGCGGTATGGCTTACATCAAGAGCCGCAAGCGCAAGTAACCCTTACGCTCCCCAAAAAAACCCTCCTCACCGAGGGCTTTTTTGATGTTTAGGACAGAGCACATAGCCGTATGCCGTATAATGTACACCATGCAAGAACTCCTGCGAAAACTCGAAGGCCTCTCCCGGCAGGTTGATGACGCCGTCATCAAACTCGACATCGAAGCCGACGAGCAACGCGCCGAAGACCTCACCAACCAGACGCTGCGACCCAGCTTCTGGGATAACCCCCAGGAAGCCGCCGCCGCCTCACAGCAGCTAGCCGCCCTGGCCAAGCATGTGGAGTACTGGCGCGATCTCGCCCGGCGCGTGCACGACGAGACCGAGGCTTTGCGCGAATTTGGCGCCGAACCCAGCTACATGGAATCAGCCGGCCGCACCTACGAGCAGCTGGCAGCCGAATTCGCCGGTCGCGAATTTGAGCTCAAGCTCTCCGGCCCCCACGACCGCGCCGGCGCCATCGTCGAGGTCCACGCCGGCACCGGCGGCACCGACGCGCAAGACTGGGCCCAGATGCTCCAGCGCATGTACCTGCGCTGGGCCGAGCGCCAGGGCTACACCGCCGAGCTGCTATCCGTGAGCCCCGGCGAAGAAGCCGGCCTCAAGAGCACCACCTTCGAAATCACCGGCCCCTACGCCTACGGCAAGCTCAAGGGCGAAGGCGGCGTCCACCGCCTGGTGCGCTTGAGCCCCTTCAACTCCGACAATCTGCGCCAGACCTCGTTCGCCCTCGTCGAAGTGTTGCCCCAGCTCGAGCAAACCACCGAGCTCGAAATCGACCCCGGCGACCTGCGCGTCGACGTCTACCGCTCCGGCGGCAACGGCGGCCAAAGCGTCAACACCACCGACTCGGCCGTGCGCATCACCCATATTCCCACCAATACCGTCGTCGCCATCCAAAACGAGCGCTCCCAGCTCCAAAACCGCGAAAAAGCCATGGCCATCCTCAAATCCCGCCTCACCGCGCTGCTCGAAGCCCAACACAAAGCCGAACTCACCGGCCTGCGCGCCAGCGACAAATCGGCCGAATGGGGGAGCCAGATCCGCAACTACGTCCTCCACCCCTACACCAAGGTCAAAGACGTCCGTACCGGCGCCGAAACCAGCCAGGCCCAAGATGTCCTCGACGGCGACTTAGAGCTCTTCATCGATGCCTACTTGAGCAGCCAAATCGGGTCCAGCACCACGTAGCCCCATATGCTACACTAATTACAAATGATCCTCTTTGACCGCGTCACCAAAGTGTACCCGAATCAGCAAGTCGCGCTGAGCGGCCTCAATCTCCACATCCAACCCAAGGAATTCGTCACGATCGTGGGTTCAAGCGGGGCTGGGAAGTCGACGCTTATTAAGCTCATGACCCGGGAAGAATCACATACTTCCGGCAAAATCATCGTGGGCGGGCTTGACTACGATACCATCACCCCGCGCGACGTTCCGCTCGTGCGCCGGCGCATCGGCGTGGTATTTCAGGACTTTAAACTCCTGCCTAACCGCCGGGTGGGGGAGAACGTCGCCTTTGCCCTAGAGGTCTCCGGCGCCCGTGGCCGCGAGATCAAGCGCGCCGTCCCCAAGATGCTCCAGCTCGTCGGCCTGAGCAGCAAAGAGCAAGCCTTTCCGAACGAACTCTCCGGCGGCGAACGCCAGCGCGTCGCCATCGCCCGCGCTCTCATCCGCCAGCCCAAGATCCTCATAGCCGACGAACCCACCGGCAACCTCGATCCCAAAAACGCCTGGGAAATCATCGAACTCCTGCTCAAAATCAACCGCTTCGGCACCACCGTGCTTCTCACCACGCACAACAAAGAAATCGTCAACGCCCTCAAACGCCGGGTCATCACCATCAACCGCGGGCGCATCATCAAAGACGAAGAGCAGGGCCGTTACACGCTAGAAGGGGGCAAATAAATGATTCAATTATGGCGCGTAATCCAGCAAGGCGCGCGCAACTTTATGCGCAACGCCTGGCTCTCCACGGCCGCGACAGCCGTCATGACCGTAACGCTGTGCATAATTATTATTTCCTTCATTTCGAACTCAGCCCTCACGTCCACCATCAAGGGCGTCACCGACAAGATCGACGTTTCCATCTACCTCAAGGACACCATTACCACCGAGCAGCGCGACCTCATCCGCCACCGCCTAGAAGCCACCGGTAACGTCCGGGGAATTGATTACATCTCCAAGGACGAAGCCATCGCCCGGTTCAAAGAAAAGAACAAAAACGACCCTCTGCAAATCCAAGCCATCGAAGAAACCGGCAACACCCTCCCGGCGTCGTACAGCGTCAAGCTCAAGGACCGCAACAAACTCGATAGTGTACTCAAAACCACCACCGAGCCGGCCATCCGTCCGCTGCTTGATGACAAAAATCCTGCCAGCATCACCGGCACGCGCAAAGACGCCATCAACAACATCATCAAAGGCTCCAACTTCGTCATTAAGCTTGGCCTCATCGCTAGTATCATCTTCGTGACTATCTCGACGCTCATCATCTTCAACACCATCCGCATGGCCATCTTTACCCGCCGCGACGAAATCGAGATCATGAAATTGGTCGGTGCTACCAAATGGTTTATCCGCGGCCCATTCATCATCGAGGCCACACTCTATGGCATCATCGCCGCCATTGTCGCGACCGCGCTCTCGTACACCCTGTTGCTCGGCACCGGCCCACGGCTCAGTAGCTACATCGACGTCGAATCCACCATTAGCTTCTTCCGGTCGTATCCCGCTCTCATCATTCTGGGCGAACTCGTAGTCGGCATTTTCATCGGCGCCTTCTCAAGCCTTTTGGCCATGAGCCGCTACCTGAAGCTCTAGACCGGAATAAAACCCAACCGGTTTGACAGATATAACGTGCCTAGATAAGATGAAATCACCTTGGAGGGGACCCAATCATTCGTAGCCTAAAGCCCAACATCATAGCCAAGACCGCGGCCAGTCTAGGGGCAGCCGTGGTCTTGTTTTCGGGCAATGCGGCGGTCTACGCCGACCAGTTTGACGACCAGATCACCGCGTTGCGTCAGCAAGCCTCCGCCCAGCAAGACCAGGCGGCCAGCTTTCACAGTCAAGCCGACAACTACCGGACCAAAGTCTCCCAGCTAAACGCCCAGATCGGCGCGCTGCAGACGCAGATCAGCCTCAACCAGCTCAAATATCAAAAGGTTACGTCCGACATTGAAGCAGCCAAACTCAAGATCGCCAAAGAAAAACAAATTCTCGGCGATATCGTCAAGACCATGTACTTCGATTCCAGCGTGTCACCACTCGAGATGTTAGCTTCGAGCTCCAATATTAGCGATTTCCTCGACAACGAGCAGTACCGCTCAAGCGTCAAATCCAAAATACAAGCCGCCATGAGTGAGATCCAGACGCTCAAGAAAACCCTCGAACAAGAGCAAAAACAGGTCACCGATATCCTGGCGGACCAAAAGGTTCAAGAGCAACAGCTTGCCGCCAGCCAAGCCGAAGTCAATCAGCTCCTCGCCACCGCCCAGCAAAACGCCGCCGCCGCCGACCAGCAAGTCCAAAGCAGCAGCGCCGAGATCGGCAAGCTCAAGGCTCAACAAGCCGCCATCTTAGCTGCCCGCTACATCGGCAGCGGCCTCACCGGCGGCGCCACCTGCGGCGGCGGCTACCCCGGCCGCTGGTGTAACGCCGAGCAAGACACCATCACCGACAATTGGGGCATGTACAACCGCGAATGCGTTTCCTACACCGCCTTCAAGGTCGCCGTGTCCGGCCGCAACATGCCCTACTGGGGCGGCCGCGGCAACGCCGTCCAATGGCCCGGCAACGCCCGCGCCTCCGGCATCCCCGTGGACAGCACTCCCCGTGCCGGCGACATCGCCATCTCTATGGCCGGACCCTACGGCCATGCCATGTACGTCGAAGCTGTCATCGGCGGCAAGATTCACGTCAGCCAGTACAACTACGGCAACAACGGCGAATACAGCGAGATGACCATCCCTTCGGCCGGCCTCAGTTTCATCCACTTTTAACCCGGAGAATATCGTTTGAAAAAAATCGAGCTCAACCCGCTTGTGCTAGTATCGTCCGCCTTAGTTTTGATCATTGGTGCTTTCGCGGCCGGCAATACCTACGGCGGAACACTACCCATCCCCTTTGTCAAATCCGTCAAAAGTGCTGACTTCTCCAGCCTTAATGACATTTACGCCCTCATGCAGCGCAATTTCGACGGCCAGATCAACGACGAAAAGGCCCTCGACGGCGCCAAGGCCGGCCTCGTAGCCGCCGGTGGCGATCCCTACACCGTCTATATGACCGCCAAAGAAGCCAAAACTCTCTCCGACGACCTCACCGGCAAGCTATCGGGGATCGGCGCCGAAATCGGCCTCAAGAACAACGTCATCACCATCGTCTCGCCCATCGACGACACCCCGGCCGCCAAGGCCGGCCTCAAAGCCAAGGACATCATTGCCCGTATCAACAACGAAGACACCAGCGGCATGAGCGTCGACACCGCCGTATCCAAGATTCGCGGCCAAGCCGACACCAAGGTTACGCTCAAAATCGTACGCACCGGCACGCAAGAACCCTTCGACGTCACCATTACCCGCGCCGACATCACGGTGCCCAGCGCTAAATGGAGCATGAAGGACGGCAACGTAGCCTACATCGACGTCTCGCGCTTCGGACCCGACACCGCCAAGCTCGTGACCCAAGCCGCCACCGAGCTCAAAAGCCAAGGCGCTACCAAGGTCATCTTGGATATGCGCAACGATCCGGGCGGCTACCTGGACGCCGGCGTGTCGGTCGCCAGCCAATTCCTTGATGCCGGCAAGCTGGTAGTAGAAGAACGCACCGGCGGCAAATCCATCAGCAAGCTCACCGCTTCGGGCGACAATACCCTCCGTGGCCTACCCACTATCGTGCTCATCAACGGCGGCTCAGCCAGCGCCTCCGAGATCGTCGCCGGCGCCCTCCACGACAACAAGGCGGCCAGGCTGGTAGGCGAGAAGAGCTTCGGCAAAGGCAGCGTCCAGGAGATCAAAAATCTCCCCGGCGGCGCCGAGCTCAAAGTCACCGTAGCGCACTGGTACACCCCCGGCGGCGTCAACATCAACAAAGAGGGAATCAAGCCCGACACCGAGGTTAAGCTCACCACCGACGACTACAACGCCGGCCGCGACCCCCAGCTCGACAAGGCTTTGGAAATGCTTAGGTAACATTTCGGCTTGCCCTAACCTATTTGGATAGGTATGATGGGACACAATGAGTGTTCGGTTAAAGACCGTTTAAAGGAGTGGCGTGGCCAAAGCAAGCCAGACCAAATACATCTTTGTCACAGGGGGAGTCCTTTCTGGACTCGGCAAAGGCATCACCGCGGCGTCGTTAGGAACTATCCTTAAAGCCCGCGGTTTTTCTGTAAATATCCAGAAATGCGATCCATACCTCAACACCGACGCCGGCACGATGAACCCGGCCGAACACGGTGAAGTCTTTGTTACCCACGACGGCGCCGAGACCGATCTCGACCTCGGCCACTACGAACGTTTCTTGGATGAGGAGCTGGGCCGGGCTAGCTCGCTCATGAACGGCCGCGTCTACGCCAATGTCATCGCCGACGAACGGGCCGGCAAATATCTGGGCAAAACCGTCCAGATCGTGCCTCACGTCACCGGCGAGATCGTCAACCAAATCTTGGCCGCCGGCATCGGCTTCGATTTCCACATCGTGGAAATCGGCGGCACCGTCGGCGACATTGAATCACTGGCTTTCCTAGAGGCTATCCGGCAGATCCGCCGCAAGGTCGGCGCCGACCACACCCTTTACGTCCATGTGGTGTACTTGCCGTACCTAGAGGCTTCCCACGAGATCAAAACCAAGCCGGCCCAAAACGCCGTCCGCGACCTCCGCGAAGCAGGCATACATCCCGACGTGATCGTAGCCCGTGCCGAGCGCCCCGTCAGTCAGGCGGTGCTTCACAAACTCAGCCTGTTCTGCGACGTTGACGAAGGCGGTATCGTGCCTATGCCTACGGCCAAAACCGTCTACGAAGTACCCCTCATGCTCGAAACCGCCGGCCTGGGCGACTACATCACCAAGCAGCTCGGCCTGCCCACCCGCCGCGCCAAGCTCGACGACTGGCGTCGCTTGGTAGACCTCATCAAGCATCCCGACCATCGCAGCCTCAAGATCGGCGTAGTAGCCAAATACATGGAAAACGAAGATACCTACCTCTGCGTCTTCGAGGCCATCAAAGCCGCCGGCTGGGCCAACCGCATACGTCCCGAGATCTGCTGGATCGACGCCGAAAACATCGTCGAAAACCCCGAATTGCTCCAGGGCTACGACGGGCTAGTGGTCCCCGGCGGTTTCGGTAGTCGCGGCGTAGAAGGCAAAATCGCCGCCGGCAGCTACGCCATGAAGCATCATATTCCGTATCTTGGCCTCTGCCTCGGAATGCAGACGGCCGTCATCGCCCTCGCCCGGGATATTGGCCTCACCGGCGCCAATACCACCGAAATCGACGAGCACACCGCGCACCCGGTTATCAGCCTAATGGCCGACCAAAAAGACGTCGAAACCAAGGGTGGCACCATGCGCCTCGGCGACTACCCCTGCATCCTCGAAAGCAAGTCCATCAGCGCCGAAGCCTACGGCACCAAGAAAATCACCGAACGACACCGGCACCGCTTCGAGTTCAACAATGCCTACCGCGAACAGCTCCAAGCCGCCGGCCTCAAACTCGTCGGATTATCACCCGACAAACGGCTCGTGGAGGTCATCGAGATAGCTAACCATCCGTTCTTTGTAGCAAGCCAGTTCCACCCCGAATTCAAGTCCCGCCCCAACCGGCCCCATCCGCTCTTCCACGCCTTCATCAAAGCAGCCGCTCAAGAAAAAGCTTAACAACCCGCCCTGTTCCCTTAAATTGGAGCAAAAGCGCAATGAGTAGTATAGTTAGGCCATGAAAGAAAACAAGGCTCGAATTCTGCTCGTAGAAGACGACTTAGCGCTAGCTACGGCCTATAAGGTCCGCATGGAGGCCGAAGGCTTTGATATCCACCACTGTCCCAACGGCGAAGAAGCCATGCAAGAAGCGTTGAGATATCACCCCGATCTGATCCTCCTCGACATTATGATGCCCAAGATCTCCGGTTTTGATGTGCTCGACATCCTGCGCAATACCAAGGAAACCGCCCATACCAAAATCATCATCCTCACCGCGCTTTCTCAGCCTTCCGACCGCCAGCGGGCCAAGGACCTCGGAGCCGATGAGTTCCTCGTCAAGTCCCAGGCCGTCATCGCTGACGTCATGAAGCGTATTCGCTTCCACCTCGGCATCAAGGAGCCTGAGGCAGCTTAGACTGAAGCTTGCGTACGAACCGGTGCGTTTGCGGGTCAAGCATACCGCTGTCCATGGCTAATACTTCGTCAAAAGACATCCACCGGTAACCCCGGAACTCCCGCGGGTCAACATCAAGCCACATTTTCTCATCACCCGCCACGACGTACCAAAGGCTGACATCAGTATGAATACCCGCGCCCTGGGTCTGCGTTACCGTCACGAACAGCGGCAGATCAGCCACCGAAGCCACCTGAAGCGCCTTGGCGCCCAGCTCTTCCCCGAGCTCCCGCACCGCGGTCCGGTAGGGATCTTCATCCGGTTCTACGTGCCCACCTGTCGGCAACCACAATCCCGCTGCGATATGCTCCATCAGCAACATCGACCTGCGCGCACCATCCACCACTACGACGTAAGACACCAGGTGTTTGGGCGGAATATCCGGCTTCTGGCGCCGGAACAGATCGGCGCCGTCATCGATCCAATCCAGCACATCGGTGCGGTCCTCCCGTTCCCGCGCGTCAAACGGCTCCATGCGCGTCACAATGTCTCGAATAGTAGTTCGGCTTTTGTTCATATCATCAGCATAATCAATCGCCGGACCGATGACAAGCCTTATCTACGCAAACAAAAAAGACCCCGTTGGGGCCTCCTTTGATATCAGACGAAGCGGCTATTACGCCTCGTCGACCACCGAAACAAACGTCCGGCGCACCTTGGCACCAGTGAATTTTTCGATCTTCTTGACCGAGAACTTCACGATACCGTCGCGTAGGGCAAACAGCGTGTGGTCCACGCCTACGCCCACACCTACGCCGGCCTCCATACGAGTGCCGCGCTGACGAACCAAGATATTACCCGAACGGGCAAATTGGTTGCCAAACAGCTTTACACCGAGCCGGCGACCCGCGCTGTTACGACCATTTCTGACTGACCCACCGGCTTTTGTATGTGACATACGATTAAATCTTCCTCAGTAACAATAATTGCCGTCCCACTACTTGATTCTCCCGAGCATAGAGCAGGGGAGTAGGGACATGCTTAAAACCTTTCAAAGTGTAGCCTAATCGCGGCAATTCGTCAACCAACCCCAGATAGTGCCATTTCCCAGCCATCCGCCAAGCCGGCACGCACAGACTCACTTCGGCGCCACTCGACAATTGTTTGGCCCAGTTCGCCAAAGATTCCTTGTACAAAGCCAAGAGATCGTGCTTCATAGCCGCCAGCTCGGCCGGAGCGGGGGAGTGCGACTGATTCGGCCCCAAATACCCCTCGCTCACCACGGCGCAACCTTCGGGCAGCCGCACCTGCCGCGCATCGGCTTCCTCCACCTGCCAGGCGGGCAGGGGAGTGGACGCCTCGGGCTGCTCAGCGAGCCACGTCAAATTCTCGCGCGAGGCCGCCACCATCTCCGGCGCCAAATCCGATCCCACAGCCTCACGTCCCAATAGCAGCGCCTCCTGCGACACCACGCCGGTGCCACAGAACGGATCGGCCACCACGCCCACCGAAGTACTGTTTACCAATATCTGCGCGAGCTTCGGCGGCAGCATGCCTACCACCGCGCTGCGGGCCGGCCGGCCATAATCGCGCCGAGAATACCAATCAATATCCTGCACGCCGGTGGTACGCGCCACGATCAT
>JAQGHG010000011.1 GCA_028288925.1 Patescibacteria group bacterium | reverse complement strand
CGACGAAGGCTTCGTTGCCGTAAACTTGGGCGGTGTCGATATGGCGGTAGCCGGTGTCGAGAGCCGTTTTCACGGCTGTTTCACAGATGGCCGGATCGGTAAGCTGCCAGGTGCCGAAGCCGATCTGGGGGATGGTGGTTTTACTGGTGAGGTTAAGAGATTTTACGGGTGCTGTCATTTTTTAACTCCTTTCAGCGCGGCCTTGAGGCGCTCCTGGTCGCCGGTGATGGCATCTGGGATGGCGGCGACGGCCTGGGTGGCTTGGGCCGGCGTGTAGCCGAGGGCGACGAGCCCTTGGTAGGTGGCGTCGGCGACCGGGGCGAGGCCGGCGGCGCCTTCCTCCACCTTGCCGCGCAGCTCGGTGACGATGCGCTGAGCCGTCTTGGGGCCGACGCCGGAAATGCCACGCAGCAGCTCCGGATCGCCGCTAGTGATAGCTTGGCGCAGGCGCGCCTCCCCGGCCGCGCTCAGCACTTGCATGGCGACCTTGGGCCCCACGCCGGAAATGCCGATGAGCTGGACGAAGAGCTGTTTGCCGCCGAGCTCGCGAAAACCGTAGAGGTTGTGGGCGTCTTCGCGGATTTGCTCATGGATGTAGAAACGGCTCTCGGCGCCGAGCTTGGCCGCGCCCCAATCTTCGGTGGCGACGATGAGTTCGTAACCAACGCCGCCGGCTTCGAGGACGAGGCTGGTGTCGAGTTTTTCGGTGAGAATTCCGCGGAGAGTAGCGATCATGGGGCTATTGTAGCAGGTGCGGATTTGGCGTGAGTCTAGATAAGGGGCTAAAATAGAGCTACCTATGAATATTCTCATGATTGCTGGCGAGGTCGCGCCCTACGCCAAGACTGGTGGTTTGGGCGAAGTGATGGCGGCACTGCCCAAGGCGGTGCACCGCCTGGGGCATGACGTGCGCGTCTATATGCCGCTCTACGGCGCGATCGACCGGCAGAAGCTGGCGTTCGTGCCGATCGGCAAGACATTGCAGCTCAATGTGGGTGGCGAGCGCACCCCCATCAATTTTTCGGCGAGTATTTTGGCACAAGAGGTGCCAATTTATTTTTTGGAGTCGGAAAAGTATTTTCCGCCGGACAAAGCGACTATCTACGATCCGAAGAGCGGGAATTTGCCATTCTACGCGTTTAATCTGAGCGTATTCCGGCTGCTGGAGACGCTCGATTGGGTGCCTGACATTATTCATGTGCACGACTGGCACGCGGGCCTTATCCCCAACATTATCAAGAATCTGCCGGTGAATTCGCCGTTCGCGGGGATAGCTACGGTGGAGACGATCCATAATTCGGCCTACCAGTCGCTGGCTAATCAATGGAAGATTCCGGACGAAGAACGCGACACCGGCAAGGGGCTGCCGCCGACTGAGCTGGCGAAGGTAAATTACATAAACTTCCTCAAGCGCGGCATCGCCAACGCCGACATTGTGACCACCGTGAGTGAGCAGTATGCTAAGGACCTTTTGATCCCTGCGACCAGCCATGGGTTGTACGATGTGTTGAAGCCACGGGCGCGCACGTTCTTTGGTATTCGCAACGGCGTGGATTATCGCCAATGGAATCCGATGTTTGATGAGCATCTGCCGGTAAACTATGATATCGAGATTTTGCATCGCAAATATGACAACAAGCGGGCGCTGCAGCACCGCCTGAAACTGCCGATTGACGATCAGATTCCGATCTTAGGCATGAATTCCCGCATTACCGAGCAGAAGGGTTTTAGCCTGGTATTCGAGATCTTCGAACGGCTCATGAAGAAGGGCGTCCAATTGGTAGTGGTGGGCGATTCGACTTCGGAGCCATACAAGCGGTTCTTGACCGAGAAGATGAAGCAGTATCCGGGACAGGTGGCATACCGGGCGTACTCGGAGGAATTGGGAAGTCTAGTATACGCAGGTTCGGATATCTTTATGATGCCCTCGTTGTTTGAACCGATGGGCGTGGGCCAGCTGTACTCACTGAGATACGGAACCATTCCGGTGGTGCGGCGGACCGGAGGGCTAGCCGATACGATTAGTGATTACAACCAGCACAACCGGACCGGAAATGGCTTTGTGTTCGATGAATATACGGGCGACGCGTTGGCCGAAGCATTGGACCGGGCGCTGGAGCTATGGGACCAAAAGGCGCTGTGGTGGAATCTGATGGTACGGGCTATGGCGCTGTCGTATTCGTGGGAGATCCCGGCCAAGAAGTACGTGCGGATTTACCGGGCGGCTATCAAGGAGCACTGCGGCGCGGCCTGGGCGATTCCCAAGAAGTGGTAGACTAGGTGGACTATGTACTGGGCTAATCTTCTTCATTTCTATCAGCCGTACGGACAGAAGCGCGAAATTGTCGACGCGATCGTAGCGCAATGCTACCGACCGGTGGGCGAAGGGATTTTGGCGCACCCGGAGGCGCGGCTGACGATTAATTTTACGGGGGTGCTACTGGACCAGCTGGCGGCGTATGGTTACCAGGATGTGATTGATTTGTACGCCGAGGCGGCGCGGCGCGGGCAGGTGGAGTTTGTAGGCTCGGGCAAGTACCACGCGATTTTACCGCTGTTGCCGGTGGCCGAGGCGCGGCGACAGATCGAGATCAACAATGACACGAACCGGCACTTCTTCGGCGACGCCTACCAGCCGCGCGGGATCTTCTTGCCGGAGATGGCATGGGACCCGAAGCTAGCTCCTGTACTCGAGGCGGCAGGATTTGACTGGGTAATGCTGGATGAACTGGCCGCAACCGGCCGTATCGGAGACGCGGATTATACCAAGATGCACCAGATCACCGGTACGAAGCTTAAAGCTTTGTTCCGGGAGCATCGGCTCTCCTCGATGGTGGCTTCGGTAGCGCGCGATGTGGAGCATCTCAAGGATGCGGCGCGCGATGAGCTTAGCCAAAGGCGCTACATCGTGACCGGCATGGATGGCGAGGTGTTTGGCCATCATCAGATCGGTCACCAGGAGCTGTTATTCGCAATGTTTAAGGACCCGGATATCAAGTTAGTACGAATGTCGGATCTGTTCGAGAAATTCACCGAACTGACGCAAGTGAAAACGGTGGCCTGTACCTGGGCATCTAGCGAGGATGACATCGCCAAGAATATCCAGTTTATTTCCTGGCAAGATCCCGAAAACGATATTCACAAACTGCAATGGGAGCTGCTCAACCTCACCATCGAGCAGCTAGAACAGCTGCCAAAGTCCGACCCAGACTACCCGCGGCTGCGCGGACAGCTAGACCAGGCCATTGCCTCGGACCAGTTCTACTGGGCGGCGGCGCGGCCTTGGTGGATGATCGAGCACATCGAGCGCGGAGCGTTTGATCTGCTGACGATCTTGCAGCACCAGCCCAATTCCGGACCACTGGTGCGCGAGCGCGGCCTCAACCTTTACCAGCAGATCTTGGCCATGGCCTACAAATGGCAGCGCAGCGGCAAAATTGACCGCCGCGACGACAATCCGAGGGTGCCTTTCAAGGAACTGTCGCTGGAGCGCGGTGATCACGGCACTTGGCACGCCTTTGTGGATATGATGCGCCACGAAGAGCAGGATGCGGCTGGTCGCCGGGACTATGAAGAGGCGATTTTGTGGCGCAATGGCATTTACAAATTAGAGCACAAGCTCGATATCTATGATTCGCTGTATGTTCTAGACTTACTTCACAAACGCTTGCCTCGTGGCGAAGTGGAGGAAACAATTTCGCAGTACAAAGCCAAGTACAATAGTATTCGAGGCGGCCAAGTGGAACAGCGGTCAAATTAGCCTATGAAATCGAATGCTACATCGCTGGGCGCGCAGACCCGGGCCTACCTGGGAGGCTTGGCGCACTTGCACACGCGACTGTCGAACCACCCGAACCATCACGAGAGCGACCTGACGGTGAAGATGCTGGTGCGGCGGCTGACGGCGGCGGGACTGTGCGGACGGCCGGACGCGCCGCTAGAGTATCTGATGTACAACGAGCACTTGTCGGACCCGGGACGCCCCCGGCCGCTCCGGCGGCTAAGCCTGCGCGTGCAACGGCTGCTGCATCAGCGGCGGCGCACGGCCGTGGATGGCGTACCGGTGCTGTTTGGCCTGGAGGTGAGCATGCTGGCCGACGGTCAGACCGACCTCACGCCTCAGCTAGCCCGGCACCGCACGGCAGTGATAGCCTCGCGGCATCATTTGCCGAGCGAGCTAGAGCACGACCCAGCGGCGATCGCCCATTCCTTTTTGGCTGCCTGCCAGGATCCGAATGTGGATGTGCTGGGGCACCCCATGCGTTATATCGAGGATGTGGACGTGAAGTGGCCGGAGATCTTTGCCTGGGCCCACACCACCGGTACGGCCGTAGAGGTGAACGCCAACCTGTTTTGGCAGGAGCTGGAAACGTCGGCCGGCCGGGCTTTTTGGCAGCGCTGGCTGGGGCAGCTGGGGCAGAGCCGGGCACTGGTGTTTCTGGGGCTGGATATCCATAATTTGGCCCAGGCCGAGCAGCTAGTGCGGCTATGGCAGAGCGCCGACAAGGGTGAGCCAAACGAATTGAGTACTCTTCTACAAATGCTTCAGGAGGCCAATATTGGGCCGGAACGGGTGGTTACTTCGACCTACGAGCGGTTGCAGCGCTGGTTGTCTATCGACAAAGCGGAGCGTCCTCAGGTATTCTTGCCTTAGACGCCCTGCTTGGGCTCGAGTTTCTTACCCAAATAACCTAACGGCCGCGAGGCCAAGAATTGGTGTTACCCATGAATAGACAAGATCTGTCGATGGTTCATTCGTCGTACCCAGTACTGGCGGAACGCCTGGCCGAGGCCGGGCGGTTTGAGGTTATCAAAGTCTACCGGGACGGTCCCCGGTATTGGGTGGCGCGGGTGCGGCGCGACGGCGAGGATTTGATCGTGAAGATGGTAATTGATGACTCGGCTTATGCCAACCCGGAGACGGGTGAGGTGTTTCAACCGTCCGACCAGCTGCGGGCTGAGACGCTGGTAGGAAAGATGCTGGACGAGCTTCGGGATGAGATCAAAGGGGTGGTGCCGCGGATCATGGCTTTTGGGCTGGACAGCCCTGGCTGGCTGCTGCGCTCGGCACTCCCCGGCCACACCCTGGCTCAGAGCAACAGCCCCTTCGTGGTGCGGCACGAGTTGTTTGGCGAGCACATAACCGAGGCGGTTTTGGATTACATCGAGGGCTACCAGCGTTTGACGCCCCACGTGGCGGGCTTTTTGAAACCGGGGCCGCTGCGCTACATCCCCGCGCAGGATTACCGCGAACCGGTAGAGCTGTTGGCGCCGTACGCACGTGCAGTCTGGGGGTACCTGGAAGAACGGTTTGATTTATACGATGAGCATCTGACGTGTTTGTCCCATGGCCAAGCCTTTCCTCCGCATTTTTATGTATCAGAAGGCCGGGTGGGGATGATTGATTGGGAGAATGCCGCCCTCAAGAACAGGCTGCACGATTTGGCTTCGGTATGGATTCGCGGCTATGCCCACCCGGCCTGGCAAGAAGAGTTTTTGGAGCGCCTGAAGAGTCGCGGATTCTTGGTGAGCGCGGTGGATTGGGAACTGTGGCATACCGAGGTGCTGATGCAGTCTAGCGGAAACTTAGCCTATTTGCACTGGTCGGCCGTAGAGACCGCCGCCGAGAAGACGCTGGCTATCGCGGGATTGAGGCGTCAGATAGAGCATATTTTGCACAAAGCATAGCCGGATTGGAGAAACGCTCCGTACCCGCTATGATCTAAAGTAATGAAACCCACAAATCCCCCGATTGTAGCCTATTTCTCGGCCGAATACGCGATCGCCGATGATCTGCCGATTTATGCCGGTGGCTTGGGGGTTTTAGCGGCGGATATCGTGCTGGAGGCCGGCAGCCAGAATCTGCCGTTTTTCGCGGTGGGGCTGGTGTACCACGAGGCTTTTGCGGGTGATGATCCGGATCAACGGCCCATCATGGAGCGCTTGGTAGCCAACGGGTTTGAGCCGGCGTCTAACGAAGCAGGCGAGCGTATCTTGGTGCATATTACGGTGGCAGACCGAGAAGTAGCCTTGCAGGGTTGGGTGAAAAGTTGGGGCCGCACCAAGCTGATTCTGCTTGATGCCCGATTGGACGAAAACGACGAGCGGGACCGGGCGGTTTCGGACCACCTGTACGCCAAGGACCAGGCACTGGAGCTGGCTCAAGAGCTGTGCCTCGGGTTTGGCGGCGTAGCGATGCTGGAAGCCATGGGTGTAAAACCGGATATGTTTCACTTGAACGAAGGGCATACGGCGTTCGCAGGGCTGGCTCTGGTGCTGCGACATCTGAAGGCCCACCCGAAGCTGAACTTCGCGGAAGCAGTAGCGGCTGTGAAACCAAAGTTGGTAGGCACGAAGCATACGATCTTGCCGGGGGCGGGGGTGTTGCTGGACTGGAATAGCGTAGAGGCGCAGGTAGGGCCGACGCTAGCATCCTACGGTGCGGTCTTGGACGATCTGAAAGCGGTAGCGGGCACATCGAAAGGGGATTATTCGGATACTAAATTGCTCATAGACCTGACGCGGGTAGCAAGCGGGGTTTCCAAGATTCATGTGGCGTATGAGCGGCATGACCATGTGGTTAGTAAACTGATTCCGATTACCAATGGTGTCTCGCGGTGGCGCTGGACGACAGCGGCCTGGGACGGCCGGCCGTTGGAGTACGACGATGCGAAGTTTTGGGCGATTCACAGCGAGAACCGGCGGCGGCTCCTGGAGCACGTACGCCAGCAGACTGGGACGGAGCTGAACCCGGATTGGCTGACGGTGGTGTGGGCGCGGCGGATGACGGCCTACAAGCGGCCGGAGCTGCTCGTGAGCGACCTGGACCGGCTAGCAAAGATCGCGCACCACGCGCAGCGGCCGGTGCAGTTTGTGGTGGCGGGCCAGGCCAACCCTAGTGACACGGTGGGTATCGAGTTGATGAACCGGGTGATAGAGACGGCCCGCCGGCCGGACTTGCGGGCGAATTTTGCCTACTTGCCGCACTATAATCCGGTGAGCGCGAAGTTTTTGGTGCGCGGGGCGGACCTATGGCTGAATACGCCTATCCGGGGCTACGAGGCCTGCGGCACTTCGGGAATGAAGGCGAGCCTGAACGGCGCGCTGCAGTTTTCGACCTCGGACGGATGGATCGATGAAGTGCCCAAGATCCGCTCGATCGGCTGGATTTTGTACGAAGATGACCCGGTGGAGTCGCTGTATCACACCCTGCAGCATGATATCGCTCCCCTGTTCTACCGCCGAACCTACGGCATCCCGCACGAGTGGATCGTGAAGATGCGCGCCAATATGAAGCTGATCACCGAAGATTTTACCGCGACACGGATGCTCAAGGATTATTACGAGAAGTTATACCAGGTGTTATGAGCGGGCTTGACCAGCGTGGGTAATGGCGATGGCCAGCGCGTCGGCGGCGTCGTCGGGGCGCGGGATGGTCGGAAGGTTTAAGAGTAGGCGGACCATTTCTTGGATCTGGGGCTTCTTGGCGCCGCCGTAGCCGGTGACGGCTTGTTTGACCTGCATAGGGGTGTATTCGCCCGGGATGAGGCCGGCTTCGGCCAGCGTCAGCAAGATGACTCCCCTAGCCTGCCCAACGGTCATGGCGGTGGTGACGTTGGCGGCGAAGAAGAGCTGCTCCACCGCGGCCTGCTCGGGTGCGGTGTCGCGGATGACCTCGGCCAGCTCGGCATGGAGCGTGACGAGCCGCTCCGGCATGGCTTGCGTGGGTGGCGTGGTGATGACGCCGGCGTCCACGAAGATGAATTTGCCGTGATCGTGCTCGATGATGCCGAAGCCAGTGGTGGCCGTGCCGGGGTCGATGCCGATAATTCTCATGGTTCTATCTTAGCAGGTAGTGCGCTGGCTGGGGCGTGTCCCTCACCTAGGTAGCCGCATAATGATACTACTGTGTCTAGCTATGCTTCTAAGGCTCGTATTATAGCTTGGCAAAGGGTTTTATTATGATTAAGCTTGCGCTAGCACTTGTTGGCGCAGGGTTTCGTAAGGAGCCTCGCCATCCAGAATAATGACGTGCTCGTCCCGGGTGGGCTCTTGGAGATTGGCACGCATCCGTTCAAGAAAGTCAGGATCGAAGCCGTCGTAATAGGCCCGAAGTTCGGAGGTGGCTTGCTCGGTGCGGCGCTGTACGCGGGCTCGCGCCACCTCTAGTGGCACCTGGAACCATAGGAGCCAGAATTTCGCCTGATGGACTTCCGCAAGTTGGCGGAACAGAGCGCGGTGTTCGCGCCGGTTGAGATTGACATCATATATGCTGCTGAGACCGGTCTGGAGGGCCTGCCCGAGAGCATACCGGCCGGCCTGGCCGAGGAGCTTATCTTCTTCAGTGGTATGACGGCGGGGGTTAAAAAGGCGCCGCCGGGCTTCGTCGTTTTGCCAATAAAAGAACTTTTGCTCCTCGCTGAAGCGCCGCAGGAAGGTAGATTTACCGGATCCGGGAAGCCCAATCGAGCTCAGGAGATAGGTTCTGGCCACAGCTTAGCCGAGCTTATCCATGAGCTCAGGCGCGATGTCGAAGTTGGCGTAGGTGCCGGTGACGTCGTCGAGGTCGTCGAGCGCGTCCATGAGACGCATGAGCTTATGGGCAGCGGCTTCGTCGGTGATGTCCACAGTGGTGTTGGGCTCGAAGGACAGCTCGGCCCTTTCGGCCTGATAGGTTTTTGCGGCCAGGGCTTTGCGAACGGCGTCGAGTTCGGTGGGCTTGGTGTAGACGACGAGGTGGCCCTCCCCTTCCTCGACGTCATCGGCGCCGGCTTCGATGGCGTCCATAGTGGCGGCTTCGAGATCGGTGGTGGGGATGACGATAACGCCGCGCTGGGTAAACTGGTACGCCACGGAGCCGGCAACGCCCATGGCGCCGCCGTGTTTGCCGAAGGCGCTGCGGACCTCGGGGGCGGTGCGGTTGCGGTTGTCGGTGGCGGTCTCCACGATGATGGCGGCGCCGCCGGGGCCGTAGCCTTCGTAGGTGACTTCCTCGAAGGTGCCGCCGCCGTCTTGGCCGGAGCCGCGTTTGATGGCGCGGTCGATGTTGGCGTTGGGCACGCCGGCCTTTTTGGCTGAGTCTACGGCCAGGCGCAGTTTGAAGTTCATATTGGGGTCGGCGCCGGCGCGGGCGGCTACCGAGATGAGGTTGGCAAACTTAGTGAATGAGGCGCCGCGGCGGGCGTCTTTGACGCCTTTTTGATGCTTGATGGAGGCCCATTTGGAGTGTCCGGACATATGTTTCTCGCTGGTTTAATCTGTAGAAGTTGACTTAATTATAACAACTGGGCCTAGTTCAGGGAAGGCACGTGGCCTGGCAGCTGCGGAATATCTCTCCTCGGGCGAGCGAACGCTACCCGTCTCTTCACGGGAGCCGGCATCTGTACCGGCGCTCGCTTCCTCGGAGAGGTATTCCTGTGCCGCCACCCGTAGGCTTGCTCGGTTGCTAGAGGCCTAGTCTTTGGATTTCGTGCTTTTGGCTCATGAACCGGGCGAAGAGGTGGGTTGTTTAAGTGTGTATTGATTCAAACATGTGGTCGTGATCTTCCTGGATGCCGCGACTACGGTTGGCGCGCTTAATGGCGATCACGACGAGGACCGTCAGGGCGTACATAGCCAGCATCGTCAGGAGATCAATGTGCATGGTAGTGCCGGCCCAGGGCAGGGCGGCGAATTGGCTGACAATCTGGGTCATGAAGGTGAGCAGCAACATGGCCGGCCAGGCGAGCCAACCGGCAAAGGCGGGCAAAAGCATGCCGGCCAGACCGGCCGCGAAGCTGAGGGCCATGGCCAGCGGCACCATGGGCAGAATGATGAGGTTGCTGACCGGCGCCACGATGGAGAGCTGGCCGAAGAAGTAGAGAATGAGGGGCGTGGTGGTGATCTGGGCAGCGAAGGATTCGATGAAGAGGCGGACGAGCACCGGCTTGGGATGGCCGAGGCGGGCTTCGAGGGCCGGCGCCAGCACTAGGATACCGAAGAAGGCCAGGAACGATAACAGCCAGCCGAGATCGGTGAGGTATTTGGGGTCGTACATAGCGGTGAGGCTGGCGGCCACCAAAATGAGCGCCAGCGGATCGAAGCGCCGGCCGTAGAAGGCCGCCAACAGCGAGAGCACGCTCACCAGGCTGGCGCGCACGATACTGGCGCTGGCGCCGGTGAGGATGAGGAACCCGGCAATCAGCCAGAGGCTGGCGGCCAGCGCCACGCTCCGCCCAAAGCGTCCCAGCGCGCGGTCCACCGCCTGGACGATAATGGTGAGGTTGTAGCCCGAGACGGCCACCAAGTGGCTCAGGCCGACGAGCGTGAGCTCGGTCTGCATGGCCTTGGGGATGAGCGCGCGGATGCCCACCAGCAGCCCCAGCCCAAACGAGGCGATGGGCTCGGGCAGCGCCGTGCGGATGCCTACGAAGAAGCGCTGGCGGAGTTGCTCTAGCCAGTCCTGCTGGCGCGAAACCACTTGCGTCTGCGGGAACCCCAGCTCGGCCACAGCGTTGCCGAAGCCGGGCTTGACCTTGCCGGTGGCCTGGATCTGGTAACCGCGCTGAAGCTGCAGCCGGTAGAGCCGCACGGTGAGCTCGCCGGGCAGGTCGCGGCCGCCCAGCTTGAGGTACCCGAGCTTGAAGGTGAGCAGGCCTTTGTCGCTGAGCGAGGGGTCGTCGATAATGGTGCCGGTCACGGTCACATTCTGGCCGATGAGGCTGG
>JAQGHG010000020.1 GCA_028288925.1 Patescibacteria group bacterium | reverse complement strand
TTGGCATCGACCAAGAGCTTTCGGGCGAAGGACAGGGATCTGATCCGGCACGAGCAGGATTTTTTCCGGCTGGTGGCGCATACGGACGAGGCGGAGTACGCGCTGGGTTTGAGCGTGGCGGGTGGTGGTATGGAGAAGCGCATTACTCACGATGGCACGCGGCGGACGCTGGTGGGGCATGTGGGTCAGATTCAGGTGGTGTTGTTTGAGCCGACGGATTTGGAGCTGGTGAGCGGCTCGCCGGAGGGGCGGCGGCGGTATTTGGATTTTTTGTTGTGTCAGACGGACCGGGGGTACCTGAAGACCCTGCAGCAATATCGGCGGGTGCTCAAGCAGCGCAATGCTCTACTGGATGGCTTTGAGATTGGGCGCATACAGGAGCAAATGTTTGCTTGGGATATGAAGTTCGCCGAGCTGGCCATAGAGGTGCACGCGCGGCGGCAGACATTGTTGGGGTCGCTGAATGAGGCCATTCCCCTCTTGTATGGCGATATCGCGGGCAAAAGGGAGGCGCTTGAGCTAGTGTATGTGCCGAGTGTGGCCGGGGTGTATGCTGAGGAGTTCGTAGAGGCGCTTACACGCAATCTGACGCGCGACTTGGGCGCGGGCTTCACTACGATCGGGCCGCACCGTGAGGACTTTAAGGTGCGGTTTAAGAACAACGACATTTCGGCGGTGGCGTCGCGGGGCGAGGTGCGGACGGTGGTGCTGGCGATGAAGCTGGCGGAGCTGACCTACGCGCAGGAGCAGACAGGTATCCGGCCGGTGCTGTTGCTCGACGATGTGTTTAGTGAGCTGGACCGCGACCGGCGGAGTTTTTTGTTAGAGCGCTTGAGCGGGCACCAGACGATCATCACGACGACGGACGCCGACGCGATTACGCGCGAGTTCGCGACCGGTCACTCGGTAATTTCGACGGAGGCAGGGGTGCCGGCTGGGGGCAGGGTTCATGATTGAGGCGGATTATTTCGCCCGTAAGCGGCAGGAGCTGGGGTTTGACCGGATGGATGCGTTGCAATTGGCGCAGGCTTGGCTGGACGCCCAGTATCCGAAGCAGGCACGGGCTAAGAAGCTGCATCAGGGTGTGTTGCGGGTGGTGACCCCGAATGCTTCGGTGGCTTCGGAGCTGCGCATGCGGCAAGTAGAATTTATGGCGGCGGTGAAGCTGGCCGATACTCGGTTGGCGGTGTCGATCGGGACGATCTCTGAGCCGGTTTAGCTTGAGATGTCGAGATCTTGCGAGTCGTAGACTGTGCTGTTGTTTGAAGGGTTAGTGAGATATAGGCGTATTCCGCTGATGTCGTAGTACTCCATCTTAGCCTTCAAGAGCTGATCGTTTAGTTTGATGTTGAAGTTGACAACGTCTCGGGTAGTGGTGTCGGGTTGGTGGGGTTTGGAGTCGATGGTGGTGATGTCGATGGTGGCGTTGGTAAGGTTTTTGCCGAGGCGTGTGTAGTATTGGTTGAGAGCATATTTGAGGTCGTCTAACTGGAAGCTAGTGACGCCGATCTCGATTAACTTGTCGGTCCCAATGTAGGTTGGGGTGCCGCCGCTGGTATCCGGGGTGGTCTGGTCGGTGCTTTGGGAGTCGGTGGACTTAACGGGTTGTGGTTGGGGTAAGCTCCACTCGGGGCGCGGGTAGGTAGCGGGTTTGTCGAGATTGAGACTAAAAGCACTCGGCATTCCGGAGTTCTCTTGACCTTGCTGGCCGGTAAACGCCTGCATTATGACGGAATTGCCGGATAAATTGAAGTTTGAATAGTTGAAGCCCTTGGCCTCGAAGAGGCGGTAAGATGTGGCGGTGTCCGCATCGAGTTCATAAACGCTTGAGCCGCGACTAAATACGACCTTTTTGTTGTTGACGGTTAGGTTCTTCCCATCGCTAAACGTTCCGGTGGTTTGAAGAGCGTCTCTCCCTAGTGTCAGGATCACTACTCCCCCCTTGGTGAGCTGGGCGATGGCGGTGGTCGGAGAGGTTAATTGTAGGTTGATTATCCCGGAGAGTTCTGGTAGGACGGCTCTGAAGGTGGTCTTTTTGGATGTGAGTGAATAGATTGTAAACTCACCATCTTTTGAGGTAGCTGTTTCAGTTCCTTCTTCGGTTGGTTTGGGGCCGTAGTAGGTGGAGATTTGATCGCCGGTGAGCTGCCGGCTGATGGCCGCGAGGTTGGATTTGATAGTTTCGGGCGAGACTTTGAGGGGAGCTTGATCGCTAGGGTTGCGGTAGAGGTACCAAGTGTTTGACGTGGGCTCGATGAGTGCAAATTGGTAGGTACTAGGAAGAATTTGGTTGGGCACCACATGAACTCCCTCGGGATCTGGGATGTCCCGGAGGGCGGAAGGTTTTGTAATAAGGGTTTTTTTACCCGTACCGGGTTCCAGGGAGTAAAAAGACATGCCGTCATCTCCAATGACCGAAGCTATAATGTTGGTCCCGAGGGGGGTTACGGAACTGTATTCATCGGAGGATATAGGTTGTTTGCCGGCGGCGGTGTGGCGGTAAATGTTGGTTGGTTTGGCGCACTCGTAAGAGTAGTAGACTCCGCTGGAGGTGAAGCCACAGCCGGTTGATTCGCCGGCTAGTTTGGCGGAGGCGGCTTCGTCGCGGGCGGTGAGGGTGGTGGTGGTTTTCTTGAAGGCTTGGACTTGAGCGGGGGCGATGGTGTTGCGGTGGTCTTGATCGAGTGCAATGGTGTAGTTGTCTATGGGTAGCCAGAGAGTCTGTTGGCCTGACTGACTAAGTTTGAGCGTTTTGGCTTTGGTGTGTTTGTCGCCGATGAGCGTGATCGTCATGGGAGTGCTGCCTTTGCCCTGCACATCAAGGGTGAGTTGACCGTTGGTGAGCAGGAGGTTGAGGGCAACCCCGAAGAAGGAAATTATCAGAAAACTGATCACTATCTTCTTGATGAGCCGGGGGGTGATGACGGGAGCGGCAGTTGGCGCCGATGTTGGTTGGGTTGGTTCCATCTGGGTCTCCTAGTTGGGTAGGGCGTTAAATATCTTGTTCATGAGAGGGGTAAAATCGCGGTCGCGGCAAGGCCGTCCTGGTGGGTTGCAGGCTATTCCTCCGGGATCGCCTTTTGGCCATCCGCGGTCGATGTGGAGGTGTGGGAGTGAGCTGTTGCCGGTGCAAGCCCGGCGGCCGATTTCGGCGACTTTTTGACCGGCGGTGACATGCGGGCCTTTGCCTAGACCGATGAATATGGGGCTGCGGGTGTGCGTGTAGTAATAGTCCCAGCCGTCATCGGCCTTGATATGAAAGGAGTAACAGCCGGACTGACCAGCGTAGATATGGCTGTTTTCTATGGTGCCTCCGCGGATGGCGTATTCGGCGGCGCCGGTGGAGGAGTCACTTCCGGGTTGGCGGCCGATGTCGAAGGCGGCGGTGCCATCATGGTGACAGGAGGCGCTGGGGCATGGCAACGCACTCAGGCCGGCTACATGACTATTTTTGCTCTTGAGTTGCGGCTCCACAGGGAAGACGTAGCCGTCGGGTCCGACATTGCCAACACCGCCGGTGGAGCATTGAGCGTCGTTTGTACCGACACTGCCTCCGCTAGGCGGCCCGGCCGCTGCGGCTGATCCGCCGTATTTGTTGAATATTTTTTGAGCCTGGTCTAGCCGGACGTTGTTGTGGGGCGTGCCGGCTATTTCATAGTCAGCCTCAAATATCAGCGTGGCTTCTTTGATGCTGATACCGGGTTTTTTGAGCGCTGTAAGTACGTGGTGGAAGCCGTTGTTGAGTTCATACCAGACAAAGTTAAGTTGCAGCATAAGGTCGGTGGGGCTCTTACTCTTGGTGCCGGCGAACTTGACGAGGTTCATTGGTTGCGATGAGTCCCAGCGCCCCCCGAAGCTCCATTGGGCGATGCCGCGGCCTACACCTCCCCCATACTGATGGCTGTTGGGATTGACACCGGATTCTTCTTTGAGGTTGCCGACGATGCCGGCGGCCGCTTGGGGGCTTAATCCCTGAGAAATGAAGAACTTGAAGGCGGTGCCGACATTGTCGTTGCCGCTGGCGGTGCCGATGTCACCGGGGGTGGCGCAACAGCTGTCGGACGAGCCGTTACTGGCGGGGACGGCGCTAGGGGTTCCTCCTAATGGTGTAACCGGCGTGGCGGCGTCGACTTTGTGCCAGCTGACGAGGCCGGACCCATCGGTGAAGTTGAGGAGTTTGGCGGCTTCCCACCAGAGGTCGATAGCGCGTGGGTAGACTTTTGGAGGGTTGTTTTTGTCGTTCGGATCTGCCATGCCTGGGCCTCCAGAGCCGATGTCGCGTTTCTCGGCGATGATGGTCTTGCCTTTGTAGGTGATAGCTATTTTGTCGCCGGGTGTGGAGTCGCGGCCTTTTAAGTGACCGAGGGCCGTGCCCATGCTTAACTCGGCGAATGAAGCGCCGGTTTCTTTGGGCGTGCCGAGGGGTTTGCCATCGGTACCAACGCCATTGTCGTCGTAGGGGGTGCGGCCACCTTGGTCGTTATTGCTCTTGTACCAACCTGAGCTTGCATCGTAGCCGCCGCCGTAATAACTCGCGGCAACAATGGCGCCGCCGGCATTGGCGCTACCCGGTGGAACAGCAGCGGTGGCTACGCCGGTGTCGTTGCCGCAATACACATGCGTGTCGTACCATACGGTGTTGAGGACGGCTGCTTGCCGGTCGTAATTGGTGGCTGCAAAGGCATTGCTGAGGGGTAGCAGAACGCTGGTGATGACGAGGATGGTACGAATGATTGGTTGTAACATTGGCACTCTCATTACTTCTTACTTCTTCTTGAAATCAAAGTGGTGGTGACTGGTCTCGGAGTTCTTGGCGCCACCGTATTTGGCCGCGATGGGGTTGAGGATGCTCAAGGGTCCGGAAGTCACATCTAGGTCGACCGCTTCACCGGAATAGTGGTTGGAGCCGTTGGTGTGGCACTTATCGGTGAGGGCGTTTACCATGACGTGGGTTTGGCCGGCGGCCTCGAGGATAAACTTGAGGATGTTGGGGTTCACATCGGGGTGGACGCCGCCAGCGTTGGGGCAGGTGGTGTAGGCGGGCTTGCCTTGGGAGAGGGCGACGAAGACATCGCGGGTATTTACCCCATTGTTTGTCCAGAAGGTGATATTTTTATTGGCCAAGACTAGTAAGGCCAGGGCTTTTATGTCGCTGCTGGGAATATTGATGGTGTCGGGAGAAGGGCTGGTGGAACCGCCGGGGGTGCCATTGACGGCGTCTTGTCCACAGGCGCCGGGGTCGCCGCCGTTGCCGCCGAGTCCGCCATCATCGGCGGTGCTGGTGCCGGAGCAGAGGCCTTGGGCGGCGGCGACGTCTAGGAGGCATTGGTTGGTTTGAGTGACGTCTTCGATGACCGGACAGTCGTATTGGTTGAAGCGGCCGTCGGGGCCGGTAAGGGCGCCGTCGGCTCCAGGGGGGCCGGCGATGTCTTGGGTGGGGAGGTGGAGCTGGGCGTCGTCCACTTGCGCGACGGTATAGCCGGTGCGCTGGACGCCGTTGAAGTTGGTCATTTGGGCGGCGGCATTGGTGGTGGGTACAAGATTTCCACTGAACATGGCAAAGAACTTGAAAGGATTAGCCAGCATGGCGAAGGCGTATGAGCTGGTTTGGGAAATGGCCTTGCCGGGTGTGGCGGGCAAAGCGGCCAGGAGCTGCGAGCCCAAAGCTTCGGGGACTTCGATGTTGGTGAGGCTGGCAAGGAAGCCTTCTTGTTTGAGCATGGCGCGGGTATCGGCGGCTATTTGCTGGCTCTGATCGTAGGCGAGTGCATCGGCGATGTTGGCGCAGCCTAGTATATCGCGACAGGCTTGATTGACGATGACATCGGCGCCGGCATTGAGGGCGTTACCAAGATCGGCGCCTATCTCCGCGCCGGTGGCCACGGGTGTGAAGACATGGAGGAAGAGCCACTCCATACCCTTACCGGCCGCCGCGATGGCTTTATCAAGGTTGGGGTATACAAATTTTGCCAATGTGATTGCCACGCTTACGAGGGGACCTAAGACGCCACCCACGACGGCATTTATCGCGTTAAGTGGAGCCCGGACAAAGCAAAGCGGGGTGTGGATAGCGGCCGGAAGGGGCAGCCCCGTAGCGTGACGGTAGACGTAGGTCCAGTAATCGACGTCGCCCGGAGCGAATTGGGGGATGGGTTCGGTGCCGTGCAGGAAGAACCAGTTTGCTCCACATACTGAGCTGTCGTCGGCTATTGAGCCGAGCTTATCGCTGCCCACGCGCTTGTCGTCGGGGAGCATTTGGCCGGAGGCCGCGCTACCCAGAAGTACGCGCTGGAAAGCATTGGATTTTTCGATATTCTCGAGTGCGTACATGATGATATTGAACTGGCTACTGGTGAGTTTGCCGGCCTTCATCTGATCGGAGAAGGAAGCGTAGGTGGCATAGACGTTGGCATATTGAACGCTGTGGAGACGCACGGTAATTTCTCGGAGCTTTCCGTGCCAAAAGAAATTGTCAAGTTCGGAAGCCAGAGAGATCCAACCGATTACCGGGACAGACTCGAAAATAGCGGCGGTGACGGTTTTGCCAAAGGCCTTTTGAAGTACCTTGGTGAGAGCTTCTTTGGTGGCGGCTTTCCCGGCTTTGATCGCGTCTGTTGTGTCTTGATAGGCTTTTTTGACAGCTTCCCGGGTTTTACCGCTGGTTTCATCGGTCTTGGCTTGAACATCGGCATTGTTAGTATTCGGCTCGGAAATGGGAGGCCGGCCTGTTGTGCTGCCATCTGTGCCGCGCCGTTTCGCGGGGTCTTCGCAGCCGGTGTTGGGGGGAAGTATGCAATTTAGGGCGTCGCCTATTTCGGCGGTACCAGCCCCCATAGTGCTGTCGGCGGCTGCTGTCCCGGTTTCGGTTTGGGGAAACCTTGAAGGATCGTGGGTCTCTTCTTTTTGCTTGATGCTCCATCGGGTAATGCGATAGGCGTTTCGCATGTATCTGCGGATGTGCGCGCGTTTAATAAACTGGATATAGTGCGTGTCGTCACGGAGGAATTGATTGAGCGCGGATATAGCTTGTCTTCCCTTGAGATCTTTATTGAGAAGTTGGACGAGTTTCTCTGGGGTATCGGCCGAAACATCGACGCCGTTGGCCATAGCAAAGCGAATACCGCGGGCGCCGGCTGCCTCGACCTTGATGCCGTATTTTTCTAAGAGTCTCTTTTCAAACTTACTTTTCTGCCAATTTCCGTAGAGGGTTTTGAGGATATTGTTGCCAATGTAGATGCGGTCTGGCGCGGCCTGATGGGCGACTTTTTGATAGAAGTAGCGCACCGTGATAACGGTGGCGCGGTGTTCTATGTAGCTTTCCATGCGGTCGGCCTCGTGGCCCCAGAAATTTTTGATGAGGCTTTCGAGCTTGAGGGGGGCCAGCGCAACCATTGAGAATAGAAGAAGGGCAATAATACCGGCTCCCCCGCCCGCACCCATGAGGGATCGGCGGTGTTTACTGGCTAGGTTGAAGGCTCGCCGGGCGAGGGGTTGGTTGAATTTGCTAAATGAGTTGGCGTAGAGATTTCTGGCCCCGGCTTCGGTTTGGGGGTCGTCGGGGTTGTGCTGCGCGTCGAAGGCGCCGATGTTGGGTTTGCCGCCACCGGCGCCGCCCGAGGTCTTCTTGTTGCCGCCACCACCGGGCTTATCGCCGAGTCCAGCGGTAAGGTTGTTGAACTTGCTTTCCTCGTCGGAACTGAGGGGCTTGGTGCCTCTTTGGTCAAGTGGCGTGTTGTTTTCGGCTAACTCTTTCCCCCGTTTGTCTTGGCCTGGGTCAAGCTTGGCTGCCACTATGCAGCCTCCTTCAGGAGCGCGTCGGCGGCGGCTTGCTCTTCACGGGCCGCTTGTAACGCTTGGGGGTTAGTTGATATGAGCTGGGATTCGGTTTCGGAGGCCAGGATGCGGATGATGACGTGGTTGAGGCCGGCGAAGAACAGACCTTCGCCGACCGGGAACTGGCTGAGGCGGTTGCGTTCTTCGTTGGTGAGCTTGAAGGTTTCGGCGACGATGTCGACGGCCGACGGGGCTTGTTTGAGCAGGAGCTGGAGCGATGAGTTGGCGACGATGGCGCGGCCCATTTTGTTGGACAGGAAGTCTTCTACGTCCTGGGAGATGGTAGTGAGGCCGAGGAAGTACTTACGGGCGCGCTTGGCGAGGCTAAACATGAAGGCGGCGGAATCCTCGTACTTCATGAGCTGCCAGGCTTCGTCGACGATGAGGAGGCGCTTGCGGCGGTCGGATTTGACCTTGTTCCAGATGTAATTGAGCACGATATACATGCCGACGGGACGGAGTTCGTCTTCGAGGTCGCGGATGTTGAAGACCAGGAAGGGGTTGTTGAGCTCGACGTTGGATTGTTCGGAGAAGATACCGGAGAACGTGCCGGTGGTGTACTGGCGCAGGCGCTGGGCGAGGCTGGGGCCGTTGCCGGTCATGGAGACGAGGGTGTTGTAGAGGTCGTTCATGGTGGGCGGGGTGGCGTTGTGGGTGAGTGGGTCTTTGGTGATGCCGGCGCGGGCGTAGGTGTTGATGATGGCGACATCGAGGTCGGCGTCTTCGGCGGGGCTGAGCGGCGCGTAGACCTCACCGGACAGGCTGGCGCCCCCCATCATGAGGCGCAGGAGGCCGTGGAGCGAGATGATGTTGGCTTGCAGGGCGTTGTCGGCCTCGTCTTGGTCGAAGACGCGCGGCAGGTCGAAGGGATTGATACGGGTCTTGGAGGCCAGGCTGAGGCGCAGGTAGGTGCCGCCGACGGCGTCGGAGAGGGTTTTGTACTCGTTTTCTGGGTCGATGATGATGACTTCGACGCCCATCATGAGGCTGCGCAGGGCTTCGAGCTTGATGGCGAAGGATTTACCGGCGCCGGACTTGGCGAAGACGACCATGTTTGCGTTTTCTAGGCTGAAGCGGTCGAAGAGCACGAGGCCGTTGTTGTGGCGGTTGAGGCCGTAGAGGATACCTTCGTTACGGCTAAGCTCGGCCGAGGTGAACGGGAAGCTGGTGGAGAGCGCGCCGGTGTTCATGTTGCGGCTGATCTGGAGCTGGTCGGTGGCGAGCGGGGTGGTGGAGTTGAAGCCTTGCTCCATCTGCATGGTGGCGGGCTTGGTGTACACCAGCGACTGGCCGAAGATACCCTCTATCTTGCGGCTGACCTGCGTGAGGTCCTCGATGGACGAGGCGTACATGGTGAGGTACAGGCTAAAGCGGAAGAAGCGCTCCTCCCCTACTTGGAGTTTGTCGCGGAGTTCCTCGGCGTCTTGAATGGCGGCTTCGAGCCCGGGGTCGCGGACTTTGCCTTTTTCTTGGTTGATCGTGTAGGAGGCTTCGAGCTGGCCGACTTTTTTGCGCAAATTTTCCAGTACGACACGGGACTCTACGGGATAAATGTAGAGTGAAATATCAATAATCTCGTCGAGGTTGATGATGGGCGACAGCCAGCCGGTAAAGACCTGGCGGGGGTAGCCGTAGACGTAGAGGGTCTTACAGTAGAGTTTGCCGAGCTTGAGGTAACCGGAGTCGATGTCGAGGCTGGGCGGCGCGATGAGGTCGCGCATGGTGACGATACCTTGGCGGTAGATGAGTTCGGCTTCGTGCTGCTCTTGGGCGCGCTGGAATTGCTCGAGCTGGGCGGGGTCGATGACGGGCTGCTTTTTGCCGAATAATCCCATTATACGGGTGCTCCTGGGAGAGGTCCGCGGGGCGCGGAGCCTTGGCCTTTGGTGACGACGGGGGTTTTGATTTGGTCGATATCAATGAGCTTCTCGTTGGCGGCGGTGTCGGGGTTGTACCAGCCGTAGTAGAGGTCCACGAGTTCCTGGCTGCCGAGCGAGAGCGCGCGGATGCCGATCTGGGTAAGGCCGTTGATGGCCAGAGCCATGCGGTGCGAGAGTTCTTGCTTGTATTTGCGGAAGTCGTCTTCGCTGACGGTAATAACGGGCGTGGGTTCGAAGGCGGCTTTGATGCCGCTGATGAGAGTAATATTTTTCTGCTCGGCAGTTGGCGGATAGTAAGGGACGACGATGTAGAACCGCTTGTCCATAATGTTGGCTTCGTCCAGGAGGTCTTTGATGTTGGCGATGTAGTCGTCCATGAGGGCGCCGAGGAGCTCGTTGGGCTGTTCGCCGCGCAGGGTTTGGAGCTTCTCGAGGTAGTTGCTGAGGTCGATCTTCTGGCTCTTTACGACGATCTGAATGGGAAAGTGGAGCGAGTTGAGGAAGCCCTGGAAGGCGTACTCGACGGCCTCTTGCTCGCTTTGGCTCATGAGGTCGAAGTTGACGGCACTGCCGAGGATGACGCCTCGGATTGAGCCATCGTGCATTACCACCATCCCGTCCTTGATCTCGGAGATCAGGAGTGAGTTTTGGGTACTCTTGTTTGTATGAGCACTTGTATCAGCTGCCATTTGTGCGTAACTCCACCACTTGACCCTGCGGTTGGCCTGGGGCCGTCTGGGGCATCGGTGCTTGGGCCAGGGGCGCTATGCGCGTGGCTTGGGCGGCGATTTGGGAGACGGTCAGATCATCGTTTTGGGTAGCTAGTTTTAGTATATCGTTGGGAGCGGCCGCTGTCACGCCGCTTATGCTTGTGGGGGCTATGCCGGCGGCTGTTTGGCGGGCGGGCCTGGCGGACATCTGGTCCATAGCTTCCTCGCGCACGTCTTCGGCGGCTTGGCGCAGGAGCTCGGAAAGGTTTTGGGCTAGGGGGCTGTGCTGGAGGTCGAGCATGTCGGATTTGGGCTCGTCGGGGGCATGCGGTGTAAGAGGCGGCGCCACGATGCGTTCCTCGTGCTGCAGGCTGGGGAGTACGAAGCTGGCGACGGGGCCCGGCTCGGGCGGGCGGTTCCAGCCGCGGGAATCGATGAGGGTCGCGAGTTTTTCGAGCTCACCGCGCACCTCGGTTGGATTGCGCTGGGTGACTTCGGCGATGGTTTTTTTGCGCTCGATGTGGAAGCTTTCTTCGATCTCTTCTTTGACCCAAAGCCGCTTGCGGTCCGAGGCGAAGAAACCAACCATGGCGATCAGGAGCTGCTCGAAGTTTTGCCCGTCGCGCGTATAGAAGGCCAGGAGTAGAAGGATCAAGGTGGGTGGGCCGGCGACCAGGACCATGAGGGCGGGAATGGCTCGCAGAAGCCCAAAGCACAACAGTGCCCAACCAAAACCGACGAAGGCATACAGAAACTGCCGGAACGTTAACGGTCCAATGATCTTGTCTTCCGACTCGACATTTTGTGGTACTTTGTATTGTCCCATAGGTAATCTAAGGGCGCTTGCGCGCTAGGGTCCACCTCACTGTGAATCTACTATTAAGCTTACGCTAATTTTGGGACGGGGTGAAGACGGGCGGATGGTTTACGGGAGGATTTCTGAAGGTTCAGGATCATCCTTGCCATAACCAGGCATTATGTCGGCTGAAATGAAGTCGTCTGGTTTGGAGGGATCAGAGTGATCTTCATAGAATTTCTCAACCGTTCTGCGCTCTTCCCGGGTATAGTTATCGGCGGACTGCCCTCTGCGGGCTTGGTAGTCGGATTGGCGAAGTTCGTTGATGGCCTGAGTTCGAAGTTTTGTGAGGTCTTTTTGCTTATTGATGAGTAGCTTTTCCTGATCTTCTGTAAGATCGGTACGCTCGAGAGCCTTTTCGACGGTTTTGTAGTCTTTGTTTACTTCGTCAATAAACTTGGTGTAGCGTCCCACGGTGTCTTTGTCCCAGCTGGTAAGTGCTTTGGCGCTGACGTTGGTAAAGGCACCCCGTCTTCCTTTGAGTAGGTCGGGAGAGCCTTCTAGCTTCACGCCGTCCATGGTCGTTTCCCAGAGTTCGGCTTCGGTACCGGGCGTGGACTTTACGGCGAAGTTCTGGAGTGTGACGCCGGGAATAACCTCCTCTGCGGGAGAGCCGCCAAATTCTCCTTGTAGTTCGCTAAGTATTTGCCGACCACCACTGGCTATACCGAGCTGACGCATGGCTGCCATCATAGTGGCATTATCGCCAATGGCTTTGGCATCTACGGCCATTTTCTTGAGAGCTTTCTTGCCGGGGCCGTCATTTGGCACGTTCTTGATGCGGCTCTTGATATCGACACCGTTCTCGTCTTGATATGTAATGTTGCGTTCCTTGGCCTCGGCTATCTTGTGCGCGAGTTCGCTTTGGATTTTGGCGTCCCTGGCTTCCTCTACTGATTGCTCATAACCATGCTGCATAGGGGTGTCGACGAATTCCTTTTTGGCTTGGTAGCCGGCGGTTTCTTCGACGATCTTATCGAGCCCACTTTGCTTGTTGCCGGCAATACGGTCTTCATCGGTGGCTGTACCAAGGTCGGCGGCCAGACTCAGTGCTGATACATCACCTTGCTTGGCGGCTTGGGCGCGCACGTTTTGCTCGATGCTGGCAGATATGCCTTTTTGGGCTATACGTGCAACGGCTTCTCGACGGCTGATTTTTGCTGCGCTCGCTGGCATTGTGCCGGGTAGTAGCGTGGTGCCGGCTTTGAGGGTTTTGCCGGCCGCTACTACAGTGCCGTCTTCGAGGCGGACATCCCTGTCGAATATCTCGTCATTGGCCAGGGTGTTTTCGGCCTCGAGTTCCACGGCCTTATCGTAGATCCGGTTGCCGCCCATAGCTTTGCCAATTCCTTGAGTGACAATATCTTGGCCTGCTAGCTCGTCCAAGTTATCGGCGGCGCGGTCTATGTTGTCGCCGGCATGTGCCATGTATACGGCCTTGTCGGCATCGTTGAGAGCATCAAAGTCTTCTCCGGCTCGGTCTGCAAGATCTCTGGCCACCTTTTCGGCGGCGGCGATGCGGGTTTTGGCGATGCCGCGGTTTTGGCTGGCGTCACCGGTGACTTGGTTGAAGGCGTCGCGTTGGGCTTTGCCTTCGGCGTTGCGGATGATATTGCTGCGGGCTTTGGCGTCGCTAATTTGGCCTTGGCCGGTTTCGAGGGCTTTAGCTTTTTCGCTGGCGATGGCGGTTGTGACGCCTTCGGCGGTACCCCGGGCATTGCCTACGCGCTTGGTGCCGGTGACTTGGCCGTCATACACGCCGGCCGCGGCTATATTTTCGAGGATTTTATTGCTGGCCTGTTCTCGGGTGAGTGTTGAGTCCGCGTCCATTAGCCGTTGTTCTTCCTCTGTCACGCTATCGTTAAAGCCGGTAGCTTGTTTGACTCCTTCGACGGCGCTGAAGGCGGCTTCGGTGGCGGCTTTTTGGGCGACTGCCTTTGCGGCTTCGGGTGCGGTGGCGGTGCCGTAGGTCCGGGCGGCTCCCGTGGCGGCGCCGGTGGTCTTGGCGGCGGCATCGACGCCGGCGACGATGCCGGCCTTGACGTTATTGGCAGTAGAGGGAGCCTGGGGGGTGCCGGCGAGGGCTCTGGCGTTTTTGGCCGCGCCTACGAGCGCGCCGGTTTGCTTACCGAGGTTTGCCGAGGCTGTCTGGTAGCCGCCTTCGATGAGGTCGGCGTGGTAGTCGCGGTTTTCGGCGGTGGCCTGGGTGCGTTGCTCTAGATCGTTGCGGATAGCAGCTTTTTCGTCGGCGTGGCTCTGCAGATCTTTGTTGGCCTGTCCGATTTGCCCGGCGTGGGCGGCCTGAAGGATTCTAGCCTGGTCGGCGGCGACACTGCCGGGCCGGTAACCGCCACTGTGGGCGGCACTGTCGGCGGCTTCGATACTCCCTTCTACCATACCCAGAGCGGCGCTGAGCTTCTTTTGCGAGTCGAGTTCGGCGGCGCGGATGAGTTTCGCGGTGCTTACGGGGCTGGTTTCAGCGGCGAGGCGGATGGCGGCCCGCTCACCCTTGGCGGCGGCGAGTTTGCCCTTGGCGGTCTCGGCGGCGGCCCGGTAGACCATATCCGTGCTCTCGCCGCGGCCCGGGCTGCCGTCGACGACCAGGCGCTGGACGCGGTCGGCTTTGGCGGTAGCAGCTTTTTCTCGCTCGGCTGAGTAGGCGGCGGCTACGAGTTGGTCGGTTGTTTCGGGGCGGACATCATCGATAGCGTTTTGGGCGAC
>JAQGHG010000019.1 GCA_028288925.1 Patescibacteria group bacterium | reverse complement strand
GGCGGCGATGGCCGAGCGGACTAATACGCTGGCGACTTACGGAGTGGATGGTCATCGTGAGCAAGATCTAGAGCGGTTTGCGAATGATCGTGGTCTGGCGGATAAGACGGTGGGGCAGACGGCGCGGCTGGTCGGGCGGGTGAAGCCGGATTTGAGCTGGAGCAACCTGTAGTTTTCGCTTTTTGTTCGTGCGCCGACAGATATGGCGTATAATTGAGATATGGATGAGGTTGCCGAAGTAAAGAGCCGGCTGGAGATCGTCGAAGTGGTGGGCGCGTATGTGCCGCTGAAGCAGGCGGGGCGGAACCTGAAGGCGCCGTGCCCGTTCCACCAGGAGAAGTCGGCGAGCTTCATGGTGAGCCCCGAGAAGGGGATTTATCACTGCTTTGGCTGTGGCGAAGGCGGCGATATTTTTAATTTTGTGATGAAGATGGAAGGCGTTGATTTCCGTCAGGCGCTGGAGATGCTGGCGCGCAAGGCTGGGGTGGAGCTCAAGGAGCGCAAGGGCGAGGACGGCTCGGCCAAGAAGTTGCGGGCGCGGCTGTTTGAGGCGCACGAACTGGCGGTGAAGTATTTTCAGGCTTCGCTGGTGCAAAATGTGAAGGCGCTGGAATATGTCGTGAAGAAGCGGAAGCTGACGCGCGAGACGATTCGGGACTTTCAGATCGGCTACGCGCCGGATTCGTGGGAGGCGCTGACGGGGTTTTTGTTGAAGAAGGGCTTTACGCAGGCGGAGCTGCTGCAAGGTGGGCTGGCCGGGCAAAAGGAAGGCCGCAGTACGGTGTACGATCTGTTCCGCGGGCGAATTATGTTTACGATTTGCGACCGGGAGGGGCGGCCGGTTGGATTTACGGGCCGGGTGCTTGATGATTCGGTGCCGAAGTATTTAAATACGCCGCAGACAATGCTGTATGACAAGTCACAGGCGATTTTTGGGTTCCATTTGGCGCGGGAAGCGATTCGCTCGCAGGATGAGGTGGTGCTGGTGGAGGGCCAGATGGATGTGGTGGCGAGCCATCAGGCGGGGGTAAAGCAGGTGGTGGCGGCGAGCGGCACGGCGCTGACGCTGGACCAGCTGCGGATGCTGAGTAAGCTGACCAAGAACATTAAGCTGTCGTTCGATTCGGACAGGGCGGGGCTGGCCGCGACTGAGCGGGCGATCGAGATGGGGCAGAAGCTGGGGCTGACGTTGCGGATGGCGGAGATGCCGGAGGGCTTTAAGGATGCGGATGAGCTGATTTTGCAGCAGGGTGTGGAGGCGTGGAAGGCGGCGATCGCGGGAGCCAAATACATCGTGGATTATTTGTTTGACCGGTTCGCACAGGATTTCGACTTGGGTTCGGCGGTGGGCAAGCGCGGCTATACCGACCGGCTGGCGGCGAACTTGCGGCGGCTAGGCGACCCGGTGGAGCAGGACCATTATGTGAAGCTGCTGGCCGAGAAGACGGGAACGAGTGAGGAAGCGGTGAAATCAAAGCTGGATAGTGCTACTAATACAATATCCGAACCGTCTGTCAAGAGCTCTGGGTTGGAAAGTGGCCGGCGGGCGGTGGTGCAGGCTACGGGAAAACCGACCATGCGAGTGCTGCACGAGGAGTCGTTTTTGGCACTCAATCTGTGTCATATCTTCTGCCGGGCAAGCTTGAGCGACCTGGTGCCGGGGCGGTTTTCGTCGGAGGAGCGGCGCGGAGTGTTTGAACTACTGCAGAAACACCAGTTGGCGGCGGGCGAAGCGATCGCGGCCAAGGCGGGTGATCTGGAGAGCTACGTGAAGAAATTGCTGTTGGTGGGCGAAGAGGAGTTCGCGGGGATGGAGGAGATGAAGCTGCAGCAGGATGCTTTTGCCGTGGCGCGCAAAGTGTTTTTGGAGTCGAACCGTGAGTACAAGGACCGGTTGAATGTGGCGATCCGAGCGGCCGAACAGGAAGGCGACGAAGGCCTACGTAAGAAGCTGCTCGATAAGTATAAGGCGGTAATTGATTCGGAGGCGGCGCCGCAGCTTTGACAGTTGAGGGCGATTTGGAGTACAATTATATCTGTAAACGGGGCAATAGCATCGGCTGATTGCTCCGGCAGACCGCAATTCGAGAATGGATTGGTAGAAGGCTGCAAATACAGTTCGGCAAAAGGAAACAAATATTTTGAGGCAATGCCGCGCGAAGCTCCGAAAAGAAGGGGTGTCGTGGGGTTTGTTTGTAGTTTGTAAATTGGTTTGATATAGGAGGTCTATTTTGGCCAAAAAGTCAGTTGATGAAGAGGTTGAGCGTACCGGGAGTTATTCGCCCGAAGTAGAGCGCTTGATTGCTAAAGGAAAAGAGCAGGGTTATGTAACTCAGCAGGAAATTGCTGGTGTGCTGCCCGAAGCCGAGGAAAATCTAGAAGAGCTGGATGAGCTCTATGCGGCGTTGCTGGAGCAGGGGATTGAGATCACCGACCAGAAGGATTCGTTGATCTGGGACAAGGACGACGACGAGACGCCCGACACGAGTGATGATTACATTAAGGATATCGCCGACGACTCGGTGCGGCTGTACCTGCGCGAGATCGGCAAGATTCCGTTGCTCACGAGTGAGCAGGAGATCTCGCTGGCGAAGCGGATTGAGGCCGGCGACAAGGCGGCCAAGGACGCGATGGCCGAGGCCAACATGCGCCTCGTGGTGTCGATCGCCAAGAAGTACATCGGCCGTGGGCTGGACCTGCTGGACCTGATCCAGGAAGGTAACACCGGATTGTTGCGGGCGGTAGAGAAGTTCGATTATTCGAAAGGCTTTAAATTTTCGACCTACGCCACTTGGTGGATTCGCCAGGCGATTACCCGCGCGATCGCGGACCAAGCGCGCACCATCCGCATTCCGGTGCACATGGTAGAGACGATCAACAAGCTGATCCGTACGCAGCGCCGGTTGGTGCAGGAGCTCGGCCGCGAGCCGCTGCCCGAGGAGATCGCCGCCGAGATGGAGATGGATGTCGATAAGGTAAATCACATCCTGAAGATCAAGCAGGACATCGTCTCGCTGGAGGCGCCGGTGGGCGAGGAAGAGGATTCCCAGCTGGGCGACTTTATCGCCGACGAGGATTCGCTGACGCCCGAGGAGGCCGCCACGCACCAGTTGCTCAAAGAGCACGTGAATGGCGTGTTGGCTCTGCTGACCCCGCGCGAGCAGAAGATCCTGCGGATGCGGTTTGGCCTAGAGGACGGCCGCTCGCACACGCTCGAAGAGGTCGGGCAGGAATTTGGCGTGACACGCGAGCGCATCCGCCAGATCGAGGCCAAGGCGCTGGCCAAGCTGCGCAAGCACCGCGAGAGCAAGAAGCTGAGGGATTACCTGCGGTAATTCGATAGCTGAAGCGATAGCTAAAAAGAGCCCTGCGGGGCTCTTTTTAGTTGCGATTGCGTCTTATATAGTCGAGGTATTGACGCAGATCCGTGAATTTACTGCGGCGTACGGTGTCGGTGAGGTGCTATTTGACCTCGTGCATGTCGGTTTTGAACTCAGTTATATCGGCTTCGATACCCTCAAACCGTTCGGTCATTTCATTAAAGCTGGCGCCAACTTGGAGTGACAGCTCGTCAATTGCCTTGCCGACTGCAGAGTCGACGATGGATGGGACGGTTTCCTTTATGGTATCCGTTACGATGCCTCTAATCGCGTGGAGGTCTTGGGTTGTGAGCGTCATGGTTGCCTTCATGATCTTAAGTATATTTGGCTGACAGATTGATAATAGTGAACAAAAAGCGAACATGCAAGAGTGCCACGCGGCTGGATTAGCTCGCTATTTAGGGACGAACTCGCCCGATTATTGACATTGACAACTTGGTTAGAGTGTTGTATGGTTGTGAGTATCCGGCCAAATGTCGGCTGGAAGTTCCGCTTTTCTACCCGCCCTCACGGGCGGAACGGAGGACGGCATGCTGCAGATCAGCACCCCCGCTGAGGGCACTGTGCTACTCTGCGCTTCACGGCGCCCCCAGCCCGGCCGCAAGGCCGTCAACCCGAGAAGGGAGATCAGAAAACGCCTCCCCGGCCACAACAGGTGCGCCGCCAATCGGTGGTTGCTCAGTCGCCGCGGTCAAGGCACCTACTTGGTCAGGCCTGGTCAGGCCATCCCCCAGGAGGGACATCACCTCCTCATCTGGGAGGACGGCTCCGGTAGCGAGGAGGTGTACTGCTGGCGGCGAGAGATCCTCTCCACAACCTCCTTCACGGAGGGGGAACTGAGGAGTCTAATCCGGGACGGCGCTCTGCTGGACTGGAGGGGTACTACGGTGCAGATCGTGGACCTCCAAAAGGACGACACGGCGCACCTCTTCGCGTCTGTGGTGTCCACGTCCGGGCGCAGAGGGGCGATGGCGTTGAACTATGGGGACTGGCACGGGGAGATCCCCCTGCTGTGGCTCCACAGGGACTCGTCCAAGGCCATCGTCTGGGATGATGCTTAAACCGCAGTCCCGGTAAAGGGGCTGTATTAAGCTGACTGGCAACGGTCGGCATGGTGGGACTCCGAGCTTTGGCTCGGGGCTCCCACCCCAACCCGAGTGCTCAATCAAAGAATTGAGCTTTCAGGCTGGGGCAAATGTGTGCTTCAGGAATTTGACAACTACAACTGCCCTCATTGGGCGGGAAGGAGATAACCAGCTAAAGCTGCATACTCCTCGCGGTCTACCGAATCGGATTGGGTGGCCAAAGGGGCCGCCTGTGGCTCGAGGAGTAGAAATGCAAAAGAACTGGCATGACTCCGAGATCGTCGCGGCGGAATTCCGCGAACATGGTTTCGTTGTGCGCTTCCATGAGTTTGAAGGGGGTGGCTTGGGTCGTACTACCTTCATTCTGGAGGATGGCTCCCAGGTCGTCTGGGGTTCCTGTGAGAACCCTGGGTACGCTGGAAGGTTTTTC
Organism: Patescibacteria group bacterium; assembly: GCA_028288925.1. Lineage (GTDB taxonomy): Bacteria > Patescibacteriota > Saccharimonadia > UBA4664 > UBA4664 > RYN-427. Next base: position 172,045 of record JAQGHG010000019.1, on the reverse strand, counting down.
TTCGCAGAGGGCGACGGCCTGGCTGAACTTTTCGTCGCCGCAGCCAGGGCGGGCACTGAGCCAGACTGGGCTGTCTGCACTCAGGTGAGGGGCGAAAGCCCTCATTACCAGAAAAGGCAGGCAGAGGTCGCGGCGCGACCTGGGCTGATCGCCAACGTAAGTGAGCGGGTCGTGAGCTTTGCTCATAGCCCGGACTTGATGGTCGGCTGGGTCATACTTACAGCTGGGACGGCTGTAGAGTTTCTACGGCAGCGGTCGTTCGACCGTCCGATTGTGGACGGTGGAACATGGCACGTAACTGACCTGCTGTTCGCAGACGACCCCGGAAGCAAGGTCTGCTACACGTGGACCAAGACCGCGATGGCCTGCACAAAGGAGGAGCTGCTCGACTGGCTCCTCCAGTCGGGCCCAGCCAACAGAGAGCAGGTCCAAGACCTGATTGGGTGTGCGACAAATCGCACGCTCAGAAGGGCCTTGGTCGACTACTCAGCACCAGCCATGGGTCCGGACGTCCGCACTTGGGCGGCCAATGAGTGGCGTAGCCTTCGCTATTGACCAAGCTTCGCCAAGGGGCAAATGGATGGCTGGGTAGCGCCAGCTTGCTCCAAGAGCAGGGTGTAGGCGCGCCCGCGAACGATTCAAGGCGAAAGCCGCGAGTCTCTCTGGCCAGTATGGCCGAAGGTTTGAAAGGTGACAGTGTCCATTCTAGAATCTGTCGCTCGCCTCTCCGCCCCGTGCCCTTGCGCGCGGGGCGGAGACCCAACCCGAATTCTGGAGCCTAGGTTCGAGAATTCAGGCTGAGTTGAGCGCAGAGGGGTCTCTTTTGGTATGATTACGCCATGAGTGAACATGGGCCACAATCTGGTTCCGAGGCAGAGACCCAAAAGGGTCACTTTGATTACATTGCCCTTCGCGCAGAATCCAATACCCTTGCCATCGAAGCGGTAGCGGGTGTGCCTGTGGAGGAATTGAGCGAAGAAACGGCGGCGGCTTGGCACGAGGTAATCGCGGCGGCGGATGAGCAAGAGCTTGCTTGTATTACAGAGGCTGGCCGTCGTTTCCGCGACGAAGCGGAAAAAGAGCAGTTTTTGGCTATGCTATGGAATTTGCGCGAGGATCGGTTGTCCACGGGCATGGTTCTTGATCTGACCCACCCTCACTTCACAACCCTCCCGTAATCAAATCAGCCAACGGCCGGTAGGCCACGCGTTGTTTGGCTTCAGAAAACATCCTGTAATGGGAGAGGGCCTTTTTCGGGTTGTGGTGGCGATTCTTCTCCTGCCATTTGGTCGTGAGAAACGACAAAATGACGCTCAACGCCGCAAACCACAGCAGTACCTTGAGCCTTCAGGTTGGGTTGCCCGATCTCCTATCCCGACGTACCATAAAGGTGAAGAATCACTAGATCGTGAGGGGGAGTGCTTGGGAGAGCTGAACGAGAAATGCGGGGTATTTGGGGCTTTTACGGCTAGTCGTTACGCGCAGCGGCTGACGTATTATGGCTTGTGGGCGCTGCAGCACCGGGGACAGGAAGGTTCGGGGATTGTGAGCTCGAATGGGACGCGATTGTTGCGACATGCCGGCCCGGGATTGGTGGCGCACGTGTACGCGCCGGAGGATCTGGACCGGCTGAAGGGGCACATGGCGATCGGCCACAACCGGTATTCGACTTCGGGCGCGGGAGGCGGCGCGCATGTGCAACCGATATTGCATGAAGAGGGTGGTTTCGCGCTGGCGCATAACGGGAACTTGCCGTCGACGACGGCGCTGGAGCAGTTTTTGACCAAGCAGCATATCGCGCATGGTGGCTTGAATGACTCGGGGATGATGGTGGCGGCGATCGCCTACTACATCCGGCACGGTAAGTCGTTGGCGGAGTCGATTGAAGCGGCGTGGCCTCTGTTTACAGGGGCTTTTTCGTGTGTGGCGATGGACGCTACCACGGTGGTGGGCTTCCGGGACGAGTGCGGTATCCGGCCGTTGTCACTGGGGCGGCTGGAGGACGGCTTCGCGATCGCCTCGGAGACGTGCGCCTTTGACACGGTGGGGGCGGCTTTCCTGCGCGATATTAAGCCCGGCGAGCTGGTGACAATCTCGGCGATGGGCGTAAAGAGCCGCCAGGTGGTAAAGAGCCGGACGGCCTTGGACGTGTTTGAATACGTGTATTTTGCCCGGCCGGATAGCATGGTGATGGGGCGCAAAGTCAATGAGGTACGGCGGCAGCTGGGCAAGAATTTGGCCAAAGAATTTCCGCTCAAGGCCGATGTGGTAATTCCGGTGCCGGATTCGGCTATTCCGGCGGCGCTGGGGTACGCCGAGGCAACGGGGATCCGGTTTGACCATGGTTTTATTAAAAACCGCTACATCCACCGCACGTTTATCCGGCCCACGCAGGTAATGCGCGAGCGTGACGTGAAGACCAAGCTCAACCCGGTGCCGGAAGTGGTGATGGGCAAGGACGTGGTAGTGGTGGATGACTCGATCGTGCGCGGGACTACCACAATGCAGTTGGTGGACATGCTCTATGGCGCCGGAGCGCGGAAGGTGCATGTGCTGGTGAGCTCGCCGCCGGTCAAATTCCCGGATTTTTATGGTATTAATACCCCAAATCCGGATGATTTAATTGCTTCGCGTTTGAGCGTGGAGGAGATTCGCCAGCATATTGGCGCCGAGTCGCTGGGATACTTGTCTTACGAAGGCATGGTGCGGGCGACGGGCTGGCCCAAGAGCAAGCTCTCGACCTCGTGTTTTGACGGCGTATACCCGATAAGTATAGGCGAGCGGGCTCAGTCGGTAGCGGTATCTAAGTAGATAGTTTGTCTTCTGGCTAAATGCCTTATATAGTTAAAGTACTAATGCTTAAAAAAATACGTTTCCTTATTTTCGCGGTTCCGATTTTAACCCTGGTTTTGGGCGGTTTTTCGGTGGCTGAAGCGGCGGCCTTTAAGAAAGATAAAGCCTCGGTCACGTATGCCAAGAATTACGCCAAGAAGCGGATGAGCCTGGTGTATAAGTGGTCGACCACGACCCAGTACAGCTGCCTTAATCAAGTTTATATTCACGAGTCGACATGGCGCTGGTGGGCCAATAATCCTAGCTCGAGTGCCTATGGTATCCCGCAAGCTCTGCCGGGGAGCAAGATGCGTTCCGCTGGGGCCGATTATCGGACTAATCCCGGTACGCAGGTGAAGTGGGGCTTGAGTTACATCAAGCACCGGTATGGCACGCCGTGCAAGGCGTGGAGCTTTTGGAAGAGACACCACTGGTATTAAGGCTCGCTGTGGCGCTGAATTTTTAAAAAATTTGTGTTATCGTGTTGGTGTCTAGAGAGGATGTGCGTCATGGCTGATCACGACAATCGCGGCGATCGCGACCCTACCACCTCCCCGGAGCCGCCTCCCCATCAGAAGTATGGAGGAGACCTTCCTCAGGAATGAGGAAGACGTAGACCGGCGACCGCTGGTCTATAAAAGAGCCCCGCCGAGAGCGATCTCGGCGGGGTCTCACCATTTTTGAGATACAATAGGATACATGAACAAGAAGCCGTTATTAGTCTTGGTTGATGGTTCGGCGGTGTTCCACCGCGGCTACCACGCCATTCCGCATTTATCGAACAAAGAAGGCCTGCCCACGAACGCGGTGTTGGGCTTCGCGAATATCATGCTCAAGGTTATTGGCAGCCTGAAGCCTGACTATGTAATTGTGACGTGGGATAAATCCAGTAAGACTTTCCGCAACGAGTGGTATCCGGAGTATAAGGCGACGCGCATGAAGCAGCCGGATGACCTGTACGCTCAGATCCCCACGACGCGTGAGCTGGTGGAGGCGCTGAATTTGCCTTGGATTGAGCTCGAAAACTACGAAGCGGATGACATTATCGGCACCTTGGCGCGGCAGGCGGAAGAACGCGGCGACTTGGAGATCGTAATCGCAACCGGCGATAAAGACCAATTGCAGCTCATCGACAAAGCCACAGTAGTGGATATGTTTAATCCCCGGGGTATGGAGCCGACCCGCTACGATCTGGCCAAGATGCAGGAGCGGTACGGGCTGACGCCGCGGCAATTTATTGATTACAAGGCGCTCGTGGGTGACACGAGCGATAATATTCCCGGTGTGAAGGGGATCGGCGATAAGGGGGCGATGAAATTGCTGGCCGAGTATAAGACGCTCGACGCTATTTATGAGCATGTTGATGAGATTGCCGGCAGTACTGGTGAAAAGTTGCGGGCCAACAAAGATATGGCTTACCTGAGCCGTAAGCTGAGCGTAATTGTATGTGACGCGCCGGTAACGCTGGAGCTGGAGCCGGCCCGGGTGGGGCACTTTGACCGTGAGCATATCACCAAACTGTTCCACCGGCTGGAATTTCGGTCGTTGTTGGCGAAGCTGCCGCCCGATATGCGGCCGGGGAGTTTGGCGGCGGACGCGGTGGCCGGCCAGGATGTGCCTACGCTATTTGATGACTCGGGTGAGGCACCGGCCAAGCGTGAGCGGGCGCATTTGGCGAGCGTGAAATACACGGCGGTGACGACCGAGGCGGCGCTGGACGCGCTGGTGAAGGAGCTGGAAGCACAGGAGGTGTTCGCGTTTGATACCGAGACGGATTCGCTCGATACCATGGAGGCGAATCTGGTAGGCGTGTCGGTGGCGTTCAAGGAGGGTGAGGCGTATTACATTCCGGTGGGCCACACCGACGGTACGCAGCTGCCACGTGATTTGGCATTGGAGCGCCTTAAGCCGGTCTTGGAGAACTCTAAGATTGGCAAGACGGGTCACAACGTGAAGTTTGATTACGAAGTGCTACGCCAGCACGGCGTGAGGGTAGCGGGTATTGTCTTCGACACGATGATCGCGGCGTTTTTGCTGAACTCACTGGGGCGGGCGCAGTCGCTGGACGACCTGGCCTACAGCGAGCTGGGCGTGGAGATGATTCCGATTAAGGAAATGATTGGAGCCGATAAGAAGAGCCAGATTACGTTTGATAAGACGCTCATCGAAGAAGCCACGACGTACGCGGCCGAAGATGCCGATATGAGCTGGCGGCTGTACGAGAAGTTGCGGGTACAGCTGGCCGAGTTTGCCGAGGTAAATGAGTATGGTTGGAGCTTGGAGCGGCTGGCGACTGAGGTGGAATGGCCGATCATCGGCGTGTTGGGCGAGATGGAGCTGGCCGGTATCGAGCTGGATGTGCCGTTCTTGGAGCGGCTAGGGGAGCGGTTGGAGCGGCGGATTGGCGAGCTAAAGGCTAAGATTTTTGATTTGGCCGGCGAGGAGTTCAATATGGGGTCGCCGGCGCAGCTGAGCCAGATTTTGTACGGCCGGCTGGGGTTAAACTCGGCGGGAATTAAGAAGGGCAAGACGGGCATCTCGACGGCGGCCGGCGAGCTGGAGAAGTTGCGGGACGCGCACCCGATCATCGACCTCATCATGGAATATCGCGAGCTGGATAAGCTGCGCTCGACGTACGTGAACGCGCTGCCGGATATGGTAGGCCGCGACGGCCGGGTGCATACGAGCTTTAGCCAGGTGATCGCGCAGACGGGGCGGTTGAGCTCGTCGAATCCGAATCTGATGAACATTCCGGTGCGGACAGAGCTGGGCCGGGAGATTCGGCAGGCGTTCGTGGCGCCCAAGGGCCGGGTGCTGGTGAGCGCGGACTACTCGCAAATTGAACTGCGGGTGGCGGCGGCGCTGGCCGGCGACGAGGCGATGATCGAGACCTTCAAGCGCGGTATCGACTTGCATCAGCAGACGGCGGCCGAGCTGTTTGGTGTGCCGCTCGAGGCGGTGACGAAGGAGCAGCGGAGCGCGGCCAAGACGATTAACTTCGGCGTGTTGTATGGCATGAGCGCGCACGGCTTGAGCGTGGCGACGGGCATGGATGGCAAAGAAGCTGCCGGGTTTATCGAACGGTACTTTGAGGTGCGGCCGAAGCTGCGCGAATACATTGAGGCTACCAAGAAGTTCGCGATGGACAATCAGTATACCGCGACGTTGTTTGGTCGGCGGCGGCCGTGCCCGGAGATCCGGAGCAATAATTACATCATGCGGCAGGCGGCCGAGCGGATGGCGGTAAACGTGCCGATCCAGGGGACGGCGGCGGATATTTATAAGCTGGCAATGATTGAGGTGGTGAAGCGGCTGGATTCTGATTCGCATTTGCTGCTGCAGATCCATGACGAACTGATCGTGGAGGCGCCGGAGGCCAAGGCTGTGGCGGTGGCGGCCATGATGGCCGAGGTGATGAGCGGCGTGATCGATCTGGGCGTGCCGCTGGCGGTGGATACCGCTACGGGCAAGCACTGGGGCGAGTTGTGATCGGCGACGAACTCCTACCCGCTACCTGCCAGGCGATTGTGGCCGAGGCAACCAAGGCGATCGAGCAGGAGTTGGTGGGCCGCACGATGACGATGCGCCTGCCGGGCGGCCCGGTGGTGGGGCGGCAGATTACGATCGACGCAGCTGAGAAGGGTGCGCCCCTGAATATGTGCCGGGTGGCGGTATTGGATCCGAATTTGGCACCGGAAGGCGAAGTGGTGCGGCTGGAGTATGAGCACGACAAGCCGTCGAAGTTTGGGGTGCAACGGATTTATTCGATCCAGAGTGTGCGCCGGCGGGGCGAAGAGCTGGTGTTGCTGGAGAATTTTTTGGCTAATGGTCCCATTGAGGTGCGCGAAGAGGACTTCCGGCCGATTAAGTCGGAAACGTATGGCCGGGCTACGGTGCTGAATACCCTGCACGACTGGGTCATGTACCGGGCTTGGCAGTTGCAGGAGATGCGCAAGCAGCAGAAATAATGCCGGAAGGACCCGAGGTAGAGACAATTCGGCAGGGGTTGGAGCTGGGCCTGGTGGGCCAGCAGATCGTGACCGTGGATGGCATGAGCGACCGTATGGTGGCGGGTGCGCGGGTGACGCATGTGACGCGCCGGGGCAAGGTGCTGATCTGGACCCTCGATAATGAGCATTCGCTCATGTTTCATCTGAAGATGACGGGCCAGATGGTGCTCGTGAAGGCCGACGGCGAGCGGTTCGCGGGCGGCCACCCGACTTCGAGTATGGCCGAGGCTCTGCCGGACCGGTCGACGCGGGTGGTGTTTGGGTTCGCGAGTGGCGACCAATTGTACTTCAATGATCAGCGCAAGTTTGGCTGGATTAAGGTGGTGCCGACGGCGGAGGTGGAGCTGGATACGCTGGTGGCGCGGATGGGGCCGGAGGTGACGGCGCCGGAATTTAGCGTGGCGTATCTGGCGGCGCGGCTGGCGCGGCACAAGGGCGCGCCGGTGAAAGCGATTATCTTGGACCAGTCGGTGGTGGCGGGCGTAGGCAATATTTACGCTGACGAGTCGCTGCACTTGGCGCGGTTGCATCCGGCGCGGGTGGGCGGCTCGCTGACGCCGGCCGAGGCGCGGCGACTGCACGCGGCCATTCGGGAGATTATGGCATTGGGGATCGAACACGGTGGCACGAGCTTCGCGCATTATGTGAACTCTCTGGGGGGCAAGGGCGACTACCTGGAGCACGCGCGGGTCTTTCGGCGCCAGGGCCGGCCGTGTCCGGTGCATCCCGATACGCTTATACAAAAATTGCGGGTAGCTGGGCGCGGTACGCATATTTGTCCGAGGTGCCAGAAGTTAGGTAGGTCTGTCGGGCAGGCCACTTGAGTGGCTTTTTAGCCTTTTCGGACTGCTATAGCTTGGGCGTATAGGGAATTTTCTGCACATTGTGCGTTAAACTATCAGATATGACATTTTTCTTTTATGGGCCGAATGCTTACGCGCTGAGGCAGCAATTGAATAAAATGGTGGAAGCTTACCGGGCCAAGGCGGGGTCGGACTTCGGTTTGGAGCGGATTGATGGCTCGGGTGTGAAGCCGCGGGAGCTGCTGGCGACTCTGCAGGCGGCGCCGTTTTTGGCCGCGAGCCGGCTGGTGATCGTGGAGGGTGTGGCCGGCAATAAGACAGCGGGGGACAAGCTGGAGGATTTGCTGGCGCGGGTGCCGGCTTCGACGGTGGCGGTGTTTGTGGAGCGGGAGGTGGATCAGCGCACCAAGGCTTTCAAGGCCCTCAAAAAGGCCGATAAGGTGGTGAAGTTTGAACCGCTGGAGGGCCCTAGGCTGCTGGGATGGATCAGGGCTGAGGTGGAACGATTGGGCGGAAGCATCGAGCCGGTGGTGCTGCGGGAGCTGGTGGATCTGGCGGGCAATGACCAGTGGCGGTTGAGTGAGGAAGTGCAGAAGTTGGTTAATTACAGCCCGCGGGTCACAGTAGAGGTGGTGCAGCAGCTGGTGGCGCCGAGCGTAGAACGGTCGATTTTTGAGCTGGTGGAAGCGATGACATTGGGGCGGCCGGGGGTGGCGCTCTCTGGGTATCACGCGCTGCTGCGGCAGAAGGAGAGCGAGATTTACGTGCTGACGATGGTGCAATGGCAGCTGCGCAACCTGCTGCTGGCCAAGACGGCGCCGGCCGCGATGGCGCCGAGTGATCTGGCGCGGGCCGTCGGGATGTCACCGTATGTGGCCGGCAAGATGGCCGCCGCGCAGAACGGCCTGAGCCAAGAGGCTCTAGAGACGGCCTACAAGGCGGCCGCGGATTGTGAGTACGACATCAAGACCGGCCGCATCAAGGCCGAAGCGGCAGTGGAGCGGCTCATCTGGCACGTGGCCGAAGGCGTGAAGCGTTAGTAACCGTTTTCGGTGTCTTGCCGCTTGATGTCTTCGAGCAGGGTCTCCATGTCGCTCATGAGCCCCATGAGGGCCTGGAGCTCGCCCTTGGCCAGCCAGGCATTGCCGGGGGTGGTGGCGAAGTCGCGGATTTGGGCGGCGTGTTTCTCGATATCTTCGATGAGTTCGAGCAATCTAACGCGCAGGGGATCGGTGGATTGCTTGGTCATATCTTTAGCCTAACCCGATAGGGGGTTTAGCGTCTATCGTTTAATGGCGAGGGCGGCGGTGTAGGTTTTGCTTTGTTTGAGCTTGTCGTAGTTGCCGAAGACCTCGGTGAGGTGGCGCTTCATGTAGTCTTTGAGGCCGGAGATGGTCACGATGTAGAGCCGGCCGTCGGGGTTGAGCCGGGTGTAGGCGTCGTGCAGGAAGATTGCTAGGAGCTCGCTGCCGATTTTGGCCGGCACATTGGACACGATAACATCGAAGGTAAGATCGGCCGGGACCTGCTCAAAGCCATTGGAGAGGTAGGCATGGGCGTTGGGGAGGTGATTGACTTTGGCGTTTTCGCGCGCGAAATCAACCGCCACGAAGTCTTTGTCGACGAGGTGAATTTGGCCCTGTGGCGCCATTTTTGCGATAGTGAGACCGAGCGGACCGTAGCCGCAGCCCAGGTCTAGCACTGTGGCGTCGGGGCCGATCTGGAGGTGGTCCAGGAGCAGGCGCGTGCCTTCGTCGACAGTCTTGGGGCTAAAGAGGCCCCAAGTGGAATGGAATGTCAGCTCGTGGCCACGCAGCTTGGCGTCGAAGACGATATCTTGTTTGAGTTCGGGGATGGTCATATGTGATCCTAATAATACCAAAAGGGGCCGTGAGGCCCCTGGCTGGTTTATGACGACGGGCGGACTATTTGTCGTCGGTCTTCTTGGCTACGGGCTTCTTGGCGGCAGGCGCCTTAACCTTAGCGGCGGCCGGCTTTTTGGCGGCGGCCTTTTTGGCTACGGTAGCTTTGGCAGCCGTGGTCTTCTTGACCGTGGTCTTGGCGGTAGCGGCCTTCTTGCCGGCGCCCTTGGTGGTTTTGGCTTCGGCGGGAGTGGCTTCTACGCCGGAGGCTTTGGCGACGGCGTGAGCGAGCTGGCTCTTGCGGCGGGCAGCGGTGTTCTTGTGCAACGTGTGCTTCTTGACCGCGCGGTCGATCTCGGAGTAGGCGGCGCCTAGCTTTTCCTGGATCTCTTTGGTGTCGCCGGCGGTAAGAGCGTCGTGCAGGGCGGTAATGTCCTGCTTAACGGCGCGCTTGACCTGCAGGTTGTGGCTGCGGCGGACGAGAGCTTGCTTGGCACGCTTAATAGCTTGTTTGATGATGGGCATAGATCTTCCTAAAATACCAATGGAATATACCTGATTTACGGTCGTTTGTAAAGGGAGGCGGATTTGGCGTTATAATCATCTCATGACAAAACGGGTTCTCTATTTGATTCAGCAAGCCAGTATGCTCTTGGACATGCCTCGATCGCATGTGCGTAATCTGGGTAATAATACGCCGGATACGATTGCTTCGCATTGCTATCAGGTGTCGGTGATCGCTTATTGCTTGGCGCGGATGGAAGGGCTGAGCCACGAGGTAGGGCTTAAAGCTATGGCCATGGGTACGCTCCATGATCTGGCCGAGGCTCGTACGGGTGACATGGACTTCGTGGCGAAGAATTACGTGAAGGTCGATGAGGCGAAGGCGATGAGCGATCAGTTTGCCGGCCTTCCGTTTGGGCAGGATCTTTTGGAGATGATGGGAGAATATGAAGCACGAGAGAGTTTGGAGGCGAAATGCGTAAAAGACGCGGATATTTTGGCTCAGATGTATATCGAATGGGTTTTGGTCTGGCGCGGTAATAAACTGGCCGAGCGCTGGTTTGATGGAGATTTCACCAACCGGGTGCCGCATTTGCGGACGGAGTCGGCCAAGAAGCTGGCTCACGATATGCGCGATAGTAATCCGCACGAGTGGTGGTGGTCGGAGTTTGTTGATAAAGGGGTGAATATGGAGCACCTCAACGGTAAGAAATAGTGTTAGACCGTAAGTAAGCCCAAGCATATTGACAAATAGCCTTAAATGAGGTATATTGTAGGCATTATGGACCTGACCCCCAAGCAACAAACCTCCGAGGCTATCCGCCAGGCCGAGACGATTTTGATTACGACCGCTCAGCGGCCGTCGATTGATCAGATATCGGCCGTGATTGGCTTGTCGATGATCTTGCGCAAGTTTGGCAAGAAGGTCACCGCGGTGATTAGCGATAGCCTGCCTCCGTCGGTGCAGCTGCTGGATACCGCTCAGGTGTCCAAGAGCTTAGGCGGCATGCGTGATTTCGTATTGAAGTTGGATGTGACCAAGGCCGAAGTCGATAAGCTTCGCTACGAAGTGAAAGATGGCAAGCTGCAGATTTTCATCACGCCCTATAAGGGTGGGTTCGCGCCGAGCGACGTGACGTTTGATTACGGCGAGGCGCAGTTTGAGTACGACTTGGCGATTGTGCTGGGGGTGCCGACGCGCGTCCGGATTGACCGGATTTATGAGCAGAACTCCGCGATGTTTGACACGATTCCGGTATTGAACTTGGACTTTCACCGGTCGAATGAAAATTACGGCGCGGTGAACTTGATTGATTCAAACGCCTCGAGCTTGTGCGAGATGATGGTAGCTTTGGCCGAGAGCTTGCAGGGCGGCATTATCGACGCGGATATCGCGACGGCACTGCTGATGGGCATCGTGGGATCGACTGACCGGTTTACGGCATCGCATACGACCTCGAAGAGCCTGACAGTGGCGGCGCAAATGATGGCTGCCGGGGCTAAGCAGCAGGCCGTGGTAAAGGCGCTGTACCGTGGTGGTGGCGAGCGTGGCAATGACCGTCCTGAGCGTAACGACCGGAATGACCGTGGCGGCGAGCGTACGCCGGCGCCTAAGCAGCGTGAGGACCGGCGGGAGGCTCAGCCGCGGCCGGCGGCTCATGTACCTGTACCGCAGCCTCAGCCGGTTCAGCAGTCTGAGCCGGTCCGTGAGTCCCAGCCGGCCCGTGAGCCGGAGATGCCGATTATCCAGCCGGCTCATATCGAGCTGAGCGAAGTGGCTGAGACGCCGGTGCCTAGCCAGCCGGTAGCGGCTCCTTCTATGCCCGTGGCGCCTGTGTCTGCGGCTGTAGCGCCAGTTGCCGAAACGGCTCCGGCGGTACCTGGCCAGATACCCCCATTGGCTGACTTCGCGGCCGCGGCCGAGATTTTGGGCCAGCAACAGCGAATCCGCGAAGAGCAGGGTTCTTCGGAGGCGGGCGAAATCCGTCCGGCCTAGACCCTAGCGTGAACGGTCTGCTTTTAATCAACAAACCGATCGGCATGACGTCGTTTGATGTGATCCGCCGGCTCCGGCGGACTACCGGCGTGCGCAAGATTGGCCATGCTGGGACATTGGATCCTTTGGCAAGTGGCCTCATGCTGATGATGTTTGGCACCGCGTGCAAGCAGGCGCAGGTGTACACCAAGCTGGATAAGCGCTATGTGGCGGAGGTGACGCTGGGTGCTAATAGCTCCACCGGCGACGGCGAGGGCGAGAAGACGGCCGTGAGCGACCGCGTGCCGGCTCGTGATGAGGTAGCGGCGGCGCTGGCCCGGCTGACGGGTGAGATTACTCAGACGCCGCCCATATACTCGGCTATCAAGATCGGCGGTCAAGAAGCGTATAAGCATGCCCGGGCCGGCCGCAGCGTGGAGATGCCTTCGCGCCAGGTGACGGTGTATGAGAATCAGCTGTTGCGCTATGAATATCCTTTGATTGAGTTAGAAGCCAAAGTGTCGAGCGGTACATATATTCGGACGCTAGCCGAGGACCTGGGCGGTGCGTTGGGTACCGGCGCGTATTTGAGCGGCCTGGTGCGGACCGAGGTAGGGGAGTTTAGCCTTGATGAGGCTTTGGTGCTCGATGAGGCGGACGCCGCCGCGGTGAGTCTGCATTTGCGCGAAATTTAGCGCACATATTCTACAAAAGAAGCGTATAGTTATGCGTAGAAGTTTATCAATAATAACCAAGACTTATTGACTTTCTTTGTTGTTTGTAGTATAGTTACCGTAGATCATTTGATGATTGCCCTCATGGATACATGAAGCCAGTCATTAGACGACCGACCGCTCCCTCGAGTTGTAGCTTTTCACCCGTCGTTCCGACGGCCGCCCAGCACCTTTTTTAAAGTTTTGACCGGATCGCATTACACGCGGCTCATGAGCTGCCTGTATTCCGGTGTACGTGTAAGGCAAGTCCCGCTCTGCGGATTTTTTCCGCACTTCTCCCTAGGAGACCGAATGTGCCCGCACCAGCCCCCCTGCCCGTCCTCCGACACTCCCAGCCGCCATGCGGCTCGCACGATTGCCTACCACCCCGAGCAGGGATGGGGCCTTTTGTGCAATGGCGTCGTCCGCTTCGACGACACCGGGGAGATTCTGCCCGACGGCAGAGTCATCGCTCCCCACCGGCCCACGGACCAACTGGTTCCGTCGGCGGCCTAATCTGGCTGCCATCCGGTCCCAACCGCCGACCGACGCGTGCTTCATTGCGCGCCGGTCGGCGGGATCGCCCCAAGTTATCGAACTATTGAATCGATGTCTTAGGGCGATCCCATTACAGTACTATTGACAATGGCCTGATTGTCTTTTGTAGTGTTTTCCCGACGAATCGCGTCTGGGAGGTTTGACATATGCATGTTTTGCTCCGGAAGGGAGATACCATGTTCGAGTTCAGCCTGGTTGTCCTTGGGCTGTTTTTTGCGCTGGGGGGGTGGTTATCAGCCAGGATCTGTGGACAAGGGTGCTCGGAGCTGGAGTAGGTATGGGACTCTGTGTCTTACGTGTGGCCTACTGCCACTTCATTGTTCACCAGCCATTCACATCCTCGCGATAGCCTTCGGCACTACTGTGTACGTCGCGATTCTAGGGTACTGCTGGCTGGTTACGTTACAACGTGTCGGCCGAGGGATTGACCCAGATAGGGAAAAGTGCTAGTATACTTAACGTTATGTTAAAGCCTGAGAACAAAACCAAGGTTATTACTGGGCTACAGACCCACAAGACTGATACCGGCTCGCCGGAGGTTCAGATTGGGATCTTTACCGAGCAGATCAAAGAGCTGACGAAGCACTTACAGCTCCACAAGAAGGACGAGCATTCTCGCCGCGGTCTTTTGAAGATGGTTGGTAAGCGCCGCTCGTTGCTGGACTACCTGAACAAGCGCAACCCTTCGCGCTACCAGGAAGTACTGAAGAAGCTCGAACTCCGCCGCTAGTTGTTGCCGTAATTATGAGCCGTAGGGTGGCCTAAAGGCCGCTCTTTTGGCTTGTGGCCGCGAAGATATGGCCGTTCTTCGGGTTTGGGCTTAAGGTCCGGGCGTGGTATAATCTGCGCTAGACACATCCAGGTTTAAATAACCGAAGTGGCGATGGTACGTGAATATGTGTTAGAGCTTTGGGATGAAACATTGATGTATATCTTTGATCCCTTGTCCCTGGCACGTATATGAGCCACATTCGAGAAGGATTGTATGAAACAAGACATTATTCACCCTTTCGGGGGTAAGACTCAGCAGTTTAAGACTGAGTTCTGTGGGCGCGAGTTCACGATTGAGACCGGTAAGCTCGGCTTTTTGGCCGATGGAGCCGTGACGGTAACCTATGGCGACACCGTGATAATGGGTACGGCCGTAGTGTCGAACCAGCCGCGCGACGGCGTGGATTTCTTCCCGTTGCTGATTGATTATGAAGAGCGGTTCTACGCCACCGGCAAGATTAGCGGTTCGCGGTTCATTAAGCGCGAGGGCCGGGCGAGTGAGCGGGCCACGCTGAGTGCGCGGTTGATCGACCGGCCGATCCGGCCGTTGTTCCCCAAGGGCTACCGGCACGATGTGCAGGCGGTCGCGATGGTGGTGAGCGCGGATCTGGAATATGCTCCGAACATTCTCGCGATGACGGCCATCTCGGCAGCATTGAGCTTGAGCGGCGGTCCTTTTGAGGGCCCTGTGGCTGGTGTGCGGGTTGGTTTGATCGACGATGAGCTGGTGGCTTTCCCGAGCGAAGAGCAGATGCAGACGTCGCTGCTCGACCTGACCGTGGCCGGCACCAAGGATGCCATCATGATGGTAGAAGCTGGCGCTATGGAAGTGAGCGAGGAGATCATGATCGAAGCGATCGAGCTGGCGCACAAGAGCATTCAGCCGCTGATCGATTTGCAGCTCGAGATGGTGAAGGCGCTGGGTGTGAAAGAGAAGGAATATGAGCTCATTAAGCCCAACGAGCAGCTGGTGAGCGCGATTGATGACTTCCTTAAGGACAAGCTGGGACCGGCGATTCGCCACCAGGACCACTACGTACGGCATGATGCTCTGCGCAACCTGGAAAAAGAAACGGTAGCGATGTTCGAGGATGAGCACGAGCACGCAACGATTGAAGTGGCGTTTAAGAAGGTGATCGACCAGGACCTGCGCCGGGCGATCCTAGAAGACGGCGAACGGCCGGATGGGCGTAAGACTACCGAAGTGCGGCCGATTAGCGCCCAGGTGGGTCTGCTGCCACGGGCGCACGGTTCGGTATTGTTTACGCGCGGTACCACGCAGGTACTAAACGTGACGACGTTGGCGAGTACGAGCTACGCTCAACTGATCGACACCATGGAAGAGGACACCACCAAGCGCTACATGCACCACTACAACGCTCCGGGCTACTCAAGCGGCGAGGTGAAGCCGATGCGGACACCGGGCCGCCGCGAGATCGGCCATGGGGCCTTGGCCGAGCGGGCCTTGCTGCCCGTGATCCCGGCCGTGGAAGACTTCCCGTATACACTGCGTTTGGTGAGCGAGGTGATAAGCCAGAACGGTTCGAGCTCGATGGCCAGCGTGTGTGGCTCGACTTTGAGCCTGATGGACGCCGGTGTGCCGATCCGCAAGCCCGTATCAGGTATCGCGATGGGCTTGGTGATCGACCACGCCAAAGCCGGCAAGTACGTGATTTTGAGCGACATCCAGGGCGCCGAGGACTTCGCCGGCGACATGGACTTCAAGGTAGCTGGTACCACCGATGGCATCACAGCGCTGCAGATGGACATCAAGGTCAAGGGTATTACGCCCAAGATTATGCGCGATGCCCTGGAGCAGGCCAAAGAAGGCCGGGCGTACATTCTGGCCAAGATGCTCGAAGTACTGCCGGAGCCGCGTGAAGAGATGAGCCCCTACGCGCCGCGTATTTACAAGCTGATGATCAACCCCGATAAGATTAAGTCGGTGATCGGCAAGGGCGGCGAGATGATCAACAAGATCATTGCCGAGACGGGCGTGGAGATCGACATCGAGGACTCCGGTCTGGTGATGATCGCCTCGACGAACGCCGAGAGTGCTAACGCCGCGATCGACATTATCAAGGGCATTACCGAGGACCCGGAAGTGGGCAAGGTGTACAACGGCACCGTGGTGAAGCTGATGGAGTTTGGCGCGTTCGTGAACATTATGCCGGGCAAAGACGGCCTGGTGCACGTGAGCCAAATGGCCGATCAGCGTGTGGAGAAGGTGAGCGACGTGGTAGAATTGGGCCAGACGGTCAAGGTGAAGTTACTGGAAATCGACAGCCAGGGCCGCTTGAACTTGAGCATGAAGGCAGCAAACCAAGACTAATTGCTTTGACACGAGGGCGCTTGAATCTTTTTGAGCGTCCGAAGGGTCACGGCAAGGCATATGGAACACCAATCAACAACCGGGAAGTCCGTGGCTTTGGCCGAGATCGCGCGAGCGATCGAGGCGAATGGGGTAACGCCCCATCTGAAGGCGACGGCGACTCAACTGGTGTTTGGGGTAGGCTCGCCGGACGCGGAGATCGTGTTCGTGGGCGAGGCGCCGGGCAAGAACGAAGACCTGAAGGGTGAACCATTCGTGGGCGCCGCTGGGAAGTTTCTGAACGAGATGCTGGCGAGCATTGGCCTGGAGCGCAAGGATATTTACATCACCAATATCGTGAAATACCGGCCGCCGGAAAACCGGGACCCCACGCCGGAGGAGATCGCCGAGTTCATCCCATATCTGAAACAGCAGGTGGAGGTGATCCGGCCGAAGCTGGTGGCGTTTTTGGGCCGGCATTCGATGAGCGTGTTTCTGCCGGAACTCAAGATTAGCCAAGCCCACGGCAAGCCGGTGCGGAAGGGCGGGCAGGTATACTTGCCATTGTTCCACCCGGCGGCGGCGTTGTATAACGGGGGGATGCGCGATACATTGCTGGAGGATTTTAGTTTGATCCCGGCGATACTGAAGAAAATTGATTAGGACTTAGATATTTGGCCGTAGTGGCCGGGTATGTGAGCCTTAAAGCTCTACAACTATTTTGTTGATTATCAAATATATGGCTGCTTAAATGTGGCCGAGAAGAAAGGACCATTTACTTGGAACCTACCAAACCAAATAACGATCAGGCTGCGCAAAATCCGGCCGGAGACCAGCCCAACCGGGCTCAAAATCAGAATCAAAACCAGCAGGGCGGCAACCGGCCGCCGCGCCGGCCGGCCGGGGATACCACGCGTTTCCGTAAGCCTGGCGCGGGCACGAATGACCCCAACCGCGCGGCCTCACAGGGCGTACCGGGACCGCGAATGGCCCAGCCCAAGCCGCAGCAACAACAACAGCAGCGGAGTGGCGGTGGTGGCGGTGGTGGTGCGGCCAGCCGGGGACGGCGCCGGATGCAGCAGCAGATGCCCAGCCACACCGACTTGGTGCCGGCACTGGACGCCATGCCCGTAAACAAGAGCAGCTTTAACGGTTTGTCCGGCGCGCAGCAAAGCCGCAAGGCGGCGCAGCAGGCGGCTCAAAACCAGGACCGCGGGGCGGCCAATCAGACGTCGCGCGAGCCGAAGCTGCGGGTAATCCCGCTGGGCGGCTTGGGTGAAGTCGGCAAGAACATGACGGCTTTTGAGTTCGGTAACGATATTATCGTAGTGGATATGGGCTTTAAATTCCCGACCGCCGAGCAGCCGGGTATCGATTACATTATTCCAGACACGAGCTGGCTGCTCAAGAACAAGCACAAGGTGCGTGGTCACATCATTACGCATGGTCACGAGGACCACATCGGTGGCGTGCCGTTCATCTTGCCGCGGTTCCCAGCTCCGTTGTATGGCGCGCGCTTTACCCTGGCTCGAATCGAGCACAAGCTGATTGAGTACAAACTGCAGACGCAGCCGCAGTACCGGGTAATTAACCCTGATAACCACGAGCGCGTGCAGGTTGGCGCGTTTAACATCGAGCTAGTGCGGGTGACGCACTCGATTCCCGACGCCACGGCGGTGGTAATCCGCACGCCCGCCGGCACCGTGGTGCACACGGGCGACTGGCGGCTGGACCCCGATCCGGTGGACGGCAAGCGCATGGACGTGGACCGGCTGCGCGCAATCGGCGACGAGGGCGTGATGCTCCTGATGAGCGACTCGACCAACTGTGAGCGCCCCGGCCGTACTCCTAGCGAGAAGGAAATCTCGCCAAACTTCGACAAGCTGTTTACCCGGGCTGAGGGCCGGGTGATTATCTCGAGCTTCTCGACCCAGATCAACCGTATGCAGTTGATCGTGGATGCGGCGCAGCGGGCCGGCCGCAAGCTAGCCTTCGTGGGCCGCTCGATGCTGGCCAACGTGGAAATTGCCGTGAAGATGGGCTACCTCAAGGTGCCCGCCGGGATGATTATCCGCGTGCAGGAGATCATTAACCTGCCTGACGGCCAAGTGGTAATCCTGTGTACCGGCTCGCAGGGCGAAGAGAACTCGGCACTGTCGCGGATGGCGACGGGCGATCACCAGAATGTGAAGATTAAACCCGGCGATACGGTGGTGTTTAGCGCTAGCCCGATCCCGGGTAACGAGGTAGCGATCGTGCGCTCGGTCGACAACTTGATGCGCGAAGGCGCCCGGGTGTACCAGCACATTACGCGCGATATCGACGATCACGGCATCTTGCACGTGTCGGGTCACGCGGCGCGTGAGGATATCATCGACATGCTGGCGATGGTACGGCCGAAGTACTTCATGCCGATCCACGGCGAGTTTCACCACTTGGTGCGGCACGCTGAGCTGGCGGTGAAGCACGGCGGGATCGTGCCGGCGAACGTCTTTGTGATGGATAACGGCGACGTGTTGGAGCTGACGCCGAGCAAAGCCGTGAAGGGCGCTCGCGTCCCGGCCGGCATGATTATGATTGACGGTGCCGGAGTAGGTGACGTCGAAGGTATCGTGCTACGCGACCGGCTGGCTATGAGCGGCGATGGTGTGTTTATGATTATCGCTACGGTAAGCCGCAAGACGGGCAAGCTGATCTCGAGTCCGGACATCATCTCGCGCGGTTTCATTTACATGAAAGAGAACGAGGAGCTGATCAACAAGGCGCGCGCCGAGGTGCGCAAGGTGTTTGAGAAGCGCAACGTGAAGGAGCCGGCGGACTGGGCGAAGTTTAAGCTCCGGCTGCGCGACGAGGTGGGCGATATGCTGTATGCCAAGACTAAGCGCAACCCGATGATTTTGCCGGTGATTAACGAGGTTTAGGCTGAGGAGGCTCCCCGAGCCGGGAGCCTCCCTGGCTCAGGAGCCTCCTTCGGAGAGGAGGCTCCTTGGACGAAGATCCGCCCTTTTCGAATTGCATGTTCGTTCCTTGTTCGGTATATTCAAAGCATGCCGAGTAGAAATAGCATCAAACAGTATGTAGCGGGTGACTATTATCACCTCTATAACCGAGGGGTGGAGAAGCGGCGGGTGTTTATGGATGATAGAGACTATCGGGCGTTTATGGGCTATCTCAAGCAATATTTGCTGCCGGCTGAACCGTGGGCGAGGCCTCACAAGGATCTTTCGGACCAGATTGAGCTGGCCGCGTACTGTCTGATGCCAAACCATTTTCATTTGTTGGTGCGTCAGATGAGTGAACGAGGGATCGAGAGTCTTATGCGTTGTTTGAGTACGAGCTATGTGCGGTACTTTAACCATCGGTATGATCGAATCGGCAGTTTATTCCAGGATTCGTATAAGGCTGTGAGAATGCGGGATGATGAGCAGTTGTATCAAGCGGAGCAGTATATTCATCAGAATCCCAAAGTTCTCATCGCGGATGTGAAGCGGTATCCTTACTCTAGCTTGTATTGGCAGGCGAATGCGCCCGGTTGGTTGCAGTCGGTGCCCAGATAATGTGGGAATGATGAATATGAGTGCAATGATAGGGAATTGGATTTGTCCAAACTGCAATGAAGCGCTAGAGAGTGCGGGCGGTTCGCTGGTGTGCGTGAACGGGCATACATTTGATGTGGCGCGCGAGGGTTACGTGAATCTGCTGACCGGGCGGCAGCGGTCGGGGCACAAGGGTGATACGCCGGAGATGCTGGCCGCGCGGAGGCGGTTTTTCGCGGGCGGCTACTATGAGCCGTTGCGGCAGCGGTTGGTGAGTTTGGTTGCCGGGCTGAAGCCCAGAGTGGTAGCAGAGATCGGCTGCGGAGAAGGTTATTACATTGGTGGAATTCGCGAGCACGTACCCGGCGTGGCGGCTTTCGCGACGGATATTGCCAAGGAGGGTGTGCGGCTGGGAGCCAAGCAGTATCCTCGCGTGCATTTTGCGGTGGCAGATACCAACCGCTCCTTGCCGCTGGCGAATGGTTCGGCGGATGTGGTGCTGGATGTATTCGCACCGAGAAACGGACCGGAGTTTGCGCGTATATTACGGCGTGATGGGAGGCTAGTGGTGGTGATACCGACCACACGGCACTTAGCGGAGTTGCGGGAGATTCAGCCGTTGCTGGTGATCCAAGAGGATAAGCGTCGGCTGGTGGAAGAAGGCTTGGCGGGTGAGTTTAAGCTCGCGCAGCACGAGGTCCTGACGGCGCCCCTAGAGCTGGCCGGTCCGGCGGTATTGGATTTGGTAGAAATGACGCCGAACGCTTGGTTTTTGACGCCGGAACAGAAACAGCGCCTGGGTGAGGTCGGCCGGATACGGGTGCGGGGGGAGTTTGAGATCCTTATGTTTGAGCGTAAGTGATGATTCTCCTTATGGTCTGATATAATGCGGACGTATGGCTACCAAGAAACCCTCCAAGAAGACTACTCGTAAGCCGGCCCGGCGCCGGACTAAAGCGGCGGGGCCACGGCTCTCGCCCGAGGCGCAGCGCGAGATCTCGGCGGTGTTTTTGGGGGCGATGGCGCTGTTACTGACGTTTGCCTGCTTCAATTTTGGCGGCACACTGGTGACGGGAATGTTCCATGGCCTGAGGGTGTTTATGGGGTATTCGGCTTATTTGCTGCCGGTGGTGTTTGGGGCTTTGGCCTGGATGCTGTTTCAGCCCGACCGGTACACGGTGCGGGGGCTGAATTACTTTGGGTTTTTGGGTTTTTTGACGAGCTTGGCGGCATTGTTTCATGTAGGCATCCCGGCGGGACTGGCGGCCGAACGGGCAGCGGCTGGGAATGGCGGCGGGTATTTGGGCTATGGCGTCACGAGCTCAATGCTCAATGTTTTGAACGTAGTGGCTTCGAGCATAGTGTTGTTGGCGCTGCTAGCAATTTTCTTAATTTTGGCTACCAATACGAATTTGAAGGCGTTATTTAGCACGATCCTGGCCGGCTTTACCCGTGAGGGCAAGCCCAAGGAAGAAGGCGAGGCTGAAGTGAAGCCCGAGCTAGCACAACTGACGGTTAACGATAATTCCGGAGCCCCGGTGACGTCGCTGCCGATGCGGGGCGAACTGAACTTGGGTGGTGGTGGCATTAAGAAGCCCGCCGTGCCCGCGCCTGACGTGCCACAGGAGGCGCTGACGGCCAACTCCGAGGAAGAATGGACTCCGCCCAACCTCGATCTCTTGGAGGTCACTAGCACCAAGGCTGACGCCGGAGACGTGAAGGCTAACGCGCACACTATCCAGAGTACGATGGAAAGCTTTGGCATTAATGTGAAGATGGGCGAGGTAAATGTGGGACCGACGGTCACACAGTATACGTTTACGCCGCCGGCCGGGGTGAAGCTCAATAAGATTACCGGATTGGATACGAACTTGGCATTGAGCTTGGCGGCGCACCCGATCCGGATTGAGGCGCCGATTCCCGGCAAGAGCGCCGTGGGCGTGGAGATTCCGAACAAGGCGATTGCCACGGTGCGGCTGCGTGATGTGCTGAGCGCGCCGGAGATCAAGGCCCAAAAAGAGCCCCTGACATTTGTGCTGGGGCGCGATGTGTCGGGCATACCGATGAGCGCGGATTTGGCCAAGATGCCGCACATGCTGATCGCGGGCGCGACCGGCTCGGGTAAATCGGTGATGATTAACACACTGCTGACGAGCTTGCTGTACCGTAATTCGCCGGCCGATATGAAGCTGATTTTGGTAGACCCGAAGCGCGTGGAGTTGGGCTTGTATAACGATATCCCACACCTGCTGACGCCGGTGATCGTGGAGCCGGAGAAGTGTATCTCGGCGCTCAAATGGGGCGTGGCTGAGATGGAGCGGCGGTACAAGCTGCTGGCTGAGGTCGGCAATCGCAACATCGTAGAGTACAACACGGCGCATAAGGGTGAAGCGATGCCGTACATCGTGATCGTGATTGATGAACTGGCGGACCTGATGGTGCTGGCGGCGGCGGATGTGGAGACCTTAATCGTGCGCTTGGCGCAGATGGCGCGGGCCGTGGGTATCCACCTGGTACTGGCGACGCAGCGGCCGAGCGTGGACGTGATCACGGGTATTATTAAGGCGAATATTCCGGCGCGGCTGGCGTTTAGCGTAGCGAGCCAGATTGACTCGCGGACGATTCTGGACCAGATGGGCGCCGAGAAGCTGCTAGGTAAGGGCGACATGCTGTTTTCGAGCCCCGATTTCATCAAGCCGCGGCGTATCCAGGGTGTGTATGTGAGCGAGAAGGAAACCAAGGCGATCACGGATTATCTGCGTGAGGCGCGGGCGCCACAGTACAACGACGAAGTATTGGCGCAAAAGGTGTCGATCGGTAAGGGCGGCGGAGGCGGTGGCGACTTGGGCCAGCCGGATGATGATATGTTTGATGAGGCGGCCGAGGCGGTGTTCCGGGCCGGCAAGGCGTCGGCGAGCATGTTGCAGCGGCGGCTGCGGATCGGCTACGCGCGGGCGGCGCGGCTATTGGATCTGCTGGAGGAGCGCGGAATTATTGGGCCGGCCGACGGCGCCCGGCCGCGCGATGTGCTGATTTCGGATCTGAGCCAGATTCACGCGGCCGAGGGCGCCGGCGCGGAGACCATGCGGCCGGCCGAGCCTTACGACGAGTAGGCGCTACCCCGGTCTTACCTGGTAGAATACTTTTATGCCCGAAGAACAGCCTTCTCAATCCAAGCCAAAATCAGCCGTCGTTGGTCCCATGCTCAAGACCCGGCGGCAAGCGTTGCGGCTGAGTTTGGCGCAGGTAGAAGTGGATACCAAGATTCGCGGGAAGTTTTTGACCGCGTTAGAGTCGGGGAATTATGAAATCTTACCCAATGATATTTACTCGCGCGGGTTTGTGCAGCATTATGCGAACCACCTGGGGCTTGATGGCAACAAGGTAGCGGCCGAGTACGTGGAGGAGCGGGGCGGCCTAGCCGTCGGGGAGACCAAGGCGCCCCGGTTGGTGCGGCCGAAACGGCTGGTGTTTACGGGGCCCATGTTGGCGGTGTTGGCCGGTGTAGTGGTGATGCTGGGGGTGCTGTGGTACTTGCTGTGGCAGTTTTCGTCGCTGGCGGCGGCGCCTAGCTTGGCGGTGACGAATCCGGTGAGCGATCTGGTGATTACGGGGGGCGTAATCGACGTGAGTGGCCGTACCACGCCGGGATCGGATGTGAATGTGAATGATTCACCGGTGCTGACCGACACCGATGGCAACTTTAGCGAGAAAGTAGCTCTGCAAGACGGGGTAAATGCTATTCGCGTGACGAGTAAGAGCAAGCTGGGTAAAAGCACGACGGTGACGCGGAATGTGCTGGCAAAATTGCCCAAGATGGATGCGGCCGAGGTAGGGGTGCCGGCGGCTTTGTTTGACGGTATCGCGGTGGCGGTGAGTGTCAAGGAGACCACATCGGTGGTGGTGACGGTGGATGGCCAGCCAGCCTGGAACGGGACGTATGTGGCCGGTAAGAGCCAGCTCTTTACCGGCAAAAACGATGTGAGCATCACGACGGGCAATGCCGGCGCGACGAGCGTGACGATTACCAATAAGGTTGTGGTGGGAAAGAAATTGAGCCCTTTGGGCAAAGAGGGCGAAATCCGGCGGAATCAGGCTTTTGCAAAGGATACGGTGATACCGTAAACTAAGGCCGACAAGAGGAGACAGGTGTGGCTAAAGATTTTTCATTTGATGTAGTAAGCGATTATGACGTAAGCGAGATGACCAACGCGGTCGACCAGGCGCAGCGGGAGCTTGGGCAGCGGTATGATTTTAAGGGTACGGCGGCGAAGATTGAGTTTACGGATGCTAAGGCCGGCGTGCAGATCGAGGGCGAGACCAAGAACCAGCTCGATGCGGTGATGGATATGTTCCAGAGCAAGCTGATTAAGCGGAATATTTCGTTGAAGGTGCTCGATGTGAGCGCGGATCCGGTACAGGGCGGCAAAGAGATGCGCTGGTCGGTACCGTTTAAGAAGGGCTTGGACCAGGATAAGGCTAAGCAGATCACGAAGATGATTCGCGATCAGTATCCTAAAGCTAAGGCGCAGATTCAGGGCGACAGTGTGCGGGTGAGCTCAACCAGTAAGGATGATTTGCAGGGTGTGATGTCCGCGCTGAAGGCGGCCGAGTTTGATTTTCCGCTGGACTTCCAGAATTACCGCTAAGGAGGCGAGATGACGGAGCAGGATCAGTCGGAGAAACAGGGAGGGTTTGGCCAAGCGGCGCAATATGCGGAGCTGGGCCCAGCTGAACCGGAGGGAGCTGAGGCTGGTGCGGTCATCGATACGGAAGTAGAGAAACGGGAAGCGGAGCCCATCGAGGTACAAATGTCGCGGGTGTTTGATTCGGAGTGGTTCGCGGAGACATTGCGGTTGTTTCCGGATGATGACCGCGAGAGAGTTCTGGGTTGTGCGGTGGAGTATATGGTGGCGATGGGTGGTGGCGATGAAGCTGCCCTGGAAGGATACTTGTCCCAGCTGCAGCCTGTGATAGTGAGCCTTGACTATACATCCTATGATGCTTTTGAGCACAAGAAGTGTGAGCTTTTGGTCGATGCTGTGGTGACAAAGCTAGGGTTAGGGGATTCGGAAACGGATGAGTCCAAGGAACAGATTTTTGGCTACGTTAAAGATAATTTCATAACGCAGGGGTATTATTTTCATAGTTTTAATGGGGTTTTTGAGGAATCTATTCGCGAGCACGGTCTCGATCCACATATGCGTTTGTGGGATAAGAAAGAGCTCAAGGATATTTCCGATGTTTGTGAGCGGGTGGGCGAGGTACATCCACTCGGCTGGGCGCATCTCAGTTCTGAGGGTACGATCTCGGTGGGGGATGATGCGGATAATATATATGGGTATGCTGCCTCTTCGCCGGAGTGGTTTGCGCAGTTTGTGGCCGATAGCCACAATATGGGCGGGCCAGGCTACGACATAAAAGCCTATGCTCGTCGTGACTATGCTGCCGCGCGAGATAATATGGAGCGTTGGATTCACGAGCTGTCTTTCCGGGATGAAGCGGCTATTGCTGCCGGGGCTTACTCAAACTTGTCGGAAGCCGAGAGTGAGCGTTTGATGGCTTTTTTCGAGAAGCATTGGCTTGAGTTGGCCGGTGAGAAGAGCGGCCCCAAGCTGGCTCTTTTGGAAAGACGTGCAATCGGTAAGGATAAGACTATGATTCAGAGCTATGCAGCTTACGAAGAGAAGGCTCGGAAATTTGGAGACTCTGAAGTTTCTTTACCACGGGCCATAGCTTTGATTATGAAGGAATTCGGCTGGCATGATATCCAACTTACTAAGCGAGTGGAGCCGCAATATGTCCACATCGTGGATTTACCGGATTACACTACTATGCATGCTGCTTAGGCACTAAGTTGATCGAACGATCTCTAGGGGGTAGGCTTCGCCGAGTTCGACGAGGCGGGCGAATTTGCCCTGGAGGTAATTGGGGCGGAGGTTGAACTCAGCGTCGGCGGGATCGCCGAAGGCAAAACCGGCTAGCTCGAAGCCATGGGTGGCTTTGGCGGGGTCGGCCTGGCGGAAGTCGGCGGCGTTGCGGACCCAGTAGAAGAATTCGATGCGGTGGTTGGTGGGGCTGACCCATTCGTTGACGATGAGCGCGTTGCCGACCTCGGCTACGATGCCGGTTTCTTCCAAGAGCTCGCGGGCCATGGCGGCTTCGAGAGTCTCGCCGGGTTCGAGCTTACCGCCGGCGAGGGCGTAGTAGTCGAACTGGGGCTCGTGCTTGACCATGAAGAGCTGGCCTTTGTCGATAATGATGGCGCGGACGGTGACGGCGAAATTGGGTGTTGGTTGCATGTGTTTGAGTATAGCATTGCGGAAGTGTTGACAGTATGGTTTTTGTTCGGGTATGATCCTGTTATAGATAACGTGATCAAAGGACGGTACAATGAGCACTGAACTAGCGGAGAAGAAGGTAGTGACGGATCCTAAGGTTAATAAGCGGGGCGAGGCTGAGAAGGCCGAACGTAGTAAGGCGATCGATCTGGCGATGGCTCAGATCGAAAAGCAGTTTGGAGCGGGCTCAATTATGAAGCTCGGTGAGGCGCATAAGATTGATGTGGCAACGATTCCGACCGGCTCGTTGTCGTTGGACCTGGCGCTCGGCGGTGGGTTGCCGCAGGGGCGCATCATTGAGATTTACGGGCCGGAGTCGAGCGGTAAGACCACCTTGGCACTGCACGCGGTGGCCGAGGTACAGAAGAGTGGCGGCGTGGCGGCGTACATCGACGCGGAGCACGCGCTCGATCCAGAGTATGCTGGCCGGATTGGGGTGGATATTGATACGCTCTTGATTTCACAGCCGGACACCGGTGAGCAAGCCCTCGAGATCGTCGAAACGCTGGTACGGTCTTCGGCGGTGGATATTGTGGTAGTGGACTCAGTGGCGGCGCTGGTACCGCGGGCAGAGATCGAAGGCGACATGGGTGACGCCCACGTTGGTCTCCAAGCCCGGCTAATGAGCCAGGCGCTGCGTAAGCTCACGGGGGTAATCTCCAAGAGTAAGACGACGGTGGTGTTCATTAATCAGCTGCGTATTAAGATCGGCGTGATGTTTGGCAACCCGGAGACCACAGCCGGCGGTCAGGCACTTAAATATTACGCTTCGGTGAGAATGGATATCCGTGGCTCGGAGCAGATCAAAGACGGTGATCTTTCGATCGGCAAGCACGTGAAGGTGAAGGTGGTCAAGAATAAGGTGGCGGCGCCGTTTAAAGTGGCTGAGTTCGATATCATGTTCAATGAAGGGATTTCGACAGCCGGTGACTTGATCGATCTGGCCGTAAAGTATGAGCAGATTGCCAAGAGCGGAGCCTGGTACTCCTACAAGGAAGAGAAGATCGGTCAAGGCCGCGAGGCAGCTAAGCAGTACTTGAAGGACCACAAAGAGCTGATGGCTGTGCTTGATAAAGAGATTAGGAAAATAGCGGCGAGTTCTTAGGACTGGATGACTAGAGATGCCAGTCATTACTGATATCAAGCGCCAGAAGAGCAAAGAGGCCCGGTTCAATATTTACCTTGATGGGATCTACGCCTTCGCTCTATCCGATTTAGATCTGAGCACGAGTGGGTTGAGAACCGGCCAATCGCTGAGTTCGGAAGAGGTAGCCGAATATCAGACACAAGCGGAACGGTCCAAGGCGTATGCCTGGGCCGTTCGCTTTTTGGCTATCCGTCCGCGTAGCCGGCGGGAGGTAGAGGACTACCTGCGCCGTAAAGGCGCGAAGGACTCGGAGGCTGGCGATGCGTTGAGCCGGCTTGAAGGAGTGGGTCTTCTTAATGACGAAGAATTTGCGAGGAGCTGGATCGCTAACCGTCAGCTGTTGCGGCCGCGGAGCCGGCGGATGCTTGAGCGGGAGCTCGCCTCCAAAGGGGTGGCACGGCCGGCTATCGAAGCGGCGCTCAGCGAGGTAGATAGCGAAGATGAGCTTCAGTCGTTGATGCAGGTGATTGAGCGCAAGCAACGATTGCCGCAATATCGTGAGGTCGAGAAGCTTATTGCTTACTTGGGACGGCAAGGGTACCGATATGAGCTCATCAAAAAGGCGCTGGCGCGCCTTAATGTGTAGTAAATGTACTAACTGTTAGTTGGCGGTTACGAGACGGTAGGCAAGTACAAAAGCTACGGCCCACAGGAGAATAATTAACACACAGCACCCTCTTAAATCTGATCTTAGCTTAACGTAAGAGATTTGGAGGATCAAGGGCTGACTTCGGGAATGGCGTCGGTAGGAAGGATAGGTGACTTTACGATAGAGTCGCGTACGGTGATGCGCTTGGGCGTAATGTCTATAATCTGGGTGCGGTCGATAATGAGGCTGGAGCCCAGCCAGGCACGAAATAGCGATCCCCGGACATAGAGTTTCTGGATGCGGCAGGTTTCGAGATTAATGCTATAGTCTTCGACTTGGCCTAGCTTGCGGCCGGTATCGGCGACAACAGCTTTTTCGAGGGGAGTGTAGTCTGTGCCGAGCAGGCCTTTGAGGCGGATGATGTCTTCTGGCTCGGTGAGCTCTTCTTCGTTGTCGATAATCATGCAGTCGGTGGCGAGTTGGCGGATGTCGCGCGAGAGCAAAATGAGTGGCCGTCGTCCCCGGGCGGATTCGCAGCGAAAGGCTACGATTTCGAATGTGGCAATGTCAATTACCGGCCGGTGGGAGCTTCCGATGGCTTCTCCGGTTTGAAGACTAATGATAGGGAGGTTGCGCAGATTGCTTGCCAGAATATACATACCACTATTGTACTCTGGAGCAGAGATTGACCAAAGGCTCTTTTTGTCCTACAATTATCAGGTTTAACAACTATTAACCTTTTTGCGTTTGAATAGGAATTTGAACGCAATTCGCAGAGACCCTGCGGATTTCCAGAGAAAGGAAGCAATGCAAAAGACATATGAGTTGATGGTGCTGTTGCACCCCGACCTTGAGATCGACGCCGAAACGCCGATTGCCAAGATCGAGAGCCTAGTGGAGGCGGTTGGTGGCAAGGTCACCAAGCGCGACAACTGGGGTAAGAAACGCCTAGCCTACCGGATCGCCCGGCAGGACTTCGCGATCTACGTATACCTGGAGGTCCAGTTGGACCCTCAGAAGGTACAGGCGCTTGAGAGCACCATTCTGATCACCGAGGAGGTGCTACGGCATTTGCTGGTGGTGCACGAAGAAGGCGCTGTCCGCAAGAGCGAGAAGAGCGACAAAAAAGTTGAGGAGGGAGCTAAGTAATGGCCAAGAGCTTTAACCAAGCGATCATAATGGGTAACCTGACGCGCGATCCCGAACTGCGCAGCACGCCGGGCGGCCAGCAGGTGGCATCGTTCGCGGTGGCAACCAACCGGACCTGGATGGACGCCAGCGGTGAGCGCAAAGAGGCGGTAGAGTACCACGAGATCGTAGCTTGGGGTAAGCTCGGCGAGCTAGCTGCTCAATACTTAGCAAAAGGCCGCAAGGTTATGGCGGTAGGTCGTCTGCAGACCCAGAGTTGGGAGAAGGACGGCGTGAAGCGCCAGCGGACCGAGATCGTGGCCAGTGATATTAACTTCCTAGACGGCCCCGGCGGCGGAGCTGCCGGTGGTGGCGCCGCGGCAGGCGCCGGACATGCTCCAGCCAGCCCTAGCGCTAGCAAGAAGTCGGACGACGTCGTGATCCAGGATCTTGATTCAAACCAGAATATTAATTTAGATGACATCCCGTTTTAGGGGATAAGGAACTTTAATGGCTAATTTTTACTCCAAGAAGGTCTGCCGGTTTTGCGCCGAGAAGACTGACTATGTTGATTACAAAGATGTGAAGCTGCTGCAGCGGTACTTGTCGAGCTACGGCAAGATCGAATCGCGGAAGCGCACCGGTAACTGCTTGCGGCACCAACGCCGGGTAGCTGTGGCGCTGAAGCGCTCGCGGCATATCGCGTTGCTACCGTTTGTGGTGCGCTAATGGCGGTATACGGCCACACTGACTTGAAGGTGGGGACGCTGATCGAGCTAGACGGCGTACCTTACCGCGTCACGGATTACGCGCACAAGGCCATGGGCCGGGGCGGCGCCGTGGTGCAGGTGAAGATCAAAAACCTGCTCAATGGCGGTGTGGTCGAGAAGTCGTTCCGCTCGTCGGACAAGATTGCTTCGGCGGATGTGACGCGGGCTCATATGCAGCTGCTGTATCGTGATTCCGATGGTAACTTGGTCTTCATGAACAATGAAACCTACGATCAGGAAACTGTGCCGGTGGAGGTGCTCGGCGAGCAGGCTAAATATGTGGCCGACAGTACGACGGTTCAATTGCTGTTCTTTAACGGCCGGGTGATCGGTCTGGAGGTACCCAACGCGGTGTTTTTGGCAGTGACTGAGACCGAGCCGGGCGTAAAGGGCGATACCGCTACGGCCGCGTTGAAGCCGGCTACGCTCGAGACAGGTGTGCAGGTGATGGTGCCGCTGTTTATTAACGAAGGCGACCGGATCAAGGTCAATACGCTTTCGGGCGATTACTTGGAGCGGGCGAAGTAGTTCACGGACGCTTGCCGATATGAAACGACTATATCTTATTCGAGGTCCAATTTGTGCGGGCAAGAGTAGTCTCGTGGAAGAGTTACGCCGGCGTGTAGCCGGCGTAAGTATTGTGGATATCGATAGCTTTAAGCGGCAGATAGATTCGGAAGGTTCGTCTGATTGGCGGAGGGAACTGGCGCTCGAGATTGGGCTTTTTTTCGCTCGGCGTCTTATGGAGCATAATAGAACGATCGTGGCGGATATTCATTCGTCTAGCCATGAGCAGCATGATGGCTTCGTGCAAGCAGCGTTAGCTACACACTATGAGGTGATCCAGGTGTTACTTGAGCCACCTCTTGAGGTCTGCCTAGAGCGCAATTGTTTGCGTGACATTCCGGATGTTAGTTACACTTTGAGTGATGAGGTTGTTCAAAAATATTGGTGCAATACCTATAGGGCGGAGGGAGAGCTGGTGTTCGACTCGAGCAGTATGAGTACGCGGGAAATCGCCGATAGTATACTAGCCGGGAGGTCTTCTGAGTCATGAAAAAACGGTTAGACATATTGATGATGGAACGCGGCTTGGCGGTGAGCCGGACTCAAGCGCAGGCTTTGATTATGGCGGGGCAAGTATCCGCGGAGGGCCGGCGGCTAGAGAAGCCGGGTTTGAGCGTGGATGAGGGGCTGGAACTGCACATAAAGGACCAGCCAAGGTTTGTGAGCCGGGCTGGCGAGAAGCTGGCTAGTGTGGCTACGGCTCTGCAATTGGATTTTGAGGGTATGACAGTGCTAGATGTGGGCTCGTCTACGGGTGGGTTTACTGACTTTGCCTTAATGTCGGGCGCGGTGCGGGTTTACTGCGTGGATGTGGGTACGGGCCAGCTTTCGTATAAATTGCGGCAGGATCCGCGCGTGGTGGTGATGGAGCAAACGGATATTCGGGGCGCCAAGCTGCCGGAGCTGGCCGATATGGCCGTGATGGACGTGTCCTTTATTTCGCTAACGAAGGTGCTTGAGCCGACGGCGGCGTTGGTGAAGCCGGGTGAGCCTATCGTGGCGATGGTGAAACCGCAGTTTGAGGCCGGCAAGCCGATCGCCGATCGCTATCGTGGCGTGATTCCCATGGGCGAGGTGCGCGATGGGATTTTGGCTGAGTTACGCGAATGGATGGCCGGGCGGTTTGAGATTGTGGGCGAGGCGGACTCGGGCCTGGCCGGTGCCGAGGGGAATGTGGAGCGGTTTTTTCTACTAAGAGCGTTGATCGGGCGCATGGCTTAGGGTAAGATGCGGTCATGAATGAGAAATCGCTTAGGCTCCGTATATCTGATCCCGGAGCCATTATTTTTACTCTGTTTCTCATTGGTTTTGGCGGGTATATTTTGTATATTTGTGCAAATGGTGAAGGGCGAGGTGCGTGGTTCTGGTCTTTGCTCTTGGTTCCTTTTGGGCTCTGGATGGTATACGCGGGGCTGATCCAGGTATTGTCGTATATTCAGCTCGATGCCGTGAGTATGACGATATGGCAACCAAAGAGCGGCTTGGATGGTCGTGGACGGCTGGTGCCGAGTAGCCCAATCTTGTTACGATTACGCCGTCAGATATTCGCATATTCGGATATAGCTAAGGCTTCAGTGATGGTGCACACGGTACGTGCACCTGGGGGCTGGGGTTGGGCGGCAATGTTGGTGCTAACTATGCGCGATGGTGATCGACGGTATGCCGGGCTGGATCCAATTAGCAGGGCTGGTTGCAGACGACTCGTGGGGTGGATGCGGGAGCGGCATGTGGAAGTGTATGTGGAGCCCGGACTGCTGGGCAAGGGGTTTAAGTAAGCGAGACTTGGAGCTAGACGTTGAAGCGGAATTCCACGACGTCGCCGTCTTGCATGATGTAATCTTTGCCTTCGAGGCGGGCTTTGCCGGCACTGCGGGCGGCGGGTAGGGAGCCGGCCGCGATGAGGTCGGCGTAGGAGACGATTTCGGCTTTGATAAAGCCTTTTTGGAAGTCGGTGTGGATGACGCCGGCAGCTTCGGGGGCGGTAGCGCCGCGGTGGACGGTCCAGGCGCGGACTTCCTGTGGCCCGGCCGTGAGGTAGGTCTGGAGGCCGAGGGTGTCGAAGCCGATATGGGCGAGCTGGTTGAGCCCGGATTCGGTTTGGCCGAGCGATTGGAGGAGCTCGGTGGCCTCGTCTTCGGGGAGCTCGGTGAGCTCGGATTCGATCTGGGCGCAGAGGAAGATGGGCGTGGCCGGCGCGATGAGCTGGGCGAGCCCGGCTTGGTAGGCGCTATCCGACAGGTCAGCTTCGTCGAGATTGAAGACGTAGATGAACGGCTTGGCCGTGAGGAGCTGAAGCTCGCGCAGAGGTTCCAGGTCGAGCTTGGAGCCGTAGAGCGTGTGGCCGGTGTCGAGTAGCTCGTGGGCTTGACGGGCGGCGGCGAGAACCGGAGCGAAGGTTTTGGGGTCTTTCCTGGCCTCGCCTTCGAGCCGTTTGAGGCGGCCTTCGAGAGTAGCGAGGTCGGCCAGGATGAGCTCGGTGTTGATGGTCTCGATGTCACGCTTGGGGTCTGGCGCGCCGTCGACATGCGTCACGTTGGGGTCGCGGAAGGCGCGCACGACTTGCACGATGGCCTGGCACTCGCGGATGTTGGCCAAGAATTTGTTGCCCAGGCCTTGGCCTTCGCTGGCGCCGCGCACAATGCCGGCGATGTCGACGAAGGTGACGGTGGCCGGCAGAATCTTCTCGGTGCTGTAGAGCTTGGCGAGCTCGGCCAGCCGCGGATCAGGCAGGGGCACAATGCCGACATTGGGCTCGATGGTCGCGAACGGGTAGTTGGCAGCGAGGACGCCGGCCTTGGTGAGAGCGTTGAAGAGGGTGGATTTGCCGACGTTGGGGAGGCCGGTGATAGCGAGACTGAGCATAAGGGTTAATTTCCGATTTTTGAAATTGAGTGGTCATTATCTCATAAAAGCGAGAAAATGTACTGTAGTGCCTAATTTTTGCGATCTGGAAACTGTTATTATTTTTGTATGGAAAGACCACAGTCCGAGGAACACTTAATGCGAGAGGCCTATGGAGGTGTTCTGCCCGATCGGCCCGAGGGTACTGCGGACTCTGTAGGCGGTGAGGCTGCGGAGCCGTCGTCTTTCTATGGTATTGAGGCAGTCGAGGATGGCTACTTTGTGACGAAGCCGGCGCTTTACTCAGATATGGGTGCAGTTGGTGCCACTACTGTTGAGGCGGCACCCAAAGGCGAGGCGGAGGCAATGATTGCCCGCGCAAGGGCGGAGCTTGATCCTCAAACCGAGATGGCATCATTGCGGCAGTCTTTTTCGGGTTTTCATTCGATTGCTCGTGAGCCGGATGGCAGCTATATCGTGACGGTTCCGGCATTTCACTCGCTTGACCAACCGGGGCTGTCGGTGGGCACGGCCAAGAAGAGCTTTTCGGACTGGACTGAGGCGAAAAATTACTATCTGGAAAGCCGAAATCAGCGAGAGTACCCGCCAGAAGCCGTTTTTGGTTTCGCGGCGGGGGAAACGACGCGACGTTTTGTGGCTTTGGAGCAATTTGGCCGGACACCGCACTTGGCGGATGCCCCACGAGAAATTCCAGAAGAAACCAAGCGGGTGCTGGATTTCGACGCTCGGAACAATCCGACTGGTCCCTCGGCCGCCACTTATCAGAAGACCATGGAGATGCCGGGTTGGGAATCGCAGGTTTTTAATTTTGTGGAAAATTATGCGAAGACACCGGAAGGTGTGGCAATGGCTGAGCGGCTGGGTATTAATAATTTGCGTCTTCTTACGCCTGGACAGGCTGCGAATTTGAGTTTGGAGGTGATAACGCGGCTCAAGAAATACAATCTTGATGACATGGCGTCTGAAGACGGCGAGACAGCGGCGGATCAAGCAGGCGTGTTAGCCTTGCTTAATCGGGGCTTGCGCGAACGCGATTCTGATGATTTTAAGGGGAATGGTATCTGTCGGAATTTTGCCTCGGGGGTGAAGGTGGTGTTTGACGCGCTTAAGACCAACCAGACGACATTTAATTACCTTCAGGATACGTATGCTTTTTACGAAAGCGGTACACGGTCTGACTTTGATCCGGCTTATGAAGCCGCCGACAGAACTCGGAGCGTGTCCATGAAGCAAGAGGTCGTAACGGGGCATGCTTGGAACTCGTTTGTAACGCTTGATGAGAAAGGTGCGGCTCAAACTATTGCCGATGCTACATGGTCGACGATTGACTATGACACGGGGAGGCCGGTGCAATTGGACTACACAATGCAGCGGATGGAGCGGGAGGTTTATCGAAACAGTCAGAGTGAAGAAACTCGGCCAAATGCCGATGAGACGGCAAGTTTTTATTTGTATTTGATTGATTCTTTGCCGCAGCAGGAGGGGTTGGTGCTGGATGATGAGACGGTAGCCCGGGTGCGTCAATCAAGCTCATATCAAGGACAGATTGATTCACTTAAGGAACGGTATCCGGGGCTTTCGTCGGAGCAGTATGATGAGTTTGCCTTGGAGGTACATAAGAAAATTGCCGACCAACAGGCCGTAGCGTCTAAAACGCAGTTTTACGCGACAAGGGTGATGGGGGTAGTGAGGGGGCATGAAGCGGAAGTCTCCGATGAGCAGGGGAAGGCTTTAGTGAGGCTAGTCGCAGAGGTTAAACAAGACGTGTCGTATTCTGAGGTGCAGACGGTCTATGCTCTACCCACGGAGCGGGCTAACGATAGAATTGCGGTAGTGCGCAAATATGTTCAGGGTTGGGAGGCGGCTAGTAAGAGCGGTTATGTGCCAGTGGGCGGTCTGAGATTTGCCGACCAGCAGATTCAGCAGATTGTATTGGAAGTTTGCTCCCCTGAAACTAAGCGCAAGTTGGAGTCGTGGAGCCGCTAGCAAAATTGGCTTGAATAGCCTCGGGCGGTGTCGGGTGCCGGTAGCTTAAACGTGATTACGAATGGTAAGGTTGTGTTCTGGAGATGCCGAGAGAGTGCCATAGTTGATCTTTGCTGAATTAATGCTGTAGCTATTTTACAGGCTTGGTGAGGGTAAAGCTAGCCTAGGTAATTCAGTTCAAGTTCAGGCTCCTGATGCTAGGATGAGTTGATTCATTACTAAGCTGGAACCCTATGTCAGAGAAACAATTCGATAGTCTGGAGCTGCCGCGGCCGCGGATAGTACGGCGATGGCCGGCTTTTTCGCTGGACCCCAAGCGCAAGAAACGGATGTTTCTAGTGGTGGCGGTCGTGGTGGGCGTATTGGTGTTGGGAACGATTGGCTGGCTGGGCTGGAAGGCTATGAGCAACGTTTTAAAGGCCACAAATGGCAATTTGGCGGGTCTTTTGAGTAACACTAAACTGAAGGGCGAGGATAGCGGGCGGGTGAACATTTTGCTCGCTGGAAATTCGGCGGATGATCCGGGCCATGGTGGCGGGGAGCTGACTGACTCTCTGATGATATTGAGCATTGATACCAAGCAGAATACAGCCGTGATGCTGAGTATTCCACGTGATTTGTGGGTGGATGTACCGGGGTATGGCCACCAGAAGATTAACGCGGCTAACGCGGACGGTGGGATGGATCTGCTGAAGCAGGTGGTAAAGACTGATTTTGGGCTTGATATTAATTATTACGCTTTGGTGAACTATACGGCTTTTAAGCAGTCGGTGGACGCCGTGGGTGGTATTGATATAACGGTCGCGAGTGCGGATCCGAGGGGGATTTACGACCCGAATATTGCTAAGGCCGATAAAGGGCCGTTGGTTTTGAAAAACGGCCTCCAGCACTTGGACGGCCAGACGGCGCTTAATCTGGCGCGGGCACGTAACGACCCCACGCCGGACGGCCGGTATGGATATGGCTTGCCGAAGGGCGATTTTGACCGGGCGGCCAACCAGCGTTTGATGCTCCTGGCGCTTAAGACCAAGATTCTGTCGGCCGGGGTGATGTCTAACCCGCTGAAGATTGGGCAGCTTCTGGACGCCCTAGGCAGTAATGTAAAGACGGATTTTCAGACTAATGAACTGCGGCGGCTCTACGACTTGGGCAGCAAGATTGACAGCGGCAAGATCCAGTCGTTGGCGCTGACGGACGGCACTAGCCCGCTGGTAGTGAACTATACGACGAGTGATGGTCAGGCGGCCTTGGCGCCGGCGGCCGGGGTGGATGATTTTGGCGATATTCAACGCTATTTGCGCCAGCTTACCTCGCGTGATCCGGTGGTAAAGGAGGGGGCTAAGGTGGTGGTGCTTAACGGTAGCGGGGTGAGCGGCCTGGCCAAGCAGCAAGCTGCTAGCCTGGAATCCAAAGGCGTACAGGTGATAGCGTATGAGACGGCAACAGGTGAGTACCCAACGAGCGAGATTATAGATAATTTACAGGCGCATAAACCGGCTACATCAAGCCTGCTCAAGGGGCTATTTGGTCCTCATATAGCCACAGATGATACTTTGAAGCGGGCATATCCGACGGCGGATTTTATCGTGATACTAGGAACCGACCGGGGGAATTAGGGCCTGTTAAAGCACTAGGCCTGTGGTAGCATAAGAATATTAAGGTGAGTAACGGGATGCCCCAGGTAGTTCAGCCTGCGAAGAGTCATAAGTTTTTGATTGTTATCGTGGGGGTGGTGTTGGTGTCGTTTCTGATCGGTGGCGCCGGCTATGCCGCTTGGCAGTATTATGTGGCGCATTTTCCCAACCCGACCGTGGGCAAGGACCCATTCTAACCATGATGCGGCTGTGGCAACGATTGCATCCAAAGACTAGACTGGCCCAGATTTTGCTGGTGGCGGTCGTATCGGTGGCCAGCGCGGTGGCGGGAGCCTTGAGCGTGCAGGCCATCTCCGGCACGTTGCCCGACGATAACAACAGCCACTTCTTGGTGGTGTCGCGCTATGGCGGCAGCTCGTTTTTGAACGCTCCGACGACGTATGTGAAGCTGATTTACCCGGGTAATCCGAATTCGGTGCGGATCTTCGACGGCGGGTATTGCAGCGGCGGCCGGGGCGGTAACTACGACAGCCCCAGCACGCCGGATTCGGGCGCCTGCAACCGGGCGCCGGCGCGGGAATTGCAGGTGAAGTATGAGTTTCAGACCTTGAACGCGAACGGCGCGCTGGTAGGCGCCCCCAAGGTGGTGAACGGTTGGAATATGACGGTGAACGGCTGGAGCACGATTAGCCTGGCGGGCCTGCCGGTGGTGGCGGCCGATGACCAAGGGAATCATTTGGTGCGGGTAAAGGTGTATTGGGTGGATCCGAGTCCGGGCGGGAAGTACGCCGGTGGCTTGAACGCCTTTAAGGTAGATGTGAACGGGGCTGGGGCCTACGTGACCTACAACGCTCAGGATACGGCATCGTTCCCGTTGGCGGTAATTCAGCGGCCGATGGATTTGAGCCCGCCGTACACGCATAGCGACTTTAAGTTCCAGTTCGCGCCGGATTGTGACTTGGGCACCGCTACGGTCAAGAAGGATATGCAGTGGTACGACGCCGATGCCGGCGCCGGTAACCAGAGTGGTTATATCTCATGGGATTTGCATGATGATACGCTCAACCAGCAGGTGGATAGCCTGTCGAACGCCCAGTTGGGTGGCAACAGCCAGGGCAAGAAGCGGAGTGAGACGTTTATTCGAGGGCATAAATACACCTGGACGTGGCACCATGTGGATTCGCGCAATGGGGTGGAGCTGTGGATGCCGTTTGATAGCTACAACTACATCAAGAAGTGCTACCAAATGACAGCTCGCATAGTGGCGCCCGCGGGTACGCTGCAGCCACCCGGACCGCTACGAGGCGATGGGATTACACGATATACGCTCAATCCGCGGATGCACAACAATGGTCCCGATACGAGCGAGATGGTGACCATGAAGGTGACGTTGCCGATATGCGCCAAATATGTCTCGTCGGCTCCTCTGCCCGGCGCTGCCATTACCGGGCGTAACGGCGCGGGTTATGGCGGGGTGCTGACCTGGCCGGCACGGAAAGTAAATAATGGCGCGGATTCGAATGCCAATACCTTTGTCTATACCGTGAACCCGGCTTGTGACGGCCAGACCATAACCTTCAATGAGGACGTGACGCCGAGCGGCGGTGCGCCGGCCCGTTCCAGCATTTCGTTTAACGTGGCATCGCCTCATTACCCCGCGATCATTGGGCAGAGTGGTGATGTGCACGCCGGGGGTGGTTTGTGCGGTCCGGCGCTCATAAACAACAGCAATACCATCCATGGCCACTCCCAGTCGACTTCGGTGGGGGAGTACGTGGTAAGCGCGAGCGGCTCGGTGAGCGGTTTTGGCTCGAATAATAAGCCGGGTGGATCGGCAGCGACCCTTGGCAACTCTGGGAACCTGGGAAATTACTACGCGATTTGCCGGCCCGATCTGGTGAGTCTCGCGACGATGTATCTCAACAATGGTTCGCCGTATACTTCGCTGAACTCGATCTCAACTTTCCCCAACATCGATGTGACCAATTTGGCGGCGGGCGCGTACTTCGTGACGGGTGGATACCCGCCTGGGCCGCTGGATAGCCAAGTGGTGAAGCTCCACGGCCAGTTCCACAACAAGATTACGATCGTCGTGCTGGCCGGTAGGGTCGAGGTTGATGGTCCGCTTACCCTGGGTACCACTAGTACCATTGGGGCTAATGTTCCCTCGATGGGTATTATCGCCGCGAATGATTTGCTCATTGACGGCGCCGCGACCCAGGTGGATGCTTACCTGTTCTCTAACGGTACGATTAATACCTGTAAAGAGGGGCAGGCCGCGGCCTGCCAGAATATGTTGCTCGTGAACGGCTTCCTGATGGCGCGTGATATATCGTTCCGGCGGCTGGGGCCGTTGGTTTCGGTCTCCCAGGCCACCGTAGGTGAGCGGATTAATCTGACGGGCCAACTATATTTGAACCCACCCATCTTGTTTGATAGTGCCGCGACGATTAACTTGCTCCAGACTCAGGGTGAGAGGCCGCCATTAAATTGAGGATTTGGGCGCTTCGGTACATGTTTATATTTCACTTACATAATGGTTATGGTAAAATTTGAGTAATGGGTCTCTTTGTTAAAGAAACTGAATATTTTGGTCTGGACATCGGCTCCAGTGCGATTCGTCTCGTGCAGTTGCGTCGTGGTGGAACGCACCCGGCTCTCCTCGCGTATGGCGGAGTCGAGGCGCCCAATAATGTGACCACGAGCGACTCCAAGATGGATCAGGATAAGGTTTCGGAGTTGGTGCGCCAGCTGGTGCGTGAAAACCATGTATCGACCAAGAATGTAGTGGTGGGACTGCCTTCCACGAAGGTGTTCGCGACGGCCATAACTACTCCTAAGCTGGATAACGCGCAGCTGGCCAAGGCAATTCGCTATCAGGCTGAGCAGTATATACCGATGGCGATTGGCCAGGTCAAACTGGACTGGACGGTAATCGACCAGTCGAAAGACGGAAAGAATCTGGAAGTTTTGCTGGTGGCCGCGCCCAATAGCGTGGTAGAGAAGTATGTGGGAATTTTGGAGAAGGCCGGTTTGGAGCCGCTGGCGCTGGAGGCGAACGCGATCGCGACGGCACGGGCGCTGGTGCCGACTGGAAATCTGGCGGTGGCGATCGTGGATCTGGGCTCGCTGGATTCGGATATTTCCATCGTTTACAACAACACGCCGCGGCTGATTCGCAGCGTGTCGGTGGGTGGTTTGACGCTAGTGCGCTCCGTGGCGCAGAATCTCGGTCTCGATGAGGTTCAAGCCAATCAGTTTACCTACAAGTTTGGATTGACACAGAGCAAGCTGGAAGGCCAGGTATACAAGGCGATCAAGCCGACGCTGGACAACCTCGTGTCGGAGATTGAGAATTCGGCTAAATTCTTTACTACCCGGTACCCCGACGTGAAGCTGGAGAAGCTGGTAGTGACGGGTTCGGCCTCGATTTTGCCCGAATTAGGGCCGTTCTTGGCCAACTCGACGGGCCTGCCGGTAGAGTTTGGTAATGCTTGGGTGAACGTATCGTATCCCTCGAATTTGCAAGATAAGCTGCTGGGCCTCTCGAGTGAGTACGCGGCCGCGGTAGGCCTGGCTGGCCGGGAGTACATGTAATGAGTGTCTTGATCAACCTTTTACCCGATACCCGGCAGGTTAAGCTGCGCGACCGGCGGCGGCGTCAGCTAGCCGGCGGGATAGCGGTGACCATTTGGTCGGTGTGTGGCGCGGCGATATTGCTAATGGGCCTGTACGAGGGAAGTCAGAAGTTGATCATTGACGCGCAGACCAAGAAGATCACGGCTAATGAGGCGAAGCTCGAAGCAACTCCCGGGCTAGTAGACGCCTTGACGGCGCAGGAGCACCTGGCGGCGCTGCCGGCCTTGTATGCCCAGCGCACGTATTTGACTAAGTTTTTTGAAGTCTACACTGAGTCTAATCCGGCCGACATTACGCTTACGAGCCTCACCATGGACGCCTCAAATGTGCTGACGGTTAACGGCTCCGGTAAGACGTATGAAGCGGTAGCGAAGCTTGCCCGAGCCTTGGAAGCTAACCATGTGTCGTTGGGCAAACAAGCGAGTACGGCCAATGCGGCTTACTTTACCAATGTTTCGTTACAATCTGTGAGCCGGAGTAATAATCAGGTGAGTTTTACCTTGAACGCGACGCTTGACGCGGGAGTGACCCATGGCAACTAGTACTAAAGCCCGGCAGGAATTGTCGAACAATAATTATTTCATCGTAATACTGCTGATAACGCTTTTGGTGCTTGGCGTGACCGGAGTGGGGGCCAAAATGCTGATTGGTAGCATTGTGCGCGATGGGAAGGTTCTGACGGCCAAGAATAAGGCTAGTACGCAGTTGGAGAAGAATTTGGTGGCGGCGCCCAAGCTGGTGGAGAACTTTAAGGCTCTGGGGACGATGAACGCGTTGATCGCGGACTCTCTTCCGACCGAACCGGATTTTCCGGGCTTGATAGCCATGATGGAGAATCTGAGCGCGGAATCGGGGATTACGCTGAAGTCGATCGCCCCGAGCTCGGGTGCGGCTGTGGCGACTACGGTGCCGGTAGCTGGTGGCGCGGCTCCGGTCGCGGCCAGTACGCGCGGTGTCGCGCCTACGCCTCAGACATCGAGCTTTAACGCGGCATTTGACGGCACGTTCGCCTCGTTTCAGCGCCTGATCGCCAATCTGGAGGCGTCGGCCCGACCGGTCAAGGTGACGTCATTGCAGCTGAGCGGTTCGGGTGGTAGTTTGGCGGTGCAGTTCGAAGGCACGACGTATTACCAGGACAAGGCGACGGTGCCGTTTAGGATGGAGGCGGTGAAATAATGAAGAGCAAAGACATCATGTATATGCTGCTGGCGGTGGGTATTTTGCTGGTAGCGGGATATTTAGGTTACACCCAGCTGGTACCGCAGAATAAGAAAGCGGCGATTCCCCAGGTAGAAGTGGTGGGCGTGGTAAGTGAGAATTTTGATAGCGCTGCTCTGGCGAAGGTAACTGACGGTAGTAAGGTGCGGGATTTTGGGGTGTCGCTGGATCTGACGACCGGCTTGAATAACCCCGCGCCCTTCGGTCAATAAGGGGAGGTACGATATGAGCGGACGGTGTATAGCTTCGTCGGGGCTCGCTCCTTCCCGCTCCGCAGAGGAGGTGATTGATGCTCTCCGTTGAGAGTCAGCATAAAATTGAAGAACTGCTGCTCACTAACAAGCTGCTCGATAAAGCTCAGCTGGAAGTAGCAAAAGTCGACGCCTTAAAGGAGTCGAAGCCTCTTATTGCCTATATCGCCGAGAAAAACTTGGTAGGCGAGGAGGATTTGACGCGGATTTCGGCCAAGGCTATGGGTTTCCCGTATGTAAACTTGACGCAGATTAGCGCGCCGGAAGACATTACCCGGATGTTGCCGCGGGAGATGGCCGAGACGTATATGGCCGTGCCGTTCGGTATGCAGCAGGGCCGGTTGGCGGTGGGCATGCTCGACCCGACGAACATTCAGGCGGTGGACTTCTTGAGCCGCAAGATGGGGCATACCGTCACGGTGTATTTGGCTTCGCGGGCGTCGATCGACCATATTTTGGCGGAGTTTCGCAGCGATGTGGCGGCGGACCTCTCGGCCGCGATGGATGTGGAGCGGGTGGACGAT
This sequence comes from Patescibacteria group bacterium, assembly GCA_028288925.1. GTDB lineage: Bacteria > Patescibacteriota > Saccharimonadia > UBA4664 > UBA4664 > RYN-427. The sequence continues at coordinate 129,553 of JAQGHG010000019.1, read as the reverse complement.
CATCCGCAGGCAGAGACGAAGAGCCCCAAGGATTTGCAGAATTTGGTGCAGGACGCGCCGATTACCCGTGCATTGAACGCGATTTTGGACTACGCGGCGCAGAGCCACGCTTCCGATATTCACATCGAGCCGCGCGAGAAGGAGCTGAAGATTCGCTACCGGATCGACGGCATCTTGCAGGAGACTATGACGCTGCCCAAGAGTATTGAGCCGGCGCTGATTTCGCGCATTAAGATTTTGGCGAACTTGCGGATTGATGAACACCGGGTACCGCAGGACGGGCAGTTTCAGATTAGCTCCGAGAACAACGAGATTGACCTGCGTATCGCGATCTCGCCCGTGGTGTGGGGTGAGCAGGTGGTGATCCGGTTGCTGGACAAGGACTCGAGCATCCTCACCCTGGACGCGCTGGGCTTCCGGGGGCGGTCGCTGCGGGTGATCGCCGATGGTATTCATAAGCCGCACGGCATGACGCTTAGTACCGGCCCGACCGGCTCGGGTAAGAGCACCACGTTGTACGCGATCGTGCAGGAGCTCAAGGATGTGTCGGTAAACATCGTGACGCTCGAAGACCCCGTAGAGTACAAGATGGACGGGATTAATCAGATTCAGATCAACACGGATGTGGGGCTGACGTTTGCCAGCGGATTGCGCAGTATACTGCGGCAGGACCCAAATATTGTGCTGGTAGGGGAGATCCGGGACAAAGAGACGGCGGATTTGGCTATCCAGGCGGCGCTGACGGGACACGTGGTGCTGAGCACGCTGCACACCAACTCGGGGGCCGGGGTGCTCCCGCGTATGCTGGATATGGGCATCGAGCCGTTTTTGATCGCTAGTACAATCAACACGGTGATTGGCCAGCGGCTGGTGCGTAAGCTTTGCGAGCACTGCAAGGTGCAGGCCAAGAGCGGCGAGAGCGAGACAAAGTCGATCATTGCTACGCTGGGAGCGGTATTGCCGAAGGCCAAGGAAGAGATGGAGAAGGCCAAGAAGGATTTGGGCTATGAGGAACTACCTTTGGCGGATCTGCCGGAGTTTCCGATCTATGTGGCCAAGGGTTGCAGCAAATGCGTGAAGGGCTATAAGGGCCGGATTGGGATTTACGAAGTATTTTCCATGACCGAGCATATGGAGAAATTATTGTTGCGGCACGCTACCACGAGCGAAATCCAAAACCAGGCGACGGCCGACGGCATGCTGACGATGAAGCAAGACGGCTATCTAAAAGTGCTCAATGGCTTCACGACGCTCGAAGAAGTAGCGCGGGTGGCGGCAGATTATTAGGAACGAAGGAGTGCCTATGCGCTCGCTGATTATCGGTGCGCACTGTGATGATCCGGAAGGGATGCATCCGGCTCTGGTGCTGGGTGAGCCCGGCTGTTTCGCGCTGATCGTGACCGATAGTGGGGCCGGCACCGTGAAGGGCTATACTCCGGGTGAGCGCTTGGCCGGGCTGCGGCGGCGGGAGTCGGAGCGGGGATTGCGGGAGCTGGGCCTGCCGCGCGAGCGCCAGCTGTATCCGGACGGCTTCGGCTTGGCGGCTTCGCGGTTTCCGGATGGCGAGCTGGCCGGGCATGTGCCGGCTTTGGCCGAACTGATCGGGCAGGTTGTGGAGCGGCATGCGATTGGCCGGATCTTTACGGCCGGGCCGAAGGGCTTTGATGGTCACCCGGATCACCAGGCGGTTCATGAGGCCGCCTGGGCGGCGGTTGATGCGGGCGTGGCGGTGGAGGTTTGGGGGCTGGTGGCGGAGCTTTTTGGCCCCGCCGAGGGTGGTCTTTGGTATCCGAGCGACGACCAAGTGCGGCGGAAGCGCTTCGCGGCTATGGCCTGCCACCAGACGCAGTTTGATGTGCGGCGGCTGGCTGAGGGCGAAAAACCGCGTGAGGGTGAATTTGAACGTCTGGGCTTTGCTATTGGGCGCCGGTTTTGGGAGGAGCGCTTCGCGCCGTATTGGCCTTTGATCGAGCGCGGAGAGGCCTATAGCGCCGAGCGGTATGGAAAATGACACGGGATTAAAAGGACATACAGTGTACATCCCCATACCCCTTGTGCTTTAATAGGGATAACTCTTGAGGTGATTTTGTGGAAAAAAGTGCGTTAAAGATTGAGCTACTGCTGGAGCAAGTGATCCGGTTTGATGCTTCGGACCTGCATATCCAGGTAGGATTGGCGCCGATGCTGCGGGTGGACGGTAAGCTTAAGCCGATCGAAGATATGGCTCCGCTGGACGCGGGGGATGTGGAGCGGCTGACGTTCTCGATTCTAGACGATGACCAAAAAGAAATTTTGTTGAAAGACAAGGAAGTCGACTTCTCGTTTGCTTTCGGAAATTATGGCCGGTTTCGCGTAAATGCCTTCCATGAACGCGGGAACTTGGCGGCGGCGCTGCGGTTGATCCCAGCTCAGATTCGGACGTTGGAAGAGCTGAAGATGCCCAAGATCCTGACTGATTTCACCAAATTTCCACGGGGTTTGGTACTAGTAACGGGCCCGACGGGTTCGGGTAAGAGCACTACGCTGGCGGCGATGGTGGATTCGATCAACACCAACCGGGCCTGCCACATTCTGACGATCGAAGACCCCATCGAGTACGCGCACAATTCCAAGAAGTCGATCGTGGTACAGCGCGAGATTCACTACGACACCTACTCGTTCGCGGCGGCGCTGCGGTCGAGCTTGCGGCAGGACCCGGACGTGGTGCTGATCGGTGAGATGCGCGACCTAGAGACGATCGCGGCGGCCGTGACCATCGCGGAGACGGGCCACTTGGTGCTGGCGACGCTGCACACCAACAGCGCGGCGCAGAGTATCGACCGCATGATCGACGTATTCCCGCCGCACCAACAGCAGCAGATCCGGGTGCAGCTGGCGGGTATGCTTCAGGGCATCGTGAGCCAGCGGCTGGTGCCGGCCATCGGCGGCGGCCGGGCGGTAGTGACGGAGATCTTGGTAGCTACAGGGGCGGTACGCAACATTATCCGTGAGGGTAAGACACACCAGCTCGACGCGGCCATCCAGACCGGCGGCGAGTACGGCATGCAGAGTATGGACCGCACGTTGGTGCAAGAGATCCAAGCCGGTAAGATCACATACGATGAGGCCAAAAATTTCGCGGTAGATTTGCAGGAGCTAGAGCGCTTAATGCGCGGGTAGGTTATGCAGACTTTTACTTACACGGCGCACAAGACTGATTCCGGCGAGACGGTAAAGGCTGATGTACAGGCTGAGAATGAGCAGGCGGCGGCCAAGTTGCTGATGAGCCAGGGTTTGTTTCCGATTTCGATCGAAAGCAAGGAATCTTCGGGGCTACTGGCCAAATCCGGCCTAGGTAAGGGCGTAGGCGCCAAGGACCGGGTAATCTTTACGCGGCAGCTCTCGACTCTGATCAACGCCGGCTTGCCGCTGACCCAGTCGCTGCGGACGGTGCAGGAGCAGATTACCAACAAGAATCTGGCGGCGGTGGTGGGGACGATCGTGACGACCGTGGAATCCGGCACGAGCCTGAGCCAGGCGTTCGCGGCGCATCCGGAGGTATTCAACAACATCTACGTGTCGCTGGTGGCGGCCGGTGAGGCTTCCGGCTCGCTCGACAAGGCGTTGGAGCGGATCGCCAGCCAGCAGGAGAAGGACGCGGCCATCTTGGCCAAGATCCGGGGCGCGATGGTGTACCCGGTGATCGTGCTGTTGGTGATCTTCGGTGTACTGATCTTTATGCTTACCACGGTGCTGCCGCAGGTGGGCGCGCTGTACAAGGACTTACACAAGGACCTGCCATTTTTGACCACCATTATGATCGCCGCGTCGAACTTTATTTTGCACTTTTGGTGGCTGACGGCGATCGCGTTGGGCGGGCTGACTATGGCGGGCCGCGCGTGGCTCAAGACGGAGGGCGGACGGTCGGCGATTGATAGCTTCAAGCTGAACGTGCCGTTGTTTGGGAAGATTTTCCGCAAGGTGTACATGGCGCGGTTTAGCCGGACCCTGGGGACCCTACTGGCGAGCGGTATCCCGATGCTGGAGGCACTGCGGATCGTGACGAACTCGATCAACAACGTGCATGTGGCCAAGACGATTGAGCACTCGATGAGCAGTGTGAAGGGTGGCAAAGCACTCTCGTCTACGCTGGAGAACCAAGATACGTTCCTGCGGCTGGTGCCGCAGATGGTCAAGATCGGCGAGCAGTCCGGCGCGATCGACTCGATGCTGGACCGCGTGGCCGGTTACTATGAAAACGAAGTGGATGAAGAGGTGAAGAACCTCTCGACGACGATCGAGCCGTTGCTGATGGTAGTGATGGGCGTAGTAGTGGGTGGTGTAATCGCGGCTATCTTGCTGCCGGTATACTCGCTGGTGGGCTCGGGCGGGGTCGACAACCTCAAGTAGTTGCGGATTGACTTCGGGGGAGCATAAGCGCAATATTAGAAGTAAGTTGTCATTATTAGCAGCAAATTAATGAAAGGTGAGATAGACGGTGAGTAATCTCCTCAAAAAAGAAAAGGGCTTCACGCTCATAGAAATTGTACTTGTATTGGCGATTGCCGGGCTCTTGATGGTAATCGTATTCCTGGCTGTGTCAGGCGCGCAGAAGAGCCGGCGGGATACGCAACGGAAGAATGATATTGGCCGGATTGCGGCTGCATTAGAAAACTATGCTTCTAATACCAATGGTACCTACCCGGCCAGCGCTGCAGTCGCGGGTGCCGCGTTGCAAACCTATCTTCCCGCGGCTAATTTCTTAGACCCACAGACCGGTGATGCTTATGGTTCAGCGACTCCTGCTGGCCCTCTGACATTTACGACGGGTACGGGTTCGCCTGGTGGTTTAAGCTACACTCTGTCTGGTGCTCGGACGTACACGGTGTGCGTGGGTCTTGAACAGGGTGGTCAGGCTTGTCGAACTAACCAATAACCACCGCCTGGTTTTGTAAAAACGGCCCCTTCGGGGGCCGTTTTTGTGTATAATCTGCTTATGCTTTGGATGACGGTAATTTTGGTAAGTTTGCTGGGCCTGATGATTGGCTCGGCGGTGAATGCGATCGTGTGGCGGCTGTACGTGGGCCGTAGTTGGGTGAAGGGCCGCAGTATGTGTCCGGAGTGCAAGCACCAGCTGGCAGCGAAGGATTTGGTGCCGGTGGTATCATGGCTGGCCTTGGGCGGTAAGTGCCGGTATTGCAAAGCGCCGATTCAGGACAGCCCGATCGTGGAGCTGGTGACAGCCGGCTTGTTTGGCTTGAGCGCCTGGTGGCTGGCGCCGGTGACCGTGGTGACGGGGGTACTGTTTGGACTGTGGCTGGTGATATTGACGATGCTGATCGTGTTGGCGGTGTATGACGCGCGCTGGATGTTGCTGCCGGACAAGGTGATGGTGCCGGCTATCGTGCTAGCGCTGGTGTATGTGGTGGCGCAGGCGGTGCTGACGCACCATCCGCTGATGATGCGCGGGCCGCTCTTGGCGGCGCTGGGCTTGGGCACGGCGTTTTATGTGCTGGTGGCGGCTACGAAGGGCCGCGGGATGGGCGGCGGTGATATCAAACTGGGCTTTTTGATGGGCCTGATTTTGGGCATCAAGGGCTTATTGGTGGCTTTATTTATCGCGTTTGACGTGGCGGCCCTGGTAGCGGTGATTTTGATAATATCGCATCGCAAGAAGCGTAAGGACCAGATGGCGTTTGGCCCCTATCTGGTAGGGAGTACGGTGGTGGCGTTTTTGTTTGGGCAACAGATCGTGGCATGGTATTTGCGGCTCAATGGGTTGTAGGCGCGACGGCCGTGAGCCGATGCGTGTGCTATATTGAAAGTACTTATGTCTAAACACGGAACAGCTGGATTTACCCTGATCGAAGTCATCATGGTGATGGCGATCTCAGCGGCGCTGGCGGCGGCGGCGCTGACGGGTTTCTCGAGCTTGCGGGGACAGGCTCAGTTTAGCGACTCGGTGGAGCGGCTCAAGGAGACGGTGCTGTCCAAGCGCACCGAGGCTCTGACGACCGTGAAGCTTTCGGGCGGGTCCGATATTACGCGCGTGACGTTTGGAAAATTGCTGACGTTTAATGTCGGGTCGGGGATAGTCCAGGTAGAGACGCTCTCCACGGCTAATAATTCCGCGCCAGCGTCGGCGCAGCAGGTGACTGTGGTGGCGGGTGAGACGACTTCGTTTACGATTCCTTGGGGTTTGACGTACAAGAGCTGGCAGGTTACCGGGCCGCCGGTGGGCGCGGTAAACGCCGGCAAGGTACAGGTGGCGTTTGTGCGTTCGGCGACCGACGGTACGCTTCAGACGGCGGTGAGTGGCACGGGTGGTTTTACTGTCTTGAGTGCCAATGTGTACCGCTATGATGACTTTCTGCCCAACGGTGTAGCGAAGAGTTTGAACTTTCAGGACCCTTCGTCTCCGCCGCGTAAGGCATATCTGACGATCGATCCCGCGAATAACGGCGTAACGAGGGTATTCCCATGAGATGGTTGCGAAGTGAACGCGGCGATACGCTGGTAGAGGTCACGATGGCCTTGGCGATCTTGGCATTGGTGTTGACGGGAGCGTTTACGACCGCCAACAAGGCGTTTTCGTTGGGCCAGGATGCTAAGGAACGCAGTCAGCTGACCTCGGACGCACAGCAGCAGGCCGAAGCGTTGCAGAGCTTTCGGGATAGCTACAAGTGGAGCGAATTTGTAGCGGGCCGGCCGGTGAACAGCATTCCGGGTATAAATGTGCAAAATGGATCGGGCGATTGTGACGCGTCTCAGGCGGGGTTGCAGACGTGCTTTCACATGGCGCGCCAGACGGTAAATGGCGCTGATCAATGGGTGCCGGTAGCGGGCGTCGGGAATGACACGCTGGTGGCGGGTGGATTGAGCTATATGTGGATTTCGGCGGCGCCGTTGGTGACGGGCACCGGCTACAACTTTACCATTGTGTACGGTGTGCCGGCCCGGGGTGGTGGCCCGGATTTGAGGAATACGCTCTGGTTGCAGTTGGTGAATCTTGATAGGTTGCGCCGATGAGACGCGAGCAAGGTTTTACGATGGTGGAATTGCTGATGGCGATGGCGGTGTTTAGCTTCATGATGATGATTGTGTCGGCTGGGTTTATCCAGGTGGTGCGGATTCACCAGGCAGGTATCGCGTCGCGGACGACGCAGCAGAATTCGCGCTTGCTGATCGACGCCGTGAGCAAGGACATCCGCCAGTCGGCGACGGCGACGGTGGTGGCTACGGCTCCCTTGCAGCGGCTGTGTTTGACGCGCGGCAGTCAGACGCTGGAATACGCGGTGGATGCCACGGGCAATCTGCAGGTGGGCATGCTAATTAGTCCTCCGGGGAGTTGCCCGGTGCCGTTGTTTGGCGTCGGCTGGCGTAAGCTGAATGATCCGATGGTGAAGGTGACGCAGTTCGCGGCCGCCGCGACCACACCGGTGCAGACGGGGCTTGGGACGGTGATGGTGACGTTGACGTTGGCTTCGCGGAACAACCTTAATGCCCTGGACTTGGCGCAAACGCACTGTTTGCCGGGAGCGGGTTCGCAGTTTTGCGCGGTGACGACCTTGTCGAGTACGGCTAGCTTAAGGGGAGGAGATGGATTATGAGACGCTGGCAGAGGGAAGAGCAGGGGGCGGTGGCGCTGTTGACCACGATTATTATTAGTATTTTATTGGCGATTATTACCACTGGGCTGATAACGCTCATGATCAGTGAGCTGCGGCAATCCAACGACTCTGAGCAGTCGATGCGGGCGTACTACGCGGCGCAATCGGGTGTGGAGGCCGGGCTGGACAAGGTGCTTTCGGACTTGGCGGCTGGGACGTTGAACGGGCATACTTGTACCGGTGCGCCTAGCACTTACCAGAACTTGGATCTAGATCCGACTCACCCCAACTCGGTGGGCTGGACCTGCCAACAGATTACATACTCGGGTTCGCCCTCGGGGAGTCTGCCGATACCGGACAAGGCTGTGCAGGTGGATCTGGGCACGACAGCTACCTTCCGGAGCATGATTTTGGAATGGGACCTCACGCCGCGGCCGTCCGGTGGATACGCGGCTAACTTCTTTAATGTCACCGGTGGTTTTCCGACGAGCGGCACTTGGAATCACGCGGCGGCGATAGAGGCGGCGATCGTGGATTATCAGAGGGGATCGTTTAGTGCTAGCGCGGCCGGTACGATCAACTTGCGTAATGCTCTGGTGGTGCCTCGTACGAGTGGCCCTGGGACCGTGAGCTTTGCCGCGATCAAGCCGGCTGGCCTAGGGGCAGCGGGCGCGAATCCCGTGGGAGGGGTGTGTAACCCCGGAGCGGGTTCGTATCACTGCAAGCTGACTATTACGAATATGGACGCGAATACGCGGAACTTTATCCTGCGGCTGCGCAGCCGGTATGCGGGTACGGATTATAGGCTGACGTTTATGTCGGGGCTGAACGGTAACGGAACGGTGGTGAATGTGCCGGATGGCACGGCGACGATCGATATTACTGCCAAAGCCGGCGATGTATTCCGCCGGGTGGTGTACAAGGTGCCGTACAAGAACGGGGCTGCTAGCGGCTTGGATTACGTGATCTTTAGTGACCAGGATGTGTGCAAGAACTTCGGGGTGATTAACGGGTTGATCGATTCGACGAGTACGGGTTGTCCATATTTGCCTTGAGCAGGTTTTTTGCCCAGGGGTTGGTCAGGCGATAGGTGTGGTAGGGGTGCTTGACTGTGAGGCTGATGATTTCGGCTTGGCGTAGGATCGTAAGGTGTTTTGAAATGATGGCTGCGGGATATTCTAGGGCTTCGGCAAGAGCACCGGCGGTGCACTCGCCGTCTACCGTAAGGGTATAGGCGATTTCGAGGCGAATAGGATGGCCCAGCGCTTTTAAGATGGGCGCAATTTGCTTGTAGTAAGGATCCTTGGGTAAGGGTGTGGGGCTTTGTTTCAGGGTGGCACCTTTCCTTTTTCGTAACCTAATTTCCGTTTACCGAAAACGGTAATTAGGAATGTAAATGAGAACAGGTTGTCCCTGCAAGCTTAAGCGGGGTGGTGGATTTAGGACTCGTTCTTGCGGTGGAAGCGGTCGTGGACGGATTTGAGCTGGGGGTCGGTGATGTGGGTGTAGATCTGGGTGGTGGCGATGTTGGCGTGGCCGAGGAGGCCCTGGACGCTGCGTAGGTCGGCGCCATTTACGAGCAGGTCGGTGGCGAAGCTATGGCGCAGGGTGTGCGGCGTGACGTCCTTGATGATGCCGGCGGCCTTGGCGTAGCGCTTGACGAGCCGTTGTACGCTGCGCACGGTGAGGCGCTGGTACATGCCGCCTTCGTCGTCGTTTTGGGAGCCGGAGTAGTGGATGAAGAGCGGCCGGCCGGTGTCTTCGCGCGTGTCTAGGTAGCGGCCGATCCAGCCGGCGGCTTGGTCGGAGATGAAGATGGGGCGGTCTTTCTGGCCCTTGCCGCGCACCATAAACTCGCGGCGTTCGAGATTGAGCTGGTCGCGGTTGAGGCCGGCGAGCTCGGACACGCGCAGGCCGCCGCTGAAGAGCAGCTCGACCACGGCGCGGTCGCGCAGACCGGCGGGGTTGCTAGTGTCGATGGCGCCGAGCAGCCGCTCGACCTCGCCGGTCTCCAGGAAGGTCACCTGCGGCCGCACGACCTTGGCGAGCTCGATCTTGGCACTGTCGAGCGCCTTGATGTCGCGTTTGGCGAGGTACCTGAGGAAACTGCGCAGAGCGATGAGGTGATAATTTTGGGTGGTCTTGGTGAGCTCTTGGCCTTGGTTGTCGCGCAGGCGGTTGAGATGCAAGCGCCATTGGCGGACCATCTCGGCGTCGAGTTTGGCGATGTCGCAATCATCGGAAAATTCGACGAGCCGCTGGAGGTAGTGGTCGTAGTTGGAGATTGTCTTCTGCGAGCGGTTCTGTTCGATCTCCAGGTGCTCTAGGAAGTCGGTGACAAGTTCGGATAGGTGTAGTTCGGCCATGTGTACCCCTTATGGTTATAGGATACCATGTCGCACAATTTTTAAGAGGAGAATAATTGCGTAGGTCTTCGATAGCACTCGGCCGGAGGGGGGTGTCCCTCTGGCCGAGTGCCTTGCGACTGTGTGGCGTATGGCGGTTTAGCCGCCGCACGGTCCCTTGTCGTGTACCGGTTGGTCACAGATCCAGCTGTGGATCTTGTGGTTGGATTCGCCGCCCGATCCCTTGCCAGTGTGTGCTGGCTTGGAGGAGTGGTGGGGCCGCGGCGGGGCGGGTTGACTGGTATTTGAACCATGGAAAAGCTTCCTGAAGAAGACGTCTCCCGGTCCCGCGTGGTGGTCGGGGTTGGGGTCGCAGCCGGTGAGGAGTAGCAGTGCAAATGTTGCGGCTGCGGGTATCCGGCGCAGCCTTTTGGCTGAAGCCATAACGGTCACCTTCTTGACGTGAAGCCCACTTAGCCTGGTGCCAAGTGAGGATGTCATTATAACGTAGTTTGACTAAAATATTTGATTTGGTACGAGAGGCACGATTCGAAGTGGGCAGGGGCCTGATACAATAATCTAATGGAACGTACAGGCCCACCTATGCGGACGGTGATTTTGGGGACGCTGGTGGCGTGCGTGGCGGTGGCGATGGCGCCGTGGATGAGCGGCGGGCAGGAGCCGGTTGCGATGTTGGTGAGCGGTGGTGCGCTGCTGCTGGGGGCGCTCTTGGCCTGGAGGCAGCCGGAGGTACGTCAGTTGCGGCGGGGACCGCTGGTGGTGAGCTGGTTTGTGCTCATGGGTTTTGCCGTATTGAGCCTGCTGTGGAGCGCCAACCGGTACTCGACGGCGGTATGGCTGACGCAGTGGCTGATGGCCGGGCTGGCGTTTCGGCTGGCCTATACAGTGGCGGGGGAGCCCAAGGGGCGGGAATGGCTGGTACGGGCGTATTTGGCCTCGGCGGCGGTGTTTTCGGTGGTGGCTATCGTGATGTACATGACGGGTACGTATGAGCGGTTGACGGGGACCTTTTACTGGGCCAATCCGGCGGCGGCTTATTTGATTCCGGCACTGGTTTTGGCTGTGGATAAATTACGGCGGAGCTGGGGAAAAGTGGCGTGGATGTGGGGCTCGTTGACGGTATTTTTCATCGCTACGTTTATGCTGGCGAACTCTCGGGCGGCGATTTTGGTGGCGGGTGTAATCATGGTTTTATATCTGTTGGTGGTACCTACTCCGCGGAGGTTTTGGATAACATTTGTGTTCAGTATGGTGATGGGAATTGGACTCAGTTTTGGACTGGTAAGCATGAGCACTTTATTTGTTCACAAGAGTAATTCTCTAGCCCCCGGCGCGCGGGCGGTGCAGGTGGCGCGGGCAGGTGAATCGAATAGTTTGAGGGACCGGCTGAACTTCATGGAAAGCGGGCTGGAGATGTGGTTTGACCGTCCCTTTGGCGGCATGGGCGCGGGCACATATGGGGACGTGCATCCACAGTACCAGCAGCGAGTGGTGAGTGCCTCGACCAACGCTCACAATCTCTATGTGCAGGTGTTGGCCGAGCTGGGCATCGTGGGGGCGGTGGTGTTGGCGGCGGTGCTTCTGTGGCTGCTGATAGGTGCGCTGCGCGGGGTGGTGGCGCATCCGGAGATGACACCGGCGCTACTCGGCTTGATCGGCCTACTGCTGCATATGAGCGTGGATGTGGATGCGGGCTATCCGGCGCTGCTAATGCTGGCAGCGGTTCTGTTTGGGACGATTTACCGGCAATGGTGGCCGGTGCGGGGGAAGGTACGGTTGGGTTGGCCGGCGACAGCGGTTTTGCTACTGGTGCCGTTGATGAATATGTATCAGAGTAATATTTGGGCGGCGCGGGCGCGGGTGGCACAGGAAGACGGGGATTATAGCCTGGCGGCGGAGCGGTACGCCGCTGCTCACCGCGGGGTGGTGTACGATCCGGATTATATAAATGCCGATGGCATCGCGCTGTACGCGGTGGCGGTTAGCGGGGGTAAGGACGGTCGAACGGCAGCGGCGCTGGCCCTGGACCGGGCACGGCAGGCCGAGACATTGGATCCGCATGACGGCCAGCATCATCAGCTGGAGGGCCGGGCGCTGGCGGTGCGGGGCGATCAGAGGGGCGCGGAGGCGGCTTTCCGGGCGGCTCTGCGGCTGGATCCGTATAACCATCCCGAATACGCGCTCGACCTGGCGACGGTCCAGATGCAGGCAGGGGATACACGCGGCAGCATGGATACCGCGCGGGCGATGCTGAAGCTGTATCCGGCCGCGGTGGTGAGTAATCGCAACCTGGATGAGAGCTTGCGGCCCAAGCTAGCCAACCTAGAAGCATTGGTGGGTAATAGTTATCTGGTGCAGGGTAACTTGCGCGAGGCGGGCGGGGCGGCCCAAAGGGCGTTGCGGTTGGATCCGAAGAGTCTGCGGGGGCGGGCGTTGGAGGTGCAGGTGAGGCGGCTGGCTGGTTCGTAAGCCGGCCTGTTCGTTTTGTTGAGGGGAATTAGGTATAATGGGCCTCGTATGGCTTTTGTTAAAAGGAATTATGTAAATGACTAGTTTTTCGGGGATCGCGACGAGTTTGGTGGATCACCTGGGGGTGTTCGGGATCGGGATTGGCGTGTTTTTGAACGGCTTGAGCGTACCGGGCCTCAGCGAGCTGTTGCTGCCGTTGGGCGGAGTGGCGGTAACGCAGGGGCGGATGAATCTGGTAACTCTGTTGGTGGTAGCCATGGGAATGCAGCTGCTGGGCGTGACGTGCGCCTATTTGCTGGCGCGGTTTGGCGGGCTCGTGTTGGTGGAGCGGTATGGCAAGTACATCTTGATCTCGCACCGGGAGCTGGAGGCGGCGCAGAAGCTCTTCGAGAAGTACGGCGGCTGGTTGGTGGTGGTAGGAGCGTTCATACCGGGTATTCAGGGTCTGGTGGGCTACGTCGCGGGTATCGCTCAGATGAAGTATTTGCGCTTTTTGATAGCGGTATTCGTGGGTAAACTCGTGTGGATCGGTGGCCTGGTATATCTGGGATCGGTGCTGGGGGACCACATCGATCTGATCGACCGCTGGATTAAGCAGATTGGTGTGGTAGTATTGGCGGCGATGGTGCTGTTTGTAATCTGGTATGTCCAGCAGCACCGCAAGCGTCGCAAGGGGCGCAACGCAGAAGGCGCGAAGGAGTAATAATTGAAGATTAAAGAAACTAAGCTCGAGAACGGGTTGCGGATCGTGACAGCCCAGCTGGCTGATGCCCGCAGCCTGACGGTAAATATTGTAGTCGGAACTGGTTCACGGTTTGAGGACTATTCCAAGAACGGCGGAGTGTCGCACTTCTTGGAACACTTGTTGTTTAAGGGGTCCAAAAAATACCCCAGTGCGCAGGCGATTGCTGAGGCGGTGGACGCGGTTGGAGGCTATAACAACGCTTATACGAGCGAGGATGTGACTTCTTTCTACATCAAGGTGCCGGCGCGGCATGGGCGGCTAGCAGTGGATATTTTGTGCGATATGGTGAAGAATCCCGTGATGGACGGGGCCGAGATCGACCGGGAGCGGGGTGTGATCATCGAGGAGATGAACGTGTTTCGCGATGATCCGTCGCGGTTCATTGCCACGCTGGTGCCACAGCTGATATTTCCGGATAACCCCCTTGGGCGGGATATCATTGGTACCGAGAAGGTGATTAATACGATTTCCCGCGACGACATCGTGGCGTATTTGCACGAGCGGTACCGGCCGAACAACCTAGTGGTGGCGGCAGCCGGCGCGGTAGACCACGATGAGCTGGTGAAGCAAGTGAGTGAGGTCTTGGCCGGCTTGCAACCCGGGGAACAGCCGGCTTTTGAGCCGGTGAGCTTAGAAGAAGCGGGGGACTTGGCGGTGACCCACGAGAAGGCGACGGCCCAGGCGCACTTTATGGTGGCGGCCCGGGGGTATTCGTACGATGACGCGGATGAACCGGCGGCCCGGGTAGTGGCGGCGATATTGGGCCGGGGTTCTAGCTCGCGGCTGTTCCTGAATGTGCGCGAGCGCCAGGGTCTGGCTTATACGGTGTACTCAGAAGTGAACTCATATGTGGATACGGGGTTGTTCGAGGCTTACGCGGGGGTTAATCTCGATAAGACCGTGCAGGCGCTGGACTCGGTGCTGCACGAGCTGGAACTGATTCGCCAGGAGCCGGTGGCCGAAGTGGAGCTGCGCAAGGCCCAACAGCAATTGACGGCTGGTTTGGAGATGAGCTTGGAGAATAACGCTTCGATCGCCGACCGGATCGCTTTGCAGCTGGTGTTGCAGGGGCGGGTGGAGCCGATCGACGAGACGATCGCCAAGATTGAGGCGGTGACGGTGGCCGATGTGCGGCGGGTGGCGGGCGAGATGCTGGCGCCGGAACGCCTGCGCTTCGCGATCATCGCGCCCGAGCCGGACAAGACGGCTGAGCATTTTAAAAATAAGTTAGCAGTAACGGCAAAGGAGAAATAATGAAGCCCGACGAGAAACGATTAGAAGAGCTGCGTCACGAGCGAAGCTTGGTGTTGATAAAGCCCGACGCGGTGGCACGCCACCTGGTAGGGGAGATTTTGCAGCGGTTTGAGCGCAAGGGCCTCAAGATCGCGGCCCTCAAGCTGGTGTGGCCGACCGAGAAAATGGCTGGGGACCACTACGTGGCTACCGAGGAGTGGCTGATGTCCTCCGGCAAGCGTGCCTATGATAGCTATGTGGCCAAGGGTATGACGCCCCCGGCTGAGCCTCGCGACATCGGGCTTAACACCCGCCGCACTCTCATGGAAGGCCTGACGGCCGGCCCGGTGGTGGCGATGGTGCTGGAGGGCGCGCACGTCATCGAGGTGGTGCGCAAGATCCGCGGCAACACGAGCCCCCTGCAGGCCGAAGTCGGGACGATCGGGTTTGATTACAGCATGGAGTCGTACGAGGTCTCGAATGCCGGCGACTGGGCAGTGAAGAACATCATCCATGGCAGCGATAGCGCCGATAACTACGCACGCGAAGTGGCCATTTGGTTTAAGCCGGAAGAGGTCGTGAATTACGAGACGGTGCTGACCGAGGTGGCTTATACCAAGAAGTGGTATCCGAAGAATAAATAGACGAATAATCTATATCGCCAACGCTATAGTATTGCATTATTACCCAAATCAGTTCATAATGTATTTTGCATCTTGGTGAGGCAAAAACGCTAGGTCATATCGATCCTGCGATTATCAGGTGCAGTAGTTTGCCGCACGATTGAAAGGTCATTGTCCTTACGCACGGAAGGAACCAGAGTGTCTGCAAAGGATGAGCTGGAAGCTCGAATCCAGTACTGGAGTGGAGGTGACTACCCGGAGCTTGCCGCACGTTTGGGGGGTAACCTCCATCCGCGAATGATGCTGGCTCTAGGACAGGTGCGTCCGGGCGCTCCGTGGCTTGATGTGGCTTGCGGAGCCGGTACCATCGCGCTGATGGCCGCCCGACAAGGGGCCAAGGTCACCGCTCAAGATCTGTCGCCACGCATGATTGAGCTGGCTCGGGCTGAAGCAGCTGGGGCTGAGCTCAACGTAACGTTCGACGTCGGCGATTGCCAGAGGATGACTTACCCGGATGGGTCATTTGAGGTCGTTACGTCAGCCCACGGCGCCGTGTTCGCGCCCGATCATGAAGCAGTGGCCGGCGAGATCACGCGGCTCTGTCGCCCCGGCGGAAAAGCCGCCATCTCCGCCTGGACTCCGCAAGAGGGCTTTCTGGAGCTGGCCAACCTCGAGGCGGAATTCACTGGGCGGGGTCCGGCCGACCAGAACTCGCCCTTCGAGTGGGGTGATCCAGAGTATGTGGATTCTCTTCTCGGCGGAGCCTTCCAGCTCCAGTTCTTCACGGGCGATAGTCCGATCCGAGGTGAGTCGCCGGAGGCACTTACGCGGCTTTTTTGGGAGAAGTCTCCCCGAACTGTTGCCGTGAGAGCTAGGCTGGGTCCGGATCGCGAGCACGAACTGTGGTCTGCCCTGCTCGCGTTCTTCGGGCGTCACGCCGGCACAAGCGGTGTCGTTGTGGGCCGGTCGTATCTCATTGCTGTTGGCAAGCGCAAGGTGTGACGTGCGCTTCCGGAGCTGCCGTTGGGCAAATCCGGTGATTGGCCGTCGCACCCTTATTCTCTGGGTGCGGCGGTTTTCAATGTAGAAAATCACAAAAATATTGTATTAATATGTGTCTGGTATTATAATGTTACAATCTTGTGCGAAAGTCGCACTCGATTGAAGGGAGCGGTTCATGACCGCTGTACTCGCAAGGCAGGCCGGCGCCACGCTGGCTTACAAGGGGCTCCTCGACACGCATGGTGACGAGATGGTCCGCCTGCTGGTGACCGACTACGACGAGCACCCGATCCGGGCGGCCGCTATGGTCGACCAGTACTGGGGCATGTGCGTTACCGGCATCATCAAGGACAACAAGACCAACGAGTTCTGGGGTCCCGCGATCGCCGGGATTGTCGAGGGTCACGGCTACGCCGACCCCGACCCCGACACGGCGCTGGCCGAGCTCATCCTCAACGAGGCGCTCGGCTTCCTCCAGGCATCGGCCGAGAACTCCGGCCTCGGCCCGTCTCTGCTGGTGGACTGGGGCTGGCATCAGCTCAAGTCGCCCACCAAGCAGTACACCGTGCTCAGCCGCGTGCTCGCCGGCCGGTTCCTCCACCACGAGCCCACGGGCCTGGTGCTGCCGGACGGCTTCGACGATGGCCGGCCGGAGCACACCATGGCCGACACGGTGAACGCAATGCGCCAGCGCGGCCCCGTGCTGGACCTGCTCTGGACCACCAGTGGCAACTGCGGCAACCCGTGCGACGGCTGCTGCAACATGAGGTGCAAGGTTCGCTGACCCCCCCGGACGCCGATGAAGCAGTCGGTACACTGGGGGCTTACACCCCTGACATAGACACCTTTGGGCGTCCCTGTCGGGGGTGTCTATGTGTCTACTCATTATGCTGATTGCAAAATATGGTAGGCGTTATTACTCAAGCTATACAGACGTAACCATGTCTTCGCAATAAAAACCCGTTATAAAGCAAACAGCCTCCGTCGAACGGTGGCTGGTTGCCCGGTTCGTCAGAGGCCGAAGTACATCTCTACTTGTTGGACTGTCTCGGCCTGAAGCTGGTGCACTCGGCCACACTCACGCGACCGAGAAGCAGCTGACCGGTGCGGGTTGCACACTTGAACTCGACGGCGACATCGGACTCGGTAGCCCCTTCCGGGGAGATGTCCGTGATCTGGGTGATCACACAGTGGACTGTGCCGTCGCCGATTGCCAGGATCCTGAGCGAATCCTTGCCGGCCTTGGTGAGGTCTCCGCGCGTGAGCGACTTGTAGCCGCGGTGGCGCTCAGGTGCAGTTGCCGGTTGGTAGTCGTTGCTGACTACCGTAATACCCGGGCTGAACCATCGCTGGTGTTCAGTGGTACCTGATTTGGCCATACGGTTTCCTTCTTCCTACTTGGTGGCCGCATTAGCGGACCGATGGATGGAGCTTGGAAGCACGAGCCGCTTTGCCTCGGTAGCGAAAGCGTTGGGAAGTTTGTCTCAGAAGCATGTTCTGATTGAACAACCCGGCCGCTGGTAGCAATAAGGTTCCGGTTGTCGCTAGAGTTCGCGATGTTTCCGGAGCCTAACGCTGGTCGTACGGTGGGCAAGAGATGAACAGAGACATTGTTACACGAATAGCTGATATTGTCAATAGTAACATTCTGGCCCACACTCACCGGCGATAAATTGGGTGATGACGGCCAGCTGTTTGATAATGGTCTAATAAATCCTTTGGTACCCCAGGAGGGAATCGAACCCCCGACGCTCTCCTTAGGACGGAGACGCTCTATCCACTGAGCTACTGGGGCTGGGCGGTAGCATTGTAGCATAGGGAGCCTCCCCGCGGCAGGAGCCTCCTCGCGGGAGGAGCCTCCTGCTATAATCAAACCATGAGCGGAAAAGAGCCTACCCAATCCGACCAACAGTTTCCCGGCCAGCACGATGGCGAAGAGGTTATATTTTTGTTCCGTCAGCATCCGCTGGTGATGCGCAAAGCACTCATTCTAGGGTTGTTGGTGATCTTGGTGGGCGTGTTGCCGTTGGATTTCCCGCAGATTTACAGCTCACCGGCGGCTGCGGCTTTCCTGACGAAGATCGCGCTGGGGATACCCGTGATAGTGTTCCTGGCGTGGTTTTATCGCTGGGTGGGGTGGTATTACACGATGTATATCGTGACCGACCGGCGGATCTTGGCGATTAAGCAAAAAGGGTTTTTTAACCGCAAAGTGGACGAGTGGCAGCTCGATGATATTTCGAATGTAAATTACCATATTAACGGCTTTCAGGCGGTGCTGTTTGGATTTGGGGATATTACCGCGCGGACGTACCTCGGTACGCTGGAAATGAAGACGGTTCACAAGCCGGTGGAGGTGCATGAGCAGCTGGTGCGGGTACTGAGTAAATACGGCGGCGGGTCGACACAATCGCCGAACTAAGCTAGCATTAAACCATATAAAGCTGGGGCTAGTGATTGGTCCCATAGAGGAGTTTATTTTGCCGAATAGCGATGAGGGGCTGGCCAAAGATCAGGTTCAGCCGGAAGTTCCGGAAAAGAAGACCGAGAAGACCGATAAGCCAAAGAAGGCCGAGGTGAAGACCGAGCCAAAAGATGAGGTCGTGCCCGAGGAGAAGACTGAGGCGGCTGTTGAGCCCGAGCCGGTAGCGGTGGTAACCCCTGACGGTCCCGCGAAGAAGAAGCGTAATCTCAAGCGCACGCTCATCATGGCGGCGGCTGTGGTGGTTGGCCTCTTGGCAGTGGTAATCGTGGTGTTCGGCGTTCTGATTTACGCTTACAAGAGCGATAATCCAGCCGTAAAGGTGGTTGCCCAGGTGCTGCCGTACCCAGTGCAGAATGTGAACGGACAGTTTGTGTCGTACAAGGACTACTTGTTTGAAGTCGACGCGAACGAACGGGCTTATCAGAACAATGCCAAGCTGAACAATCAGCCGGCGGTGGACTTTAAGTCGGCCGACGGCAAGAAGCTGGTAACGCAGATCAAGCAGCATTCGCTGCAGAAGCTGCAGGGCGACGCGCTGGTGGCACAGCTAGCTGATCAGAAGAAGGTGAAAGTGACCGACAAAGAGGTCAACGACCTCGTCAACCAGCTCTACACGCGCTATGGCGGCAAGGACACACTACTGAAGACCTTGAGCCAGATTTACGGCTGGAAGCTGGACGACCTCAAGCGGGTAGTGCGCAAGCAGCTCCTCACCAAGAACCTCGAAGCCAAGGTGACGTCCGACCCGGCCGTAGACGCCGCGGCCAAGGCCAAGGCTCAGGACGTGCTGAAGAAGGTGAAGGACGGCGGCGACTTCGCGGCGCTGGCCAAGCAGTATTCGCAGGCTTCGGACGCGGCCAGCGGCGGCGACCTAGGCTTCTTCAGCAAAGGCCAGCTGCCGGACAACGTACAGGCCGCGGCCGAGGCGTTGCAGCCAGGACAGGTCTCGGACGCTATCAAGACCCAGTACGGCTACGAGGTGCTGAAAGTGATCGAGAAGAAGGATGATGGCTCGATCCACGCCCAGCACATCTTGATCAAGACGGTCGACTTCAACCAGTACTTCCAGGACCAGTTGAAGAAGGCAAAGATCAAGACCTACCTGAAGGTCTAACGCTTAAGTACTTTATTCTGATGGCGACTGCTCCGAGCCCGGTCTAAATGACCGGGCTTTGTGCTAAAGTTAGAATCAATAGGAGGTGAGGGTGCAACCATTACAGATCGTGGTGCTGGAAGGTACCACGCGGGTGCGGCGCGATTCGATTCATGCTGCGCGGTTGGTGGCCGAGGTAGGCCGGGAACAGAAGGGGGTGGAGATTACTTTCGTAGATCCCAATGATTTTCATTTTCCGGGAGACGGTAACGATCCTGAGGGCAAAGACCCGCGATATACGGCGATTACAGCTAAGGCCGACGCGTTTTTCATCGTGTCGCCGGAGTATAATCATAGCTTCCCGGGGTCGCTCAAGCGGATGTTGGATTCGGAGCTCAAGAATTACGTTCACAAGCCGGTGGCGTTCGCGGGGGTGTCGAGCACCCGCTGGGGTGGCGTACGGGCCATCGAGGCGCTGAACCAGACGGTGCGGGAGCTGGGCCTGGTTTCGACCTTCACCGATGTACACTTCCCGAATGTGCCGACATTATTTGATGAGAAGGGCGAGCTACTGGAGCCGGTGTATCGCAAGCTGGTGCAGAGCTCGTACGATGAGCTGATCTGGATGGCGCGGGTGCTCAAGTGGGGGAGAGGGAACGTTAAGCCTGATAAGTAGGACGACTCGCTCTACCCGTCCAAGTATTGCCCTGTAGCCGTAAACCTGATACTATTTGACGGTTATTGAAACCGTGGGCTCGTAGTGTAGCGGTTAACACGCCTCCCTGTCACGGAGGAGATCGCCGGTTCAAATCCGGTCGAGCCCGCCAGTTCTTATTTATAAATTTGAGGCTTTGCGAAGCCTCTTTTTTGTTTGGTATAGTTAATACATGATAACTCTCGAGAACCGAGCAATCACCGTTCGTTTTAAGGGTCAGGGGCTGAAGGTTTCGGTGCTTATGGCCCGGCGCTCGGATGAGTGGGTAGTGGCCTTGCATGGGGTCCAGTCGAATGGAGAGTTGTTCGCGGATTTGTTCCAGCAGGAGTTTTTGGCCGGTTATTCGCTTTTGGCGATAAGCTTTGTCGGGTTTGGCGATTCGGGCAAGCCGGAAGACTTTTCGTATGACGTACAGGATCAGGCCGGGGTGGTGAAGCTGGTGCTGGATGAGCTGGGAGTGAAGCGGCTGCATTTGATTGGTCATAGTTTGGGCGGTATGGTGGGCACGCTGCTGTTGAAACAACTCGGAGGGCGGGTGATGTCGTTTTCCAATCTGGAGGGCAACTTGGTACTGGCCGACTGCGGGGCGAGCAAGGATGTGGCCCAGCTTTCATTGGGCAAGTTTGAGCAGACGGGATACGCGCAGATGAAGGACAAGGTTAAGGGCTCGGGCGAGAAGAGCGCGTCTTTCCGGAGCCGCTGGCTCGAGATGATTCCGGCATTTGTGTTTTATAAGACGTCGGTTTCGATCGTGGAGTGGTCCCAGAGCGAGAAGCTGCTTGGTCTCTTTAATGGTTCGGAGGTAAGGCGCCTGTTCATATACGGTGAGAAGAATGCTTACAAGGCAGAAGTGGTGTCCGACTTGGTAGAGAAGGCGGAGATTCCGGGTGCGGGCCACTTTATGCTGCTGGATGATCCGGCTGCTTGTTACCGGGGGCTGGGGACTTTATTAGCAAAAAGTAAACCCTATGCTTCCTAGAATTTTTATGTCATAATGCGTTTGCTCACGTACTCCTAGAGATTGAGGTGTCGCACTCATGAGCAAACTGGCCACTGTACACAGGGCGCTCGGCTCGAACGGTGAGGCTCTTATCCTCGCCGTCGAGGAGCACACGTACTTCCCTGACCCCTGGGGCTACTGGACACATACAGTCGACTTCATCGTCGTTCCCGAGGGCGGCCTGTACTCGGTCGCCGAACTCCAGGCCTTCATGATGGGGCTAGTGCCCCTGGAGGAGACCTGCAGGGACGACTTCCACGGTGACGGTGGATACCTTGGATTCGGCAAGCTGTACTTCGACGAGACCATCGGAACCGATGCGGTGGCGGGAACCCGCACAATCACCATCACCGACCCCGACGTCACTCTCCCCGCATCATTCGTGGGCGGCGAGATGGCGATCGACCTCGGCAAGATCACCAACCGTCAACGGCGGACGTGGGTTCGGGTTTACCCTGATCGCGACTACGCAACGCGCGCGACGAACGGTAAAGACAGCTACTCGACGTGCAACTTCCGCCGACCCTAGCCAGAGCACTCGCTCTGCTCCCAAGGGCCACTGGGCTACCCGTAAGGGCCACCCTGGTGGCCCTTACGCATGTCCTAGCCTCCTGGTGGTACTTGACCCGTCGTTTGGGAAGGTATAAGGTTAACGAGTTGGTTAACTATTATGCCTAAACTACACGACCCAGTCCAACTCGACGCGGTATTTGCCGCCTTGTCCCACCAGAAGCGGCGGGCGATTTTGCACGATCTGGCGTTCCGGCCGGCGACGGTGTCGGTCTTGGCGGAGGACCACGGACTATCGCTGCCGGGCATCTACAAGCACCTGAAGGTGCTGGAGGAGGCTCAGCTGGTGATTCGCAAGAAGGCCGGCCGGACCAACTTTGTGGCGCTTAATAAGCGTCAGTGGCGGGCTGTGCAAGGCTGGATCATGCAGTACCATACCGAATGGGGTAATGATGAAGAGACATTGGAAAATTACATTGCCTCTATGCGGCCATAACTTTTGTGTTCGACGTTTGTTTAAATAATTTGCTTGATGTGGGCAGAAAGAAGGTTCTATGAAGAATTTCGTATTTGTTTATCGCGAGACTACCGACACGAGCGCTACGGAAGATACTACCGCGGCGTGGGGCGCGTGGTTTGGCCAGCTGGGCGCCAAGGTGGTAGACGCCGGTAATCCGTTCGGCGACGGCCGGAGCGTGACTAAGGGTGGCGTGAGCGACGTGACGAGCTCGCCGGTGACCGGCTACACGATTGTGAAGGCTGACAGCATGGACGAGGCCGTGGAGCTGGCCAAGACTTGCCCGCTGGTGCAGTCGTCGGAGACGGCTGTCGTAGAGGTGTACGAAGCGCTGCCGATGTAATTTTCGGCCGGACTTTGAAATGAAGCCCCTGGCGGTTAAGCCCGGGGCTTTTTCTTGGTATGTGTAATGTGACTAGATTTCGTCGTAGGGAACGAGCTTGATGCCGTGATTGTCGAGCCAGGATCTCAGCTGTGGGTCGGTGGCTAGCCGAAGGTCGCGGGCGCGCTCGTGAACGAGGCTGCTCATGGCTGCGAGGTCGGCTCCGACGAGACCCGGGTGGATGGCGAGCTCGGCGGATTGGCCGTCTGGGATGGTAGAGAAGTCATCTTGGTATTGCTTTAGTAATGTATCGTAATCCGGTTCCATTATGCGGGCGAAGAAATAGTCAGTGGTGGTGGCGCCGCTTTGCTTCATGAGGCTGAGGCTGGCGAGGTTTTGCTCGGGCTCGTCGCCGTACAGCGTCATGACGGGTTGGCGTAGCGGAATGCCGTGGCGGCGGGCGTAGGCCAGGACGCTGGGCATGGCTTTGGCATGCGCCGCGATGCCGAACTGCGAGGTGATGTGGCTGGGTTTGTGGCCGACGACGGTTTCGAACTCCTGGAGCTCGTTTTCGACGAGGCGGGCGATCCCGGCTTCGGAGGTTTCATCAAAGAGCTTAATGTAATCGGCGCGGTGGACGAGGGTGCCGGTGTCGCGCCAGTTTTTGAGCAGCATATGGATGCCGATATTGGCTATGTTCTCCTCGCCGGCGAGCCGGAGGGCATGATTGGTACCAGGCGATCCCAGCATGAACGAGAGCTCGGTAACGATCCCTTGCTGATGTGATCTGACGATGCCGGTGTTGACCGATTCGCACAGACCAAAATCATCCGCGACTACAACGAGTTTTTTCATACTTCTATTATACTCGACGCCTGGGCTAACTTGTTTTATAGTCGTATGTACTCAGTTGCCGCAAGGAAAGAAGGTGGTTGGGTTGACGCCAACTCCGAAAAAGCCTGGTTCCAGGGGTCGGGCTCCCGAGTGGAGCGAAGAAGAGAACAGGATCATCCGATGGGCGCCTTTTCGTGACAGTATAATCGCTAATATTCTTCTAGGTCGTCGTAGCGAGAACTCTATTCGGGTCCAGCGGTCCCGACTTCGAGGCCGCCCTGAAGGGCCGAAGGGCCGATGGACGGAAGACGAAGACACGGTGCTGCAGTATTCGGGTTTCAGCATATCGTCGCTTTTCAAACTTTTTCTCGGGCGGCGTACTCCGGGCGCAATCAAGCGCCGGCGATCGCGCTTGGGCGGAGGGAAGTAAAAGGCCCATTCTGCGCTGGAGGTATCTGGGAGGCCCGCTCTAGGGCTTCTTTACTACCGGCTGCTATGCTCTTGACGGAGAT
This sequence comes from Patescibacteria group bacterium, assembly GCA_028288925.1. Lineage (GTDB taxonomy): Bacteria > Patescibacteriota > Saccharimonadia > UBA4664 > UBA4664 > RYN-427. The sequence goes on along the minus strand of JAQGHG010000019.1, from coordinate 105,538 downwards.
GCTCCCAATTTCGTCGAGAGCATTTCTGTTTGGAGGGCCTTATACTGAGGGCATGGTTTTGACGGTCCTGCAGTGGAATATCATGTACTCCGAGAATGTGGAGGCGGTGGCGGCTTTTATTAAGGAGCTCAACCCGGATGTGGTGTGTTTGCAGGAGCTAACTCAGGGTTACCAGGAGGCTACTCCGGATGCGGGTGCGTATATTGCCGCTGCCTTGGGTTACGAGGGATTTTGGGATTATGGAATTATGACGCTGCCGGACGGTGGGCCGGCACGGGTAGGGTGCGGTATTTTTTCGCGGTTCGGCGGGTTTGGAGGCGAGCGGGTAGTGTTGCAGGAGGGTTTGGTGAAGCAGGGAAAGGTGGTACACGACGAACGCTCTTATGTGAGCTTGTGGGTAAAACTACCATCTGGCATAAGGCTAAAAGTGGGTAGCGTTCACTTGCCGTTCCACCCGCGCTTTCGGACGTCGGCGCATAAGCTGGAGATGATTGGGCGGCTGCTGGAGGAGACGTCGGAGGGGCCGTATATCTTGGCGGGTGATATGAACGCGACCCCGCGCTCTAAGGCGGTGCAGGCGCTGCGCGGCCGGCTGAAGCATGCCGGGCCGGCACTGAGTCAAAAGACTTGGACGACCAAGCCGTTTGAGATTGGGCCGTGGCGCTATGACGAGCTCAAATGGCGCCTGGATCATGTGCTGTACCAAGGCGCGTTGCGGCCGGTGCGGTCGCGGGTGGTGCCGACGGAATTATCGGATCATCTGCCGGTGCTGGTGGAGTTTGAGGGCTAGGACTTGGGGGCTTGTGGAGCCTTGATGCTTTTGGGCGGGTTGAGCGGCAGGGTGAAGCTGAAGGTGGTGCCTTTGCCGACCTCGGAGCTTTCGAGTTTGATTTTGCCATTCATATTATCGAGAAGCAGGCGGCAAATGTAGAGGCCCAGGCCGGTGCCGCGGGTGGTGTCGCGGGTGAGGATGTTATCGCTGGCTTGCTGGAACTTGTGAAAGAGTAGCTGCTGGTTCTCGGGGCTCATGCCGTCGCCGGTGTCGGTCACGTAGACCTTGAGCTGGTCGCCTTGGACCTCGGGCTTGATGGTGATGCCGCCTTTTTCGGTGAAGCGCATGGCGTTGCCGGTGAGGTTGTAGATGATTTGTTTGACACGGTTTTTGTCCGCGTACACCAGCGGGAGGGTGCCGAGCGTGTTATCGGTGCGGATATAGATTTTCTTTTCGTGGCTCAGGGCGCCGAGTTCGTAGATGACGCTCTCGATGACGGGTTTGAGATCGAATTGCTCCAGGGTGAGCTTCATCTTGCCTTGCTCCAGGCGGGAAGCGTCGAGGAAGTCGTTGACGATGGTGATGAGGCGCAGGCTGGATTCGTGGATATCACCGACGAGCTCCTTGAGATCTTGGTCCTTGAGCTTCTCGCCGTAGTATTGCTGGATCATGGAGGTGTTGCCGCGGATGGCGGTGAGGGGAGTGCGGAGCTCGTGGGAGGCGATGGAGAAGAATTCGTCCTTGGAGCGGTCGAGGAGCTTGGCTTCGGTGATGTCTTCTACTAGCACGGCCACACCGATGGCCGTGTCGTTTTGGATGACGGGCGAGAAGAAAAGGCGGAAGATGCGGTTGTCGTAGGACTGCTCGGGGATGTGGAAGGCTTGGCGCTTGGCGAGGGTAGTCTGACAATGGTCGAGCAATTGCTGGAGGAAGGCGATGTTGGCGGTCTGGTGCTTGCCTTTGGTGAATTTGGGCGGTTTGTTTTTGAGGTTGAGGAGGGTGTTCATGATGGGGTTGAGGGTAATGATGTCGCCGGCGGCGTCGGTGAGCATGAACCCCAGGGGTAGGCTGTTGATGGAAGACTCGAGGCGGCTCTTTTCTTGCTGGAGGTTGACGGTGGTGGCGGCGAGCTGCGTAGTGACGGTGTTGAAGGTGGTGGCGAGCTGGCCGAGCTCGTCGTGGCTGGTGACTTCGAGGCGTTCGGCCAGGTTGCCCAGGCTAATGTTCTGGATAGCGGTGGAGAGCCGGCGGATGGGCAGGGTAATGAGCCGGTGGGCGACCCAGAACATGATGAGACAGACGACAAGCGATGCGACGAGCAGGCCGGCTAGGAGGGCTAGAGCCAGATTTTTGGCCGGAGCGAAGGCGATGCTGGTGGGCTGGAGTAAGAGGAGATGCCAACCGTTACCTTTGTAACTGCGTGAGCCTATCTCTGAGGTATACGAGGCGAGGGTGGCGACTTCGGGGTTGTCGGGGTTGGCGGCCTCGATGGTGCCGGTACCGCCGTGGCTGGCTTGCTGGAAGATGGGAGAGGCGTGCCGGTCGGCTGTGAGGATACGATTTTGGGTATCGGCTTGGTTGCTGCCGATCTCCAAGCCACTGTGATTTAGGAGCAGTGTGGTGGCGTTGCCTTGCTCGTGCAGGATGCTGAGTACGGCGCTCCAATTAATCTCACCGACTAGGACACCGACCGGTTGACCCGTGCGGTCGGTGATGGGTGTCATGATGGCGAGGGTGGGGCCGTCCTCATTGGATCTGAGAACATCAGAATAGACGGTCTGGCCGGTGAGGGCCCGGTTGTAGAGCCCGGCGAAGCTGGACTCCAGCGTAGCTAAGGTTTTGTTCCGATCGCTTTCGGTGGTAACCGCCACGGCTTTGCCATGGAGATCGAGGAGCGTGAGGTTGTTCCAGTCCTGGGCCAACTGGGCGACGCTATGGAGGTCGGTTTCGACTAGTTGCGGGTTGGTGCCGTCCGGGCTGGCCAGCAAGGCGGTGAATTGCTGGGCGCGGCCGACGTTGCCTAGCTCATCCATACGTTCGGAAATGAAGCGGTCGATCTTCCCAAGTGTCGTGCTGGCGGTTGCTTGTTGATTAGCTGAGATGGTGGACTTGAGAGTTCCGCTGACGGCTACATAGACGACAATAGGGGCGACGATGGTGGTAATGAGCCCCATTCCACAGATGATAAGGATGAGTTTGGCGGGTAGTCTCATTTGGCTTCTGGGGTGGGCTTTAAGAGGTTTTTGAGATAGACAACGAGGGTTTGCGGCTCGTAGTCGGCCTTGATGAGGTAGGCGCTGACGCCGAAAGCTCGAACTTTATCTACGATGTTGGGATTATCAACGTTGGAAAGAACCACTATCTTAGTGCCGGGGCTCTTGGCTCGGAGGTTGGCGGCTTGGAGGAAGTCCATCCCGCTCATGCCTGAGAGCATCATGTCCAGGAGGATAATATCGTATTGGTGCTCGTCGATCCGGGCGAGGGCTTCGCCGGCGGTGCCGGTGATAGTGACATCGAAGCCCTCTCTCTTGAGGGCGAAGCCGTACATGTTTTGCATGGTTTCGGTGTCTTCTACATATAGAACGCTAGGCATATTCGTATTATAGCTTAATACCGCTTATGGTACGGGGCGAGATGGGGCGTAAGCGTAAGCGGGAATAATTTTTGTGGTATGATCTACGTAATAACTGGGTACGATTTAGCGTGGATCAACGACCTATACGGAAAATGAATGACATGGGACCGCGGCGGATGGACGGTTTCGGGCCGACTGCCGGCCGCCCAGCCGGGGCTCCTCAGCCGCGTCCGCAACAGCCGGCGCCCCGGGTACGCCCGCTAGGCCAGGCGCCGAGGCCACAGATGGCGGCGCAGCAGCCCCAGCCGCGTCCGGCGGCGGGACGGCGGCCGGTAGCGCCGGTTCAGCGGCAGCCGATGGCTCGTCCCGCGGCGGCGCAGCAGCCGGCTCAATCGCAACCGCAGGCTTCGTCCAGGCGGGGCGGCGGATGGCGCGTGGTAGCGCAGTTTGTGATCGGCTTGCTCGTGATCATAGGTGTGGCGGCGGCGATCGTGGCATTGTACGTGCGGTATTATCAGTAACGAATTCGGGAGAGCTGGCGCATGGCATCGGTGAGTAGGGGGCTGGCGATATTTGGCGGTATCCTGACCTTGGCGGTGCTGGCCGGTGGTCTTACCGAAGCGACGTTGGCGATCGGCCACCGCGGTGGCATTATGGACGATACTTTGTCGCGTCCCGTCGGCCACGCGACTCCGGCGCCCACACCCAAGCCGGCTCCTTCGGCTACGCCGGCTTCAGCGGCGCCGGCGACTCCCGTGCCTACGCTTGGTCCGTCCTCGGACGGGCCGACCGCGATTACGAACTCATTTGTACACATGCGGGCCGGCAAATCGACCGCTACAGCTATCTTGGCTGACTTGGACGGCGATACCCGGGTGCGATTACTGCCCGACAGTGACGCCCAATGGCAGCAAGTCGAATATAACGGTCTGGTTGGGTATATTTTTAAGACCTACCTTAATCGCTGAATTGGCATTGCCGGTATCCCCAAAAGTAATGGGCTTGATGTCATTAGCTTTGTAAGTTGTCCTAATGCTCGGGGGTGAAGCGGCGGTCATACTGTGTCTACAATCTTAATGAGGGTAGAACCGTGGGGCGATCTCGAATACGCAAAATAAAGTCGTCGAATATTCAAACGCAACAGCAAGACCTGTACGATGTGTTTTACATGAGTCCGGACGAAGCGAAGCGGGCACTGGAGCAGAAGTACGAATTTCTGGCCGAGCGCTACGAGCAGCGGTTTCCCAAGTACAAAGGGATTAGCTAGCTCAGAATCGTTCCGCTGGGATAGCCGGTGAGCGTAAAGCATTGAAGAACCTCTAATAGTCGGTAGGTACCGGCTATTAGACTTTTTGTTTTAGGGGCGGGTGGCTTCGGGCAGAGCGCAAAGGGTAGAAATACGGGCTGATTTTTGCTACTGTAACTTGGTTCAGCCTTGTCATAGGCCGATGTAGCTCAGTTGGTAGAGCAGTGCTTTCGTAAAGCAAAGGTCATGGGTTCGAATCCCTTCATCGGCTCCAGTGCGGGTATAGTTTAGAGGTAAAACGCGACCTTCCCAAGGTTGAGTCGAGGGTTCGATTCCCTCTACCCGCTCCAAGCATTTATATATACTAGTGGTCATGGACCATGAGCCGGAGGAGCGCAGATGGTGGAACATACCAAGTCCAGGCACTCAATTCCTAAGGAGCGCACGCGGGTGCTGCTACTGGAGAACATTCATCCTTCGGCGCTGGAGGTGATGGAACGGGAGGGCTACCAGACCGAGGTGCTGACGGGCTCGCTGACGGAAGAGGAGTTGGTGGAGCGGATCGCGGACGTGTCGATTTTGGGGATACGGTCTAATACGACGGTGAATGCCAAGGTTCTGGCGCGGGCCAAGCGGTTGCTGGCGGTGGGGGCGTTTTGCATTGGGACCAATCAGATCGATCTGGTGGAGGCGGCGGGCCGGGGCGTGGCGGTGTTTAACGCGCCCTTTAGCAATACCCGGAGCGTGGTGGAGCTGGCAATCGCCGAGATTATCGCGCTCAACCGGCGGCTGATGGATAGGAATACGAAAACGCACGCGGGCCAGTGGGACAAGTCGGCGGTGGGCAGCCACGAGGTGCGGGGCCGGCGGCTGGGGATTGTGGGATATGGTAATATCGGCTCGCAGTTGTCGGTGCTGGCGGAAAATTTGGGCATGCGGGTGTACTACTACGACTTGGCGGATAAGCTGTCCCTGGGCAACGCCAAGCGGTGCGAGAGTTTGGAGGAGCTGCTGGCGGCGGTGGATGTCGTGACGTTGCATGTGGATGGGCGGGCCGCCAACAAAGGTTCGTTTGGCGAGGAGCAATTTGCTCTGATGCGGCCCGGATCGCTGTTTTTGAACTTGAGCCGGGGGATGGTGGTGGACGCGGCGGCGTTGAGGCGGCATTTGGACTCCGGGCATTTGGCGGGAGCGGCGGTTGATGTGTTTCCGAAAGAGCCTAAGAATAAAGGTGAACGGTTTGTGTCCGAATTGCAGGGTCTGCCCAACGTTATCTTGACCCCGCATGTGGCGGGCAGCACCGAGGAGGCTCAGGCCGACATTGGGCGGTTCGTGGCGTCTAAGCTGGTGGACTTCGTTAATGAGGGCAGGACGGCGCTGAGCGTGAATATGCCGGGCTTGGCGTTGCCACCGCAGGAAGGCTCTCATCGTCTGATTTGGATTCACCGGAACGCGGCGGGGGCGCTGGCCCGCATGAATACCGCGCTGTCGCAGCTGGGCGCCAATATCGACGCGCAATATCTCGGTACGAGCGGTGATACAGGCTACGTCATCACCGACATCAACGAGTCGTATTCGCCGGAGACGGCCGGGCAGCTGCGGGCTATGCCGGAGACTATTCGTTTGAGAATTTTGTACTAGCATGGCGGTGTATTTGACGCCGGGGCCGTCTGAGCCATACCCGCGGTTGCGGGAATTTCTGGATGATGCGTGGTCGGAGCAGATTGTTTCGTTGTCCCATCGCGGGCAGGCTTTCAAGGACATCTACCGGCGGGCCGATGTCGCGGTACGTGAGTTGATGGGTGTGCCGGATGGTTACACATTGATGTTTGTGGGCTCGGCCACTGAGGCGATGGAGCGGGTAGTGCAGGGTGTGGTGGATAGGCGCAGCCACCATTTGGTGAGCGGAGCGTTCGCGGAGAAGTGGTTGCAGATAGCGGGCCAGTTGGGCAAGACCACCACGGTACGCCGGGCCGAGGCCGGGCAGGGGTTCGCGCAAGGGGACTACGAAGTGCCGGACGACACCGAGCTGCTGTGCCTGACGCACAACGAGACGAGCACAGGTACGGTTTTCGCGGCGGCTGATCTGGCCCGTCTGGTGCGCCCACCGCACCGGTGGCTGGTGGCGCTTGATGTGGTGTCGTCTGCTCCGCTAGCGGAGTTGCCCTGGGAGGGGCTCGACTTTGTGTTTTTCTCGGTCCAAAAGGCCTTCGGGCTGCCGGCGGGTTTGGGGGTAGTAGTGGCGAGCCCGCGGGCGCTTGAGCGGGCGGCGGCGCTGCGCCGGGATGGCGCGGCGGTAGGGAGTTTTCATAATCTGGTGGAGCTGGCCGAAGGGGCTGCCAAGTTTCAAACCCCGGCCACGCCCAATGTATTGGGGATTTATTTGTTGGGCAGGGTAGCCGCGGATATGCTGGCAGGCGGCGTGCCGCAGCTGCGGGCTACCAATCAGAGCCGGGCCAAGCGGTTGTATGAGGTGTTGGAAGGTAGCGATCATCTGGAGCCATTTGTGGCGGATTCGCTGTGGCGTTCGACAACGGTAGTAGTGGCCGATGTGCGCGGGGGCAACGCGGCGCTTCACGCGCGGCTAGCAGGGGATGGATTAATGCTTGGCAAAGGGTATAAACCTTTCAAGGAGCAACATTTGCGGATCGCGAATTTCCCGTCCCTGGGGAGTCGGGATTTTGATGCGTTAATGCGAAGTTTGCAGGAGTTTGATGGCCGGCGGTGAAGATAGAGGGTTGTGGGCTTTAGAAGTATGCTCATTGATTGGGCGATGGTGATTATTTAAAAATGCAGAGTCCCGTACCCTAGACGTCCACCTACAGTGTGACCGCGCCTTTCTGCTCGGATCATACGAGCATGCGGGGCGATGTTGTAACGGTGGTGTGCCAGACCACCGGCCAACGCGTCCAGAACGACGCGGGTCAGGGGTCAACGGTGTGGGACGGCATCCAGAGCGATCACATAACGCGCCTGTTGGGAGCCGCGAGGCCTGTTCTAGTGCCGGACGTATGGGTCGGCAACACTGGCAATCATCGTCTGAAGCAGTGTGTTTGACCAGCCTGCCGATGGTTCCGCCCCGGGTGCGTGCCCGGGGCGGAACTCCGCACATTATGGCCGGATGACGCTTAGATCGATGGACGGACGTGACAATGGTATAATGATGCGTATGAATGGCTTTCCGCCCCTGAGCTCGCTTCGGCGGACTCTTCAAGATAGTCTGAACGATGTGCTGAAACAGCGCTTTTTTCGTGACCGGTTGAGTGTGGCCATATTGGTAGGGGCTTTGCTGGTGAACGGTCTGAATCTGGTGGGCCTGGTATTGCGCGTGCATCCTACCGATGTGCCGGTGCCGACGCGTTATTCGAATCTGGGCGGGGGGTTTGATCTGCTCGGTCCGTGGTACTCTCCGTTTCTTATCGTTTTTTTCGCCCTGGGCGTGACGCTCGTAAACGGTTATTTTGCCTACCATGGCTTCGGTCGTAGCCGGCTGGCCAGCTTCTTTTTGCTGACGGGTTCGGGGGTTGTGGCGATCTTTAGCTTCATTATCTCGATGGCCTTTGGGGTGGTCCGGTAATGGCTACTTCTACCGCTACGACACACTGGGCAGATGAGCGGTGGTTTGTGCGGCTCTTGGAGATCTTTCCCGGGGCGGTGACGTGGTTGACGCTGACATTGCCGATTGTGCTCAGCCTGATAGAGCCGGTGTGGGTGGCGTACTTTATTATCGCTTTTGATCTGTACTGGATGATCAAGTCGTTCCGTCTGAGTATAAATTTGATTCGCGGCTACCGTAGATTACACTTGGCGCAGAAGTTGAACTGGAGTGCCCGGTTGGACTGGCTGAAAGACCCGGATAAATTTATTGTTCAGAATGAAGAGGCGATTCGTTCATTGGTAAAAAAGTATCCACATGCGCGGCGGCGATGGTGGTGGCGGGACACTCCGGCGCGCAAACATTTCCGGCTGCTCAGGGATGACCAGGAGCAACTGGCCACGCTAATGGCCCATCGCACCACACTGATGGACCCGGATACGGTGTACCACGCGGTAGTCGTAGCTACATACAACGAGTCGATGGACACACTGGACCCTTCGATCCGGTCGCTTACCGAGGTGGACTTCCCGCTGGAGCGCCTGATGGTGGTGATAGCCTACGAGGAACGGGGCGGCGCGGAGATCGAGGCGAACGTCAAGGAGCTGATCAGGCGCTACGGTGACAAATTTGGGCTAGCGATGGCGGTAAAACATCCCTACGGGCTAGAAGGTGAAATTATTGGCAAAGGCGGAAACATTACTTACGCCGGGCGTAGGCTGACGGCCGAGGTCGAGAAGCGGGGAATTGATCCGGAGCACGTGGTGGTGACGACTTTTGATAGTGACCACCGGGCGAGCCAAAACTATTTCGCGTACCTGTCGTACTTGTACGCGAGTGACCCCAATCGCATACACAAGAGTTTTCAGCCGATTCCGATGTTTTACAACAATATTTGGGATGTGCCGGCGCCGATGCGGGTGATCGCGACGGGTAACTCGTTTTGGCTGCTGATGGAGACGATGCGCCCGCACCGGCTACGCAACTTCGCGGCGCACGCCCAGAGCCTAGCCGCACTGATCGCCACAGATTACTGGAGTGTGACGACGATCGTGGAGGACGGCCACCAATTCTGGCGGACGTACTTTACGTACGACGGCGACCACGAGGTGGTGCCGGTGTTTACGCCGGTGTATCAGGATGCCGTCCTGGATTCGACGCTGCTCAAGACGTTTAAGGTGCAGTTTTTGCAGCTGCGGCGGTGGGCCTGGGGAGTGAGCGATTTTTCGTACGTGGTACGCAATGCGATTAAGAACAAGAAGATCCCCTGGAGTAATAAGCTGGTGCAGATAGGGCGGTTGTTCGAGGGGCACTTCTCGTGGGCGACGGCGCCGCTGATTTTGACGTTTGTGGCTTGGCTGCCGCTGTTTTTGAACCGGCAGTTTTCGTACCAGTCGTTGGCGCATAACCTGCCGATCATCACCTCGCGGATTCTGACGCTGGCTTCGGTGACGATTGCGATTACCATTTTCATCAGCGTGATTTCGCTACCGCCCAAGCCGGAGCGCTACCGGGGTTGGCGGTTCTTGGTGATGATCGGCCAGTGGTCGTTGCTGCCGATCACGAGTATGTGTTTCTCGGCGTTCGCGGCGATTAACGCGCAGACGCGGTTGATGTTTGGGCGCTATTTGGAATTTTATGTGACTCCTAAGGCTACGAAGAAGAAATGACTTTTTCGCGGAGGTACGATCGGCCCACATTAGACCTTCGCGCCTTGGACGGCTTGGAGCATACGAGTGTATCCTGGCTCAGAGCTAATGGTGGGTCCGTCCGTACCTCCGCTCAGGCCGCTTTGGCTCATGCTGGTGGGAGGGCCGCATAGTATGAACTACCTGCTGGGATTTGGGTTGGCATTCGCGGTGAGCGCGGTGGCGACGCCGCTAGTGCGGCGGTACGCCTTGGCGCATGGCGTCATGGACCAGCCGAGCGAGGCGCGCAAGATTCATAAGCGGCCGGTGGCGTATCTGGGCGGCGTGGCGATATTCGTGGGCTTCGCGCTGGCGGTGTTGGCGCTGGCGCCGCTCAATCGGCAGCTGGCGGCGTTGCTGGTGGGCTGCGCGATTCTGGTAGTGGTGGGTATAGTGGACGACAAGCGCGGTCTCTCGCCATGGACCAAGCTGGCGTGGCAGTTTGTGGCGGCCGGCGTGGCGCTGGCGGGCGGCATCGGCATTACGAGCATTACCAACCCTTTGGGCGGGACGATTGACTTGAGCTGGGGGCGGACTAATTTTGAGCTGCTGGGCGTACATTTTCACATTATGCCGATCGCCAACGCGTTGAGCTTGATTTGGATGGTGGGGCTGGCCAATACGGTGAATTTTCTGGATGGCTTGGACGGCCTGGCCTGCGGCGTGAGTGGGATCGCGGCTCTGGTGATGTTCGCGGTGGCAGTGGGGCCGGAGGTGCACCAGCCGGCGGTGGCGTTATTGGCGATCGTGCTGGCGGGGGCGGCGCTGGGTTTCTTGCCTTATAATTTCTTTCCGGCGCGGATATTCATGGGCGATTCGGGGGCGTATTTCTTGGGGTTGGTACTGGCGATGCTGTCGATATATTCGGGCGCCAAGATCGCGACGGCGGCGCTGGTGCTGGGCTTTCCGATCATTGACGCGTTGTGGGCGGCTACGCGGCGGCTGGCGCGGCGGACCTCGCCGTTTCGGGCTGACCGGCAGCATTTTCACCACTTGCTGATCGATGCCGGCATGAGCCAGCGCCAGGCGGTGCTTACGCTGTACGCGGTGGCTGGTGTATTTGGCACCGTGGCCGTGATGGCCGACTCAATGGCTAAGCTGGTGGCCATGGGGGTGCTGGTAGCCTCGATGGCGGCGGCGATCGGAGGCCTCATTTGGCGCGATTGGTCGCGCCGCCGCAAGGTTGTGGTGAAGTAGCCGGGGCGTAAAGTCCTACGGCAAAGCCCCAAACAAACCGTCCCATAAGCCCGGCTTTTTCGGTAACCCCTATGTTTGTTGCTGGGTGGGCCCGGATGGTAAGATGGGATTGTAACGGGGGAGCACCCTATGCAGCCAAAGTATTTACAGGAACTTATCCGGAACTTGCAGGAGTTCTATAAGTGTCCCTCGTGTGAGACGAATTATCATTTTGATGACATTCGGTTCTTGGGGGAGATCGATTTGTATTGCTTTGTGCAGCTTTCCTGTCATAATTGCTCTCTACCGGTATTAGCCACAGTGAGCGTGAATGGCAAGGGCGGCGCCAAGCGCAAATCCGATTTGCGGCAGAGCGAGGAGGCCAAATTTGCCTCCAAGGGCGCCATTACTGCCGGTGAGATCGCGGAGTTTCACCGCTGGATCTCTAAATCAAAGACATTCGTGAAGAAAGGTAAGTAATGGAAAAAATTGAATTGGCAGCAGCCAAACGTACAGTTCTGGGTAAGAAGGCCAAACGGTTGCGGGCTGAGGGTAAAGTTCCGGCCGTAGTATACGGCAAGGGGTTGAAGTCGGAGCCGGTGGAGCTGGAGTCGAAGGTGATCGAGAAGGTCTTCCACTTGGCCGGCGGCAACAAGATTGTGAATTTGCAGATCGGCGAAGGCCGGGCGCGCAACGTCCTTATCTCCGATGTGCAACGGGACTCGCTTAAGGGCGGCCTGACCCACGTCGACTTGTTCGTGGTACGCATGGATGAAGAGCTCAAGGCCGAGGTGCCGCTGCACTTCGTGGGCGAATCCATCGCGGTCTTCCAGGAAGAAGGTACGCTCCTGAAGAACGTCGAGGCGGTCGAGGTAGAATGTCTGCCGGGCGACCTGCCGGAATTCTTGGAAGTCGACATCACGGTGCTCGATGACTTCGAGAAGACGATTACGCTGGGCGACCTGAAGATCCCGGCCGGTGTGAAGCTGGTGACCAACGAGGAACTAGATACCCTCGTGGCGCGCGTAGAGCCTCCTCGTAGCGATGCTGAGATGGAAGAGCTGGATGAGGCGGTGGACGAAGCCAATGAGCTCCCTGAGGGCGTGAAGGAAGAGAAGCCGGTAGTGGTGAGCGAAGAGAACGAAGGCACCAAGGACCGGCGCGACAAAAAGTAGGTTCTTCGGCCCTTTGGTCCGGAAAAAAGGAGGCTCCTCGTACGAGGAGCCTCCTTGCGTTGGGAGCCTCCTCGGCCAGGGAGGCTCCTTAGTACCGCTTAAGCTCGCGGGCGAGTTGGCCGGGTGATGCTAGATCGGTATGGGTGGTAAGGTAGCGCAAGAAGGCGGCGGTATTGAAGTGTTTTAATGTCGACAACACAATGACGGCGATTTGTTGCGTGGAGACCTGCGACTGGCGAAGATCTAGCAGCTTGGATTCGATGGTGTCGGTGACGGCGTCGATGGTCTCGTCCTTGTGCGGTACGTCCAGGAAGGCGGCGTAGAGGCCGGAGAAGAGTTTGGCGCGGGAGTAGGACCGGGGCTTGCCCGTAGATTTCGCGACCTTGAGGAAGCGCAGATCGGGCGCCTCGTAGGTGGTGAAGGCCTGGCCGCAGTCTAGGCAGCGTCGCCGGCGCCAGGTTTGAGTACCAAACTTCGTGCCGCGGGTGTTGTAGACCTCGGTGTTGGTTTGGCGGCAAAAAGGACATTTCATGACTACATGTTGTCATATGACTGGTATTTTTGCCAGTGGATAACTTTGGCGGAAATGGGGAAAAGGCTGAGGTGGAAGCTTTAGCCGGCATATCTGTTTGTCTGTTTCTTTTGGCCTGGTTATAATGGGTCGCAACACATTTGATTAAAGGAACGTGGGAACTTGTGAGTGATCAAACAGCAGGCCGGGTAATTGTGGTGGTGGGGCCGCCAAATGCCGGCAAGGGGACCCAGGTCGGATTGTTGGCGGAGCATCTGGGGGCGGTACAATTTTCGGCCGGAGATTTGCTGCGGAGCGATAATGACCCGAGCATAATGACAGATGTAAATAAGGGCGATTTGGCGCCGTCGGATTATATCCGCGAGCTTATTCGCAAAGCTTTGACCAGTGTGCCGCTAGAGCGGGCCATCGTCTTTGATGGAGCCAAAAAGCTGGCTGAGGCCCAATGGGTGGTGGAGTTTTTGCCGACGATCGGGCGGCAGCTGGAGCACGTGGTGTCACTCAAGATTGATGAGGCTGAGGCTCGTAAGCGTAGCGCCAAGCGAGCTGCTGTGCACGCCCGGCCGGACGACGCGGAGCACGTGCAGGATGAGCGGTGGACGCGGTACAACGAGGATGTGGTGCCGGCGCTGGAGTTTTACCGGGGAAAGGGGCTGCTGGTGGAGGTGGACGCGAGTGGTACGCCCGAGGAAGTGGCACAGCGGGTGCGGCAAGTACTTGGTTCGTAAATGACCGGCCGCCCGGCGATCGGTCTGCTGACCGGCACCTTTGACCCGGTGCATCTGGGGCATGTGGCGCTGGCGCGGGCGGCGATGCGCGAGTGCGATCTGGCTGAAGTGTGGTTGCTAGTGAACGTGGCCTCGGCGCATAAGGCCGGCGTGACGGCCTATGAGCACCGTCGGGCGATGGCGGAGCTGGCTGTGGCGGGCGAGCCGGGCTTGCGCGTGGAGGATTATCGCGGGTTGCATACGATGGCCGGGTTTGCGCAGCTGATGGCGCGGTATCCGGACGAGCGGTTTGTTTTTATTGTAGGTATGGATACGATTGGGCGTCTGGACAGCTGGGAAGGGTTCGAATTTGTTGTGCGGAATACATCATTTGCGGTAGCCCAACGACCAGGAACGGGCGATGAGCTAGCGGCTTTGCGCGGGCGGTTGGGGGACGAGCTGGGTACGATGCTGGACGCGCGGGTGTTCACTTTCGCGGACCACACCGAGGCGTCTTCGCGGCAGGCGAGGGAGGCTTTGCGGCGGGGTGAGCAGTCGGTGGAGTTGGATGAGCGGGTGCGGGAGTATGTGCGGCAGCAGGGGTTGTATCGCTAGGGGTGGTTTCGTCGTAGCGTGAAGTAGTCGCATATTGATACTACTCGATAATATCGTCAAGCATATCTCTAGTAGTCTTTCTACCAAGCCATAATTTGGACTGTTAAAAGGCATTTATAAGACTAGTATCATTATGCGAATACTTGGTGTGTGGCCGTAGCCTCCCTTTGCTGCGAAAGCCGGCCCTGCGGGATTTATATGCGCGTTTCCGGCTTAGATTGAGCCCAAATGAGCTCAAGCAGCCGGCGTTGAGTGTCGGCGATGTCTTGGTTGTAGATCTCGAAGCCAAATATTTCGCCGTCTTTCCAGCCGAAGTTGGTGGTGACGTTGTCGTAGATATCGCATGAATGAGTGATGTTGAGGACGGCGGGCTCGATGTAGTTGTACTCGGTGCCCTTGATGCGGCGTTGGATGGCGACCTTGGGCCGGTTTTCGCGCCAGCTGGCGATGAAATCGTCGCCGATGAGGATTTTTTTGCGCAAGCCGCGCTGCTCGAATTCGGCGGCCCAGCGTTCCATAAAGGTGCGGCCGGTGCCTTCGTCGAAGATGCGGTGGCCGTAGCCGATAATGTCGGTGTGGGCGCGCAGTTCGTTCCAGCGCATTTGGCGCAGGCCCTCGGCGCCTTGGTAGAACTGAACTTTGGTGGCAGCGGAGTTGAGGGAGTGGCTTTGGGTGAGGGTTTGGTCGATCAGGCTTAATTCGTCTTGGAGGCCCGATAGTTCGGCCTCTTTTTGAGCTAGGAGAACGCGCAGGTTGGTGATGGGGGCGGCCTTGACGACGCCATGCTTGTAGCGAGTTTCGGTTTCGATGAGGCCGGCCGCGGTGAGCTCGGGGAGGAGCCGGTAGAGCCGGGTGCGCTCAATATGGGAATTGCGGGCCAGGGCCGAGATGGTTTGGGGGCCTCGCTGGTGGAGCGCGAGGTAGATATCGGCGGCTTCGGCGGCTAATCCGAGCTTGGTGAAGTAGGCCTGGAGGGTGGGAAGATTGGGCGTCATAGAGTGATTATAATGTTGTGCATTTTTTCGCACAACTATTTCTCGAGTGTGGAGTGTGGCGGGTAGGCTGGGGTTATGAAGAAAGCGATTGGGATTTTGCGGCGGATTCAGTATGCGACCCTGGCGACGGTGAGTGCGGACGGGCAGCCGTGGAATAGCCCGGTGCGGGTAGTGGTGGATGATGAGCTGAACTTGTATTGGTTTTCGGACAAAGAAAACCAGCATTCGCGCAATGTACGGGCGAACGGGCTGGTGTTTATCGTGGTGTATGACTCGACTGTGCCTGAGGGGGAGGGAGCCGGGGTGTATGTTCGGGCGCGGGTGAGCGAGCTGGCTGATCCCGGCCAGATTCGGTTGGCCCGGCGGCTGAAGAAGGGCCAGGCGGCTGGTGATCCGGCCCGTTTTATGGGCGAGGCGGTCCGGCGGGTGTATCGGGCGCGGCCATTGCAAATATGGACGAATGGGACGGAGTGGAAGGATGGGCGGTTTGTGCGGGATTATCGGGTGGAATTGTCGGTTGCGGGGCTGCGGCGGGTATGGCGGATGCGCCCTGACGTGAGGTAGTTGCATGTTGATACTACTCGATAATATCGTCAAGCGCTTGCGTTCGGCTTCTGTACGGTATAGGATAGAGGTGTAATCAAGGGGATACGCTGGTGCGTGAACAATGTGATGATCCGGTGAGCGTGCTGGCGTCATTCGCGCCGGGGCCGCGTAACACCATGCGGGTGACGCCCCATCTCTTAAAGTGGCAGGGGCGGCGGTACCGGCTGAGTACGATGGGGCTGTACCATCCCGAACGGCGGGGGACTAAGCGCGTGCATATTTTTAGCTTTTCGTGCGACGAGACGGCGTTTCGGGTGGAGCTGGACCCGGAGACGTTGGAGTGGCGGCTGAAGGAAGTGTATTACGGATGATGGAGCTGCGCATAAATCCTGAGCCGTCGGAGATTATGCACGTGGATCTCAACTCGGCTTTTGCGATGGCCGAGCAGCAGGCTAATCCGCTGCTGCGCGGTAAGCCGGTGGGTATTACCAACCGCAATAATGATTTCGCGATTTGCATTACGTCGTCATACGAGGCGCGCAAACATGGCGTGGGCGTGGGCACGCGGCTGCGGGAGGCCCGGCTGCGGGCGCCGGGGTTTGTAATGGTGGAGAGCGATAGTGCCAAGTATGGCTATATTAATAAAAAAATGCGGGCGATCTTCGAAAGCTATTCGCCGGTGTCGTATATGAAGTCGGTGGATGAGGGAATTATTGATTTTCGGGGTATGCGGGGGCTGCTCAAAGGACGGTCGTTGGAAGATGTGGGCCGGGAGCTCAAGCAACGGGTGCACGAGGAAGTGGGGGATTACATGACGGTGAATGTGGGCATCGCCCAGAATCGCTGGCTGGCCAAGGTGGCGGCGGGTTTTTTGAAGCCCGACGGTCTGTATATGATCGGGCCGGATAATCTGGAGGTAGTGTACGGCATGATGGATCTGGTGGAGCTGCCGTATATTAAGCAGCGTAACAAGCTGCGGCTGAATGAGGCGGGGATTTATACGGCGCTGGATTTTTTTCGGGCGTCGGAGGCGGTGCTGACTAAGCAAGTGTTTCGGGGGGTTAATGGCCACCATTGGTATCTCAAGCTGCGCGGGTATGAGACCGAGGTGGAGTATGGAATCCGGACGGTGGGGCGCAGCTATGTGCTGGAGCACCGGACGGCCGATCCTGAGGAGCTGGCGACGCTGCTGTACAAGGCGGCCGTGAAGGTGGCGCGGCGGTTGCGCAAGAATAACCTGGCGGCGCGCGGACTGATGTTGCGGCTGACGTATGCGCGGCAGGCCGGACCGGGCGAGGAGGCTCGCCGGAACCGGATGTATGGGCAGTATGCCTGGGGTGAGCGCCGGATGTACCGGACGCCGGTGCGCCGCGCCGACCAGCTGTACCAGCGGGCTCTGGAGCTGTTTTGGCGCGGTCCGCGGGGCGAGGTGGTCGCGAGTATGGCTATGACGGCCTACGCGGTGGAGCCGGCCCGTACGGAGCAGCTGGCGCTATATGAGAGTGAGGATGTACGGCAGGATCGGATCGAAGACGCGATGAACATAGTGAATGACCGTTACGGCGAGCTGACGCTGGTACCAGCGGCGGTGATGAAGTCGAAGAATCCGATGCCGGATAAGGTGCCGTTTGGGAGCGTGCGGTATTTTGATTAGCGGCGGATTTAGACACAGGGTACTTATGGGCGTCTTTTTGTGACGCATAAAATCTACTAGGTAAGCTCCAACAGAAACGGCCGCCAGGTAAGGGCGGCCGTTGGGTTTCGTTGTAATTTTTGCTACGATCTAGCGGCTACGAGCTCTTCCTTGGCGGACACTTCGGCCTTCTCGCGCTTTTCCTCGAGCTTGCCGCGCAGCCACTTGGTGAGGCCCCAGGATTGCTTGATAATCCCCGTGTACTCCTTGAGGAGTTCGTCTGAAGCGCCGAATTCCCGGGCATCTTCGAGGTATTTGCGGGTGGCTTCGGCTTCGCGGCGCATGGCTGCTAGCTCGTCGAGCTTAAGCCGGTAGCTGAAGAGCCGGTGCGCGCCGGCGATGTGATGCGAGACAGCGGCGCTGGAGCGGCGGAGGTCGTTGCCGAGGCCGTAGAACTGATCAGCGGGGAACTGTTTGACCAGCTCATAGACTTGGTCTTCCAGGCCTCGGGCGGACTTGTAGATTCTTAGTTGTTCGATTGATTCTGCCATGTGGGACACTCCTTTCGTCGCACGTGTGGACCTTAAAGTTCGTGCGAACTTCGTCTTAAAATGTGTTATCTATCACCCTCTGATCTAGAGAATACCGAATGGAAACCGAACAGTCAATACCAAAAAAATGCCCGCGATGAGCGGGCTAGGGTATGAGGTTGGAATGGGGCTAGTCGTCTTCTTGGGAGAATAAATCGGGTTCCGGGGAGGGGCTAGGTTGCTCCCCCACGGCGTTCAGCGAATCGCGGGCTATTTCGGAGACTTGCTCGTCGCTGAGGCCTGGTAATTTTCCTTCCGGTGTGTCTTCGTACTCGTCTTGGATTTCAATGTCGTTTAAATAATCTGCCTGGGGTAGCTCCATGAAAAAAGAGTCGTAGTCGCTGGGATTTCGTTTTTGCATCTTCACCCTCGGTTAGTTAGCTCGACGCGCTTAATAGGTAGCAATAATAATTGCCTGACCACCGTCGTTAATGTATGTAAATTAACTGCGTTGGACACGTTTGTCAAAGCCTATATGTTACAAAAATTACAACGAAAAGGGTCGGGTGCTTTGTGACATAGTCTGATCGTTATCTGATAAGAGGGCTATAGAGGGTGAATACTATTGTTGAACAGTGAGCTAAACCGCCGCGGGATCTTGATAGAACATCAGCCCAAGTTTGATCTGCAGGGCGTCATCGAAGTGCCGTGGGTCGAGGCCGATGAGCTTTTTGGTCTTGTCGAGCCGGTAGATTAAGGTGTTGCGGTGGATGTGGAGTCTTTCGGCGGCGTCGGTGAGATTGAGGCCGCTGGCGAGGAAGACCTGGACGGTTTTGAAGAGCTGCTCATCGCGCAGGAGGGGAGAAAGGATCTGGTGGGCCAGCTCGGCTTTGCGGTCCTGGGTGGTGCCGGCTAGGGTGATGAACATGCCGACTTGCTTGATGTGGAAGACGCGCCCGAAGCCCCAGACTTTGGAACCGACCTCGAGGGCGAGCTTGGCGTCCTGGTAGCTCTTGCGCAGGCCGCCGAGATCGGGGTAGTACTGGCCGACGCCTACGGTGACAGTGTGTCCGAGATCGAGTTTCTGGACGGCGGCCAGAGCGAATTCGGCTTTTTCGGTGAGGAACCGGATGGTGTTGAGGGTGGTGAGCGTGTCGCCGCCGATGCCCTTGATGAGCACGAAGCGGTCGTCGCCGAAATAGGCTACCAGGTTGTCTTGGAAGTTTTTGAAAACTTCGCGGATGTGAGTATTGATGGATTCGGTGACGACATCGAGCTGGAGCTGCTGTTCTTCGGCGGAGAGGTGGGCGTGCCGCCGGCGCACATCGCGTTCCAGACCGTCGATGTGAATGAGCATGACGGCTTGGGAGGATCGGAGGTTGAGCTGGAGAATGTCGGCTTGGCGGTAGATGTCGACGGCGTCGACGGCAGGGGCGGTGAGGGCGAGCTGTACGAAATCGGCGCGCACGCGCTCGGCTGACTGGATTTTGTCGAGCAAGAAGTGCTGATAAACGATGACCTCGGCTAATCCCTGCAGAAGCGTGATGGCTTCCTGGGTGATGGGGCCGGAATCGAGTGGCAGGCCGAAGACCGCGATGGTTTGTTCTTCGTAGATGAAGGGCCACCATTTGGTGGAGCGGTCTTCGAAGTCGGCCGAGACCGAGTGGCCGGTTTGGGCGACGCTCAGAGCCTCGGTGACGAAGCCATGGCGGAGACCCTCGTGGCTGGCGAGGAGTTGGCCGGAGAGGTCGGCGATGAGGATGTCGCGTTTGAGCACCTGGTGGGCTTTGCCGGCTATCTGTTTGGCGAGGGCGTTATTGAGCTGCATGATGGGGCTCCACAAACCGATTATAGAGGATGGCGAGTTTGATCTGGACGGCATCGTCGAACTTGCGCGGATCGAGCCCGAGCGTCTCGGTGATGCGGTCGAGGCGGTAAACGAGGGTGTTACGGTGGATCTTGAGCATATCGGCGGTGCGGGTGAGGCTCATATCGAAGTTGAAGAAGGCTTCGAGGGTTTGGATGATCTCGTGGTTTTCGCCCAGGCGCTCCAGGAGCTCGCGGGAGAAGTAAATGTTGGATTCGTCGACGCCCGAAAGCAAAGGTGCGACCACGCCGAAGTCGTCGATGTGGTAGATACGGTCCTGGTCCCAGGTCTGGCCGCCGAGCTCGATGGCCGAGACGGCTTCGTGGTAGCTCTGGCGCAGCCCCTCGAGGCCCGAGTGGTAGTTGCCGACGCCGACGGTAGTGGGTAGCTTGAGTTCGCTCTTGAGGATGCCGTAGATGGCGCCCAGGCTCTTCTTGAAGTTGTCGAGGTGGGTGCCGAGGTCGACTTCGTCGGTGCCGATGAGATCTTTGAGGATGCAAAACGAGGTACCGCCCAGGTAGCTCACGACGTTTTCGCGGCTGGAGGTGTAGAACGAGTCGAGTGCGCGGTTGATGCCGAACTTGTAGCGGGTGAGGCGGATCTCCCGGTCGCCCGCAGGGTCCTGGAAACGGGTGGTGAGGGCTGGATCGTCTACTTGGATGACGATGGCGATGCGCGGTCGGTCGAGCTCGATGTCGAAGAGGCGGGCCTCGGCGGCGAGCAGCGACCATTCGGGTTGGGGTTGGTTGAGCAAATCGTAGATAAACTTGTCGAGCCGCTCGTCTTGGCGGGGGATTTGCTCTAGCACGAGCGATTGGTGCATTACGAGCTCGGCGATGGAGCGGATGAGCGGAGCAATTTCCTCGTGGTTGGGCATTTCTTCGGCCAGGATGATGTATCCCACGGTATTACCACCGTAGGCAAACGGTATAGCCCAGGTAACTTGAGCAATCTCGACGCTTTCGGCTTTGAGCGTAGAAGTGTGCGACAAGGATTGACCCTGCGGATCGGTCACGCGCAACTCCTGGCTCACCAGCGCACTGACTTTGGCCCGGATTTTGTCGGCGATTTGCTGACTTAACATGCTCCCAAACCTCTTATGCTGGTACTTTGGACAATTCAATTACTAGCCTACCGTGTATGGCGGGTGGGCGGCAAGCATTAGCGGAATGCCGGCCCTGTTTCTTTGGAGTGGAGCGTGTCCTACAGGAGGGGCGGTTTTTCGCCTTGGCTTTCGAGGAGGTTTATCGCGCTGGCGTTATCTAAGAGCATAGGGGGGTTGATGTAGAGCTGGCCGGTCAGATTGATTTGCTCGCCGACAGTCGCGGCTGGTCCAGTTAGGGGGCCGAGGCGGTTAAACACCAGCGCATGGGCCATAATGAAACCATTGACGACGAGAGTACTTATACAGGGCGCGGTTTTTCCCTCGGAGCAGGTATTGATTGTCCCATTAGAGAAGAGGTAGGCGTCCACACGGTTGGCGGCGCCGTTGATGTTGATGTCGTTAGCGGCCAGGATGCCCATGGAGGGTACTTGGGTGGGGGGGACATTGGGCGCGTTGAGTATGATGGGCTTGGTAATAACGACTGATCCGCCCAGGGCCACGATGGTTATCTTCTTGGTGAAGGTCCCGCTAAGCCTTAAGGTCCCGCTCCTACTGTAATAGATACCTTCATTCAGGCTAGACACATCAACAGTGAGCCCTGAGATGTCGGTAGTGCTGGAAGGATTGGCGTTGATATAGAGGTTGGCGGCGGCTATTAGGTCGGGCCGGCAGATCGTGCTGTAGTTACCGTGGGCCCCAAGGGTGGCGGTGGTGCCGGAGGAGCTATTATTGGAACCAACGCCTGAGACTTGGCCGCTGGCCGATATCAGGAACTCGCCGAAGGAAAGCGATTGCGCGTTACCCTTAATGATGTTGTGGGCGCCGGGGGTTTGGCCGCAGAGGGCGCCTCCGGCATGGATATCGCCGCTGAGCCCATGGATACCAGGGTAACGCACGATGTCGATTTTGTACGTGACCGTGACGCGGAGCGGTGTGCTTTCGAATCCTGACCTAGGATAGAAAAAGACGACAAAGGTAATGGTGGCTCCGGGAGTGGCGTTGGGCAGGGTGGTAAAGGTGAGGACCCCGTTCGCGGTAGTCTTGCCCGAACTGGCGATAGATTTGGTGTCCCAGCGCCAGTTTGGTTGATTGGGTGGCACTATGGGGTCGGATATGCCCACGCCGTTATAGAAGCCTTTGGAAGATGAGTAGCCATTGGAGAGATCGGACATGTTCAGCGGGCAGCTGGCGCCGGGCTTGCAGATGTTGCTGGTGGGCCATTCTACCTGGAGTTGGCCGGGCAAGGATTTGCCGGGGCCGTGGTTTTGGAGGTGGACGGCGAGGTTGTACGTTTGGCCCTGGCCCAATATGGTCGGTGAACCTCCGTGGTCGGCCGAAAGGCTGACACTGAAAGGGTTTTGGAGCGGCGAGTTGCTGCCGAGCGGGTTGCCGCAGTGGCGGTCGATGCGGTAGCGGGTGCCGTTGCGGTTGTAGAAGGTGATGAGCTCGAGGCCGGTGAGGTCGTAGTAGTATTGGAACTCGGCGACGTCGTTGGGCTTGCTGGGGACCCAGGCGGTGCCGCTGCCGCAGTCGTTGTTGCCTTGCCAGAGGGTGGATTTGTAGTGGGTGCCGGGCTCGTTATAGACATGGCCGGCGTTGCCCCAGTTGACCCAGCCGTTGGCGTCGTAGGCCCGCACGAGCAATGTCCATTCTTCTTCGCGGTCGAAGGCGTTTTTGATGCCCCGGGAGCGGCCGCTGGCGCCGCCCCACCGGCTTTGGGGTTCGCCGAGCATGGTGTTTATGATGAAGGCGGCGCCGACTTGGTTTTGGCCGCCGTTGCCGGTATCGCGGAGGTAGGCGTGGGTGAGGCTGATAAATTTGGCGGCGGTCAGCTGGCGGCCTTGGCTCGGGCCCCATTCGTCGTAGCCTTCCTGGATGACGTTGCCGCCGCAGTTGGTGACGACTTGGTGTAGAAAATAGCCGGGATCGGTGTGGGTGGATTTGGTCGCGGCGGAGGCTGGGTTGGCGGCGAAGAGCGGCACGAGGACGGCTACCAGTGAGAATAACGTTAAGGCGACACGCTTCATGGTCATCGCAGGTCCTTCATATGCAGTTCCAGCGAGTCGGCTTTGGAGCTACTGCCGGGCGCGGGGTTTTTTCTGAGATCCTCGACAACGAGCTTGTAATAGGTAATAGCTTTGGCCTTGTCGCCCACGAGATCATAGTTGCTAGCAAGACCTTGGATAATGGCCTGGTCTTCGCCGGGGGGTAGCTTGGCGGCGGCTCGCAGCGCCGTAATCGCGGCCTGATAATGCTGGTCTTCGCCTTCCACGCTGGCGAGCTGGATGTAAACAATTCGCTGATGGTCTTGGGGACGGCTGTGGCCGGTCTTGAGGTAGTCGCGGTACACGGCGGCGGCCCTGGAGAAGTTTTGATCGTGTTCGGCGGCGGCGGCTTGCTTGAGCGTGTCCTGGTAGAGCTGAGCCTCGGAGGCTTGACGCGGTTGATTGATCGCCCAGACCGCGATGATAGCCACGGCTCCGAGGGACAAAGTGGCAACAGCCAGCCGGACGGGCATCGAGGCTAGGAGAGTGGTGTCGTTTTTGGGTTTAACGCGAGGCATGATGATTTGCTCAGTATTCGCTAATAGTCTTGTGACCAGTATAGAGCATAAGCGGCATACCAAGAAGAGCCACGTTTGGAGCTCTTTGCTTGATGCCATACCCGTGCTGCACCGCAGGATAAGCATGGTAGACTTGGAGGCATAATGGTGTCACACGAAGAAGAGTCATCTCAAGAACCTGTGCCGTTTTCTGCTGCCTCCCCCGCGGAGATGAAGGATCAACTAGGTGTGGATGAGACTCCCAGCCCGGAAGGCTCGCATCCTGAGTTTCGGGTAGATACGTTGGAATTTGCGCATGGCGAGGTTCTGAGATACAGGCCGGAGCGTATTCGGATCGACCCCAGCACAGGTGAACCCGCTATTCCTCTGGTATTCGTACAGGGTATTAATGGCGACCAAAAGCTACCTTGGAGTCTGGCGACGTTCGCCGAGGAAGATCAGCGGGAGGTAATCGGCCTGCGTTATACGGGCAAGCTTCCAGGGGCCGCCAAGCTTACGGAAATGGAAGGTGTAAGCGCGCCAATCTCCGATATGGACGCAACGCAAGCCGATGATATTGTTGAGGTCATGGCCCGGCTGGGTATCGATCAGGCCGATGCCGTGGGTGAGTCGCGCGGCGCGATTCGACTAGTGGCGGCTTGGGCGCGGCACCCAGAGTTATTCCGGCACGTGGTGCTTGCTCAGCCGGCGGGCCAGGATGGCCGAAGATATTTGGGCACCCATGTTGATGCGGCGCGGCAGGCCGTCAATAATGCCTATCGAAGAATGCGTGGCAGTGACGAGACCGATCCAGCGTCACAGGAACTTGAGAAACCTCGGGGTGGCCGGCTACTGCGTGATCCTCTGGGCTGGCGTAGGGAGCAAGTATCGGTAGCAAGGGCTCAAATGAATGATGATTTGAGCCATATTCCCATGGGGCCGGATCAAAGCGCTACTATCTTGGCTGATGTGAACGATAAGGCATTTCGGGTAGACAATCTTCGCAACAATATTCGCGACCCTGGAAGAGTTGCCTTGATCGAAACTAACTGGGGACGACATGGATTTGGGTTTAATCGCCGGGCCGTGCGGGAGACGAGCCAATTATTGCAGCAACGAGAGGCAGAACGGGCGGTTGGACAGTAAAAAGAGACCTAGAGGTCTCTTTTTACGTATAAATGCTTTGGTGGGCAATACAGGACTCGAACCTGTGACCTCTTGAATGTGAATCAAGCGCTCTAACCAACTGAGCTAATTGCCCATGGTGTAATGGGCGGGTCTAACCAGGAGATAATAGCTTATTTTGAGTAGAGAGAAAAGCCCCTCATTGCCTTTGACGGTGAATTGCAGTATATTATGCACTTGTAACGCCCGGATCCTTAGCTCAGTTGGCTAGAGCACCTCATTGACGTTGAGGGGGTCAGAGGTTCGAGTCCTCTAGGATCCACCAGCAATTATTTTGACGCGATTAGTCTGAAGAGGCCTGCGGAATAGCGGGCTTTTTTGTGGGTAAAAATAAGGCACTTGAAGTTTTAAAGCTCTTATGCTATGGTTTGTCCATTAAGGTCCAAAAACAAAAAAGGAGCAACAAAATAATGCCAGACGTTGATTCTATCAAGCAGCCCGAGGCTAGCAGTTCGGCTACCAGTCCAGAAGAGCTCGCGAGAGTCGCCGAAGAGGCGGCTAAGCAGGCCGCGGCCGAGGCAGGTGGGGCAACTGTCTCTGAACCGCCCAAATCTGAGCCGGCAGACGATATAAAACCGGAAGAACCGGCAGAAGAGAAGGCCGAAGAGGCCACCCCGGCTGCTGATCCCGCCCCCGATCCCGTTGTTGTTCCCGATCCGGAGCCTGTAGTCGTGCCCGACCCGGCGCCCGCACCCGACTCAGAACCGGCCGCCCCGGTGACTCCGTCTCCCACAGCGCCAGAAGCGGCGCCCGCTAGTAGTGAGCCCGTAGCGGCTCCAGCCGTACCGTCCGCGCCCTCTGCTGCTGTGCAGCAGTCGGCTGATGCCGCCCAAGCAGCTCCTGTCCAGCCGGGCGAAGTCCCAGCCAAGGCTCCGTGGTGGCAGTTTTGGAAGCACTAAGAGTCTGAATTGTCCGTGGTCGTGATATAATCACAGCATTCGAATAG
Source organism: Patescibacteria group bacterium (assembly GCA_028288925.1). Classification (GTDB taxonomy): domain Bacteria; phylum Patescibacteriota; class Saccharimonadia; order UBA4664; family UBA4664; genus RYN-427. The sequence goes on along the minus strand of JAQGHG010000019.1, from coordinate 80,108 downwards.
GGCGTTTTGACGCGGGCCTCACCAACCTGCCAGCCCCGCTGCCGGTGGCGTACGCCGGCTCCGATGAGAGTCTTGGGCAATTCCCAAGGAAGTCTGGTGGAACCGCCCACATTCGTGGGTCCAGACGCGCTAGTAATAGCGCGTTGTTTGGTTATATAAGGAGTGACTTATGGGATATATGAAGGAGCTAGAGGAGCGCGTGTGGGCCAATAAAGTGGCCAGGGGCTTTAATACGACTAATATTGAGCGTGAGTTTAACTATACTTATGCAGAATTGGCCGAGGCGTACGAAGCCCATCGTAAAGCCAAACCGGACGTTGGCGAAGAATTGGCTGATGTAATGTTGTTTGTGGTGGGCCTGGCACGGATGTTGGACGTTGATCTGGAGCAAGAGGTGGCGGCCAAACTGGAAAAGAACGAGAAGCGTCAGTATGTGGAGCATAATGGTCATCACGTGCGAGTGCATGACGAGAAGAGTAAGGAGTAATTATGAGTAAGCACGAAGAGAACGATAACGAGAAGCAATTATTCGCGATGCGGCATTCGCTGGCGCATATTATGGCGACGGCGATTCAGGAGCTGTACCCGGGTGTGAAGTTTGGGATCGGGCCGGTGGTGGAGAATGGGTTTTACTACGATGTGGACCTGGAGCAGAAGCTAGGCGCCGATGATTTGGCTAAGATAGAGTCAAAGATGAAGGAGGTTGTGAAGGCGAACTATAAATTTGAACACTCGGTTATGGGGCTTGATGAAGCCATAAGTTACTTCAAGGCGCAAAAGCAGGACTACAAACTGGACCTCCTGAACGACCTCAAAGAACACGGCACGACGGTGGCGAAAGATATTGACCGGGCGCAGCTGGGAGTGGATGAGGGCGCCAAAGTGGACGAAGTGGGCATCTACTCGGACGGGCCGTTCACCGACTTGTGCCGCGGGCCGCATGTGGAGTCCACGGGTAAGGTAGGGGCCTTCAAACTGATGCGCGTATCTGGAGCGTACTGGCGGGGCAACGAGAAAAACCCGATGATGCAGAGGATCTATGGTGTAGGATTTACAACGAAAGACGAGCTGCACAAACAATTGGAGATGATCAAAGAGGCCGAGAAGCGCGATCACCGGAAGCTGGGTAAGGAACTGGACTTGTTCGTATTTTCGGACCTGGTGGGGCCGGGATTGCCGCTGTTTACCCCGCGTGGAACGATAATTCGCGAAGAGTTGAACAAGTATGTGCAGGAGCTACGGCAGACGATTGGTGGCGGGTACCAGCAAGTGACGACCCCGCATATCACCAAGAAGGAGCTCTACATTAAGAGCGGCCACTGGAAGAAGTTTAGTGAAGACCTGTTTAAGGTTAAGACCCGCGAAGGGCATGAGTTTGCGATGAAGCCGATGAGCTGCCCGCATCATACCCAAATCTATGCTTCGCAGACGCGGAGCTACCGCGACCTGCCGATTCGCTACCGCGAGACGGCGGTGGTATACCGCGACGAGCAGAGCGGTGAGCTGAGCGGCTTGAGCCGGGTGCGGGCGATTACGCAGGACGACGCGCACGTGTTTTGCCGGACGGCGCAGATTGAGGGCGAGATTGGCAAGATTTGGGATATTATCAACAAGTTGAACGCGACGTTTGGGGTTGATCTCAAAGTACGGCTAAGCCGGCATGATCCGGACAAGATGGATAATTACATTGGCGACCAGGCGATGTGGGACCGGGCGGAATCGCAGCTGAAGTCGGTGATCGAGAGCAAAGGCGTGGAGTATATGGATGGCCCAGGCGAAGCGGCCTTTTATGGTCCCAAGATCGACTTTATGGGCCGCGACGCGCTGGGCCGGGAGTTTCAGGCCGGAACGATCCAGCTCGACTTTGGGCAGCCGGAAGGCTTCGACCTCACTTGCAATAACGAGGCCGGTGAGCGCGAGCGAATCGTGATGATTCACGCGGCCATCATGGGCTCGATTGAGCGGTTTATGGTGCTGGTGATCGAGAGTACCGCCGGAGCGTTTCCGCTATGGCTGGCGCCGGAGCAGGTGCGGCTCGCGCCGATCAACGATTCCCAGGAGATTATGGACTACGCCTACCAGCTCAAGGCCGCGCTGGAGACGGTGGGCCTGCGCGTAGGCGTGGACGCCACCGCCGAGAGTGTAGGCAAGAAGATCCGGGCCGGCGGGCTGGCCAAGGTGCCGTACACGCTGGTGCTGGGCGAGAAGGAGCGCGAGAGCGGCCGGGTGAGCCCGCGGTTACGCCAGGGTCATGGCGAGTTTGACGGCGACTTGAGCGTGAATGAGTTCGCGGCGGCGCTGCGGCGCGAGGTGAGTGAGCGGGCGTCCAAGAGCGTATTGTAGAGATATGCCCTCTGAGATTTCCCACATCGTTCATGCCCAGCGGTTTCTGGCCCTCCATCCGGAGTATGAACCGCAGGAATTTTTGTCCGGGACGATTTTTCCGGATATTCGAGTGCTGGGTGTGGTAGAGCGGAGCCGGACGCATCCGGGTCGGCCGCGGCTTGAGGATGTACTGGCGGAGAAGAGCTCTTGGTGGGCAGGGTTCGCGTTCCATGGCTATCTTGATTTGCAATGGAACGTCTGGGTGCGGCGCTACAAGGTAGACCCCTCGTACGATGTCTGGAAGCCGTTTTCGAACGCGGTGAAATTGCTGAGCGACGTGGCGCTGTATGAACAAGCGGGCAATCCGCGTGATACGGCGGCCGGGTTGTGGCGGACGCGCGAAGAGGAGCTGACTTTTGGAGTGCGGCCGGAGGACGCGGCGTTGTGGCACGGCATAATCGCAGGCTACTTGATAGCCGGCCCGACCCTTGGCGCCCTACGCAAACTGCTCTTGGCGCAATACAATCCGCCGGCGTGGGTAGACGAGGTATTGGGATACTTGCGATACATTGAGGCGACGCCGGTGTGGGCGGAGCGGGTGAGAGGCTTTAAACCAGCATATGAGTGAGTTTGCCGATCGGGTATATGAATACGTGGCGCGAATACCGGAGGGCCGGGTGATGACGTACGGCCAGATAGCCGCGTTGTGCGGGAGTCCACGGGCGGCGCGCATGGTGGGCGGCGTGGCACACTTTGGGCTCGAGAATTTGCCCTGGCACAGGGTAGTAAACAAGCGCGGCGGGCTGGCGGCCGGGTTTTATGGTGGGCGGAGCGCGCAGGCGGAATTATTGCGAGCCGAGGGCGTGGAAGTAGCCGAGGATTATCTGGTGGATATTGATAGTTTGTTGTGGTGGCCACAACAATGAAGGCTGCGGAGCCAAGGCTAATCGCGATCGTGGGCACGACGGCTTCGGGTAAGACCGATCTGGCGCTGGATCTGGCCGAGCGCTTTAACGGCGAGATTGTGTGCGCGGATTCCCGGACTATTTACCGGGGCATGGATATCGGGACGGCTAAGCCTACGGCCGGGGAGCGGGCGCGGGTGCCGCACCATCTGCTCGATGTGGTGGACCCAGGCGAGCGGCTGAGCGCGGCGGCGTTTAAGACGCTGGCGGAGGCGGCTATCGCGGATATTGTTGCCCGGGGCAAGCTGCCGTTTCTGGTGGGCGGGAGCGGGTTGTATGTGGACGCGGTGCTATTTGATTACCAGTTTCCGGCCGAGGCCGAGCCGGAGCGGCGGGCACAGTTGGAGGCGATGAGCGATGAGGAGCTGCTCGAACTGCTGGCGGCGGAGGATGCCGCGGCCTACGAGCGGGTGGATTTAGCGAACCGGCGGCGGGTGATCCGGGCGGTTGAAACAGCCGGGCAAGGGCGCGGACGGCGGCAAGCTGTGCGGCCGGGAGTATTGGTGCTGGGACTAGCTTTGAACAAAGAAATTATTCAATTTAGAGTTGAACAAAGAGTGCAAAAAATGCTTGGCAGAGGGTTTACTGAAGAAGTGCGGCATATTGGCGTGACGTATGGTTGGGACTCCGCGGCGTTAGATGTGATTGGCTACAGGGCCTTTAAAGACGTAGTGTTGGGAACGAAATCGGCGGCGGAAGGCGTGGCGGATTTTGTGCGAGGCGACATGGCGCTGATGAAGAAGCAGCAAACATGGTTTAAGCGCAATCCGGCGATCCAGTGGCTGGAGGATGTGGACGAGGCGGACAAACTAGTGCGGGAGTTTCTGGCGAGGGGTTAGGCGGGCCGATATATACGTAATTTTTGTCAATTTTTGCCTATGGTCGCGGGCGGGCGGGATCGCACGTATAATGGGGGTATGTCAGTACTACTCACGCTTGCGATTACCAAGACAGCGGCCAGATTGAGCCGGGTACTGGGGCGCGGTGGGGGGCAGGCGCTGCCAGGGCTGATGGCTGAGCGGCTGGATCCGCATCTGGCCCGGAAGCTGGCGGCTGGGCTGCCGCATGGGGTGATCGTGGTGACCGGGACCAACGGCAAGACTACCACGACCAAGCTGATCGCGGCGGCGCTGGAGGCTGGTGGCGAGCGGGTGCTTACCAATAGCACCGGATCGAACCTGAAGCGCGGGGTGACCTCGGCGCTGATCGCGGCGGCGGATGGGCGCGGACGGCTGGGGGACTATACGATCGGGCTGTTTGAGGTGGATGAGGCGAGCTTGCGGCAGGTGGCGCCGGAGCTGCTGCCGGAGCACATTGTGGTGCTGAATTTGTTTCGCGACCAGCTGGACCGCTATGGCGAGCTGGATACTACGGCGGCGCTGATCGGCCAGGGGATCGCGGCTACCAAGGCGCGGCTGTATCTGAATGCCGACGATCCGCTGGTGGCGAGCCTGGCCAAGTACGCGGCCGCGCCGGAATTGGTGAACTACTTCGGCGTGGAGGGGCTGCCGGTGGCGGGCAAGACGGCGCACCAGACGGCGACAGATTCGGACCGGTGTCCGGTGTGCCGGACACGGCTGGTGTTTAGCCGGGTATTTTATGGGCACATCGGGCATTACCGGTGCCCCAAAGGGCACTTCGCGCGGCCGCAGCCGAGCGTGGCTATCACGAGCGTGGAAGAGGCGGGCTTGGGAGGCGCGCGTTTTACGGTGGCGGTGAGTGGTAAGCGTAGCGAGGTGAAGTTTCCGCTGCCGGGTACGTACAATCTTTACAATGCTCTGGCGGCGATGAGCTTGGCGCATGGCTTGGGGCTGGAGCAGGCCAAGGTCGCGCGGACGCTGGAGCGCACTGAGGCGGCCTTCGGCCGGGTGGAGCAGGTAGAGATAGAGGGGCGGACATTGTGCCTGCTGCTGATCAAGAATCCCGCCGGATTTGCGCAGGTGCTGGATACGTTTTTGATCGGGCGGAAGGATTTGAAGGTATTATTCGCGATTAATGACCTGGACGCCGATGGCCGCGATGTGAGCTGGTTGTGGGATGTGCCTTTGGAAGCGTTGGAGACGAGCGGACCGACGGTGCTGGCGACGGGCGTGCGGGCGACGGATATGGCGGTGCGGCTGCATTACGCGGGCATGGAAGCGCGGGTGGTAGAGGAGTTTGAGGCGGCGTTGGCTGAGCTGCTGCAGGCGACGCCCCAGGGCGAGACGGCTTACATACTGCCGACGTATACAGCGATGCTGGCGATTCGCAAGCTGCTGGCGCGCAAGGCTAAGATGCAGGAGGTGTGGAAGTGAAAAAGCTGGTTATCGCGCATTTATACCCGCGCGAAATGAATATTTATGGTGATTTGGGCAATGTTATTACGCTCAAGAAGCGGCTGGAGTGGCGCGGCTACGGTGTAGAGGTGCGGCCGGTGGAGATCGGGGAGCCATTTGATTTTGGGGAAGTGGATCTGGTGTTCGGCGGGGGCGGTCAGGACTCGGGCCAGCTGATTATGGGTGAAGATTTGATAAGCCGCGGAAATGACCTGCGGCAGATGGCGTTTGACGGCGTGCCAATGCTGGTGATTTGCGGGACGTATCAGCTCTTTGGGCGCGGGTTTACGACGTTGGAAGGGCAGGAGATTCCGGGGATTGATGTGTTTCGGGCGAGTACGATTGGCGGCCGGACGCGGATGATCGGCAACGTGGTGATCGACAGCCCCTTTGGAGAGCTGGTGGGCTTCGAGAATCATTCGGGCCAGACGATACTGGAGCCGGGGCAGGCGGCGCTGGGCGAGGTGCGGAAGGGTCACGGGAATAACCCCAAGAGTCGGCAGGAGGGCGCGGTGAGCGAGAATGCCATCGGGACGTACCTGCATGGGCCGGTGTTGCCGAAGAATCCGGGGCTGGCGGACCACCTGCTGCTGGCGGCGGTACGGCGGCGGTGGCAAGTGACCGAGCTGGAGCCGCTGGATGACCGGCGGGAGTTGGCAGCGGCGCGGGTGGCGGCGGGGCGGCCGCGGTAGCTTTTTACAAATTTCGGGTGGCTTACCGGCCGGTTTCCCCTCGATTCTTTTTTTGGTTCTGATCTGGACAAACAGGCCTCACGGTGCTTATGCTTATAGGTACTGATGATTGAGTTACCAGACGAGGCGATTACCGAGGCCGAGCTTGACGCCACCAAGGCGCCGGAAGGGTCCAAGCGCCACGCGAATAAGCGTGGGTTTGGGCGGTTTTTGCGTATTTTGGGACCGGGGATTGTTACCGGCGCGGCCGACGATGATCCCTCAGGTATAGCGACGTATTCGCAGGCGGGGGCCCAGTTTGGCTTCCATATGCCCTGGACGATGCTTTTTACCTACCCGTTGATGACGGCGGTGCAGGAGGCTTGCATGCGGATCGGCGCGGTGACGGGCAAGGGACTGGCGGCGGTGATCCGCGAGCATTATCCGCGGTGGGTGCTATACCCGGTGGTGCTCTTGGTAGTGCTGGCCAACACGCTCAATATTGGCGCGGATATCGGGGCGATGGCGGCGAGTATGCAATTGATCGTGAAGGCGCCGTTCGCGCTGCTCGCGGTGTTTTTCGCGGTAGTAATGCTGATGCTCGAGGTGCTCGTATCGTACAAGACGTATGTGCGGATCTTGAAGTGGTTAGCAGTGGCGCTATTGGCTTACCCCATCACGGCGTTCTTGGTGAATGTGCCGTGGTTGGAGGTGCTGAAGGCGACGTTTGTGCCGCATATCGAGCTGAATGTGGAGTTCTTGTACATTGTGGTGGCGATCTTGGGCACCACGATTTCGCCGTATCTGTTCTTTTGGCAGACGAGCGAGGTGGTGGAGGACGAAATCGCGGCGCACCGGCTGGCCCAGCGGGGCGGCGTGCCTAGGATCACGAAGCCGTACCTGAAGCGGCTGCGGATTGATACGGCGCTGGGGATGTTGTTTTCGAATGTGACGGCGTGGTTCATTATCGTGGTGGGGGCGGTGGTGTTGGGTGGAGCCGGGGTGACCAACATTGATTCGGCGGCAGACGCGGCCAAGGCCTTGGAGCCGTTGGTGCATGGTTTCAATAATGCCGGCTACGTGGCCAAGGTGATTTTCGCGGTTGGTGTGGTGGGGATTGGACTGATGAGCGTGCCGGTGTTGGCCGGGTCATCGTCGTACGCGATCGCCGAGACGTTTAACTGGCGCGAGGGGCTGTTCCGGAAGTTTAAGCAGGCCCGCGAATTTTACTTTGTGATTATATTTGGGACGTTGGCCGGGTTGGTGTTCAATTTTATTGGCCTGGATCCGATTAAGGCTTTGATCTTTACCGCTGTGTTCAATGGGGTGGCGGCGGTGCCGCTGATTTTCCTGATCGCCCGGGTGTCGCGGCGGCGGGATGTGATGGGCGACTACCGCAGCGGCTGGCTGTCGCAGCTCGGTTTGTGGGTGTGCTTCGCGGTGATGCTGGCGGCGGGCGTGGCGCTGCTGCGGAGCCTCCTCTAGCGGGGAGCCTCCTCGCGGCAGGAGCCTCCCTACCCCCGGGAGCCTCCCTCTGGTATACTTTGGGCAACAAGTGTAATGAGGTTCGTAAGGCAACATCATGGTCGAACAACTCTTTGGTTCGAAGACGCGGGTAAAGCTCCTGAGTTTGTTTTTTAACAACCCGGGCCGGCCGTTTTATGTGCGTGAGATTACTCGCAAGATTGACGAACAAATTAACTCGGTGCGACGGGAATTGGCCAATTTGCTGTCGGTGGGGCTGGTGTCGTCGGATGGTTCGAACAACCGGCTATACTACGAAGTGAACCCCAAATACGAGTACTACGAGCAGCTGCGGAGCATCTTTACTACCATGCCTATTAAGTCTACGGATCCGGTGGTCAAGGAGACGCGGGAGGAGGATAAGATCATCAAGCGGTTGCGATCCACGGGAGCGATCACGTTCGCGTTTTTGACCGGGACGTTTACGCGTGATAGCCGCACCAACATCGATATCTTTGTAGTGGGTGATGTGAACAAGACCCGGCTGGCCAAGATAGTTGGAGATACGGAGAAGGAAATGGGCCGCGAGTTGAATTATTCGGTTTTGACGCCGGATGAGTATCAGTACCGGTTGAGCCTGAATGACCGGTTCATCACCGGTGTGCTGGAGGCCAAGAAGATCGTATTGATCGACGGGCAGGAGAAGCCCCTGGCGCATAGTGATGTGAAGTTCGGGGAGTATGTGAGTGTAACAAGTGCGCCGGCGGTTCAAGGCCGCGGACGATTAACGCAGTAACGGGAGGTATCAATTGGATATTACATATTTGGGCGCGGGGAGTGTGAAGCTGGTGGGCAAGAATCTCACGGTGGTGTGTGACCCGGCCGGCGAGGTGAAGGCCAAGGCTGATGTAGTGACGTGGTCGGCGCATGTGTCCGAGGGCGAAGGTGAAGTCTACCGCACCTTGCCGGGTGCCATGCTGATCGACAGTCCGGGCGAGTACGAGGTGAAGGGCAGTATGATCGCGGGCGTGCCGGCGCGGCTGCACATGGACGAGTCTGGGCACCGGGGGTCGGTGTATAGCATCGAGATCGACGGCGTGAATGTGGTGGTGGCGGGCAATATCGCTGGCAAGCTCGATGAGGATCAGATAGAAAACCTGGGTCAGGTGGATGTGCTAGTGGTGCCGGTGGGCGGGGGCGGCCTGACGCTCGACGCCGAAGGCGCGGCCGCGGTAGTGGCTCAACTAGAGCCGGGCTACGTGGTTCCGGTGCATTATGATGACGGAATTACAACATATGCGGTACCACAAGCGAGCGTGGAGCTGTTTTTGAAGGAGATGGGCGTGAGCCCTGAGCCCGAGAGTAAGTTGCGCGTTAATCCCAAAGAAGCACCGGCTGAGACGCAGGTAGTATTGCTGACGCGCGCCGGGGCCTAGCCGGTATGGAGCGGAAGGTGGATATTCACAAGGCCGGCGGCATCATTATTCGTGACCGGCGGCTCTTGCTGGAGCGGTCCGAGGGCAAAACGTTGTTTTTGAACCCCGGTGGCAAAGTTGAGCCAGGCGAGACCGTGGGGCAGGCGCTGGTGCGGGAGCTCATGGAGGAGTTTCGCATCACTGTAGACGAAGCCGACCTGGAAGAGTTCGGGACGTTTTATGCGCCGGCGGCTGGGCAGGAGCACCGGTCCCTACGCATGGATCTCTTTGTGGTCAAGAAGTGGCAGGGCGAGCCGATGCCGGACAAAATGAAGTGGAGGAGATCCGCTGGGTCACGTCTGAGCTTGAGGGCATCAAGACAGGCTCGATATTCGAACACGAGGTGATTCCGCGCCTCAAGGCGCAGGGCCTGATCGATTAGGCATTAGGCAGGCATCAAAAAAAGCCCCGGATGGGGCGTTTTTTTGATGCAGCAGGGGACTAGGCAGTAGCGGGGGTTTGCTTAGCTAGCTGGGCAGCTTCACGCTTGGCGGCCTTAGCCACTTCTTCGCGCTCCCACTTCTTGAGCGTGCGGATAGTCGAAGTCGCGAGCTTGAGGCGTACCTTTTGGCCGTTCAACACGATGGTCTTGGGCTGGAGGTTGGGCTTCCAGACTTTGCGGGTCTTCTTCTGGGAAAACGGTACGTTGTTACCGAATTGCTTCCCTTTGCCGGTGATGTCGCATGCGTATGACATGACGAATATTCCTTGAAATAACTTGATCAGTGTACCTGATGGTATCAGATAAGTCAATAATCGCGGGGGCGGACTCTTATTGCATACTTCGAAGCCGCAGCTCAACTAAGACAGGGTAGTGGTCAGATGCCTGCTCGGTCAATTCATTTTTAATAACCGAGTAACCGGCTAATTTACTTTTGAGAGATGGGGAAACAAAAATGTAATCAAGCCTAGTGTTCGCATGGGCTATATCTTTGTTGCTGGAAGCCGGTAGCGTATTCTCACTTTGCCGCCCAAGTTCTACTGCCGCGTCTACATAGTCTGACGCCTCAATCGCTTCGATGATTTCAAATTGTAAGTTTTCATTTTTGGTAAACTGCTTGAGCTGTGGCTCGTTGAAGTATTGGACGATGGAATGAGAATAGTTGTCATTCTTGGAAAGTGAATTCATGTCGCCCATTAAGATGCGGTTGGCGTGTCCCCTTTGATTGGTAATTAGCAGATTGATCTCAGGCAACCGTAAACTTTCTGAATATGGCGTGAGGTGTGCTCCAATTATAGATATCTCACCTATGTCCGAATCAAGTACCACTGATATGCCGGCTCTCATCATAGGATGCAGCTCGTCTATGTGTTTCAGAGGGAGTTTTGACAAAACGGCAACGTGATAATCGTATTCACCTGATAACGCGAGGTGGTAGTAGGGCATGTTTGTAGCATGGGACAAGTCTTTGAGTTTTTTGTTATGGTTTTCATCAAAACCATTTGCTTCGTTGATAGTTAGAAAGTCCGGAGAAGACTCATTAATTATTTTTGCTATCAAACCGAGCCGGTCGCCACCGCCATTCAAGATGTTATACGTCATTAGTTTCATGTTCTTCGAGTATAACAAACGAAAAGAAAGCCCACTCCGCTGATCTTCGGTATCGAGCTCACAGATGATAAGACCCCCAATGCTATAATGATTTCATGGAATTAATCGCGCAGCTTGTAGCCCTGATATTTGGCCTGACACTTCATGAGTTCGCGCACGCGCTCATGGGGCATCATTTGGGTGATACGACCGCTAAGGAGCACGGGAGGCTCACGCTCAATCCGCTGGCGCATATCGATCCTATCGCGACGCTTCTCTTGCCGCTACTGCTGATATTCGCGCATTCGCCGGTGGTGTTCGCGGCGGCCAAACCGGTGCCGTTTAATCCTTGGGCGTTGCGGGGCGGCCGGTGGGGCGCGGCGGCGGTGGCGGCGGCCGGTCCGGGCACCAACTTCTTGATCGCCGGCTTCTTCGCGCTGTGGGCGCATATTGTGCCGTATAATCCGACGGCGGCACTTTTTTATGGCGCTATCATTGTGGTCAACGTGGGCTTAGGCGTATTTAACCTCATTCCGTTCCCGCCCCTGGATGGCTCGCGGGTGTTGTACGCGGTAGCGCCGGAGAGCGTGCGTGATGTGATGGATCGCATCGAGCGAGCGGGCTTTGTGGTGCTGCTGCTGGTAATGCTCTTGGGCTACCAGTTTATCGCGCCTGTCGTTGCCAAAATTACCATAGCGATCGTGCAGCTGCTTGTGCCCTCCGGTCCTCTCCCTTAATATAGATACGACTCTGCGCCATACGTGTCGGCGTACATAATTTTTCTCTGTACTGTTACCAACGGGAGCCTAAGATTGTCCTGGTCCGTGGACCTAGTGACTGAGGGCACCCACCTGCGATTCGCAGGGAAAAGTTGGTGAGCCAGACGGTGGTCGCGGAGTCTTGCTATTTTTTATGTTCAACCGGTCACACCCTCAATTTAAACCTATGCTCGCCGCTATTGCCTTGGCGGTGTTGTTTGTGTCGATGGGTGTGTGGATTCGCATGATGGCGGGTAGCTTCGGGACGTTTCAGCAGGTGTATTTGCGGATTTTGCTGGCTGGAGTGGTGGCGGCGGTGGTGTTCCGGCGGCATTTTAGCCGCGAGGTGCTGCGGGGGATTACTCCCAGGGATTGGTGGCTGTATGCGGCCCGCGCGTTTGTAGCCTACACCATCGGGGTGGCGGGTGTGACGATCGCGGTGATGCACGCCAGCTCAGTACGGTGTCGTTTGTGTCGTCGCTGCCGATCATGGGCATGTTGGGCTGGCTGATGTTCCGGGAGAAGGTTCGTTGGGTGACGCTGCCGTTTATTGGACTTTCGGTGTTGGGACTATTTTTGATAACCGGGGCTAGTTTAACGGATTTTCATCTGGGGGTGGGCGAGGTCGCGGCCATCATCTGCATGCTGGGCTTTGACGTAGGCTACCTGATGTCGCGGTATCACCGGCCGGTGTTTAATAATTATCAAAACACGACGATTTTACTGCTCTTGGGGTGGATTCCGTTGTTTATCATATCGTTGGCGCTGGGGGAGCCGCTGGCGCTGGCGCATGTGAGCGCGGTGGCTTGGATTGGTCTGGCGCTTTCGGTGGTGCTTAATGTGGTGAGCTTGGTAGCGATTAATTATATATTCGCGCACTTGAAGGCCTACGTGGCGGGTAATATCTTGCTGCTTGAGGGAGTGTTTGCGCTGGTGGTGGGGCTGATGTTTTACGGCGAAGTGCCGGCGCCTTTGGAGCTGGCGGGAGCGGTGATTATCTTGGGTTGCGCCTATGTGATTAGCGCGCTGGATGCTCATAGCACCCCGCGAATCGAGGAATTAACGTAATGAGACCGCGAACCCGGTGAAGGGTTCGCGGTCTCTGGTTGGTGGGGCGGAGCTGCCCTAGGGGGCTTCGGTGGGCTCGGTGGGGAGCATCACGACCTGCGGGTCATCGATGACCTTGACCAAGGGAGCCCACAGGAAGTACTCCTTGAAGTGGCCCTGGATGGCCTTCAGCCGGCCGGGGCCGTTGAAGCCGTGGTCGGTGTTGGTGGTCACGGTGATGCGAAGGCCGCTCTGGGTGATGACCACCTGGCCGTTGAGCGGGTTCGCCGGCACCGCTACCACCAGGACGCCGCTCCGGTCGTAGTCCAGGAGCCTGTAGCCGCCCATCCTGAGGCAGAAGGCTACCGCCTCGGCGACCTCCTCCCGGGTGGGGAAGTGGCGGGTGACGAAGGCGGGGAGGAGTTTCCTGATGCGCACTTGGTGCTCCATTCTGCCGGCGTTGGGCCGGTTTGTGGGTGGATGTGCCCGTTTGAGGCTGTATTATTGTATGCGATAATTCTTCTTTTGTCAATGCTAAGAATGGTGCAGGCTTGTTCCGGAGGGGGCGATATGGTTCAATCGTTATCATCCACGGCTTTTTCCCGAGTACGCATTGGAGTGTGCCATGCAGGAGTTTGGTGTTCTTAGTAGGGCCGCGCGGTTTCCGGTCAAATCGATGGCCGGCGAGTGGGGTTTGCCCGAATTGTCGGTTACCAGCCGGGGCGTGGTGGGCGACCGCCACTTGGCGGTGTACAATCCCGCTACCGAGCAGATCGTGACGGCGAAAGCTCCGGCCGGCGCAGCTCTGCTTGAGCTGGGCGCCTGTATCGATCCTTCCGGCCGGATCATCATCCAGCCGCGGGATGATTTGGCCCAGTCGGCTCTGGAGGCGCCGGGTCCCGACGCTGATGAGCTGGTGTCGGCCTGGCTGGGTACTGAAGTTCAGCTCGTCGCTCTGGGCGCCGGATTGCAGGAGCGGCCGACGAACTTCAGGTTCAGTCTCCGGCCGGGCGCCGGCGTGGATTCCAGCCCCGTGTCTCTGCTGACCGACGTCTCGTTGGCCACGATGGCCCGGGACTGCAGGCGGGAGGTTCTGGAGGTTGAACGCTTCCGCCCCAACCTCTTCGTGGAGGCGAGCGATAAGCTCGGGGACTCTCCGGAGCAGATGATGGTGGGGCGGACCGTTCGGATCGGTACGGTTACCTTCGTTGGTCGCAAGCGAACTGTCCGTTGCCCCATGACGCGCATGGCCCAGCCCGGCGTGGCGTTCGACGGGCGACTGCTCCGAGACATGCAGCAGGCGTGTGATGGCGACGAAGCTTACCTGGGCGTCTATCTGGCCGTGGTCGATCCCGGCTGCGTCGCTGTCGGCGACACCGTCTACCTCGTGTAGGGGTGGCGCTCTCCGTTTCATACCCGCAGGCGCTCCCTTGTCCTATGCTGGACGAGGGGGCGCCTTTACGTAAGGGTTGTCTAAAGGGCGGAATTAAGGCATACTATTCGAGTTAACACGTCGGGGTGTGGCGCAGTTGGTAGCGCGTACGGCTGGGGGCCGTGAGGTCGCAGGTTCGAGCCCTGTCACCCCGACCAGGAATTATTCTTAAAAAAGAGACCCACGCAGGTCTCTTTTTGCTATACTCATCCCATGAATCAACCACCGATCGAGACAATTGATCATCATTACGCGGGAGTCTTTTTAATAACTGACTCAAATAAAGTTGTTGGTCAGCGACGCGATAATAAGCCGACGATCGACAACCCAAATAAGATAGGCACGTTTGGCGGGACCGTTGAGCCTGGGGAAGATGCTCAGGCAGCGGCCTGGCGGGAACTTGTGCAAGAGGAAACTAACCTCAAATTAGAACCATCAGCCGTTATTCATCTGTTTGATGATGTGGCATGGCGTAAGCTGACCGATGAGTGGGAAGTGCGGCACTTCTATTACGCCAAGGTTTCGGACGAGGAGCTTGAGGGTATGGAGGTTTATGAGGGGCAAGGTTGGGCCGAGATCAAAAGCGCGGAGGATCCGGATTTGATTGAACTGTGGCGACCAGCTACGAAGCGGCTGTTTGATATGTTGGCACAGCTCTAACCTGCGTTCGATGGTCAATTTGTGCTTGTTTGCGAAAGTGATGGATGCGTTAATAAAGAGTGTCCCTCATTAAAGGAAGGCGGTGGACCTTGCCTAGGTGGTTGAAGCGTAAGCTGCGCGTGTTCGCGGTGATACTTGCAGTGATGCTCGCGTTTACGCTGCACGCTGTGGTGTATGGGGCCTTGTATTTGCATTTCAAGGCGACCCACGATGCGAGCTTGCAGCATGGCAGCGGAAAGCGTAGTGGCTTTGCGCAATCTGTGAGCGATATTCGCAGTATCCAGCAGCGCGAGAAGCGAGATCCGGCGGTGCGGCCGGAATGCCGGAGCCAGCTCTGGCTGCATGGTACTCGCGTCCCAGCCAACCAGGCCGTAGTTATGTTCCACGGGTATTCCAACTGCCCGGAGGAGTTTTCTGCGCTGGCCAAATCCTTCTACGACCGGGGCTTCAACGTCTACGTGCCGAAAGCCCCATACCATGGTCTGACGGACCGTCTGGCTCATGCGCATGTGACGGCTCAGGGTCTGGTGGCCTATGCCGACCAAGCGGTGACGCTGGGTAGCGGTCTGGGCAAGGAAGTAGGCGTGGCCGGCTTGTCCGGCGGTGGCGTGCTGGCGACGTGGAGTGCACTGTACCGTGCCGATGTGGTGCGGCGCGCGCTGATTCTCTCGCCGTTTTACGAGCCCTCGGCGAGTCAGACGTCCAAGATGGTGGTGCCGTTCTTTCTGGTGCTGTATGGCTATGGCATCGCGCCGGACAAGTTCAACCCGGATCAGCTCTCGTACCACGCCTTGGCGCAGTACGTGAGGATCGCCCAGAACTTTGGGGGCCATCATCCGCAGCCACCTTTGCTGTCGGCGGGCATGGTGCTCTCGGCGGGCGATCAGGTCATCGATCAGGACTTGGCGCGATCGGTCGCTACCTTGGTGTCGCCGCACTCGCTGATTTTTGTTCCGCCTCCTGCATGGGGACTGGGGCACGACATCGTGGACCCGAAGGGAAAGGATACCAACGGCCACGCCGCGGACCTCTACCCCGACTACCTCCTGCTCTATGGGGGCTTGTTGCCCAAGTAGGGCGGTGGCCGATCCGGTGTTTGGTGCATCGGATCGCGGCCACCCTACCGGATTTATCAGGCTTGTCAGCAAGCATTTTGGGACGCTATCGTGGGTCTTATGACACTGACGCCACTTGATCAACACGACCCCCGATTGCGGCAGGTGTGTGCCGTGGTGCCCCGGACGGCGTTGCGGGACCGACAGCAGCAATTGGAGATCGAGGCACTGCTGGACTTTGTGTACGGCGCGAGCGTGAAGACGGCGGGGACGGGTGGGCGGCGCGACCGCAGCCAGCCGAACACGGTGGGGCTCTCGGCCAATCAGGTGGGCATTATGAAGCAGATTTGCGTATTGGATCTCTCTATTGGCCGCAAGGGTTATACCGATATCCATGTACTGGTGAATCCGCGGGTGGTATGGACGTCGAAGGCGCGGACCGAGAAGCCTGAGGGTTGCGTGAATTTCGAAACGGTGTGGGGTGTGACGCGCCGGCCACGGACGGTGCGGGTGCGGGCGATGGACCGTTCGGGCAATGAGCTGGAGCTCAAGCTTACCGGCTGGCCGGCGGCTCTGGCGCAGCATGAGATTGATCATTTGAACGGGCATTTGTTCATCGACCGGCTGGAGGACCCGACCCATGCGCACCATGTACCGCTCGATCAGTATGCCCAGTACCGCCGGGCGAAGGCGCGTGAATGGGACCAGTTTGTGGATGTATCGGCGGATGTATCGGCGGCATAGCAAGCGGCTTAAGCATGAGCATTATTGTAATTTTTACAATGAATGACGAAATACCGCGCCAAAATACTTGCGCTTAACTGATTGGTCTGTTAATTTCATGGAAGTGTGAATAAAAAATTACCGATCATCAAGAATACCGCAACGCATAGGAATCGCTCCGAAAGGGGCGATTTTTTTAAATCCCAGGCAGCTCGTGTAGTCTTGGCCGACGGTATGATTTTTAACGGGGTTGTACCGGCGGGGCAAGCAGGCGTCCATACCGGAGAAGTGGTGTTCAATACGGGTATGACCGGCTACGTGGAGTCTCTGACGGATCCATCTTATGCCGGCCAGATCCTCATGTTTACGTATCCGCTGATTGGCAATTACGGGGTGGGAACGCAGTGGGCTGAGTCGGACAAGATCCAGGTAAGCGGCGTGATCGTGAGCGAAGCGGCCTCGCGGTGGAGCCACTCGGTCGCGGACCGGTCATTGCTGGAGTGGCTGCGCTCGCAGAATATCCCGATCTTGATGGGCGTGGATACCCGGGCGCTTACGAAGCACCTGAGAGTGAAGGGTACTATGGCGGGTTCGATAGGTATTAATGCTATAAGGCCGAAGGGCGTTTTGGCGGAGCAGAAGCGCGTATTTATAGAAAGCCCGGTTCTTTATAATGAACAATTTTCTAAGAAGGTGGTTTTGGTAGATTGCGGGTCAAAAAAGAACATCCTGCGGTCGTTGCTTGAGTTGCCGGTGCAGGTGAAGCGCGTACCGTGCGATTATGACTACACGAATGAGGCCTATGATGGCGTGTTGCTGTCTAATGGTCCGGGGGATCCTACCGATTATCCGGCTACGATTGATAACGCGCGAAAGGCGCTCAAGCTGGGGAAGCCGACATTTGGGATCTGTCTGGGTAGCCAGATCATGGGGCTGGCGGCCGGCGCCAAAACCTACAAGTTGAAGTATGGGCACCGTGGGCATAACCAGCCGTGCTTGGAGACCGATACGACCCGCGGATTTATAACGAGCCAAAACCACGGCTACGCGATCGACGAAGCGTCTCTTCCGAAAGGGTGGTTCGTGTCGTTTCGAAATCTGAACGACCAGTCGGTGGAAGGTATCGCGCATCGGACTAAGCCGTTTTTCTCGGTGCAGTTTCATCCCGAAGCATGTCCCGGACCGACTGACACGGAGTGGTTATTTGAAAGGTTTTACACGTCGTTATGAGCATCAAGAAGCATCCGAAGAAAGTAATTATTTTTGGCTCGGGCGGGTTGCGCATCGGCCAGGCGGGGGAGTTTGATTATTCGGGCTCGCAGGCCATTAAGGCGCTTAAGGAAGAGGGGATCTACACGGTACTCATCAACCCGAATATTGCCACCGTACAGACGGATGACGACATGGCCGACCGGGTGTATTTTCAGCCGCTGAATGTGCCGACAGTGACGAAGATTCTGGAGCGCGAGAGGCCAGACGCGGTAATGTTGAGCTTCGGTGGGCAGACGGCGCTCAATCTAGGGTTGGAACTTTACGATTTGGGGGTGTTTAAGAGGCTCGCGATAGACGTCTTGGGCACACCGGTGCCGGTGATTAAGATTACCGAGGACCGCGACTTGTTCAAGAAGGCTCTAGCTGAGATCGGGACGAAGACCGCTCGCGGAGCGGTGGCATATGATCTGAACGAGGCCTTGGCGGCGGCGGATACGATTGGCTACCCGGTGATGCTGCGTTCGGGATTTAGCCTGGGGGGATTGGGCTCCGGCCGGATCGATAATGAGGCCGAATTGCGCCAGCGCGTGGGCGAGGTAATGAAGGCGGTGCCGCAGGTGCTCATCGAGGAGTATTTGGCGGGGTGGAAGGAAGTGGAGTACGAAATCGTGCGGGACGAGGGCGGCAACACGATCGCCGTCTGCAACATGGAAAATTTCGACCCGATGGGTATTCACACGGGGGAGAGCATCGTGGTGGCGCCGTCGCAAACGCTTACTAACGAGAAATATCATCATTTGCGGCAGGTCGCCATTACAACGATTAATCACTTGGGCATCGTGGGCGAGTGTAATATCCAGTACGCGCTTAATCCGGCCGATGGTGATTACCGGGTGATCGAAGTGAACGCGCGGCTGTCCCGGTCGAGCGCGCTGGCTTCGAAGGCTACGGGCTATCCGCTGGCCTTCGTGGCGTCCAAGCTGATGTTGGGCAAGCGGCTGCATGAGCTCAAGAACTCTGTGACGGGGACGACATCGGCGTTTTATGAGCCGGCGCTGGATTACATCGCGGTCAAGATGCCGCGCTGGGACCTGGCCAAGCTCAAGGCCAGCGACCACCGCATCGGCTCCGAGATGAAGAGTGTGGGCGAGGTGATGGCGATCGGCCGGTCGTTTCCGGAGGCGCTGCAAAAAGCCGTTCGGATGCTCAATATTGGCGCACAGGGGCTGAGCATTCATCCGTACGAGTTTGCTGATCCGCTGGACGAGATAAGCCGCGCGACGGACCGGCGGCTGTTCGCGATTTATGAAGCGTTGAAGCTGGGCAAAACCGTGGTTGATATCCATGAGCTTTCTCAGATAGATACATGGTTTCTGCATCACATAGCGGCGATTCACGTGATGGAGGGCCGCTTGGGGAGTGAGCCGCTGCGAGCCGGGCTGCTGCGCTTGGCTAAACAGCAGGGTTTTTCGGACAAGACGATAGGACAGATCAAGGGTTCAAGCGAGACCCAGATCAGAAAGAACCGGCTTAAGCTGGGAGTGCTTCCGGTAATTAAGCAGATCGACACCCTGGCGGGCGAGTTTGATGCCGAGACCAACTATCTTTACACTACGTATCATGGCGAGACGTACGATGTGAAGCCGCTAGGCAAGAAGGCGGTGACGATATTGGGCTCGGGGCCCTACTGCATCGGATCGTCGGTCGAGTTTGACTGGTGCGCGGTGAACACGGCGAAGACTTTGGCCAAGCGCGGCCACAAGACGGTAATTATTAACTCTAACCCCGAGACGGTTTCCACCGACTTTGACCGCTCGGACCGGCTCTACTTCGAGGAGCTTACCCTGGAGCGGGTGCAAGACATAGCCGACTTTGAGCAGGGCATGGGTATCGTGGTGTCGGTGGGTGGCCAGATAGCTAATAATCTGGCCCTGCCGTTGGCGCGGGCCAAATATCCTATCCTGGGTACGCCGGCGCGGCAGATCGATAACGCGGAGGACCGGCAGAAATTTTCTTCGATGCTCAATCGGCTGGGCGTCGACCAGCCCGAATGGCAGGAGGTGACTGATCTGAAGGCCGCGAAACAGTTCGCGCGAAAGGTTGGTTACCCGCTGCTGATCCGCCCGTCGTATGTGCTCTCGGGTGGGGCGATGAACGTGGTGCGGACGGAGGAGGAGCTCAAGCGCTACCTGCTAGAGGCTACGCGGCTATCGCCCGACCATCCCGTGGTGATCTCGCGGTTTATCCTGAACGCCAAGGAGCTGGAGATAGACGGCGTGGCCCAAAACGGCAAATTATTGATCTACGCTATAGCTGAGCATATTGAAAACGCTGGTGTTCACTCGGGCGACGCTACGGTGGTGTATCCGGCGCAGCGGCTGTATTTGGAGACGGTGCGCCGGGCTAAGTTTATCGCCAGGCAAGTGGTGGAGAATCTGAACATCACCGGTCCGTTTAATATTCAGTTTATCGCTAAAGATAATGAGCTGAAGGTCATTGAGTGTAATGTTCGGGCGTCGCGGTCGTTTCCGTTTGTCTCGAAGGTGTCGGGGCATAATTTCATAAGCATAGCTACCGACGCGATGCTCGGGATTAAGAACGATACGGTGTATCAAACGCTGGAACTCGACCATGTGGCGGTGAAGAGCCCGCAATTTTCGTACAATCGCCTCAAGGGGGCCGATCCTGTGGCAGGGGTGGAGATGGCGTCTACCGGCGAGGTAGCCTGCTTCGGCGCCAATCTCGAGGAGGCGTTTTATACTTCGTGGCTGGCTACCGAGCAGCAAGTTGTCGGGAAGAATGTGTTCATTAGCCTGCCCGATGAGCAGAAGCATAAATTCATCGAGGAAGTGGGGCTTCTGCAGGCCGACGGCTGGAAGATTTATACGACCGAGGGCACGCACGATTACTTTGAGCGGCACGGTGTCGCCTCGATAAAGCTTCATAAGGTGCGGGATCAGAAGGAACCAAGTGTTTCGGAGGCGATTAAGGACAGAGTATTCGGTTTGATGATAAATGTGCCGTCATTGGCCGAAGGCAATGATGACGCGTATACCATTCGCCGTCTGGCGATCGATAATCACGTTCCGCTTCTAACGAATGCTGAAACCGGCAGGCTGCTGTTGCGCTGCTTATCGAATCCAGAACTCAAGCACATGAAGCCAAAATATTGGTCGGAATATGTGCGCGGGGTCGTTGTTAATTGAGACTATTATGGTATAGTAAGTGTGTCAGACCAGAAGATGATCGCGCCGGCCGCAAGGCTGGTGAGGAAAGTCCGGACAGCATAGAGCGGGACGGTTGCTAACGGCAACCGCGGGCGACCGTAGGGAAAGTGCCACAGAAACGATACCGCCCGCCGCAAGGTGGGTAAGGGTGAAACGAGTGCGGTAAGAGCGCACAGCCAATCCGGGTGACCGGTGCGGGAGGTAAACCCCGTCCGCTGCAAGGCTGCCGAAGCTACCCGCAAGGGGCGTTGCTCGCGTGCTTTGGCGTACGTGCCGCATGAGGTTGATGGCAACACCAGCCCAAGATAGATGATCATCCTCGACAGAATCCGGCTTATGACTGGCCTGGCAAGATAAGATTCGCCCAACCACAGTGGTTGGGCGTTTCGCTTGGTGTACAATGTAAGAGCAATTATCTGGCTATTATGCGCAAACGTAGTGAATTATTCTTTAGTATGATCCTGGTTCCGCTGGACTTCCTGGCCCTGCTGGGGGCGTTTGTGGTGGGATACATTATTCGTGTGAAGCTCGAAGGCAAGCCGGTGGCGCATCCGATTCCGGCGTTGGATTTCCTGGGGGTGATTTTGATTTTGCTGCCAGTGTGGATTTTTATATTCGCCTTGAGTGGTTTGTATTCACAGTCGAATCTGCGCGGACGGTTTAGTGAAATTGGGCGGGTGTTCGTAGCGGTGTCGGGCGGCGTGATGGTGACGATATTGCTCGATTTTTTGCAGCCGGTGTCATTATTCCCCTCTAAGGCGGTGCCGATTTACGCCTATGGGCTGGGATTATTATTCGTGTTGAGTTCGCGTATCGTGGTGCGGGCGGTGCAGCGGTGGTTCTTTAACTTCGGCGTGGGGGTGCACAACGCGCTCATCATCGGCAGCGGCGAGATCGCGCAGCGGATCGCGCACGAGCTGGCCCTGACCCGTTCGGGGTACCGTTTGCTGGGCTGCGTGGATACGGTGCGGGGCGCGGCCAAGCGTATGCCTGGGCTGGCGATCTACCGGTCGTTCGAGGAGGCGCGTGAGACTCTGGGAGGGTCGGCGATTAATGAGATTATTCAGGCGGATTCGGGGTTGGAGCAGGACGAGGTGCTGGCGCTGGTGAATTACGCAACCAACCACAATGTCATCTACCGGTTTGTGCCTAACCAATTCGGCCTCTATGCGTCAAATTCGGCTCTGGGTAACCTGGCCGGCGTGCCAATGATCGAGATCCGGCTGACGCCGCTGGAGGGCTGGGGGCGGATTGCTAAGCGGGTTTTTGACGTACTAGGGGCGGCGTTCGGTGTGGTGGTATTGTCGCCAATCTTGCTGGTGGTGGCGTTAATTATCAAGCTCAAGGATCCGGACGGCCCCATTCTGTTTGGGCATCGGCGTTTGAGTCGCAACGGCAAGGAAGTGTTTGTGCTGAAGTTCCGAACAATGGCTTGGAAGTGGTGCACTGGGCCGGGCCTTAAGTACAAGACAGCCGAAGAGGCTTTCGTGGCCATGGGGCGCGAGGATTTGATAGTCGAGTTTCAGAAGGCGCAGAAGGTGGACGATGATCCGCGGGTGACGCGGTTGGGCCGGCTTCTGCGCAAGACCAGCCTGGATGAGTTGCCCCAGCTTCTTAATGTGCTGCGGGGGAACATGAGTATGGTGGGGCCGCGGCCGATCATACCGGCCGAGCTGGAGCGCTATGGCGAGCACGGCGCGAGCTTCTTGGCGCTCAAGCCTGGGGTGACGGGGCTGTGGCAGATCTCGGGCCGCAACGACATAAGCTACGAAGACCGGGTAAAGCTGGATATTTATTACGTGGAAAACTGGAGTTTGGCGCTGGATCTTAAGATTTTGATACGGACGGTTATGGCAATCTTCCGCGGCCGGGGGGCCTACTAGTGGCCAAGACTCCGCGCGTAGCATTGGTGCATCATTGGCTGACTTCGGCGGGTGGGGGAGAGAAAGTGTTGTATGAATTACATCAAATGTACCCCGGCGCGCCGATTTATACCTCTGCTTATATTCCGGAAAAATTCCCCGAATTTGCCGATGCCGACGTGCGCACCACGTTTCTGAATAAGATCCCGTTTTTGAAGCGCAAGCATCAGCTGTTCCCGATATTCCTGGGGTTACCCTTCAAGACGTTCAATATGGATGAGTATGATCTGGTGATTTCGTCGTGCGCGGCCGAGGCGAAATATGTGCGGACAGGGCCGAAGACGCTGCATATTTGTTACTGCCACACGCCGGTGCGCTACTATTGGACCGATTATGAGTGGCGGCTGCGTAATATGCCGTTTGGGGCGTTTAATTGGCTGGCGCGGATCGTATTTCCGCTGGTGGTGGGGTTGCTGCGGCGGATTGATTACGCGGCGGCGCAGCGGGTGAACGTGTTTATCGCGAATTCGAAGCATATTCAGGCGCGGATTAAGCAATATTATCACCGGGATTCCACTGTAATTTACCCGCCGGTTCAGACTGGGCCGTTGTTGGCGGCGGCACCGGGTGCGCGCGATTATTACTTGATCGTAGGGCGGCAGGTGGCATCTAAGCGGCTGGACTTGGCGGTGGACGCCTTTAATGAGCTGGGTTTGCCGCTGAAGGTGGTGGGGACAGGCGAGGAGATTGCCCGGCAGAAGCGCCGGGCCAAGGCCAATGTGGAGTTTACCGGCTGGGTGAGTACCGACGAGCGGAACCGGGCGTTCGCGGGCGCGAAGGCCTTTGTGTTCCCGCCGGAGGAAGACTTCGGGCTAGTGCCCATAGAGGCGTTGGCGGCCGGCACGCCGGTGATCGCTTACAACCAGGGCGGCGCGCTGGAGTACGTGATTGATGGTAAGACCGGGGTGCTCTTCGATGAGCAAACACCGGCCGCGCTGGCGGCGGCGGTGCGCCGGTTTGAGACCATGAAATTTGATGAAAAAGTGCTGCAGGCGAAGGCTCAAGAGTTTGACGTGGAGGTCTTTCGGCGGCAAATGCGGGAGTTTGTCGATGCGGAGTGGGAAAAGTTTGATTCTACCCACCATGAGGGTTAGCGAACACTAGACGTGTTCAGGTTTTTATCGAGAGTGTTGCGGATTTTGCGCAGTATTAGGCCCACCCACAAATGAGCGATATGATGCGATTTTGACTCCGGGGAAACCTCTCGTGGTAGCTTATAGGTCGAAAGTCGACCTATAATGTCTTCCATGAATCCCTTCCTTACATCTGAGGACGTGCCGGTATTATCCCAGCAAGAGATGGCGATTTTGGTGGTGCTGGCAGATGGGCAGCGGACAGGATATGAGATTGTGCGCCAATGTGATTTTGATTCGGGTCATGAGCGGGGCATTAGTAATGGCACATTATATCCGGCGCTTAAGAAAATGGGGAAGGCGGGGCTTGTTTGTGGCGAGGAGCCCAGTACACCCCGGCCGGGCGGAAGGGCGCGTATTTATTGGCTGACGGATTTGGGGTGCATGCTTTTGGGCTGGCAGCTTGATTCGTATGCGCGCCTAGTGGACCTTGGACGCGATAGACTAAGAGTAAGAGAGCTGCACAACAAAAAACCCGCGTAGTATGCGGGTTTCCTGCGTAGGGGAAAGGGGGACTACTTGGCTTTTTTAGCCACGTCCACGACGGCGGCAAAGGCTTTGGGCTGGTTGACGGCGAGCTCGGCCAGGATTTTGCGATCGAGCGTGACGCCGGCTTTCTTGAGCGAGCCCATGAAGGCGGAGTAGGACAGACCGAACTGGGCTACGCCGGCGTTGATGCGGGTAATCCAGAGGGCGCGGAAGTCGCGCTTCTTGTTGCGGCGGTCGCGGTACTGATACTGCAGGGCCTTTAGTACCGCCTGGCGGGCCTGGCGGACACTGGCGCGGCGGACTAGCTGGTAGCCTTTTGTCTGGGCGCGGAGTTTCTTGTGCTTGGCGTGGGTGGTGACGCCTCGTTTGACTCTCATTACTTGTAGGTTCCTAACATTTTCTTAACATTGGCGGTGTCGCCGGCAGAGACCTGGAATTCCTTGACGTACTCGCGCTTGGTCGAGGCTTGCTTGTGGGCAAGCATGTGGTTACGGAAGGCCCGGCGGCGAAGTAATTTGCCGCTGGCGGTGATCTTAATGCGCTTGGCCATGCCTTTGTGGGTTTTAAGCTTGGGCATCTTTCTTGTCCTTCTGATCCTTCTGGTCCTTCTGTGGGCCGATAATCATATTTAAATCACGGCCGGAGAGCTGGGGGGCTTGTTCCTGTATGCCGAACGGCCCGAGCATCTCCATGACCTTGGCTAATAGTTTGCGGCCTAAGTCGGGGTGAGTAATCTCACGTCCACGAAAGAGGAGGCTAATCTTGACCTTGTGGCCTTGATCCAGGAACTTAATAGCGCGGTTGATCTTGACCTCTAGATCGTGGCCACCGATCTTGAGTCCAAGCCGCACCTGCTTCACTTCAACCTGCTTCTGATTCTTCTTGCTCTTGGCAAGTTGTTTCGTCTGCTCGTACCGGTATTTGCCCCAATCGAGGATTTTGACAACCGGAGGTTGGGCGGTGGGAGCTATCTCTGCCAGATCCATATCCGCAGCGGCGGCGGCTTCGAGGGCCTCTTTGAGGCTAACGACGCCTTGCTGGGAACCATCAGCACCAACTAAACGTACTGTTTGGGCGGTAATCTCACGGTTCAAACGAATTTTATTGATCTGGAAGTCTCCTTGAAAAGCTCCCGGGTACTATATCAGTTTGAGGGGTAATGGTCAACGTCTTTTCAGATAAACGGCTAGCTGACGAGCAATTGAAGCTTGGACTGGACCGCGGCGAGCGTGCCGGGGCTGACATTGAGGATCAATTTGACCTCGCGAACGGGCCATTCCAGGGAAATGATTTGGTCGGCGAGGATGGCGCCATCGAGGAAGTCTTGGGCGACCGGAACCTCGAAGGGATAGTCTTTGACCTGGCTGGTGATGGGACAGGCTAGGAGCAAGCCGGTGGCTTGATTGTAGGTGGCGGGGGATAGCACGAGTACGGGGCTCCGGCCGATGTCCTGGCTGGGATCGCCGTCGCCGAGGCGTATCCAGACGATGTCGCCGCGGTTTGGAGTGTAGGTGGTCATTGGGCGCGTCCAATGTGGGTTTCGGGGTGGCGGTTGGCGGGCGTGACCTGGGCGACGAGCTGCCCGAGGGATGGTGGCGGCGTGGCGGGCGTAATGACAAGGGCGGTATCGGTGACGGTGATGTCGAGCTCGCTGCCGTCGGCGAGGGCGAGTGCGTCGGTGGCGGCCCTGGGGAGGCGGACGGCGAGGCTGTTGCCCCATTGTTTGAGGTGGGTTTTCATGTGTTGTAGCTCATGTATATACATAAGTATATACGATTTCTGAAACTGTGGCGAGTGATCGGAGGGGTGCGCGAGAAGGGCTATAGGTCGATAGTCGACTTATAGCCTGAGCTGTGTGGTGGTCCCGAGTATAAGAGCTGGTCACCAAAGCGACTCATGATGTCAGGGATGCTGCGGGTGAAGTCTTGGGGCTTGGTGACTAGCCAACGCTTGAGCTCTGGTGGCGTAACCCATTTGATCTGAGCGACTTCCGCGGGGTTATACCTCGGCTCTTGGGTGGTTTCGGCTAGAAACAGAGAGTTGAAGCGTTTGAGCATAATGTTGGCTTTTGGCCGTTCGTAGTAGTATTTTCCGATGAACTGAAGCTCAAGGCAGGACAGGCCCAGCTCTTCCTGGGTCTCGCGGTGGGCCGCTGTGAGGTAATCTTCGTCGGCGTCGACATGGCCGGCGGCGCCCATCGCCCACTTGAGCGGAGAATCTTGGAGGTTGGCGCTGCGCTGGTGGAGTAGGATCTGCCCCTGGGGATTTCGAATAACGACACTAGCGATGCGATGGATTTGGCCTTGTTCGCGGGCGAGCTGGCGCGGCATGGAGCCGATGACGTTGTCGGCTTGGTCTACGATAGTGATGAGCTCGGGGGCGTAGGGTATGTGTGGTAATCCTGACATCAGATAAGAATTACTCTGAGCTCAAAAGCCGCGCGCCGAAGCGTCTGATGGTTTCGCGGATTCCACTCGAGAAGTCATCGGGGCGATGAGCTAGCCACTTGTTTAATTCGGCAGGTGACACCCAGCGGACGGTGGCTACTTCGACGGGGTCGAAGATGATCGGCAGGTCGCTGTGGGCGCGGAATACGCTTTTGAAGTGGCGAAACGTAATATGGCCTTCTTTGATCTCGGAATAATATTTGCCAATGGGCTGAAACTCTAGTTCCGGCAGGCCTAACTCTTCTTGAGTTTCGCGTCGGATGGCTTGGAGATAGCTTTCACCGGCGTCGACATGGCCGGCCGCGGAGGTGGACCATTTAAGGGCGGCTTGTTGTTTGCGGGCGCTGCGTTGTTGGAGGAGGATTTGGCCTTGGGAGTTGAAGAGTATGACGCTGGCTAGGCGGATGATATTTCCGCTTTGGTAAGCCGTGAGGCGGTCTTGAGAGCCGATGACGTTATCATCTTGATCGACGATGGTGATGAGCTCAGGGGTATTCAATTTACGCGCGGTCCGACGGCGTCTTTGAAGTCGGCGATGATTTTTTCGGTGATGAAGCGGACGCGGCGGTCGGTGAGGCGGATGGCGATGGGGGTGCGGCCGGCGACCTTGCCGTCGACCATGATGCCGGTGGGGGGTTCGGTCTCGATGACGACGCGGTCGGCTAGGAAACGCGTGGTGGCGGAGTCGCTGGGGCTAGCGTCGGCGCGGCTGCGCAGGGTTTGCCAGACCAGACCTGCCAGCCCTAGGCGCGCGCCCGGGCGGTCGCTGATGGTGACGATGAGGCGGTTGTCGGCTAGGGGGTTAAGGAATTTTTGGTTGGCGATGGCGAGGGTAAAGAGGTCGCACTCGAGCTTGTACTGCCCATCGACATCGATTTTGGCACGCAGCGTCTGGAACTTGCGGGCATGACCGAGGCTCTGGGTGTACTGCTTGGCGCGGGCGCGCAGGCCGGTTTCGGCGGTGTCGATGGTTTTGTCGAGGTCGGTTTCGAAGCCTAGGGTGAGGGTAGAGAGGAAGAACTTCTGGCCGGCCGCGATGAGCGAGTAGGGCGTGAGGCGGCGGGCGGCGAGAGCCTCGCAGGCTTGCTGCCACTGGACGATACCGAGCTGGGTGGCGACGCGGTTGTTGGTGCCGATGGGTATGATGCCGACGGCGACGTTTTCGCGCTCGACGCCGTTGATGACTTCGTTGACGGTATCGTCGCCGCCGACGGCCACGATGGTGGTGTGGCCGGCGGCGATGGCGGCGCGCGTCATCTTGGTGGCATCGCCGGGGCCGGTAGTCTTGGCCCACTCTCCCTGGATACCGAGCGCGGTCAGGCGGCCGCGGAGCTTGTCTTGGAGGTTTTTGACCTGGCCGCGGCCGGCGGCGGGATTTACGACATAGTAGTACATGGTGAGTTAGCCTTGGTGGTGGCCGGGGTCGCCATCCGGAGCGACCGGGTTATCGTTGAGCCGGGGCGGGGCCTGCATGAGGCTCCGGCCGATAAAGACGGCGCCGGACGAGATAGCTAGGCCAGACGTCTTAATATCGCCTTCGATGTTGCCGGTCTCGCGGATGGTGGTTTCGCCCTCGGCTACGACGTTGCCGCGGAGGGCGCCGGAAACCGTGACGTTGGTAGCGGCGATATTGCCCTTCACGCTGGCGTTTACGCCCAGTGTGACGTTGCCGGTGGCCGTAACGTTGCCGGTGAGTGTGCCGTCGATGATGATATCGGATTCGCTGGCGAGGTCACCTTTGACCACGACTCCTGTGCCTATGATGGTTTCGGCTCCGGCTACTCCGAAGGCGTCTTCATGTGTCTTGCGTGCCACGTGTATTGTCCCTTACTTAATCTCTATCTCTGAGTCGGATGGGTTTGTCTGAGGCACCCGTTTGATAGCCTGATCGAGAGCCTGCCGCTCCTCGGCCGAGAGGGTGTACTTGCTCTTGGCAAAGTCGACGGGCTTCACGTAGACGCGGGTGCCCTGGCGTCCGTGAATGCTCGAGAGGACATAGCCGGAATCGTGAGCGTCGAGGACGGCTAGGCTAAAGCTCTGGTCTCCACCAGTATCGCCAAAGGGATTGAACCTGACAATAGATATCTTCTGGGAAGCCAGGCCATTGGTGATGGCTAGACGTTTGTATTCAGCGTTGAGGGTAGTGAGGCGGTGGTCTACGGCCTCGACGCGGGCGATGTGACCGGCCAGGGTGGACTCGAGTGACCCGGCGTCTTCTCCGCCTAGCGCGGCGGTAAAGCGCTGGTTGAGCGTGCGGGTTTGGAGGAGGGCATATATAGCTACGCCCAGGCTTAACGCCCCTACAACAATCGCCAGTACTGTAATGATCACGCCTCGCTCCTTGTACTCGTTCGTTCCTATACTATCATGTGATACAATTGCGCCGATGGCAAAGAAGAAGCATACAACCAAGAAACATAAGTTTAAGCACGCCGAACCAGACGCCGGCGCGATGGTCGCGCAGCCTACGGTGGGCGCCGTAACTAATGGCGGCGCCAGACTTGCTAAGCAGGCAGCGGCGGCAGATGTGCGCGACTTTAGTTATGTGTTTGGAGACCTGCGCCGCATCGCGGTTTTGGGGATCTCATTGATAGCCCTGGAACTGGTACTTTGGTATCTCCTAAACCATACCGGTTTGGGTGATTCGGTTTACCACCTGATCAAGGTCTAAGCCTTGGCGTTGGCCTGTTGGGGCTGCTTGGTCTCGCTGAGGCGCGGGCGGTATTGTAGTGCTTCCGTGAAGTGAATAGTCTCAATGCCGGGGGACTCCGCCAGATCAGCGATGGTCCTGGCGACTTTTAGTATTCGGTTGTAGCCGCGGGCGGAGAGCCCAAGCTGGCGCATGGCAAAAGCCGCTAACTTCGCGGTTTCGTTGTTTATTTTACAATGTTCTTGGATGTCCCGGTTGGTCATATGGGCGTTACAATGACCTTCGCTGGCGAATAAACGGTCCATTTGGAGCTGGCGGGCCCGGGCGATGCGACGGGCTACGATTTCGCTACTTTCGGCGGGTGTACCGCCGATGAGATCGCGGTTGTCGATGCGGGCCATCTCTACTACGAGGTCGATTCGGTCCAGAAGCGGACCGGATATTTTGCGCTGGTAATGGCTAATCGCCATCTGGCTGCAATCGCAGCGGTTGTCGGGGTCGCCCAGATAGCCGCAGGGGCAGGGATTGCGAGTGCCGACGAGCATAAACCGGGCTGGGTAAGTGACCACGCCGGCGGCCCGCGCGACGGTGATACTGCCGTCTTCGAGTGGCTGGCGGAGGACTTCCAGGACCCCGCGGGGAAACTCGGGTAGCTCGTCCAAGAAGAGTACGCCGTGGTGGCTCAGGCTGATCTCGCCGGGCCGGGGCCGGGCGCCGCCGCCGATGAGCGCCACGCTCGAGGCTGTGTGGTGGGGCGCGCGGAATGGCCGGGTGCGGATGATGCCCGCGAGATTGCTGCCGGCTAGATTGTGAATTTTGGTGATCTCGATCATCTCTTCGCGGTTGGGCGCGGGCAGGAGGCCCATCAGTGCCTTGGCTAGCAGGGTCTTGCCGGTGCCGGGCGCGCCGGAGAAGAGCAGATTGTGGCTACCGGCGGCCGCGACCTCCAGCGCTCGCTTGGCTTGATGCTGGCCGTAGACCATGCTGAGGTCGATGGCGGCCGCCTCGGCCGGAGTGGCCGGCAGCGCCGCGGGCTCAACGGGCGAGAGCAGGCAGTCACCGATGAGATGCCGGTAGAGCCCGAGCAGGTTGGAGACGGCGAAGACCTTGGTATGCTCGAGCATTACGGCTTCGGCGGCGTTTTCGAGCGGCACGAACAGACGCTGGAGCGATTGGTCGGCGGTCAGCTGGGCCGCGATGACGGCGCCCTTGACCGGCCGGATGCTGCCGTCGAGCGCTAGCTCGCCCATAAACAGGGCATCCTCGAGCACGGCCGGGTCGATCTGGCCGCTAGCGGCTAGGATCGCGAGCGCCATGCCGACATCGTAGCCCGAGCCGTCTTTGGGCAGATCGGCCGGAGCGAGGTTGAGGGTGATGCGCTTGGGCGGCAGCATGAGGCCGCTATTCTTGATGGCGCTGCGCACACGCTCGCGGGATTCGTCCACGGCTTTATCGCCGAGGCCTACGACCACAAAGCCAGGCAGACCGTTGGTCATGTCGCATTCGATGGAAATGAGGCGGCCGTCGATTCCGAAGAGGGCGGGGGCATAGGCTTGTGCTAACATATTTTTCCTCCGTAATAGGTTCAATATACCGAACGTGAACCGAACACGCAAGCATAAGCTTATAAGCTTTGTTGTTATAGGTTATTGACTTCTCGGAATGTTTAGCATTATTATTACGATATGGATGATCAAAAACTTATATCGCATATTGAAGAGCTTGGCCTGAGCAATAAAGAGGCACGGGTGTATGTAGCCTGTTTGAAGTTAGGGCCCTCGCCGGTGCAGCGCATCGCTGACCAATCGGGCATCAAGCGGGTGACTACCTACGTGATTCTGGAATCGCTCGTGGGCCTGGGCCTGGTGAGCCAGAATATTAAAGGTAAGAAGACTTACTTTGTGGCTGAAGAGCCGAGTAATCTGGAACGCCTACTGGAGAAGCGGGAGCAAGAGCTCAAGGAACAAAAGCACAGCTTTGACCAGATTTTGCCTCAACTACTGAGCCTGAAGACGGTGCCGAAGGAAATGCCGGAAGTAAAGTTTTACGATTCCGTCGAAGGGGTACGTTCTTTATTTGCTAATCTCTTTGAGAGTTATAAAGGCCCCTCGCGAGATATATACGCGTTTAGCAACCTTGATCAGGTAAATGCGTTCAACCCAGAGAGAGGAATGGGCAACCCCAACCCCGATCGGGTTAAACACGGCGTAAAGAGTCGTATTCTCTACACAACAATACGCGGTTCCATTCTTAGGGACAATGATAAGGAACACGATCGAGAGTCACGTTTTATCCCCTTGGACCTGTACCCTATGACGGGTGACATTAGTGTTTTTGGCGACTATGTGGTTATGTTGTCCCTCGATGGAAATCGGTCTATTGGAGTGACCATTCGCAATGGGGATTTGGCGCATGCGATGAAAGTCATCTTTGATATGTCCTGGTCGTTGGCGGAAAAATTTAACTAAGTACTCTAATCTCGGTATAGATTATACCTGTAGGATTCATACGCGATGTTTCGTGCGGGGTCGACCGGTAGGGTTTTAGCTTCACGTTTAAAGCCAAGTCTCTCGGCCACCCGGATGCTTCGGTCATTGTTGATCCAGCAAGTAAGCCAGGCACGTTCTATACCGAGCTGGTAGAAGGCATGATGCAAAACCACTCGAGCCGCTCGAGAGATGATTCCGTGACCTTGATGTCCGTCGGCAAGCCCATAGCCTATTTTGGCTGATTTATCATCCCAGTCGAGCCCACAGATTAGATAACCAACAAGCTCGTTTTTATCCCAGATCCCACAAGAGAGACTTTTGCCTTTCAAATATAGGGTCTGTATTCTTCCCAGGCTTTCCCTAACATCTTTGACTGATTGATATTGGGCAACGAAAGGATCGAAACGCTCTAGGTGGTCTCTATTGTTTTGTACTAAGGAGAAGAATTTTGTCGCGTCGGCTGACTTTAGCGAGTCTAAGCACAGACTATCCGATATATGAAAGGGATAAAATTGTGATGAAGTTAGTGTTGTGCCGGGTTGGTCTGTTGGCATTTATGGCTATTCTTAGGAGAGTTAACATTGACTGGGCCTAGGGGACGCTGATAAAATATTTTTCACTGCTAGCATACCCTGAGTTGCTTATTTAGTAAAGGTATGATACTGTTATTCTTCTTCATTGATGTGTTTTAAGCTAAGAGAGGAGTTAGACTGTGCGTAAGCTAAACGGCGGCGAATGCTAATTGACTGAGCGGAGCCTGTTTGTAGGAGGCTGTGTTTAGGGTTTTTATTTGTATATCGCTTCTATACATAACATATTCACTATTCTTGATCCGTAGAGTATTGGGTCGGGTTTTATCGGTTGATTTTGCCCTGATACCATAACGTCGCGTATTCTGGCGTGACGGGATTGATGATGAGGCCGGTGCTAAGTTCAGCGCCGGCCCATTTTGTGATGCGCGGTTCGATTTTTAGGACAAAGTGGTGGTTTTGATTGGGTAGGGATTCTTGTAAGAAATAGTTGAAACTTATGCCGGCCGCATCGAGACGGGCGGTTATTTTTCTGAGTATTGTCGCAAGTGAATGAAGCTCGCTGAGGTTGAATTCAGAGAATTGGTTGACGTGGCGGCGGGGGAGGAGCCAGGTCTCGAAGCCGTGGCTAGCGGCATGCGGGGACAGGGCGATGAAGTGTTTGTCGCCGGTGATGACGCGGGTGCGCTGCTGGATCTCCCAGTCTAGGATATGGCAGTAGGCGCAGGCTTGGTGCTGGTCCCAGTAATGGTTGAGCGCGTCGCCTTCTTGCTCGAGCTTGGGTGGGATGAGCGGCAGGCCGAAGATTTGGCAGTGGGCGTGCGCGACACTGGCGCCGGCCATGGGGCCGTCATTCTTGAATATAAGGACGTAGCGGATGCCGGGCTGCTGCTTGAGCTCGGCGAGGCGCTGGCGGTATGCAGTGAAGATCTCGAGGATGTGTTCGACCGGGAGCTCGGAGAATTCGAGGGTGTGGTCGGGCGTGTTGAGCACGACTTCTTGGATACCGAAGGCCTGAGGATTGTCGGTGGTAAGGGCGGCGAAGGCATTGGGGATGACTTTGACACGCCAGTTTTTGCCGCGGGGTAGCTGCCAGAGTGATGGTTCGGCGTTGTGACAGAAGGGGCAGTGGTCGCTGGGCGCCTTGTGCGGCTCGCTGGCGTGCGAGAACGAGTCGGGTCGCAGATTGCGCTTGGGCGCAATGATCACGTACTGGTCCAGGAAGTAGTGCTTGCGGATCTCAGCGTTGCTTGAAGAAGGATTTGAGCTGGGGTTTGGGCGGTTCATAATCACGTATTGTTTCTTCGTATAAGCGTAACAATTTTGCCGCTTGCTTGCTAGCCGAGACTTGCGCGCCGAGCTCGATACTGCGCTTGGACATGCGGGCGTGGAGCTTGGGATTGCTGAGCACTTGCAGGATCTTGGCGGCGAAGTCTTTGGCCGTATTGCGAGAGAAGTAGCCGTTTTCGCCGTTGACGATGACTTCGGAGACTTGCTTGTCGATCATCACGATGGGCATTCCGGCACAGGCGGCTTCGTTGAGCGTCATGCCTTGGGTGTCGGTGAGGGCGGCGCAGCCGTAGACCGAGCCGATGCTATAGAAAGCGCCTAGCTTTTGGTGGTCGATTTGGCCGGTGAATTGGATGCGGTCGGCGTAGGGTGACTTGGCGGCTTGTTGTTTGAAAAGCTCCAGGTCGTCGCCGTAGCCGATGAATACCAGTTTGGCGTTGGGATTGCGGGCGCCGATGATATCGAATGATTCAATGATCAGGCCGAGGTTTTTCTCGGTTCCGATGCGGCTGACGGAGAGGATGATTTGATCGTCTTTTTGGAGATCGTATTTTTTGCGAATGTGGGCGATTTCGCGCTTAGTCGTTGTAATTTTGTCTACGCCGGTGGGCAGAGTGGCGAGGCGCGAGGTGGTTTTCCAGCTCCTGAGTTGCTTCTCCATTTTGAGAGAAGGGGTAATGACGAGGTCGCAATGGTTGTGCAGGAGGGTGAGGCCGCGCACGACGATCTTTTGGTTCCATTTGTCGACGCTGCGTTCGGGTTTGATGGAAGATAGCGCGTTGCGGTACTCTTCCATGCCGCCGCCGGTGATGACGGGCGCTAGCAGTGAGAGGGCTATAGTGCCAGGTAGCACCGAAGGATAGTGCTTCACGTACTCGAAGAGATCGGTGTGGTAGGTCGTGACGAGCGGAATGTGGTGGCGGATGGCGTAATAGGCGCCGAGGAGGCCGATTTGGCCCGGGGTTTGGTAGTGAATAATATCTAGGTTCAATTTTTCGATCTGCTTGATGGCCTGCGGCGGGAAGTAAAAGGTCATGAGGTAATCTTCCCAGAACAGGCCCTTTACCGAGGCAAAGCGAATGATGCGGCTGGAGCGCTCTTTGTAGCGCCAGGAGGGTTTGGGGGCGAAGACGTAGACCTCGTGGCCGAGCTTTTCGAGCTCGATACGATAGGTTTCTACGGAATAACAGATGCCGTCGGTCTGGGGCAGGTAGCGGTCGGTGAAGATACCAATTTTCATAATGTTCTTATTTTACAGCATAACTATTGTCTGGCGTGCAATAATAGGTGTTATGAAGGTAAATGTTATTTCGGAATCGGCGTTTACGGTGCAGGGGCACGGGGTACACAGTGCGTTTACCGACACAATCGACGCGCTGCGGGAGTATTCCGACTGGGATGTGGCACCTAACACGGACCGGCCGGCCGACGTGGTGCATATCCATACTGTAGGACCGTATTCGCTCAAAAAGCTGCTGTGGGGCAAGGGCGTCAAGGTGGTGTCGGCACATGTGACGCCGGATTCGTTTGTGGGGAGCCTGATCGGAGCTAAGTATTGGTATGGCGTGGCCAAAGTGTATTTGCGGTGGTTTTACAACCGGGCCGACGGCGTGCTGGCGGTGAGCGGGGAAGTGGTGGACGAGTTGAAGGCCATGGGGGTGCGGCGGCCGGTGTACCTGGTGCCCAATACGATCCGCACGCGGGACTTCGCGACTACTCCGGAGTCGCGGGTGGCGGCGCGGGAGAAGCTGGGCGTGACCAAGGACGCGTTCGTGGTGTTGGCGAGCGGGCAGGTGCAGCCGCGCAAACGGGTGGACACGTTTGTGAACAGCGCGCGGGGGCTGCCGGGGGTGCGGTTTGTGTGGGTTGGCGGCATGCCTTTCAAGGGGCTGGCGGCGGAGTCGGGCGCGATGACCGAGGTGATGGAGCATCACCCCGAGAATGTGCGGTTTACCGGCATGCTCAAGCGCGAGGAAGTGATGCGGTGGTACCAGGCGGCGGATTTGTACTTCTTGCCCTCTATCCAGGAAACGTTTGGGATTGTGATCGTGGAAGCGGCCGCGGCTGGTTTGCCGGTGCTGTTGCGCGACCTGGAGCAATACGGGGATACGTTTGGTGATGGCTACGAGCGTGGCACAGAGGAAACGTTTAAGGCTATTATTGAAAAATTCTGGAAAGACCGCGCGTATTACCGCCAATGGCAGAAGGCGGCGGCGACAATCGCCGAGCGTTACGATGCCAAGATGGGCGCCGCCCGGCTGACCGACGTATACGCGCAGGTGATCGCCGCCAAACGCCAAAAGAAGGCCTAGTCAGGCCTTCTTTTGCGAGCGGGGCGGCGGCTTATTTGTCGCTGTCGGTCCAGCTCTCGATCTTGTCCTTGGCTTTGTCGAGGAGGCTCTTGTCCTTATTCTCGCTGTAGTCGGCCTCGGCCTGGCGGTTTAGCTCTCGGTCCTCAAGCTGCTCGTCCAAATGTGGGTTGGCGTCTAGAGTCTCACCGAAGCCTTGTTCTACTTCGTCCCTCGGTTGGTTGAGCTCTACGAGCTCCTCTTCGGTCAGGGCATCCTCGTCCTCGGGCATCATCGGGTCTTCGATGCGCTCGCCGAAGGTGTCCTTGCCGGTGTTGCCCCCGGCGTAGGGGTCTTCCGCGTACAAGTCGGGCTGGTTAAAATCCATGCTGTTCTCGTCATAATCCTGATAGGCCATGGTGGTGTTCCTCCATTGGTTACTCCACATATGTTACCCGAGCCCCATGGAATGAGCTTCGGCGCATGGTCCAAAAAGCTTGGGAGTTGGTGGCGAGTATTTGTCCATATTGTCGTTTTGATTACAACACTTCTTATGCTTGTCGTTGCGTAGAGTGGGGGAGTTTAGTATAATTCTACCGTACATTCATTTGAACGTGGGGCTGACCAGCTTCGACGTTGGGACTTTTACAAGCTATGCGCGCAGGCCGGAGGCAAACGTCAGATTCCATTTAGTTAGCTTAACTGCCAACTTCTTTTCGCGGGTGAAGGCTGCCTTTACGGTACCTTCATTCGCTCCTGCTTACGCCTAATAACGTAAGCTATCGGCACCTGACTCCTGATGGGGGTTCGCTGGTATCAAATTATCAGGACGCTCTAAGCGGTGTGTCTCTACCACTTAGCTAAGATTTGAGGCTGCTCTCGTCACCGTTTCGTCTACTCACAGGTGACGGGCTAAGATGTTTAGGTAGACTATGTCTGTAGTGCGCTAGCGAGTAACCTGACGGACCGGGGTGCGATTCCCCGCAGCTCCACCAAAAGAGCATCTGAAGCTATTTCAGGTGCTTTTTTGTTTATCTCTGCGATCTTTGCCGTTTACTTAGCGGGAGGAGCTATTTTCTTTAGCGTAACCCCTACGGGGATATTTGCTACTAGCTGGAAGTCTTCATCGACGTCAGCTTTAAACCTGATTTCGAATGTGTAATCTCCAACCTTCGTAAAAGGGAAGCCCGTTGCCCTTATCCGAGATCGTAGTCGCCTTGAATTGGCGGGAATTTCAATTCTTTGCTCGGTATTACCGAGTTCTTTTTTGTGGGGGTCTAAAATGTTGATTTGAACTGTCCCGCCTTGGGCTTTTTTGCTTGCTGTTTGAGTAAACATACTTACTACTTCGAAGTTCATGGGTATAACCACCGCTTCAGTTAGGTCTTTTACTTCCCCTGTAAACCCAACTTGGAGCTCCTCTAGAACTTCTCCAAGAGTAAGGTTGTTTGTCTCTTGGTCGATTGAGCTTTTTTGAGTAATTACAGTCCAGATGTGTCTAATCATTTATCCGATCGCTCCATTAACGGTGGTTGCTTCACTTGGTGTGCTCCCGAAAAATAGTTCTGCAATTGATACTGGTGGAAAGCTCCAGGTATTCCGAATATCTTTTACATTTTGTGTGGTTATCTTTGACGCCTCAAGAAACTCTAGTCTTGGGGGGAGCAGTTGTGTTCCGAGTGCCTCGGCCACTTTAGCCAGAAAGGTAATGCTGGGTAGGGAATTGCCACTCTCTATTCTGGCGATGCTGGGTTGTTTAGTGCCTATCAGCTGAGCTAAGTCTGCTTGGGTGAGACCGCGTGCAATACGAGCATCAATAATCATCTTGCCGATTTCATAAGATAAATCGAGTTTACTGTAGGCTTGTTTGAACTCTGCATTTTTATTAAGAAGCTCACGTGCTTTTTGAATATCCACTGTTGTCTCCTATTTAATTCCTAGTTCCTGCATTGCTCTTGCCCTACGTTTGTCTGCCGTTAATAAATCCTGTTTTGGGGTCTTGCGTTGATTCTTTTTGAAAGCATGCAGTAGGTAAGCGGTGTCTTTGAAGATGATGGCGATGATTCTGTATTCGACCCTGTTGTATTTGATCCGCAGCTCGTAAGTGTGCTTTTGATTCATGGGCGCTAATTCATTTGATCCTAGAAGCCCCAAACCTTGCTCTTCTAAGTGGTCTATGACGCGTTGGACACGGGCCCCCGCGTTTGGATCGCTAAGAATGAAATCAGTTATTGGTGAGCTGTTTCTGGAGGTCTGCCAATATATGATTGTCATCCCCGGCCCTCATTATAACAAAATTGTTATTATAATCTACGCTTACTCATCATCTCATGCAAGCATAAGAGGGACGTGGTTTTGTTTTAATCTTAATTACGGTGCTATATCTTATGGGTACGTAGATTCTATATGTATTTGAGGCTGTTCTTGTCAGATAAGCTCATTCCTAAATACTGCTGCCAATTTTGCACCTCATCTGTGATTATGGTGAACTGCCGTTAAAGGGGATTCCAATTGTATGTTGGTTTTTGTAGACGTTAGTGCCGGCTGATGAGCCAAATCAGCGCCAGTAGGTTGGCTAGGGAGGTTGCTGCCGGTCCAAACGTCTTCATCTTGTCTTTGCGCGCCACGCCTATGCCGGCGTCGATTGCCTGCACCAGAATCATGCAGGAGGCTACGGCTACCAGCCATTCGTACGAGCTGCTGAACAGGGGTACAAGGCAAATTGCAGCTAGTGCTGTGCTGCGAGCGGTCGCATATAGTGCGTTGATGCGGGATTCGCCTTCGGCTGAACGTACTGCTGCGATTGAGAAGCCGAGACTTACAAGTGCGCTAGTGATGGTGATGGCCGCGCAGAGTAAAAATGGTGTTGTCATATGGGAAGTTTAAATGAAGGCGGTTGAAATCACCATTGCATTGGTTTGCTAGAATTAGTGCAGACAATTACAGGATTAGAGCGAGGGAGCTATCATGCAAGCAACATCTATGGCGGCGCCAATACCGACTAACGTTCCGATGGGGTTGTTTGACATTGGGTTTTTGGTGATCCTGGTGATTTTTCTGGTTTGGTATATCGTGATGCGTCGGCGTTCTTAGCCTAGGTTTAGGTGCTTACCGGTTTTTCGGCTATATTAAGAGGTATGAAAAAGCTTCTTCCCTTGGTCCTGGTGACCGGGTTCGTGATAGCGGGTGGGGCTGTGCTGTTCGCGGTGCAGTATTTCTCTAGCCAGTATCTAACGAGTCATGGGACGGCCGCCAAGCAGCCGGCGGAGTGTGGTGGCGTACATGTGACGCATGTGGTTACGATCCAAAATGATGTCATGAACCCCCAGGAGACTACGGGCAAGCTGTGCGATGTACTGACTATCACCAACTTGGATAATAAGCGCCGCATTATGGCTTTTGGCGTGCACGATAGCCACAAGGCCTACAACGGCGTGACGGAGAAGCGGTTGGAGAAGAGCCAGAGTTTCAGTGTGGTGCTGAATGAGACCGGTACGTATGTCGTTCACGACCATCTTGATGACGACGTGAAAAGCGGCTTCATTGTCGCGAAATAATTCACAATGTTAGCGAAAACTACATCTAAGATATACGGCTATTTTCTGCTTGGTACGGGGATAATAGGATTGATTGCTTCGTTTGTAATTACGTGGGAAAAGTTACAATTATTGCAGGATATTGATTATGTACCGTCTTGCAGTATCAATCCCGTCATTAGCTGCGGGAGTGTCATGAAGACATTGCAGGCCGAAGTGTTTGGTTTTCCGAACTCGTGGCTGGGTCTCGTGGGCTTTATGGCGGTGATCGTGGTGGGCGCCGGATTGCTGGCCGGTGGGCAGTATAAGGCGTGGTACTGGAGGCTGTTTAACGCCGGTACGCTTGCGGGGGTTGTGTTCATACATTGGTTGTTTGGGCAGTCGGTGTATGTGACTCAGGCGCTGTGTCCGTGGTGTATGGTGGTATGGCTCGTTACGATTCCAATCTTCTGGTACACGACGCTCTATAATGTGCGCCAAGGCTACCTGCCTGTTCCGAAGGTCTTGGCGCCGGCGGTTGGTTTCTTGCAGGAGTACAAGCATTTGGCGTTGGTGGTGTGGTATTTGGGGATCGCCGCGCTTGTATTGCACCACTTTTGGTATTATTTTAGGACACTACTTTGAAGAAAATCGTGAATGTGCTGGTCGTATCGGCGAAAGGTGAGCTCTTGATGAAGCGGAGAGCTGACGGGAAGGTGACGGCCTTCGGAGGGGTGGTAACGTCCGGCGAGGTGCCGGCGCGGGCGGCTGTGCGGGTGCTCAGCGAGGAAACTGGGCTAGATGTGCGGGCTGACGACTTGGAGTTTCTGGACTCGTACCGGTCGACGCTGGCAGTACATGGCGAGGATGCCGACGCCGATGTATTTGTGCTGGCGGGAGTGGATGAAGATAGGGTATACGTGTATGACGGCGAGGAATCGTTGTGTAAAATACACCGAAATGATGACTTTGAAGCGAATGGACTTTCAGTATTGGCTCGTAAGTACGTGATCGATTACTTTAAACGTCACAAACGGTGACAGGCGTAGTAGACGCGGTCGGATGAATCGGAGGGGCTAGCGTGATCGGAGTCGAAAGCCTGGAGCAGGCTGAAGGACTGTGAAGCCAGCTCGCGTTCGACTTGGCTTAATGGGAACGAGGCCTCGCGGACTTGCTCTTCGTAGACCTGAATGAGGCCGTCGGACTGGGATTCCTGGATAACGATGTGCCACTCAACTTCATTGGTGGAGATGGGCGTGATGGTCATGTCCATGACGCCGTTCGGGATATCCTGAGTGTAGCCCGGGGCGGTGGTGAGGGCTCGCAGGCGGCCGATAGTGTTCATATCGAAGATGAACAATCCATTTGTGCTGAGGTGTTTCTGGGCGTCGGCAAAGAGTTTTTGCCAATCGGCGAAGCTCGTGAGGTGGTTGATGGTGTCGAAGACACAAATGATGATATCGAAGGTCTGGTGGAGCTCGAACCCGGCGATGGTACCTCGATGGAATGTGCCTTCTGGGAGTTTTTGGTGGGCTATTTGGAGCATTTGGGCGGATTGATCGATTCCGGTGAGCGTGTATTGGTCCTGGAAGCCGGCTAGGATGCCGCCGGTACCGCAGCCAAGCTCCAGCATGGTCTGAGCGGACGGGTGGTGGCGCGCGGCGAGGTCCTGGATGATGGCGATGACGTCTTGGCGGTCGCCCATGACCGTGTCGTAGAAGGGGGCAAAGATATCGTAATCGGTCATGCCGGGCGCCTCGCGGTGCGATAGAGGAATAGGCAAATGACGATGAGGGGGATGAAGATGAGCCAGCCGGCGACAAAGACGCTGTAGTGCTGTGTGATCCAGCCGAAGACAAGCGAGACTAGGATGAATAGCGCCCGCCCGGCGCTGCTGACGGCCGAGGAGGCGCCGGCGCGGAGGTGGGAGGGCAGGCGGTCGTGGAGCCGATGGGTGTATTCGATACCGAGGCTAAGTAGGCTCACTACGACGACGGCTTGAGCAGGGACGATTAGCCAGACGATATGCGCGAGTATGAGTACGAGGCTAGAAATAGTCATAAGCGTAGATAACATTACAACGTATAGCGGCTTTTTGAGCTGGAGGCGATTGGCGAGCAAGCCGGAGAGACCATATGCCGCCAACACAATGCCCGTGGCTATGCCGAAGAGGCCAACGGGGGTGGCGATGGCAATGAGCCAGAGCTGATTGAACTCCATGACGGTGTCTACAAGCGTGGCGCCCAGGACCAGCACTACGAGTGTGCCCATAGCTGAGCTCTTGTGGCGGATGACCGTGCTGAAGGTGGCGCGGACGTGCTGGAGGATGGGATCGGCCTCCTTGGCCCGGTGGAGCTTGGGTTCGTGGAAGAAGGCTAAGGTGGCGATGGAGAGGATCGCGATGGGAACGGTGATGAGGAAGGGCGCCCGGAGACTGAAGACCGAGCCGATGAAGGCGCCTATAAGAGCGCCGCTGACGAGAGCGGTACCGTCGAGCATACGGACATAGCCGTAGTAGCGCTTGTAGCCATGGCTACCGCCGGTGTCTTCGAGCAGCGCATCGTAGATGATGGCGTCGTAGGTGCCGGAATAAAAGGCGAAGAACATTCCCCAGAAGGCGGTGCCTATGATGTACACCGGAATGGAGCTGGTGAGGCCGCAGATGAGCGAGCTGACGGCTAACGCCAGGCTGGCCAGCATAAGGACCCCGCGCCGGCTCCAACGGTCGGCTAGGATGCCGGAGGGTGTTTCTAGTAAGAGTGTGGCGAGCGAAAAGGCCGCGGCCATGAGGCCGATGCCCGAGGCGGTAAAGCCGATGTGCACCATGAAGAGCTTTTCGATGGCGTACCACAGCACAAAACCTTGCAGAAAGGCTGAGATGTAGAGAGGCAGGAGGCGCCGGATAAGGGCGTTGTGGGAGTGTGGTAGGCGGGGCATAGGGATAAGTATACATGCTTGGAGTTTGTTGATTGGTGCTATAGTAAGATCTAAGAATGACACATAAAAGACGAATTTCAGCGCGAAGGGTGATTGTAACTTCCTTTGCGGTCGATTTTATAGACGTAGTTTTGAACTTTGGAGTAGCACTCTTGAGCGGGAGTGTCGTGATATTTACAGAGGCCATGCAGGGCTTCGCCGATTTGCTGACTTCGGGTTTATTGTGGGTGGGGTTGCACCGTTCGCGGAAGAGGGCTAATCGGAAGCATCAGTTTGGCTATGGCAAGGAATTATTCTTTTGGATCTTGATGGCCGGATTGTCGATGCTGGTACTGACCTCTGGGTTTTCGTTGTATTTTGGTCTACAGAGATTGTTCCATCCGATGCCGATACATCATTTGCCGCTGGCTTACGCGGTGTTGGTGATTGGCTTCGTGACTAATACGTATGCCTTTGGATTGAGTATGCGGCGGTTGGAGCTGCGCCGCCGGGATGGTTTGAAGGTATGGTGGCAGCATATACGGGCCTCGACCTTCATCGAGACCAAGGCGACGCTTATTCTAGATCTCATGGGCTCGGTGGCTTCGGTGCTGGGGTTGATATCGCTGATATTTTACGGAATTACGGGCGATGGGCGGCTGGACGGTTTGGGCGCGATTGTCGTGGGGGTGTGTTGCGCGGTGTTCGCGGTGTTGCTGATCTTGGAGGTAAAGAGTTTTATTGTGGGCCGCAGCGCCTCGCCGGAGATGGAGCACCGTATCAAGCACGTAGCCGAGAAGGTAAAGGGCGTGCACCGAGTCTTAGACCTGCGGACGATGCAAATGGGCTCCGAGAAGGTGATGGTGAATATGGAAGTGCATATTGATCATAACTTGAAGACCATGGAGATTGAGCAGCTAATGGATGACCTAAAGGCGGCCGTGAAGGTCGATGTGCCGGAGGTGCAACATATTCAGGTGGAGGTCGAGACGCCGCGTAGGACCAAGGGAACAACAGTGGCATGATCAGGCGCGTTGTGGCGGCCGCAGGCGCTGGGCTGGCGGGGTTGGCTGTTGTTGGAGTGGGGGTGTGGTGGTGGAATATTCAGCAGGATGGCGCGGCGCGGAATGCGACGCCGGTGAGGTCCCAAGGGGGCTCGATCGCGCTGGACACATCCGGTACTCAGGGCGCTCAGGGGGTAAACTTGAGTGGTGGATCTGACAAAGGTGGCTCAGCTTCGGCGAAGAGTGTCTTGGATTTGGATAAGGGCAGTCAGGGCAGCGCTTCGGGCGCCGGTCAAACGGCCGCGCCGTCGTCCGAAGAGCTGGCGCGATACGAGAAGTATAAGGAGTCCCAGGAGGTGATGTTTGGGGACCTGGCGAAGGGGACCGGGGCTGAGGTGAAGGCCGGAAGTAAGGTGGTGGTGAATTATCGCGGGTGGCTGACTGACGGCAAGTTATTTGATGATTCGTACGCCAAAGGCCAGGCGCTGGCCTTTACAGTCGGTGAGCATCGGGTGATATCGGGGTTTGAAGCCGGCTTGGTGGGCATGAAGTCTGGAGGCCGGCGGCGGATAATCGTACCTCCCGCGGGAGGCTATGGCGATCAGGCTAATGGTGGCATCCCGGCTAAAGCGGTGTTGGTGTTTGATGTAGAGGTCGTGCAGGTCCAATAAATCCTTTTTCGCATTTTTGCGAGATTTATGATTATTTCGACATTAATTTGTCGGCTGCTTATGGTAGCTCTTGGAGCAATGTTTTTTGATATA
Organism: Patescibacteria group bacterium; assembly: GCA_028288925.1. Classification (GTDB taxonomy): domain Bacteria; phylum Patescibacteriota; class Saccharimonadia; order UBA4664; family UBA4664; genus RYN-427. Next base: position 35,811 of record JAQGHG010000019.1, on the reverse strand, counting down.
TATCACGATATCTTATTAAAAGTAATTCTTTGGGTAGCAGTAATGCTCGAAACTGAGCCATTTTTTTGATACAGTAGTCTGCGGTTATGAAGAAAAAAATCCTCTTGATATTTGGCGGTACGCTAGTGGCCTCGGTCTTGGCCCTAGGCGCCGTATATGCTTGGAACTCGAACGGCAGCGATGTAGGCAAGCCGGCAAGCACTCCCGAGGCCGGCCATGTGAAGTATCATGTGCGCGGAAATTCGATGAGCCCGACGATTAAAGACGGTGATTGGCTGATGGCCAAGCTCGAGGCCTCCGGCGTTAAGCGCGGCGACGTAATTATTTTGCATTATCCCAAGGACACCTCGAAGATTTATTGCCGGCGAGTGGCCGCGGTGGGTGGCGACCGGGTGGTAATGAAGTATTTTTCTAACGTGAAGTTGACCACGGTATACACACCGGCAGATCCCGAAGGTATTTCGTATCCCCAGGGGGCTGTTCCGAATGGCAACGCTTACGGCCAGTACGAGATGACGGTCGGCGCGGGCGCCTTGTATGTAATTGGCGACAATGCGGTACCGGGTGGGTCGTATGATTCTGACGAGTGGGGAACTTTGCCCGTGACTGACGTGGCGGGGATCGTGGACCACCGGGTGGAGCCAAGTCCGCGAACGTTTTGATGATTGTTCTGCTATAATCTTGTCATTATAGGTCCTATGCATTTTGGCGTTCCCGAATCAATCCGAGAACGCTTGCGGCGGGCCTATCTTTTTATTTACCTAAGAGATGGGGTGTGGCATGGATCGTACGCGGAACCAGAATGGCTTATATATTGAAGAGGCTTTGACGTTTGATGACGTGTTGCTGCAGCCGGCGAGCTCAGATGTGCTGCCGAAAGATGTAGTACTTACAACACAATTGACGCGTCAGATACGGCTGAACGTGCCGGTGGTGTCATCGCCGATGGACACGGTGACCGAAGCACGCATGGCGATCGCGATGGCGCGCGAGGGTGGCATCGGTATTATTCATAAATCATTAAGCAACGAAGCCCAGGCTGAGCAAGTGCGGTTGGTGAAGCGGTCGGAACATGGTGTGATAGCCGAGCCGGTGACGTGCCGGCCCGATGATACACTGCGAGTGGTGGACGAGCTGATGGCGAAGTATCGGATATCGGGTGTGCCTGTGGTGGACGGCGGCCATAAATTGGTCGGTATAATAACCAACCGCGATTTGCGGTTTGAGCCAAACTTGGACCAGCGGGTGGGGGATGTGATGACCAAAGAACGGCTAGTGACGGCCGCGCCGGGTACGACGCTGGAGGTGGCCAAACGGATTTTGGCCAAGTTCAAGGTAGAGAAAGTACCGCTGGTGGACGATGCCGGTGTGTTGCGCGGGCTGATTACGCTCAAGGATATCGAGAAGGCGGTAAAGTATCCGCATTCGGCTAAGGATGAAGAGGGCCGGCTCCTGGTGGGCGCCGCGGTGGGTGTGACAGGCGGCATGGACGAGCGGGTCGCGGCGCTGGTGAAGGCTGGTGTGGATGTGGTGGTGATCGATAGCGCGCATGGTCACTCACGGGCGGTTCTGGAGGCGGTGGCCCAGGTGAAGCGGCGGTGGCCGGATCTTCCGGTGATCGGCGGGAACGTGGCGACGGCGGATGGCGCGCGGGCGTTGTGCGAGGCCGGCGCTGATGGTGTGCGCGTGGGAGTGGGACCGGGATCCATCTGTACTACGCGCGTGGTGGCCGGTGTAGGCGTGCCGCAGTTTTCCGCGGTATATGAGGCGGCGCGGGCGGCGGCGGAGTATGATGTGCCGGTGATCGCCGACGGGGGCATCCGCTATAGCGGCGACGCGGTGAAGGCGCTGGCGGCCGGTGCTCAGACGGTGATGCTCGGGTCGCTGCTGGCAGGTACTGACGAGTCGCCGGGTGAACTGGAGGTGTACCAGGGGCGGTCGTTTAAGTCGTACCGGGCGATGGGCTCGCTGGCCGCGATGCATGACGGCTCGCCGGACCGGTATTTCCAGGAGCGCGGCGGCAAGCTGGTGCCGGAAGGGATTGAGGGACGGGTACCGTACCGGGGTCCATTGTCGGAGACGTTGTACCAGCTGGTGGGCGGCATACGCTCGGGCATGGGCTATACGGGTTCGTCTGATTTGGCGGTGCTGCGGACTAAAGCAACCTTCCGGCGTATGACCGGAGCCGGTATGGCTGAGAGTCATCCGCATGATGTAATGATTACCCGTGAGGCTCCGAATTATTCGGGCAAGGGTTAGGACTGGAGCCGTTTTGGCTTTTTATTTTGAACGAGTGCAAAGGATATAAGACCGGCAAAGAAGGCCAACGCGGCGTTAATGAGTATGGCGTCGACGAAGATTGAGCGTTGGGCTTTGGTGACGGCGGTCTGAACGGCCGGCTGGTCTTGGCTCGGGATGCTGGATAGCTGGGCGGGCTTGAGGCCGGCGGCAATGGCTTGCTGGATGGTTGTTTTGGTCTGGTTGGAGATGTCGTGAGAGAGAAGTTTGAGTGAATTCGTTGTTTCTGTCGCAACGATTATACCGAGAAATGCCACAATAAAGAGCCCGGCTAGACGGGCAACAGCGTTATTAGCGGCTGATGCGATGCCGGAACGGTTGTTATCGACGCTGGTTATGACGGTGGTGGTGAGAGGGGCGACTGTGAGGGCGAGGCCGGCGCTAAAGACTAATATGCCGGGTAGCAGGTCCAGGATGTAGTCGTGATGGCCGGGGCTGACGCGCAGGAGTAGCAGGAAGCCTAGGGCGGCGATAATGGGTCCGAGTGTCATGAAGAGGCGTGGTCCGTAAATAGCGCTGAGTTTACCGGCGCGGCTGGCAAAGAAGAACATAATGAGGGTGGTAGGGAGGAACGCTAGGCCGGTGGCCAAGGGGCTGTAGCCAACGGCGGTCTGGAGGTAGAGGATGATGCTGAAGATTGCTCCACCAAGGGCGGCGTACATGCCGAGCGTGGCGAGATTAGCGCCGGTGAAGTCGCGCGAGCGGAAGAGGCTGAGCGGTAGCATAGGATGCGGGTGTCGGGACTCGTGAAAGACGAAGGTGACGAGGGCGGCTAGGCCGAGAATGAGGGGCGGAGAGGGTGGCGGTGTGCCAGCCCGAGAGTGGCAAGGAGGGCGCCAAGAGCGTCGATGGCGGGTCTGCGGCCGGCCGGCTTGGTATCGCTGACGCCTCGGCTGATGAAGACGAGGCACGCGATGGCCAGCGGAAGGTTGAGCAAAAATATCCAGCGCCACGACAGACTGATGAGTAGGCCCCCGGCTAGCGGACCGATGGCCGGGAAAATCGCCCCGAGCGCGGTCCAGCTGCCGATGGCCTGACCACGGCGTTCGGGTGGAAAGCTGGTATTGATGATGGCTAACGAAGCGGGTACGAGGAGGGCGCCGAAGATTCCTTGTAGTAAGCGTCCGGCGGTAAGCATCTCGATACTGGGGGCTAGACCGCAGAACAGTGAAGTAAGGGCGAATCCAATGACGCCGGTCTGGAAGAGGCGCTTTTCGCCGAATATGTCGCCAAGCGAGCCTCCGAGCAGAATGAGCGCCGAAAGTGTGAGCAGATAGCCGTCGACGATCCATTGCAGACCGGCGTAGTCGGTGTGGAGGCTGCTGGCGATGGCGGGGAGGGCTACATTTACGATGGTGCCATCGAGCACTACGAGGCCGGAGCCGAGGACGGTGGCGGTGAGGGTGAGTTTTTCGTGCTTTGTCATACAGATAGCATACCGCTGAACATGAACCGCGCCCATACCGCTGGGTGCGGCATGGGCGTATATTTGCTCTTCGAGAGCAGGTCGGACAGGGACAACGGGTGGCAGTACCTCTTTGGGTATCGGTCTCCGCATGGTTGTGCGTAGCTGAATAATCCGGACTCGCTTTCGTCGAACTTTGTGCCCTTGCAGGTGACGCTTGCGGGTGCCTTTGCGGTCGCCAGCTTGAGCTTGACGACGTGGTACTCATTGGCGCTGTGGGCGCCCAGTATCCGGCAAGGGATTTCGCCGCTGTTCAGGCGGTTGGGCTTAAAGCTCTTCCCGCCCCAAAAGGCCTGAACATCAAAGTGGACTCCGTCTACAGAGACCCACACCGGGTGCCCGTCTACTGTGGGCTGGTGGAGCCCGGACGGGTCAAACGAGGTGAATATGACCGCCCCTACCGCAACCGGTAGTACGAGCCACATAACAGTCTTCACCAATACCACGATGAGCTTGCGCATGGTTTGCACCTAACTGTCGAAGGAACTACTGACACTACTATTGTATCATAATACTTATGTTCTGTCCAGTTTTATATCGAGAATTGGGCTGCATCATAGCAAAAGGACTATAATAACAGCGTGATAAGCACTGGGTACAACACATGAGCGAGCGCAAGCAATCGCACTTCGGGGATGAACGGCCGGCAGAGAAACCGTATATGCCGACACCGGATCAATATGTGACATCATTACCGGGTAGGAATGCGGGTGGACCGCTCCAGCCGGTGCCTACTCCGCGGCGCGGGCGGCAGGGCCGCAGTTTGGGCTCCAAGATTGGGCGGGTGTTTGTGGTCCTCGTGTTGTTAATAGTACTGGGGGCTGTCGGCTACGGGGCTTATATTGCTTCAAGTGTTGCGAAAATATCTACGAATCCCTTGCAATTGACCGGTTTGGCTAGTGATTTGAATGGTCGGACCAATGTTTTGGTGCTGGGTATCGGCGATCCGGGTCACGCCGCCGAGAAGCTGTCGGACACGATGATGGTGGTGAGCTTGGACGCGCACAGCAAGAAGGTGACGCAGATAAGTATTCCGCGTGATTTGCGGGTGGATATTCCAGGCTATGGCAAGGGCAAGATTAACTCGGCCAACGCGTACGGTGGGACGCCGCTGGCTGAGCAGGTGGTGAGTAATACTTTGGGTATCTCAATTCATTATTACGTGAAGACGAATTTCTCTGGTCTGCGCCAGATGGTGGACGCCGTGGGTGGTATCGATGTGAACGTGAAGGACCGGCTGTACGATCCGGAGTATCCCTGCGACGCCAATGAATCGAAGTCCTGCGGCCTGGATATTCAACCGGGCTTGCAGCACATGGACGGGACTCGGGCGCTGCAGTACGCGCGCTGTCGCAAGGGTACCTGTGGGGATGATTTTGGCCGGGCGGCGCGGCAGCAAGAGGTGCTGAACCTTGTACGCGACAAAGTGGTGCGGTGGGACGTGCTGCTGAATCCGGCGCGGCTGACACCTGTGGTGACGGCGGTGCATTCGGGCATTTCGACCGATATGGGGGCGGTGCAGATGTTGCAGTTTGCCCAGGGTTGGCAGGCTGCCAAGCAGAACGAGCCTCGCAATTTCGTGCTTTCCACGTCTACCGAAGGGCTTTTGCGCAATGGTGGCGGGAGCGATCTGGTGCCGGTAGAAGGTGATTTTAGTGCCGTTCAAGCCAAGGTCCAAGAGCTCTTAAAATAAGCTCCTGATATGAGCGGTTGACACTGATTCGGCCTCAGGTTAGCGTAGAGGAGAGAGGCGCTCCAGGGCGATAATTGGGGCGTGTTTTATTTCGACTAGCCCCTCGCTTTACAAGGTATAGGGCGCCCTATAGTCTTGTAACATAAGTATCATTACATTGGGAAAGACACATACACGATGAGTACGCACAGTAGCAAACTTGGTCCGCAATTTTCACCCGCGCGTTTGAAGCCGGCCTTAGAGTATATCGAAGGGTATTGGAAGCGGTTGGAGAAGTTTAAGCCGCATGACGATGGTACGTTGGTGGGTTTGCCGCGGCCTTATTTTGTGCCAAGTGTGGCTAATGACACCGGCTTCTCGTATGAGGAAATTTATTATTGGGACACCTACTTTATTGCTCAGGGCTTTTTGGGCACGCATCGTGAGCATTTGCTCAAAGGCTTGGTAGAGGATCTGATGTCGATGATGGACCGGTTTCAGATCATCCCGAATGCCGGGCGGACGTACCACACCGGGCGGTCGCAGCCGCCGTTTTTGACGAACTTCATCTTGCAGGTGTACCAGGTGGAACAGAATAAGCGTTGGCTGGAGCAGGCGATGACGGTGGCCAAGAATGAGTATCGCATGGTGTGGATGGGGACGTCTCACCCAAATTGGCGCCAGGTGTATCATGGGCTGTCGCGCTACTATCATGTGGACGTGCTGGATGATTTGGCCGAGTGTGAGAGTGGATGGGATATGACGACGCGGTTCGACCGCAAGGCGTTGTCGTATTTACCGATAGATCTGAACGCGTTGTTGTACAAGTATGAGCGGGATTTCGAGAAAGCGGCTCTGATATTGGGCGAAGAGGAAGAAGCCCGGGAGTGGGCCAAGCGGGCCTTGGCCCGGCGGGCAGCTGTGCGGAACTATCTGTGGGACGAAGAGCAGGGTTTTTACTTTGACTACAACTATATGACGAGCAAGCAGGGCAAGGTGTGGTCGCTGGCGGCTTTCTTCCCAATGTGGGCCGGTATGGACGACGCCGATACAGCCGAGCGGATCATGAAGCAGCTGGAGAAGTTTGAGTTTGAGGGCGGACTGACGACGACGGCACGGGAGCCGGAGATCAAAATGCCGGTACCGACCCAGTGGGCGTACCCGAACGGCTGGGCGCCGCTGCAGCTGGTGGCTATCGAGGCGATGGAGCGTTACGGCTACCATGTGGCGGCTGAGCGGGTGGCGCGCAAGTGGATTGAGGCAAACCTGGTGCAATTCGAAGAGAAGGGTGAATTTTTCGAGAAGTACAACGTGGTGAAGATCCATGAGGAGCCGGTGGAAGGGTTGTATCCTTCGCAGACCGGGTTTGGGTGGACTAATAGTGTGTTCACGCGATTATGCGACAAATACCTGCGGGCGGAGGAGACGCCATACGTGGAGCGGGTACTTACGATCACGCCACTGCAGGAATTGGTCCGGAACCCGCGCAAGACACTGCGGCGAGTGGGCGTGAAGCTGAACGGGGCTATTCCCAAGCGTCTCATGTAGCGGCCGTCCAATAAGTGATACGATAGACACATGAATCCTGCCTACCAAGAGCCGTGGTATCACCGGGCGACGCTGTATCACATCTATCCTTTGAGCTTCGCTGATTCGGATGGAGACGGTTTTGGTGATCTCAAGGGGATTATCCAGCATTTGGATTATCTGAACGATGGTACGTCTGAGTCTCTGGGGGTGGAGGCGATATGGTTGTCGCCGGTGTACGTGTCGCCGATGGCGGATTGGGGTTACGATGTGGTGGACCATACCGCTATTGATCCGCGGTTTGGGACTATGGCTGACTTTGAGCGGCTGCTGGCCGAGGTGCACCGGCGAGGGATGAAGCTGCTGCTTGATTATGTGCCGAATCACACTTCGATTTTGCATGAATGGTTCGAGGAGGCGCGCGCGAGCCGAAAGAGTCTTAAGCGCGACTGGTACATCTGGGCTGATCCGGCCGGGGATGGCGGTCCACCAAACAATTGGCTGAGCCGTTTCGGCGGGCCGGCTTGGACACTCGATGAGACGACGGGCCAGTATTATATGCATTCTTTTTTGCCCGAACAGCCGGACTTGAACTGGCGCAACCCAGGTGTGCGCGACGCGATGTTGGACGTGCTGCGGTTTTGGCTCGACAAGGGCGTGGACGGTTTCCGAACGGACGCTGTTTATGGCTTGGTGAAGGACAAAGTGCTGCGGGATGATGAACCGAACCCGAACTACCGGCCGGGTATCTCGGACCCGGCGGATATGTTTTCGCGAGTGCATAGCTCGGGCCAGCAGGAGCTGGGGAGTGTGATCGGCTCGTTTTGCGAGGTGCTGGCGCATAAGGCCGATACTTTTTTGCTGAGCGAGGCGTATTTGAATATCGCCGGGCTGCGTGATCTCTACCAGGCTTGCCGGGAGCACCCTCTGCATGCTCCGTTCAACTTCAATCTGATGGGGCTGAGCTGGGGCGCGCATTATTTTCGGAGCTTTATCGATGAATATGAGGCTATGCTGGGGCCGAATGACTGGCCAAATTATGTGTTGGGCAATCATGACCGGCACCGCCTGGTGAAGCGGGTAGGGCCGCAACGGGCACGGCTCTTGGGGATGTTGCAGCTGACACTACGGGGGCTGCCGGTGGTGTACTACGGTGAAGAGCTGGGGCTGAGTGATACACACGTTAATAAGAATCAGCGCCGGGATCCATGGGGGATTCGGGTGCCGGGATATGGCCTGGGCCGGGATGTCGCACGCGGACCCATGCCCTGGAATAGTGATATTGATGCAGGATTTACAACGGGTGTGCCGTGGCTACCAATCGCTTCCACGGCCGCTCACCTCAATGTGGAGCAAGAGTCGCGCCAGCCGAGTTCAAGTTTGAACTTGTACCGGCATTTGATCCATTTGCGGACCCAATCGCCGGCTTTGACGGAGGGGGACTACCGCTCATTGCAGTTGGATAATCCGTATGTCTATGGCTACATTCGTGAGACAGAACTACAACGCTTCTTGGTGATATTGAACTTTGATAATCACCACGCGGTAGTAACACTTAAGGGTAAGGTGGGCGCATGGGTGGCCGGCACAGAGGTAGTGGATGGCGACGGCCAGGAACCGCTGGATGGGTTGGTAGAATTGGGCCCCTACGAGGGGCGAATGTACGAATTGATACGAGGAGGAAAGTAGGATGGTGCTGGTATTTGATATGGGGGCTTCGCGCACGCGGGTGGCCTTGGCCGATAAGGGTAAGGTGGGTCAGATTGTGCGCCTGGACACTGATCGCAGTGCCGGGGGGTTCGCGAAGTTTCTGAGCGCGGTGGAGGAAGTAAAGGGTAAGCATAAGATCCGGGCGATGGCGGGGAGTTTTCCGGGCCAGATTGAGGGCGAGAACGGTGTGCTGACGGTGGCATCGAACCTGCCGAAATGGATTGGACTGCCGGTGCGGCAGCGTCTTGAGCAGCTCGTAGGCTGTCCGGTCCATATCCTGAACGATGTGGCGATGGGCGGATTGGGCGAGGCGCATTATGGCGCCGGTACCACCGCGGGCGTGATGGCTTACTTTACGGTCAGTACCGGGGTGAACGCCGTGCGGATTGTAGATGGTGAGATTGATGAGACGATTTCCCGGTATGAAGTGGGGCAGCAACTGATGGCGCCGGGAGATGCCGGTGACGATAGCGGTGGTTTTCGGACGTTGGAATACTGGACGGGTGGCGCGGCTATGGAGCAACGCTTAGGTAAGCGGCCGCAGGATCTGCGCAAGGACAAGAAAATCTGGCAGGCCGAGGCGCGGCATCTGGCGCTTGGGCTCTACAACACCTTGTTGCACTGGACGCCGGATATGGTGGTGTTCGGCGGGAGCATGATGAGGGATATTGATTTGCAATTAGTGGGTGCTGAGCTCAAGAAGATGCCGAAAGTGTTGCCGGATTTACCACGTTTGGAGTACGCCAAGCTTGGGGATATGGCGGGTTTGCAGGGTGGGCTGGTGTGGTTGGATCTGTTGCGGCGGTAGGGTGGGCCTGTATCGTACGGGTCCTGTCAGCCGTGCAACATATCTCCTCACGCGTCCGAACGCTACCCGTCTCTTCGGTGTAGTCGGTATCTGTACCGGCGTCCGCTTGTTCGGAGATATATTGTACGCCTGCCACCCGTAGGCCCTAAGCCACACGAGAAGAGGGGTAGAGCGCAGAACCTCCCACCTACCTTAGCGAGCGCTTAACAGCACAACGCATGGATAAGCAACGAGGTCGAGTTCGTGAGCAAGGGAGGTGGGAGGTTCGCAGCTAAAAGCAAAAGGGAAAGGGGCGCGAAAGTCACTCGTAGGTCCTGGATACATTGTTTGTTCTCTGATTGATACTTCTTGTGGTAAAATTTAAGTAATAATTCCCCTAAAAACAAACACTTATGAAATGCCCTCATTGTAATGCCGCTCTGATGCCCGTAGATGGCGTGATGTTTTGCCTGCAGTGTGGTGATGTGGTGGCGTTGGGCTCAGACGATGCCGACAAGGGTCCGGCGCTGGAGGATACGACTGATCCGCTGCTGCAGCGGGCGATTACCGACGCGACGCACGACCGGGTGCGCTTCCGGCTGCCGGTGAGCGGCGCGAAGCCGGTGGCGAAGGCTACGGCTTTTGCTTCGATGCGGTCGATTTTGGCGCCGGCGCATCCGGCGGTGGCCGGGGGGATCGTGGTACTGCCGGCTCCGGTAATGGCGCCACGGCATGTGGCTGAGCCGCCTAAGACGGCGCGTTCTAAGTCCGCGGCGAGATATGCCGCCAAGGCCAAGGCTAGGAGGTCGTGGAGTTTGTTGGCGCTGCCTACGAGATGGTTGATTGTGGCGGCGGTGGTTGTGGTGTTCGCGGCGTTGAACGCGGCGTTATTTGGGTATTATGGCCAGCGGGTGTATCCCGGGGTGCATGTGGGGCAGACGGATTTGAGCGGGGTGCCTTTTGGAGCTTTGCATCAGCGACTCGTGGCATTGGCGCCGCGGTCGAAGCTCAAGGTGACGTTGGGCAGCGCGAGCTATGTGCTCGACGCCGGCCGGCTGGGGGCGGCCGACATTGAACAGGTGGAGCGTCGGGTACGGGCGGCGGGGCGGGATACGCCGCTGCCGATAGCGGGTGTGGCGCGCATGCTGATGTCCCGGCCGTTGGCTATCCGCTACGAGCCTAATGCCGCGGCTGTGCATGGCGAGGCGACGCGGCTGGCATCGTTGGTCAACTACCGGGCGAGCGACGCGCTGCCCATGATCGTAAACGGCCAGGCTTTTGTGATTACCGAGAAGGCGGGTAGCCGCTTGAGCGAGTCCGAGCTTGAAAGATTGATTCGCGAGGGGCTGGGAGCGAAGAGCAGCGTGGAATTGCGGCCGGATAAGCTTGCTCCAGTTTTGGCGGCGGGAGCGTATAAGCCGGACGCGGAGGAGGCTCAGGCACGCTTGGGGCTGAGCTTGAGTGTGAAGGTACTGACTAAGACTTACGCACCGACAGCAGCGCAGATCGGTGAGTGGCTAGTGTTCGCCGGCCCAGGCAAGGGTGTGAGCGTGGATGGCTCACGGGTGGTGGCCTATGTGGCGACGATACCCGGCGCGTTTGACCGGACGGCGACGGCCGCGGCACTGATAGTGGCCGTTCAGGCCAAGCGCGACCTGGCTTATACGGCGCCTCGGAAGATTACGGGCAATCCGGCTTTGCCGGCTATAGCCCATCCGGCAGCGGCTGAGTATGGATATTGTCCGCAGGCGGAGGCGCCGGCCGATCTGGAGGCGTTGTCGGTGCGGGTAGCGGCGGTGCTGGGCGCGGGGGGCGCATGGACGCTGGGTGGCCAGCTGAAGTTCGTGCGAGCCGAGGCTGACTGTAACTTGGCTATCCGTCTGGTGAGCCCGGCGGTGATAACGGCGCTTGATCCGGCCTGCGCGGGTCACACTACCTGCCAGGTGGGCAATGTAATTGGCTTGAACCGCGATATGTGGCTCAAACCACCGGCGGCCTGGACGGGCGGCTCGGATGCCTACCACGGCGAGATGATCGATCACGAAGTGGGCCATTGGCTGGGCTTTGATCACGCATCGTGTTTGGATACGGCCGCGCCCAAGCCTATACTGCAGGCGCCGACCGTGGTGCTGGGTGGCTGCTCGCCAAACTGGTATGAGATACCGGCGGACACGCAGGGTACTAAGGTGTTGGCGGGATTTTAGGATAATGGGGCTGGCAAGAAGCGACATGGACACTGAGCCTTCGGCGGAGCGGGCGGCGGAACGAATCCAGGCTTGGTATAGCCGGCTTGAGCCTAGGCTGGGCGCGTATTTGGTTGATCCCAATGTGGTTTTGACCCTAGCCGACGCGCGGGGCCAAACGGAAGTGTATATACGTGGTGGAACGGCGGAGGATGTGGCGCCGATTGAGCGTTTGAGCGAATTTACGGAGCCGCGAGGAGTGCGTTTTCAGGCCAAGATGATAGAGGGTAAAGGTGGCCGTCCAGTTCTGATGATGAACGTAGAGAGCCTGGCGGGGTACGAGCGCACCACTCAGAATACTCAGGTGCCTGGCGTAGCGCGGTTTGATGCCCGGACCGGCTGGGGAGGTGTAGATGATTGGTGGGAAGATGCTTGGCGTGTAGCTAAGGCTACGAAGCCAGGGACTTATTTTAGTGGCGACACTGATCCCATTCATGCTCCGTATGGCGTGGTTAAGGGCTATCCTGACGAAGCGGTTGTGGCGGTAATGAACGAGCGGAGACCGGGGCCGGACGAGGAGCCAAAGCTTCTTAATACCACAAATGTACCGTATAGCGATCATTATCCTTCCGCACAGCCTAACTATTCTTACGACAGCAAAGACGAAGCTGTGGTGGCGCGGCATGTGGCCGGATGGGGAAAGATCCTGGAGCAATACTATTTTTCGGATGCGCACAGAGCGCTGGCGGCTGATCCGGAATTTGCCGCGGCACGCCGGGTGGCTGACGAGTCCTAGGGCTATTCGCCGACTTGGATGAAGACTTCTTCGAGCGTAACCTTTTGCTCTAAGGCTTTGATGACGCCGTCCTGCATGAGGGTGACCATGCCGTCTTTGACGGCGGCTTGCTCGATGGCGGTGGCAGTAGTGGCGGCGGTGCCGTGGGCCATGAGCTCGCCCATTTTGGGGGTGATTTCGAGCTGTTCCATGATGTTGAGGCGGCCGTCGTAGCCAAACTGGTGGCAGACGTGGCAGCCGACGGCCCGGGCGAGTTTGGCGCCTTCGATGGGAGGATGCGAGTCCTCGGGCATGCCATGGAGAGCGGTCTTGATCTGGAGCAGTTCATCCCGGTTGGGTTCGTAAACTTCCTTGCAGACTTTGCAGAGCTCGCGCACCAGGCGCTGGGCCATGATGAGCTTGATGGAGCTAGCGAGGAGGGGGTTCTCGCCGATCATGTCCATCAGACGCGAGATAGCGGATGAGGCATTCGTGGCGTGAAAGGTGGATAGCACAAGGTGACCGGTGAGTGAGGCCTGCAGCGCCGTCTTGGCGGTGTCGGCGTCGCGGATTTCCCCGATCATGATGATGTTGGGGTCTTCGCGGAGGACGGCGCGGAGCTCGTTGATGAAGAGCCCTTTGTCGTCGGTGTGGACGGGGACCTGGCTGATGCCGTTGAGCTCGTATTCGATGGGGTCTTCGAGTGTGACAATCTTGACCTCGGGATTGTTGAGGTGGTTGAGGATGGAATAGAGCGTGGAGGTCTTGCCGGAGCCGGTAGGTCCTACGCTCATGACCATGCCGCGGGGGTGGGCAACGCTGCGGAGGAGTGTCGACAGTTGCCGCTTGCTGAGCTTGAGGTTCTCGAGAGTCAGGTACTGTACGCTGAGGTTGAAGAGGCGGATGACCACATCTTCGCCATGGAGAGAGGGGATGGTCTCTAGCCGCATGTTGAGCTGGGTCTCGTCGCCGTCGTCGTTGACGACGATCATGCTGATACGGCCGCCTTGGGGTTCGTCGCCGCCCCATTTGACCCCGGCGCGCATTTGCAGGTCGGAGGCGAAGAGATCATAGCGATCCTTGGGGATGATGGTGATGGGGTGGAGGGTGCCGTCGATGCGGAAGCGGATGCGGGCTTCGTGTTCGCCCGGCTCGACGTGGATGTCGGAGGCGCCGAGTTGGTAGGCTAGCTGCGCGACGGGCTCAAACATGAACTTGGGCTCGATGTTCATGATGCGTTCGGTGAAGCCGCTAAAGTCGCCGGTGTCGAGGACATCGAGGTTGTCGGCGACGGAGTAGCGGTTGAGCAGGCGGTTCCAGCCGAGCTGGGAGACAAAGTCGTATTCAACATCGTAGCCGGCCAGGCGCTGCTTGAGGGATTCGAGCTCGGCGCGGTTGGTTTCTTCGCTGGTGCCGAGGACGAGGTGATTGGCGTCGAGGCCCAGCGGAACTACGCCGTAGGCCTGCATACCTTGGAGCGTGAGCTTGCCGACCAGAGGGCGAATATCAAGGCGGGGGCGGGTGTCGAAGTAGGGCATCCCGAGCTGGGTTGCGTATTGTTCGGTGGCGGCTTCGATTTGGTCGCGGTCTGCGTCATTCATGTCTCTTATGGTAATGCCCAGGGCCGATGGTGTCTATGTGCTCTTAGCGCCAGGAGTGGAGCCACATGCGGGCTTGGAGGCCGTTGGGCGTGAGTGGAGAACCATATGTGAGCGGGGCGAAGAAGATGAAACCGAGGGTTATGAGTACGATGACGGCGCCATAGATTTGGCGCTGACGGAGATGGATGAGCTGGCGGCCCTTCTTGGTGGTAGCAAGGTCGTTCCAGAGCATGACGGCAAAGATGAGGCTGAAGATGAAGGAGAAGAAGTAATGATAGAGGAACATTACCCGGGCGACGGCGACGAAGGGTAAAAAGTTAAGGAAGTAGGCAGTGGCGGCGACGGCTAGGGCGGCCATGGTAGCCGGGCGGAGGCGACGGCGGCCGAGGTAGGCGTATACGAGGCCGGCCAGGATCGCGATCCAGACACCCCACCAGACGGCCGGGTTGCCGAGCAAGTAGATATTGCCTTGGCGGCCGCCGGCCCGGGTGTCGCCTTGCCAGTAGTAAATCGGCCGTCCTTCGAGCGGCCAGGTGTACCAACGGGAGCCATAGGGATGGGTGGCGGTGAGGGTTTGGTTCGCGCGGTACATCTCTTGGTTGAGCTGGATGAATTTGGTAATGAAGGGGAGATGGGTGTGAGGGTCGTAACCGGCGTTGCCGATGAGGGTTGATTGGAACTGAGGGGTCATAAAGGCGTCGCCGTCGCCGGAACGGGGCAGGAGCTGAAAGTGCGCCCAAAAGACGCTGAGGTAGACCAGCGTAGGGATAAACGCGAGGACGGCGAGCTCGCCGAGGCGGCGTGGCCAGGAGGCGGCTTCGCGGGAGGGCTGATCCCAGAGCCAGAGCAGGCCGATGAGCGCAAGGGCGGTGAGGCCGGTCCACTTGATGCTAATGGCGGCGCCGGCGCTGAGGGCGGCCAGGCCCAGCCAGAGCCAGCGGTGGTTGGGGCCGGCGGTGCGCGCACGGAGATAGAGGTAGAGGGCGCCCAAGCCGCAGAGGAGCAAGGTGGAGTCCATGAGAATAAAGCGGGATTCGACGGTGAGGGCGTTGTCTAAGAGGATGAGGGCGGCGCCAAGGAAGGCGAACGCCCGGGTGGCGCCGAGGCGGCGCAGGATGCCCCATACGAGGGGTACGAGTAGTATGCCGGCGACGGCGGGTAGCCAGCGGAGCGTGACGGCGGTACCGCTGATCATGGCACTGGGCGCGAGGCCTTGGAGGTGGGCTAGCCCGGCCAGCATGAGCTTACCGAGGGGCGGGTGGATGTCGAAGTAATAATGACCGTTCAGGTAATGGGCCGCAAAGCTCTTGAAATACGTCTCGTCGAAGACGACGGCGTTGGGGCTGAAGAGATTCCAGACGCGGGTGAGGGCGGCCGCTAGGATGAGCACGATGAGTTCCGGGTGCCAGCGTTTGGGGTTCATAAAGGTAGTTTACCAGAGCTTGTGGCCTAGTTTGTAATGAGTATGCGCGATGACGCGCTCTAGGTGGGTTATTTTGGGGTTGGTGGTGCTATGCGCGTCGAGACGTTCAATGAGGCCTTGGCGAGTAAGGCGTTTGAGCACGTAGAAGGCCTGGGGCGTGAGTGTTTGGTTGAGGGTGGAGATATTCATGGGCGTCACTATACAGTGAAACTGAATAGTGTTTCAAACATTGTCTTTATTAAGGCATGATTATGAGTTCGAAATAGGTAGGGGTATTCAGTTCTACTGAATAGTGGGCGATGGGTGTATATCAGTAGATATACTTAAATGAAGAAGTAGGGGCCCAGCGGAAGCTTTTGACGCCGACGCCGCGGTAGTTCATTTCGGAGACGTATACCTGCCGGCCGTCGGCGGAGACTTGTTCGACCAGCGCGACGTGGCCGTAGTAGCCGCTGGGGGTCCAGGCGACGGCGGCAACGGCGGGCACCGTACCGACGGCCCAGCCGCTGGCTGTGGCGTGGTAATACCAGGCTTTGGCATTGCCCCAGCCGCCGGGGATTTGGCGGCGGCTCGCGACGTACCAGGTGCATTGGCCTCGTGAGTAGTTGTTGGCGTAGGTACGGTCGGGCGCCATGGTGCCAGGAGGCAGGAGCTGGCCGGTGGGACCGTCGGGGAGCTTTTCGGCGTGAGCGACCGCCGCTAGGGCGGCGGGTTCGTTGGCGATTGGGCCGGCGGTAGGGGCCGGTTCGGCGATGATGGGTGTCTGTTGGCCATTGGCCAGAGCGGCTTGGTTGGCGAGGCGAGGGGTAGTGGTATATTGCCACACGCTGACGATGACGGTCCAAATCGCTAGGCTGGCGAGCGCGCGCGGGCTGATGTGATTGCGCACCCGGCTGATCGTCAGGGCGCGAGCACGGAACCCGTTCCAACGTCCGGCGTGGCCGCGCAGGCGAGGAGTTACGAGGTAGGAAGACATTGTGGAGCGCGGATTCATGAGCATAATTGTGGTAGTTTCTCCACCCGAGAAAGTCGATTGTTATCTTACGCTCAAATCGGGCTTATGCAAGCATGAGAGGGATCAGTAGGCGTGCGTACTTGGCACCGGCTCGTAGGGCAGGTACAGTGATGCTACTATGCATCCTCACTCGTCGCCTCATCGGGTTCGTACCGCCGCGCAGCTGCTATGCCTAGTCTTGCTGGTGGTGGGCGCGTTGAATTATCAGGCGATCCTGGACCAGTATGCTCTGGTGACGTTTCGGCCGGCGGCAAGCGTCGCGGCGGTCGAGGGGCGGCTAGGTTTGACTCATGCGGCCCGGGCCGCATTTTATCGGGCCCAGCCGCAGATTGATGACAAGACAACCTTTAACCATGACTGCAATACTCAGCCGCACGAGCTTGAGCTGGGGTGCTACTATCGTGGCCGGATTTATATCTTGCGGATTGATAATGCCGCTCTGGCGTCCGAGATGGATGTGGTGTCGGCTCACGAGCTGCTCCACGCGGTGTGGGCGCGGATGAGCAGTGGCGAGCGGGCCGAACTGGGCCGTGAGCTGCAGCAGGCGTACGCGAAGGTGCAGGATGAAGATTTGCGGCAGCGCATGGCCGGCTACGCCAAGAGCGAGCCGGGCGAAGAGACGAATGAGCTTCATTCAATATTAGCCACCGAGAACAGCAGTCTGTCGCCGGTGCTGGAGGCGCACTACGCCAAGTATTTTGCTGACCGCTCGTTGATCGTGGCGGCGCATGCCAAGTACCAGGGGGTGTTTAATGCCCGCCGGACTGAGCTGGAGAGTGAGCTGGCTCAAATCCGGGCCGAGAAAGGCCGGCTGGGGGCTCTGAACCAACAGCTCGATGGATACCGGGCCGCGGGCCGTATTCCGGCTTACAACGCGCTGGTGCCACAGCAGAACCGCTTAGTCGATGATATCAACCGGCGCATCACTGTTTACCGCCAAGGGGTGGACGAATATAACGCTTTGTCGAAGAGTTTGGATTCCCAGCAAATTACGGATACTGAGACGGCGGCGCAATAGCAGACCAATTTTCTGGCGAGTTGGCAACCCGGGAGTTTTAACATTCGGATAGTAAGGCCTGCCGGCATCCGGCGGGCTGTTCTTAATGTAAGGTAGCCCCACAAAAGGAGAAACGGCCCTTTGTGGAGCCGTTTCTGGTGATGGAGTTTGTTCTTTTTTGTTTTGAGTACTTTTTTTGTGCAGGTACCTGTAAGTAGATTAACGCTTGTAGCGGGTACTCGTCAAGCGGGTTTTACCCAGTTTTGGAAAGCATTAGCGTTTTAACTGCCGAGCCACTTCGCGGCTGGTGTCGCGGCGCTTAATTGTCTCGCGTTTGTCGTAGCGTTTTTTGCCGCGGCCGATGCCGATCTCGAGCTTTATGAGCCGGCGGTCTTGGAGCAGGGCAGTGGGGACCACGCTGAGTCCGGATTGCTTTTCGGCTATCAAGCGGTCGAGCTGATCGCGGTGGAGGAGGAGCTTGCGGTTGCGGGTGGGTTCGAGCATGTCCTTGTGGGCGGCGTGTTGGTATGGCGTGACGTGCGCGTTGGTGAGGTAGGCCTCGCCCTCGTGCAGCGCGATGAAGGCGCCTTTGAGACTGGCGGCGCCGGACTTGATGCTTTTGACTTCGTCGCCGTTGAGTGAGATTCCGGCGACGATCCGCTTGGTAATCTCGTAGTCGAAGGTGGCGCGCCGGTTTTTGGCTAGGAGTTTCATGGATACATTATATAGGAAAGAAAAAGGGAAGACCCCGCCGGCTGCTCGAAAGCTGCCGGCGGGGCCAATAGTAGGGGCGCGAAGGCCGGGGCTGGTCCCCGGGATTATCGGCGAGGGTGGTTGCGCGTTCGCCGACGGATTAGCCTCACGATGAGGATTGCTATCGCGATCGCTGAGAGGAGCGCGCAGTATATGCCGAACTGGGGGCCGAAGACGATGAACCCGAGGACGGCCAGGATGATGCTCAGGCCGGTCGCCACGAGGATCACCGGGCAGGATAGGGCTCCCCAGATACCGGTCGCATAGAACGTGCGTTTTATCTCCCGCCCGAACCAGGAGACCTGGATATGGTATTCGGTAGGTGGAGGCGGGGGCTGCTTGGCCATTGCTAGTCCTTCCGGTTTTGCCGCATGGCCCGGCTGGTCATGGGGTAGATTAATGATAGGTCCTTCCCTTTTGTTGTCAATAACCGTAATAATTCGGCTGTCGTATGCCCCGATTCGCTTGCGGGGTACACTCCTGGTATAATCGGGCGGAAATGATGCTACCAGAAATCAAACAGCAGATTGCCAAGGTAATCGCCCAGACATTTGACGACATTACGGATTTGGGCCGTTTTGAGGTGGGCTATGCCGCCGATGCCAGGTTTGGCGATGTCGCGACCAACGCGGCGATGGTGTATGCCAAGGACATGAAACGGCCGCCGCGGGAGGTGGCCGGGGAGTTGGCCGATGCGCTGCGCGGCTCGAAAGGCTTCGAGAAGGTAGAGGTGGCCGGACCGGGGTTTATTAATATTACCCTGAGCGATGCTAGGATCGGTGAGCTGGCGATAGCCGCCCCGACGAGCAAACCGGCGATATACGCCGGGCAAGAGGTAGTGGTGGAATATTCTGACCCGAACCCATTTAAGGTGTTGCACGTCGGGCACCTTTATACGAGTGTGGTGGGTGACGCGATCTCGCGGCTGGTCCAGGCGGCCGGCGGGAACGTGCACGACGTGAACTTCGGCGGCGACGTGGGCCTGCATGTGGGCAGGACGCTGTGGGCGATCTTGCGCGAGCTGGGTGGAGAGCAGCCGGAAGGCTTGGCGAATATCGCGGAAGCCGATCGTTCGGAGTGGATGACGCGGTGTTATATCGAAGGCACTCGAGCTTACGAGGATGACGAAGTGGCTAAGGCCGAGATCATCGCGCTAAATAAACGGGTGTACGAGATTCACGCGCGGAATGACCATGAATCGAATCTGGCCAAGATTTACTGGACGTGCCGGCAGTGGAGTTATGATCATTTTGATGCTTTTTATGCCCGGATTGGTACGCGTTTCGAGAAATATTATCCGGAGAGTGAGACTACTCAGCTGGGTCTTGATACCGTGCGCGAGCAGTTGAAGCGGGGTGTGTATGAGGAGAGCGACGGCGCGGTGGTGTTTCGGGGTGAGCCGTATGGGCTGCACACGCGGGTGTTTATTAACTCCAATGGGTTGCCTACTTACGAGGCCAAGGATGTTGGTCTGATTTTGACGAAGTGGCAGGACTATCGGTTCGACCGTTCGATTGTGATTACCGGCAACGATATTTTGGAATACATGAAAGTAGTGCTCAAGAGCATCGAGCAATTTAATCCGGAGCTGGTGGCCAAGAGCACGCACATTACTCATGGCAATGTGAAGCTGGCCGGCGGGGTGAAGATGAGCTCGCGTAAGGGTAATATCCTGCGGGCGGGCGATGTGCTCGATCTGGTGGCACAAGCAAATAAGCAGGCGACCGGATCGGCCGATGAGAAGGTAGTGCTAGGGGCGGTGAAGTATGCGTTCTTAAAGCATCGCATAGGGTCGGATATCGTGTTTGTGCCCGAGGAGTCGGTGAGCTTGGATGGCAACAGTGGTCCGTATTTGCAATATGCTCACGCGCGGGCGCGGAGCGTTATGGCTAAGACGGATGACAAGCCGGCGGCCAAGCTGGATGAGCTGGGTGTGGGCGAGCGGGTGTTGGCACGTAAATTGATTGAGTATCCGGATGTCATCTCGAAGGCCGTGAGTGACTTGATGCCGCATCATGTGGCGACGTATCTGTATGAACTGGCGCAGGCTTTTAACCGGTTTTATGAACACAACCGGGTAATCGGTGACGAACGGCAGGCGGTGCGGTTGCGGCTGGTGGGGGTGTATGCCGACGTACTCAAGGACGGCTTGGAGCTGCTGGGAGTGGCCGCGCCCGACCGGCTGTAAGAATTTAGCGCTGTAGCCCGAAGCGGATGAGGCGGCCGTCGGCGACGGCGTAGATTTGGCCGGTCTTGGCATCGTAGGTGGAATCATAGAGTGACTTGAGGCCGTTGGGGGCGATTTGTTTGCTGAAGGCTAGCTTGGTGTCGCTGGCGGTCCAGAGGCCGACGCGCTTGGACGCGGGATCGGTGCCGATGAGCAGGGTGCCGTCGTCGGTGGAGCGCAGGTTTTTGATCCTGGCGATGGACTGGGGGAGTGTGGCGGATTGTTTGAACGTGCCGGCGACATAGCGGTGGAGGCCGCTGGGCGAGGCTAGATAGATCGACCCATCGACGGCTAGGGCCGTGGCCGCTTTGGAATTGGCGTCGGGCAGGAAATAGGTGGTCTTGGGCGAGAAGCCGGTGGCGTTTTTGACATGCTTGTAGATGGTTCCTTCGCTGAGCAGATAGAGATTGGTGAGGTATGAGGCGACGGCGGTGGCTGCGGGCCATTGGCCGTAGGCGACGGGCTGTTCCTTGAGGGTGTCGGTGTCGAACCGGTAAAACCAGACGGAGGGCTGGTTGGTGACGATGTAGATTCCGTCGTTCGCGGCGGATAACGTAGTGTTTATTACAGCACCTAATTTGTCCGCGTCTATGCTTGAGGTCTTAATATTGCCCGATGCCAGGGTAACGATAGACAGGGCGTTCTTGTGTGCGATATCAAAGATATAGGCTTTGCCACCGGCTATTTCGAAATGCTCTGGACGGGTATCCTTGGCTGGGAGGGTAGCAACTGTTGTATAATTTACTCTAATGAGCCCTTGAATTTCGTCGACGCCATTGGTGACCAAGGAGGTGAATTCCTTCATGGTGCGGGGCTCGCCCTGAAGCAGGGGAGAGTCGCCGAGTTTCTTGTTGATGACGGACTCGTGGGGGGCGAGTTTGGTGAGCTGGGTCTGGATTGATTGTAGGAGCGTGCCGGCTTGGTCTTTTTGACCGGTAGAGGCAAGGGTTTGGCTGCGAGTGTAACCGGCGTAGGCTTCCTGGTACTTGGCGAAGTATTGGTTTGATGCCACGGAGGTCTGATGGCGCCAGACAAGCACGATAAGTATGACTACGATGACGCCGAGCGCGATGAGGGCTTTGCGCCGGCCACCGGTGGTGCTGAGCGCCTGGCGAGCTTTGCCGGCCAGCGTGAGTCCGAGGGTGCGAAGGCGGGGTTTGGCGCGCTTCCATTCGGTGCCGGCGGCCTCGGCAACTTTTTTGCCCGAGGCCACGGTGGTTTTGGCGATGGGGGCGGCGGCTAATTTGGCGGCTTCGAGGGCGTTTTCGGGGGAGCCGAGGCGGATCTCATTGGGTTGCTCGGAGCGGACTTGCAGCGCGGCCAGCTCGGGGGTGGTGATTTCGATAACGAAGGCGGCGATGCGGTCGGTGGCCGCGCCGTGCATGAGCTCGGTGAGCTCGGCGATGGCGGTGTTGGGGCCGGTCTGCCCGATGACGCTTTGGAGTTTTTCCAATGGCACCTGGTGGATGAGGGCGGGTGTGGCGAGCAAGAGGCGGTCGCCGGCTTCGAGTTGGCCGGTGGCGATGGAGCCGAAGGTTTTGCTGGGGGTGGTCGGGCGGCTGGTGTCGCTGCCGCCGGTGATGTGGCTGGCGGATTTGCCACGGTAGAGGTAAGCCTCGGCGGAACCGGTGGCGGCTACATGGACTTCATCGCCGGCCTGGATGGCGACGACGGCGCTGAGCTTGCCGATCCAGGCGGCGTTGCCACGATTGACGTGCTCGGTGAGCTCGTGGTTGACGGCCTTGACGGCGCTTTCGAAGCGCTCAAGCGGTTCGGTGCCGGCCGGTGGCTCGTTGTAGTAGTGATTGCCGATGGTTTCGATGACCAGGTCGGATACTTCCTCGCTGGCGCGGCCGGAGATTAGGACCTCGAGCACCACGTATAAGCTGCCGAGTGGAGCACCTGGTTCGTTGGGCTGGGGCTCATACGAATAGGCCGTCACGAAGCTGGCGACTTGCTTCGGGCGTTTAGTATAGGGAACGAGTCTGGCTGTGCGCGTAATCAGATCAGACACTCTTTGCACCTCTTATGCTTAATTATAGCATTTTTCTCGAATGTCTATAGATGTTACCTGATAGAATAATCATATGAATATTCTAGAAGGTTTAAATCCGGAACAGCGGACGGCGGTGGAACATACCGACGGGCCGCTTTTGGTGGTGGCCGGGGCCGGTACGGGTAAAACGCAGGTGATCACCCGGCGCATCGCGCATTTGATCGCGCGGGGCAAGGCCAAGCCGACGCAGGTGCTGGCGCTAACCTTTACCGAAAAAGCCGCGCGGGAGATGCAGGACCGGCTGTACGGACTGATCGGGTGGGAATCGTTTCAGGTGCCGGTGATGACGTTCCATGCCTTTGGGGCGGAGTTGTTGGGGCGGTTTGCTAGTCACATTGGACGGTCGATTCGTGGTGGTTTGCTCAACGACACTCAAAAAGCGTTGCTTCTGCAACAACACGTGGGCCGGATTGAGCTGAAGTATTATGGTGCGCAGGCGGATTTATTCGAATTTTTGGAAGGGATTGTAGGCTACGTTGGGAGTTTGCAGAATGCCGGGGTGAGCGTGGGCCGGTACGAGGAATACGTGGAGGGTCTGCGCCAGGATCCGGGAGAGATGCATCCACGGGATGTGGATGAGCAGGCGGATCTGGTTCAGTTTTACCGGCTTTACGAAGATCTTAAGGCTGAGACGGGGACCTTTGATTACAACGATCAGTTGCAATTGCCGCTGAAGATTCTGCAGGAGCGGCCCAATGTGGCACAGCGCTTGGCGGCGGAGTATAAGTATGTGCTGGTGGATGAATATCAGGATACGAACGCGGTGCAGGACGCGTTGTTGCGGACGTTTATTGGGCGCGAGGGAAATTTGTTCGCGGTAGGCGATGATGACCAGGCGATCTATGGGTTTCGGGGGGCAGAGATTGGCAATATTTTGGCTTTCGCTGATCATTTCGCGCTGGGTAAGCCGGCGGTGCTGGTGCGGAACTACCGCTCGGGACAAGCCATTCTTGACGCCTCGTACCGGCTGATCCGGCACAATGATCCGGAGCGGCTGGAGTCGAAGCTGGGCATTGATAAGCGCTTGATCGCCCAACACAACGAAAGTACGGCGGAGTATGTGCCGTACCGGACGGCTACCGACGAGCAGGAAGGTGTGCTGGCGGCGGTAGCGGCGCGGCTGGAGGCGGGCGAGGCGCCGGCGAGTATGGCGGTGCTGGCGGCGACGCACGCGCCGCTGAGGGCCTTGGCCAAGGCGATGCGTACCCGGCAGGTGCCATTCGCGCTGTCTACGACGGTGAATATCTTTGAACAACCGGAGTTGATAGGCCTGTGGTACTTGATGAAGTGGTTGGCGATGTGGGCGGATGAGGAAGCGGTAGGGCACGTGATCATGGGGCCGTTTGTGGGCTGGAGCGCCGAGGAGTACCGGCGGTTGCTAGAGGTGAGTCGTGAGCAGATGGTGAGCGTAGAAGCGGCTTTGCGGGCTGATGAGAGCGAATCCGGCCGGGCTCTGGTGGCGCGGCTGGACGCCTGGCGGGAGTGGGCGCGGGATCTCCCGGTGAGCCAGCTGGCCTTCCGGCTGGTGTTTGAGACCGGTCGGGCCGACGCCTGGCGTGAGCAAGCCGAGGAGAGCCCACGGATGGTGCGGGTGTTTGAGGATTTGCAGCGGTGGTTTGACCAGATGCAGGACTTCGAGACTATGGCGGTCAATCCGGCCTTGGCCGAGTATAGCAAGGCGTTTCCGATGCCGCCGGCGCTGGAAGTGACCGAAGCGGTGGGCGACGCGGAGGGTGTGCAGTTGCTGACGGTGCATGCCTCCAAGGGCTTGGAGTTTGAGGCGGTGTACGTGATCGGTTGCACGCAGCGCAGCTGGTCGGGCGGGCGAGGTTTGGGGCGCCAGGTGCCGGAGGCCTTGCGCGGCGGCCTGGAACTGGCGCCCGAGCACGAATTCCGCCGGCTGATGTACGTAGCGGCGACGCGGGCCCGCAGCAGCCTGGTGGTGAGCGCACCGACGCGAACAGCCGGCGGCGTCAAGCAGGCGGTGAGCCCGTTTGTGGCTGAATTGTTTGGCGCTGAGGCGGATGGGCACGAGGCGGTAGGTATGGTGGCTGACAGAATTGAAAGAGTGATGAGCAAACTACAACGCTTTTACCCCATGGAGGGAGCCTTGGCCGACGCGAAGCTGCCGTTCGAGACAAGCGACGGGTGGTTGGAGCTGGGCGTGACGAGTCTGAGTAGCTATGAATATTGTCCATTTGAATTCTATATGACGAATGTGTTGCAGATTAAACAACCCTTGGGGCCGCAATTGGCCTTCGGGAACGCGCTACATAAAGTCTTCGAGAGTTACTACCGGGCGCGGTTGGCGGATAGCGTGCGGCCGGCCGGAGAACTCCACACGTTGCTGGATGAGCTGTGGAGCGACCGTGGCTACGCCCGGCGGGAGCTGGCCGAAGCGGACCGGGCGCTGGCACATGCCACGCTCGAGGTCTTTTTGCAGCGCGAGCCGGGGGCGCCGCGCCGGATTCTGGGTACCGAGGTGCCGGTGCGGTTTGAGGTGCCGGAGGCTAAGCTACGGCTGCGGGGCAAGATCGACGCGTTTTTTGAGGTGGCCGGCGGGGTGGAGCTGCGCGACTTTAAGACGGGGCGTACCAAGACTGACCCCGAGAAGCTGGCCAAGGAAGCCAAGGTGAACTTGCAGCTGCGCACGTATGCCTTGGCGTATGAGGCGCTCAACGGTAAGGCGCCGGCGCAGGTCGTGCTCGACTACGTAGTGACGGGCGTGGAGGGCGTGGCCGAGCTTTCGCCAAAGATCTTGCAGAATCACCGCGACAAGCTGGTGAGCTTGGCGGCGAAGATTCGGAACCGGGAGTTCGCGCCCAATCCGTCGCCGATGCATACTTGCGCGGCGATTCGGTATTACGGCACCGGCGAGGCCGACGAGCTGGCCGAGCTGGCTTTGGCCGAAGCGGAGGAGACGGTATGAAGCGCGACGAAGCTTGGTTGCAGCAAGTGCTCGACAAGATTTGGGATAATTACTTTACTGATGTGCCGCAGGAGAATGACGTGCGGATGGTGTTTGGGCGGCGGGCAAAGCGGCGCCTGGGTTCGATCGGCCTGGATCCAAATGACCGCCACACGAGCATCATTACCATCAATAGTATCTTCAAGAGCCCAGAGATACCCGAGTTTGTGATTGAGGCGACGATCGTGCACGAGCTTACGCATTACGCGCACGGCTTTAATTCGCCGCTGGCCCAGGCTCAGGCTCATCCGCATGCCGGTGGTGTGATGCGACGCGAGTTCGCGGAGCGGGGTTTGCTGGAATTGTATTCGCAGCAGAAGCGTTGGCTCAAGGCCAACTGGCACGAGGTGTTGGCGCGGGAGTTTCCTCCCCGGGCTCGTAATGCGCGGCCGGCGGCTGTTAAGATGAAGATACCAAAGCCTTTTTGGTATATAGGAGATTGATATGCCCGGATCCCACTTAGAACTCAAATCTAGCTTTGGCGACCAGACGCTGTCGCGGCTGCGGTTTGCTCTGCACGGCACCCATAATGCCACCGAGACGGCTTCGCTGCGCGATGAGGGCCTGAGATTTATCGAGGGCAAACCGATATTGTCGATGAACCTGGTAGAAGCCCGCCAGGAGATGGGCCGGCTACAGGCGGCGGGTAACGGCATGGGCGAGCCCGGTAGCCTGATGGTCTGCGCGGTGCCGGCTAACCTTCACCTGGGGTATGGGGTGTTTACGACCGCTTATATCGACCGGGCGCAGAAGCAGGTGACAGGGGCACCGCTGCGGTACATGGGCGGTCGTAGCAACCTGGCGCTGTATGTCGCCGCCGATACGGAGGCCTCGCGCGTGCACATAGAGGCCGAGGTGGCGAATGGTTATGATTTGGAGCTTCGCCCGCCCTATATCTTGGAGCCTCAGTTTGTAGTGGGTAGCTTTGTGACGAGCCCATTGTTTGGGAATATTTTGCAGCAGCTTGATGTGGGGATCCGGTCGATGCAGGTTTTGGAGTTTGACCGGCTGGAACGATCCCTGACGGATTCAATGGAGCCGTCGATCCCCGCCAACGGCGTGCTGGTGCCTACCGCGGTGCGTGATCTGATCTTCGGTACGGTGGAGTCGGTGATTATCTCTGAATTGCGGACTATGCACTTTCAGACGCTGAGAGCATTGGGATATACGTTTTCGGACGGATATCAGGAAGTGCAGGTGCTGCCGGAGTATGATGTAGCTCAGCAGCGTGGCCGGGTGGATGAGTTTGAGCGCCGGTTGGCCAGCTCGAACTTGTTTGTGGCTGAGCTGGCTTGGCTCAAGGAATACGCCACTCACGTATTGGATCTCATGCGGATAGAGCTAGAGGGCGCGCAGCTAGAGGCTCTTCCAGACTAGCAAAGCCGCTTGGTTTGCGGTATTATAGCCTGGTTCTTAAATCGCTAGATATCGGGGTGTGGCGCAGCTGGTAGCGCGCAGTGTTCGGAACGCTGAGGCCGGAGGTTCAAGTCCTCTCACCCCGACCAATGAAAAAAGCTCACAGACATTGCTGTGAGCTTTTTTCATTGGAGGAAATACATTATCATAGAAATAATGGTCTCTGTGTTGTTTATTGTGGTGGGTCTGGCTTGCGGGACTTTGGCAGGCCTGATCGGTATAGCGGGCGGGATCTTCTTGATTCCGCTGCTGATCTATATCTTTGGATTTAGCCAGAAGATGGCCCAGGGCACTACCCTGGCCGTAATGTTGCCGCCGATTGGTTTGGCGGCCGCGTTTTTGTATTACCGGCAGGGAAATGTCAGCGTGAAGGCAGCGATGTTCATCGCGGTGGGATTTTTCGTTGGCGGATTTTTTGGGGCGAGCATGAGCTCGCATTTTTCGAACGAGACGCTGACGCGGATATTCGGCTTGGCGACTTTGGCCGTCTCGGTGAAGATGCTGCTCTTCCCCTAGACCGGTAGCGTGAGACGGCGACGTCGTACAATGTATGCCGGCGGGTTTCTATGTGATAGTGCTATTGCTTCATACCGAACATCTGTCAAATGCTTATGACATAAGCGTTACTGAGTGTTCGGTGTTGGAGGCCTCCGGGGTGTGCAGAACTTGGGGATAACTTCTGCGGAAATGACGCGGGCAGAAACAATTGATGCCAGTAAGATGAGTTTTGAGACCCCTTGTGGGTCTTTTTTGATGCCCCACGACGGGTGATCTACAGATAGGGGAGGGGACTTTTGAGCTCACCGGGAAAGAAAACCATAAAAAGTATTGACCCCTAAATTGTTTAGGGGTATATTGTTAATGGAGTTCAAACATTGTGCAGGTAAGGAATTCTCTCATAGAGAAATCTCTTCTCAACAAAATCGTTCGGGTCGCAAACAGTCTCGAACGAGAGGTGGAAAATGAGTTAAAGGTTAGCTTCGCGCTAACCTTTTCTCAATTCCGGGTACTGAATGGTCTGTTGGCGCTGGGCGAGGCGAGCCAGCGCGAATTGGCCACCAACCTGGAAGTGACACCCGCGGTCGTTACGCGCCAAGCAGAGGCGCTGAGTTCGCGCGGGCTAGTGGCGCAGCGGCCGAATCCGCGGAGCAAGCGCGAAAACGTGCTGGCGCTGACCCCGAAAGGGGAGCGAGCGGTGTTCGAGGCGGCTGAGGCTATTAATGAGCAGCAAAAGAAATTATTTGAATCCTTGAGTCTCAAGGATGAGACCGCCTTCGAGCGGGCCATCGATGTGCTGTTGAAGAGGTTGGTATAAATTTTGTCTTGTTCGCTTTTTGTATGGGTGTTATACTCTGAATTATGATTACGATGTTGATGATCGCGTTGTTGCTGGTGGCCGTAGTAGTGGGATTTTTGCTCATTATTAACGCCATGAACCGACAGATGGTCGAGCTCAAGCAGGAGATGAAGAACGATACAGCGCTGGGGCTCATCAAGCAAGATTTGCAGGGGATTCACACGACGCTGAATAACCGGCTCGATAAGTCGAGCGATACGATGCGCGACGTGATGGCGCGGCAGTTCGCGGCCTCGAGCCGGCTGATCGGCGAGGTGACGCGCGACCTGACGGAGCTCAAAGAGAGCAACAAGCAGGTTTTGGGCATCACTGATGAACTAAAACTGTTGCAAAATACACTACAGAATCCCAAGCAGCGCGGCGTGTTGGGCGAATATTTTTTGCAAAGTGTGCTGGAGAACGTGCTGCCACCGGAACGGTTCGCGTTGCAGTATAAATTTGCCGACGGCGAGATAGTAGACGCGATCGTGCGGCTGGATCGGGGATTGATCTTGCCGGTGGATTCGAAGTTTTCGCTGGAGAACTACAACCGGCTGGTTGAGGAGAAGGACAAGACGCGTCAGGACGCGCTGATTAAGGCCATCAAAACCGATCTCAAAGCACGGATTGACGAGACGGCGAAGTACATCCGGCCGAATGAAAACACCATGGATTTTGCTTTTATGTTTATCCCGAGCGAAGCGATTTATTATGATTTGCTCATTAATAAGATCGGCACGTTGCAGACAAATGCCCGCGATTTAATAGAGTACGCCTTCCGGGACAAGCATGTAATCATTGTAAGCCCTACATCATTTATGGCGTATTTGCAGACGGTGATTCAGGGCCTGCGGAGTCTGCAGATAGAAGAGAAGACCAAGGATATTCAAAAGCGGGTGGGGGAGCTGGGCCAGCACTTGATCGCGCACGAAACGTATATGCAGAAGCTAGGGAGTTCGTTGGGTACGACCGTGAATCATTTCAACGCCGCCCATCGTGAGCTCAAGAAGGTCGATAAGGATGTGGTGAAGATTGCCGA
This sequence comes from Patescibacteria group bacterium, assembly GCA_028288925.1. GTDB lineage: Bacteria > Patescibacteriota > Saccharimonadia > UBA4664 > UBA4664 > RYN-427. Next base: position 6,563 of record JAQGHG010000019.1, on the reverse strand, counting down.
TACCAGTCCGGCGGTCGAAGCGTTGGTGATAGATAAGCCGGCGCTGGAAGACTAGGCTGGATAGTGCGAACAAGGTATAGTTAAGCGCAAAAGAAAGGTACTTACAGTGAAACGAGTCGTATCCGGAGTGAAACCAACGGGGGACCTGACCCTCGGCAACTACCTGGGCGCGATGAAGCGTTGGGGGGAGATGAGCGCTGATCCCGAACTTGAGTGCTTTCTCTTTGTGCCGAACTTGCACGCGCTGACGGTGCGGCCGGATCCGGAAGAGTTGCGGCGCAATAGCCGCGCGGCTGTGGCCTGGCTGCTGGCGGCCGGCGCCGATCACGAGCATACCTATCTGTTTATGCAGTCGCAGGTGCCGGCGCACTCGGAGCTGACGTGGATTTTGAATAATTACGCGACGGTGGGTGAGCTCAACCGGATGACGCAGTTTAAGGATAAGTCGCAGAAGCTAGGGGCCGAGGGGCAGCTGGTGGGGCTGTACGACTATCCGGTGATGATGGCGGCCGATGTGTTGTTGTATGACGCCGACGAGGTGCCGGTGGGCGAGGATCAGAAACAGCATGTGGAGCTGACGCGGGATATCGCGACGCGCTTTAACAACGTCCACGGCGAGACGTTTAAGATTCCTAAACCGACGGTACAAACTGAAGGGGCGCGCATCATGGACCTGCAGGATCCTACGCGCAAGATGAGCAAGAGCGATGCTGACTTGAGCGGGTGTATTTTGCTGGAAGACGACGAGAAGGTGATCCGAAAGAAGATTATGCGGGCCGTGACCGACTCGGGAAGCCAGGTAGCGGCGGCCGCCGATAAGCCGGCGGTGACGAATTTATTGGTGATTATGTCTGTACTGAGCGGGAAGCCGATTGACGAGCTGGAGCAGAAATACGCTGGGCGTGGCTACGGCGACTTCAAAGAGGATCTGGCCGAGCTGGTGGTGCGCACGCTCAAGCCCCTACAGCGTACGTATACCCAGCTGATGAAGCCGGGCAACGATCAGATCGACAAAGCATTGGAGCATGGCTGGTGGCGCGCGAGCGAGCTGGCTAACGCCAAGCTGGGCCAGGTGAAGGAGCTGCTGGGTCTGATGTAGCGCAAACCGCTATCAAACGTTCTTTCGGCCCGGAGTACACATGGTGCTCCGGGCTGTTTTTGTGGATGGGTTCGGTTTACGCGGGTAGAGTGACGGGCTTTGGTAGTGGACATATGAGGTAATAGTGTGAAGAGTATGTTTTTTGGCCAAGAAAAGGGCCAAAATGTTTGTGCATAACTGTTGTTTTATTTGCAACAAGGGTCATTTGAAGGTGGTAGTGTGGTACGCCTAGGATGTCGTTATTTTGGCTTTGCATAGTCATGCCTGCGAACAGAAGAGAGCATTAGCATAAGAGTATTGACATTCCAATACGCTTGTGCTAAGTTATATACAGTTCGCTAGTCCACACGAGTCCCGACCAAGTTCCCGACCGAGACCAAAAGTTCAGACCAGCCCGCACAGAAGTTCGTTGAAAGTTCAGTCTCTTGCAGTCTTTTCACCACACCACGATGGTAGGACGGTTCCCGGTTAGAGGTATCCCCCTTATTTCTAACCCGGGTCCGTCCTACTCTCGCCACTCATTTACATCTTGGGTCCAAACTAAGATGACGCGACAAATGAGGCTACGTGATCGGAGCATGCGGTTATAATTCTTGAGATTGTAGCCGAATGCTCCGATCACCCTTACGGGTGGTTGGAAAGTAATATAACTTGATCAGAGTTAAATATTAGATAGAAAGAAAAGAAACATCATCTAAATTTACCGGCTGCAAGTTAACAAAAAAGTTTTTACCCAAAACAAAAATGCCATACCACAATCAACCGAAAGGTAATTGAAGCAATGCGCACCTTGGGTAGAGATCCCTACGGGGCGACCGGCGTCAATTACAAACTATAGATGCTTCGGACATTTCGCCCCGTAACTCTGCAATTATTTCTTAAAACCGCTTAATCCTAAAGCCCGCTGTGAAGCGCGCTGGGATGAGCGGTTTTTTGTGCTGTCATGGCGGTGTTGCAGTCGCGGTGTGCGATTATTCAATTAAAGTGAACAGGGTGGGCAGGTTAGGCGACAAAAAATGCCATGCAAAGGCGTTTTACTAAAAGGTATTCATTTTAATTGTATGATCATGTGGTGATGTGTATCCACTCGGTAGCCTGATAGATAGGGTATAATAGGGGATATAAGCGTGAGAAGTTTGCGGTGACGGTTGTTGGGTGGCTGATATTGCTGGTGGCGTGGTCCGTGTTGAGCTTGGTGGGGCTGGCGGCTAGTTTGGTGCTGACGAACCCCCTGACTCTGGGGCCGATGGGGGTGACGTTGTGGTTTATCGTGGCGTACTTGGCGTCGAGCGCCGTAGTGACCCTGGCGATGTATACGGCTAAGACGTTTTTGCATGTGCATACAGCGGGCGTGGCGCGGCTGCGGTACTCGCGGCGACAGGGGCTCTTGATTGGCGCATGGCTAACGGGTATGCTGGCGCTGAGTTCGTTGCACCAGCTCGGACCGCTAGATGCTATACTACTGGCATTATTGCTCGTGATCGTAGAAGTTTATGTGAGGTTTCGGTGGCCATAGAGAAGGCTGAATTATTGCAGAAGATTGAGGCGGCCGGTTCCCTGGAGGAGCTGGAGGTTTTGCGCGTGGAGCTGGTGGGCCGCAAGGGGACGGTGACTGAGCGGCTGAAGGCGGTAGGGGCCTTGCCGGGGGCAGAGCGGGCGGCGGCCGGCAAGGCGGCGAATGTGCTGCGGGTGAGCGTAGAAGCGGCTCTGGCCGAGCGGGAAGTGGCTTTGCGGGCAGCCGAGACCGAGGCGGAGTTCGCGGCGCCTTTTGATGTGACGGCGCCGGGCCTGAAGCCGGCGTTGGGGCATCGGCATCCGGTGAGCGTGGTGCTAGACGAGCTGGTGGACCTGTTTTGGCAGATGGGATACCAGGTAGCCGAGGGCCCGGAGGTAGAGACGGAGTGGCACAACTTTGAAGCGCTGCTGGTGGGCAAAGACCATCCGGCGCGGGACATGCAGGACACCTTCTATCTGGAGGAGGCGCATTTGCCGCGCACTCATACGTCTTCGGTGCAGATCCGGCATATGTTGGAGAACAAGGACGAGTTGCCGATCCGGATCGTCGCGCCGGGCAAGGTCTACCGTAATGAAGATGAGGACGCGCGGCACTCCTGGAGTTTTTATCAGCTCGAAGGGCTGGTGGTGGATAGGGGGATTAGCCTCGGTGATCTGAAGGGCACGCTTGAGACTATGCTGAGAGGCGTGTTGGGTGATGACACGGTTTTGCGGCTGCGGCCGAACTTCTTCCCCTACACTGAGCCAAGTGTTGAGATGGATGCAACATGTGTCATTTGCAAAGGTACTGGAATGGTTGATGGCGCGGGTTGCAAGCTCTGTACGGCGACGGGTTGGCTAGAGATGGGCGGCGCCGGGATGGTGCATCCTCAGGTGTTGCGAAATGTCGGTATCGACCCGGAGGTGTATAGCGGGTTTGCTTTTGGCTTTGGGCTGGAGCGGATCGCGGCTATCAAATACGGCGTGGGGGATGTGCGGGAACTCTGGCGTCCCAATTTTAAATTTTTAGAGCAATTTTAGGAGATTTCCGTGATAGTTAGTTCGTCTTGGATCAAAGAGTGGCTACGTCGCACAATGTTGAACGACCAGCAAGTGGTTGGGGCGTTGGAGCGGGCGGGGATTGAAGTTGAACAAGTAGTTTCGTCAAAAGAAATTGATAAAAGGGTAGTGGTGGCCCTGGTTAAAAAAGTTATTCAGCATCCAGGAGCGGATAGGCTACATATTGTGTTCATAACGACGGGCGAGAGCGACTTTCGGGTGGTGTGCGGTGCGCCAAACGTTCGCGAGGGGCTAAAAGTGGCTTTTGCCCAGATTGGATCTGAACTGCCAGGCGGAGATCGCATTGCCAAGGCAAAATTGCGAGGTGAGGAGAGCGAGGGGATGCTCTGTAGTGAGCAGGAGCTTGGGTTAGGTGAAGATCACAACGGTATCATGGAGTTGTCAAGCGATGCTGTGGTGGGTACATCATTGTGCGACATGTACCCGGCGGACACTTTGATAGACATTAAGACACCCGCGAACCGCTGGGATGTGCAAAGTGTGGTGGGTTTGGCGCGCGAAGTGGCGGCTATGTCTGATGCTGAGTTGGTCCCGCTCTCTCCCCCGGCGGTGAAGATTTCCAAAGCTGGTCCGGCGGTGGCGGATGACAGTGCGGCGCGGCGGATTATGGTGGCGCGCATGAGTGTGGATCAGTCCTCCCCCTCCCCCGCGTGGCTGGTGGCGCGGCTGCGGGCGGCTGGGATACGGCCGATTAGCCCGGTGGTGGACGTGACGAACTACGTGATGCTGGAGTATGGCCAGCCGATGCATGCGTATGACACGGCTAAGGTGAAGCTGCCTCTGACTGTGCGGCATGCTCAGGCTGGTGAGTCCCTCACTACGCTCGACGGCGTGGTGCGTAAGCTGACGCCGGAAGATTTGGTGGTGGCGGATGCCTCCGGGCTGGTTGGACTGGCGGGGCTGATGGGCGGCGCTAATACCGAGGTAGATGCCAATACCACTGAAGTTTTGCTTGAGGCGGCCGTGTTTGACGCGGTGACGGTGCGCAAGATGGCTAAGCGCCAAAACTTGCGGACCGAGGCCAGCGCGCGGTTTGAGCGCGGTATCCCCGTGCGGCTCACTCCCCTGGCGCTGGGCCGGGCGATGGAACTGCTCGGTGAGGTGGCCGGCGGTAAACTGGTGGCGGCGAGTGATCAGCTGAACGAATGGCCGTGGGTGCAGCGGATTGGGCTGCGGGTCTCTCGCCTCTCGAAACTGCTGGGCTTTGGAATTTCGCACAAGGAAACCATAGCGGCGCTGGCGGAGTTGCAGATTGTGGCGCGGCCGTTTGATATCGTTGGTGAATCTCACAAATTAGTGAATAAGCCCTACAAACTAGGAGCTTCTTACAAGAAGGACGGCGCCGAGGCTTTTGACTGCTCGTATTTGGTGGATTATTTGTACTCGTTGATTGGGGTACAGGTGGGCTTTACGGCGCTGGGCCAGTATGAGCTAGGGCGGCCGGTGAAGGAAGCGGAATTATTGCCGGGCGACGCGGTGTTTTGTGAGGGTGATGAGCGCAAGGAATTGGCGACGGACCATTACTTTACCCGACCGGCCGATGGGGGTTACGAGAAGCATGCGGTGAAGCCGGCCAAGCGGATTGGACATGTCGGGCTGTATATCGGCGACGGTCAGGTGGCGCACGCCTCCCCCGCCGAGAAAAAGGTGGTAATCGTGCCTTTGGAAAAATTCACAAAGGCAGCGGACTATAAGGGCGCACGGCGGTTCGTGGATGATTTGAGCGATTTCGTGAGTGTGCCGGAGGCGCCGTGGTGGCGGCCGGATTTGAAGATAGCGGAAGATTTGGTAGAGGAAGTGGTGCGTGTGGTGGGCTACGACAAGGTACCCTCCTCTATCCCCTCGTGGCGGCCGCGGAAACTGACGTTTGACCGCGAGCGGGCCAAGCGGCGGCGGGTGCGCGATGTGTTGTATGGCGCGGGCTTGTTTGAGGTGATGACGTACTCGTTTGTGAGTCCGGAGCAATTGAATGATGTGGGCTGGGAGCACGACGCTCACCTGAAGCTGAAGAACCCCCTCTCGGCGGAGCAGGCGTATCTGCGGTCGGGATTGTTGCCGAGTCATTTGAGTGTGTTGGGGCGAAACCGGACATATGTGCGTGATGCGGGCGGCGTGGGTTTTTATGAGATTTCGAAGGTCTTTGTGAAGCGCGGCAAGGGCGAACAGCCGGACGAGCCGTTGCGGCTGGGCGTGACGATGGCGTGGCCGGAGGAAGCGTACGCCCGGGCGAAGGGCGTGTTGGACGCGCTGGCCTGGGAGCTAAACGTGGGCTTGCGGTTGGAGCCGGCTGCTGACGCGGTGTTCGCACCGGGGCGGTTTGGGACGGTGATGCTGGACGGGCGGCGCGTGGGCGTGATCGGCCAGGTGCATCCGGAGCGCGTGCGCGGCCTGAAGGTGGAGCGCGAGGTGGCCTACCTGGAGTTAGACCTCGCTCCCCTGCTAGGGTCGGCGGCGGCGCGGCAGTTCGCGGGGCTGGGGCGGTTCCCAAGCATCGCGCGCGATCTGGCGGTGGTGCTGCCGGCGGAGGTGGCTTGGCAGGCGGTGGCCGATGAACTGGCCGGGTTTACCGTAGCGTATGTGGACGAATATGTGGGCGCCGGGGTGCCGGAGGGCCACAAGAGCCTGACGCTGCGGCTGACGGTGGCGCATCCGGACCGCACGCCGACGGAGGCTGAGGCGACGGAGGCTGAGGCTAAGGTGTTGCGGCGGTTGGAGCGGAAGTTGGGGGCGAAGGCGCGGGGGTAGATTGCGCACACTCCTCTTTCCTTTCTGCTTTTTGCTGCGAACCTCCCACCTCCCTTGCTCACGAACTCATCCTCTTTGCGAATTACTACCCGTTGTCCTGTTAGGCGCTCGCTAAGGTAGGTGGGAGGTTCTGCGCTCTACCTCT